>JAWUXZ010000016.1:0-37271 GCA_034111085.1 Dinoroseobacter sp.
CCTCAATAGGGCAGTCCGGGCCGGCGATCCCGCGACTTTAGGCCAGAGATTTGCCCGGCAATCTAGGCAACTCACAAGTCCATCTACTCGTCTATTTCCAGAAAATCACAAATCTGGTGTTCACTCCACCCGAGGTCACCACTAGCCCATGCCCTTACGGTAATGGTGTGGCAGCCGCGACGCCGCGCGAAACGACTCAACCGCCAGCTTCCTACGCTTACCGGTTATTCGCGCGCCACGCAGCGAACGACCGCTTCCCGCCCTACTTCCGAAATGCGCATGGCGCAGCATCGGTCACTTCGGGCGCTTTGCTCGAACGGCGGCTGTACGGAAATGAACCTCAGAGTAAACGGACCCTAGCCAAAGGCGAGACCGCGCACAAACCGCTTTAGGCTGGTTTCAACTTCTTGATCAGGTCTTCTTTGCGCTGTTTCGTGATGGGCAGATATGACCCCATCGTGACCGCCATGTTCTCATGACCGATGTTCATGCCCCATGCCTTGAACTCTTCCACAGTGGCGCAACGGTCATTCGCCATCTTGATCAATGTCGTGCGAAAAGCGTGGGGCGTATATTGCGGCAACTGCACCATCGCAAAGGCATTGCGGATGATCTTGTTAAGCGGCGTTGTGGTGGCAAACGGGTCACGCGACAGCCCCACCTTTTGAAAGCCACCTGTTTCTGCCAGCCCCATCTGTGCCTTGGGGAACAGCGCATCGGTGTCGCCAAAGAACTTTTCCGTTCGCAGATATTTCACCCATGCCGTGAAGCACTCAAGATAGGCAGGATCGACAGGCATGAACACTGTGTCGATGTATTTGGCAGCCTTTGTGTTCACCTCACGCGGGTCTTGGAACACCTTGCCATTGAACAGGTCGATATGTTTGAGCCTGAGGGACGCCACAGCCCCCACACGCGCCCCTGTGAGCATGAAGAACGCAAACAGCGCCTTGTCCCGCATATCAAACTCGGTCGCCTTGGGCATGGCTTGGAAGGCATGGAATGCTGCCTCAGGTGACGGGCTTTGCTTCTCATTGGCGGTATGGGCAATACGTGCCGACTTGCGGTTGTTGTTAAAGTAGCGCGTGTCGCTATAGCTCAGCACCTTTTTATATCCCGACTGCCCTGCCAGCCAATGAAAGAACTTGCGCACCAGTGTCAGGGTGGCATCCACCGTCGAATGGCTCAAGGGTTGCCCGCGTTGGTTTTTTGCTTGGGAAAGGTAGATCTTGAATTTAGCGGCTTGGTCGATATGAAACCGCTTGAACGGCTTAAACCCTATGGATTGCTCAAACTTCAGGACTGCTGCTAAAACCTTATCCGTGGACTTGGCATCCAGCCCATCCGCTTCCTCAAGATGGAAGACATATTTGCGCTTCATCCGCTCGTTTTCTTCAACTACTTTTCTCATGTTGCTTGCCTTCGTTTTGGGGAGGGTTGGGGCCTAAATTTCGAGCGGTTTAGTGGGACCGCTCAAAGTGTGGTTTTCAACTGGGCCTGAGGGGTTCGCTTAGGCTCAAGACATGCCCTTGGTGGTGATCTCATAAATTTGGCCAAACCTCCCCAAGTCACCCTTACCCACAAACCGCTGCAAGCCCCCCTCACACGCCCCACACAGCCCTGTAAGCCGCCCTCTTGTGTCGTTGATAGGAATGTAGTCGACCATCGACCAAAGCGGCTTTTGGGGCGTCTTGCACCTGAAGCAGTACATTTGATCCACGCCCATTTTGACGGACTTCTTGGCCTGTTTGTCCTCAAGATACCGGATCAATTCAGCGCCCAAAATGTAGTGAGGTGTGCTTGCAGTCATCACCTGCAAACCACTAGGCCGCCATGAGCGCACGGTATGAGGTGTGACACCCAAATCACCGCCCGCTTCTTCATAGGTGTACAGGCGGTGTTTTTTGATTTTGCGTGTCGAGACACGCTTGGCCATCAGACCGGCCCACCCTTGGAAGGCTCAACGCGCTGGGCTTCGGCCCAAGCGTTCAGGTCATCCCCCCGATAGATGATCTTGCGGCCAAGCCGATAGAAGGCAGGTCCCATGCCTTTGTGACGCCATTGGGCCAGCTTGTCGCGGTCGCCTATAAGATTGAGTTCTTTGTCGCCAAGAACGTAGTTGCGGTTTTGATCGAATAGCGCTGCCATGTTGTGCCCTTTGGGTTGTCAATCATGGCTCTGAATTATGGGCATTTCTCAAGGGTTGGATACAGTACAGATTCTTTGGCTAGCCGCATCACATATTTTCACCACCTAGCTATCCAGCTTGCTCTATCAGCAAAACCGCTTAGCCGGTTTTTCCGAAAATCGAATAGTATGTTGCGCGGTATTCAGGGTCGCTTGCGAAGACTGTAAGGTACTGCTCCAACTGTCCGCCGCCCTGTGACCACAACTTTGGATTTTCCTTGGACGCGTCTTCTAGCGCTAGCCTTGCTACGTCTAAGGGCTTCAATCTCGAAAGTGCGGCGTTTGTAGCGGCTAGTCCGACGATATGTCCAAACAGGTGTTCAACCCGCTCTATCTTCCGGTCTTTGGACTTCCCCTTTTTCCCTCGTTCGGCATAGCTGCGCTCATATGCTTGAGCCTTCACGGCATCAGGCTCCAAAGTCGCATAGTTCTGGGCACTCGAAAATATTCGCCCAACTGAGAACCCTATCTCAAAAATCTCGCGCCTCGCTTCATCATCTTCAAAACACGCGTCGAGCACCTTCAAAAGCTGTAGCGCAGCAAGAATATCAATTTCCATCCGGCTCATTGATCGAGAAGGGTCGAACGCATCAGCCGAAACCCTCAAGTTCTCCGCCAGGTCATGCAAGTGTTTCAATTCTAACGCGCATTCCGGCACATTATTGCTTAAGACATGATTGACACAACCAGACACCGTTCCAAAAAGATCGTCAAAGTGATCCGACCTAATCAAGATACGGCGAACATTTCTGCCAGACTGACGGATCGCAATAATATGACCATCGAACTCACCGCTCGGTGTAAAAAACAGAACATCAACTTTGTCCGTGGGAACAACTAGCGGCCCATGTTCGAGGATAGACGCATAAAGCTCGTCGAAGGTTTCGTAGACTTTTTGAGGTCTGTGGCCATCCTTGAAAACCTGGCCTCGCATTGATTGCTCTTCGTCGACCCAATGAATCATCTCCAAATTTGATATCGTATTCTCTTTTTCTTCCTCAGATGACGCGCCCAATAGATATTACCTCTCCAACTTTGCCGGATACGAACTGCGACCAACGTTCCATAAGTGCCCGCCGCTTGTCCAACAAATCAGACCGCGCATAGGCCCGCTCAACATCGGACCCAACCCTATGCGACAAGCTCATTTCGGCAACCTCGCGCGGTGCGTCAGCAACTTCTGAGGCCCAATCGCGGAACGTCGAGCGGAACCCGTGGACGGTGACACCTTGGACGTTCATCCGGCGCAAGAGCATCAACATCGACATATTGGACAGCGGCTTGTGTCTTTGCTGGCCCTCGAACACATATTCGGACTTCAACGCTTTCAGAGGCTCAATGATCGCCAGCATTTCATCAGTCAGCGGAACGCGGTGTTTTTCGCCCGTTTTCATCCGCTCCTCTGGGCAGGTCCACAACCGCGCGTCGAAGTCGATCTCTTCCCAGCGCATCCCCAAGACTTCGCTGGTTCGTGATCCAGTTAGGCAGGTGAAGCGCAGGGCATTGGCCGACATAGCATTGCGTCGCTTGAGGTCTGCATAGAAGGCAGGCACGTCCTGCCAGCGCATCGCCTTGTGGTGTTTGGGCTTGGTCTTCACCTTTGGCAACGCGCCCGCGTCCTTGATTCCTGTGACGGGGTTCTCGCCAGACCGGAAGCCCTTCGACTTCGCTACATCCAGCACTGTCTTGATTCGCTGGGCCAGCCGCTTGGCGGTTTCGTGCTTTTCTGTCCAGATTGGCGACAGACACATCATCACTTCGGGCTGGTCGATACTGTCCAGCGGCATCCGCCCGATCTTGGGGAAGGCATAGTCGCGCAGGGTGTTGATCCATTGCTGGCCATGCTTGGCGTTCTTCCATGTCGGCATCCGGTCGATATGCACCTGCTGGGCGAACTCCTCAAACGTCGGAATCTCACGCTTTGCGTTGAAACGCGGGTTCAGCCCCTGCTTGGCCATGCGCCGATACTCGAGCGCCCGTTCGCGGGCTTGGTTGATCGTGACAATATCAGCCCCGCCCAAGCCAAAGTCGGTGCGCAATGGTGCGCCCTTCTTGTTCTTAGCGCCCTTTACCACCACACGAACAATCCAGCGACGTGCACCGGACGGATCAACAACCAGATACAACCCGTTGCCATCCCCATGACGACCAGCGCCTAGGTTCTCGACCAACTTTTTCGTTAGCTTACCAGATATTGCCATTTCAGAAGTACCACGTTCCATACCACCCAAGGAACGAATATAGACGTAACCGAAGAAAACTCAAGGCAATCAACAAAGCGGCTAAGAGCCAACAAAATAAAGCGAAAGGGCCGCCCAAGGCGACCCAATCAAACTAACAAAAATGGTATGGTGGCGGACAGACAGGGATTCGAACCCTGGAGACGGTCACCCGCCTACACACTTTCCAGGCGTGCGCCTTCGACCACTCGGCCACCTGTCCGTGCGGGCCGTTTAGCGAACCTTTTGGGGGATTGGCAAGGGGTTGATTTACGCTTTCTCAACGACTTGACCCTTAGTCCTCAGATCAGGTGCAAACTGACCCTTCGGTTCTGTCGGCCCTTCTTTTCGACCTTGCCCAACCGGACCGGCCCGATCTCGCCCGTGCGCGCCACGGGGGTGCCTCCACACGGTTGCAGATCCACTTCGGCCTCCCCTGCCCCAATGCGGATCAGGCGCACGCGGCCTTGGCCCGTTGGTGGCTTTACGGACATGGTTTTCACGAGGCCTGGGTTGGCTGCGAGCGCCGCATCGGTGATCCAATCTTCGGTCACGGGCAGGTCGCGGGCGATGAACTCAAGAAGTTCCCGCTCCAACGCATCCTTGTCCTCAAGCGCGTCCGGCATATTGAAATCCAGCCTGCCTTTGTCGGCCCCAATCGACCCGCCTGTCACGGGAAGCGGGATCACGACCGACAGCAAATGGAGTGCTGTGTGGACGCGCATGAAGCGGTGTCGGGTTGCCCAGTCCAGCTCCATGTTAACCTTCGTGCCGACCGTTGGCGCATCTGCCCCTTCGGCCAATACCAATGCCAATCCGTCCAGCGCCTTCACGGTGGTCACAACTTCTGCTGTACCACCGTCCCAGCTGAGCATGCCGCGATCGCCCGGTTGCCCGCCTCCTGTAGGGTAAAACACTGAGGCGGCTGGCACGATCCCACCCTCGGGCGTCACCGCCACCACCTCGGTTTCGCAAGCGCGCGCATATGCGTCGCGAAATAGCAGGTCGGTCATCTAACTCTCCGTCTTGGGGCCTTGCAGCGCCTCGGGATTGCGCAGCCAAACATCGCGTTGCGCGAACGGGATCTCGATCCCCTCGGCCTCGAACCGCCCAGCAATCGCATGGTTGAGGTCAGACTGCACTGCCAACATCCAATTGATATCGCGCAAGATCGCGCGGATCTCGAAATCAAGACTGTCTGCCCCGAATCCTCGGAAATGCACTGCAGGCGGCGGCCTCAAGATCACCATCGGATGGGCCTCGGCGATCTCGCGCAAAATCCGTTCTATCCGTCTGGTGTCGTTTCCATAGGCCACGCCAATGGGCACAATCACCCGGCCGGTCAGGTTGCCGCGTGTCCAGTTTGTCACCATTCCCGAGATCAGATCAGCGTTGGGCACGATCACATCGGTACGGTCAAACGTCTCGATCCGGGTAGAGCGCACGGAGATGTCGCGCACAAAGCCCATGGTGCCATTGACCTCGATCCAGTCGCCCTCTGCCACTGGACGCTCGATAAGTAAGATGATGCCGGCCACAAAGTTCGACACGATGGTTTGCAAGCCAAAACCGATGCCAATCGACAACGCACCCGCAACCAGCGCGAGGTTGCTCAGATCGATCCCTGCGGCCGTAATCGCCACTAAGGCCGCCAAGAACACCCCGACATAGCCAAGCCCCGAGATCAGCGCGACCTGCCCGCCGGGATCGATTTTGGTCTTCGGCAACACGGTTGTGCGCAACGCGCCCTGAACCAGACGTGTGGCCGCAAACAGGGCCGCAAATACCACAGCAAAGGTCAAGAAGTTCGACGGCGAGATACGTGCGCCACCGAATGACACACCGACCAAGAAGCGCGTCCAAAGCTCGGTCAGGTCCGACACCCGCACGCCCCAGATCAGCGCAAACAGCGGAAGCGCACCCAGCCAGAAAACGACATCCACAAGGATTGGCCAGAGAGCTGTTTGCACGGCCTCGGGCGAGACATTGCGGATCGCGCCGTAGATTTGGCGCGTAAGGCGGTTCAGGACCATCAAGATCCACAAAAGGCCGAGCGAGGTCAGCATCGGGAAGATCAGGAACGCGGCGAGTGCTGCGTATCCGATAGCCGCCGCGATTGGCGAGAAAATAGCAATACCGACGCAAGCGCGCCCAATGACCCGCTCGACCGAGCGGCGCAAACTCGCCTCCGCGCCCGGATCAATCCCATGGCTCGGTGCGGGAATGCCGCCTTCTTCGGGGTCGAGGATGTCTTCTTCCTCAACAGCGTCCTGCTGACCGTCATCGGACTTGCCCGCATGCTTGAGCAAAATGAAACCGATGCGCAGCAAAAACAGCGCGCCGAGCGCGATCAACACGCCTTCGATCACCGCTGCCGCACCCGGGGCGTAGCTTTCAAAGGCTATAACTTCGTGGAACAGATGCTCTAGCGCCAACACGAGGCCGATCATGCTGGCATAGAACCGCCCCTCGCGCAGAACTGGTACACTGAGGTCAAAATACGGTGTGCGGGCCGAGAAAACTTGCCCACCAAGCCAGCGTGCAGAAAAGAAGATCAGCGCGAAAAACGGTACTTGGTCGAGGATGAAGCTGCCGCGCGCCCCCAAAAGACCCGTAGCGGTCAGGGCCGCCACCAACGCCAGAATGCCAACATACGGCACAAGAATTTCGCCGAGCGACGCCAGCAAGGTCGCAATGGGCTGGCCGCGCACGTCTTGTCGCGCCAGCCATCTGGTCAAAAGCCCAACCCAATGGCGCCCGCGGGCCACAATAACGATGGCCAGCAGCAAGAACAGCAGCGTCTCCAGCCAGCCTTCGTCGCCATTCGGCCCGGTCATCGGCGAAATGGCCAAGCGCGAGGATTCCGACCAGATATTTGTTGCCGTTGATTGGAGTGCGCTTAACGCCTCGCCCCATGCCACATAAGACAAGGGCGTCGGGCCACGTTCCAGCAATTCTTCGGTCTGGCGGTCGCGGATGATCGCATCGATCTCGCGGATCAAACCCTCAGCACGGCGGAACGCTTCTTGGGCGCGCAGGCCCGGTGCTTGCGCGCGAACCAGTTGCTCGACGAGCTCGACGCGCCGCGCTGTAATCTCGGGCGGCTCAACCAGAGTGAAAACGGGCGCGGATTCTGGCGGGGCGGTGCTTTCTTGAGCAAGCGCATCGCCTTCGGAGGTACCATCCCCAGCGGGATCTTCGGCCACAGGCTCGGGTGCTGATACGACTTCAGGGGCGGCACCCAACACCTCTAGCTGTGCTTGAAGCGAAGTGATCCGCGCGCTGTTGGCGGTCTCGGCCGCCGAAAAAAGCGTGCGAGATTGCACGAGCTGCGCACGCATTTCCTCCAGCGCCGGGGTCGATGCCCGCGAGGCATCCACAACCCGCTCTGCCCTTTCGGCTAAACGCGTCCAGCGGTCAAAGTCGATCTGCGGCGTGGTACTTTGCGCCAATCCCCCGGAGGCCAGCAATAGCAGCGCCAGAAGCCCCCAGCGCAGCATCCTAACAGGCGCGCGCAAAATCATATTTTAACCCTCAAAAACCGATGGCACAGGCGCGGACGGACCATCAAGCCAGCTTGGGACCGGCAGACCTTTTTCGCGCAAAAATTCAGCGTTATAGAGCTTGGATTGATAGCGCGTGCCGTAGTCACATAAAATCGTCACGATGGTGTGGCCCGGCCCCATATCCCGCGCCATCCGCACAGCCCCCGCGATGTTGATCGCAGATGATCCGCCAAGGCAAAGCCCCTCCTGCGCCAATAGATCAAAGACCAGCGGTAACGCTTCGGTATCTGTGACCTGACAAGAGAAATCGGGTGTGAAGCCTTCGAGGTTGGCGGTAATGCGCCCCTGCCCGATCCCCTCAGAAATCGACCCGCCTTCGGATTTCAACACGCCGTCGGTGTAGAACGAATAAAGCGCTGATCCCATGGGATCGACCAGCCCGACCTTCACGCCCTTAGGCTGCAATGCTGTGCCCACGCCCGCAACCGTGCCGCCCGAGCCGACCGCACAGATAAAGCCGTCGACCTTGCCGCCGGTCTGTTCCCAAATTTCGGGGCCGGTGGTCTCGATATGGGCTTGGCGGTTGGCGACATTGTCGAACTGATTGGCCCAGATCGCGCCATTGGGTTCAGTCCGTGCAAGTTCGGCTGCCAATCGGCCCGAATAGCGCACGTAGTTGTTTGGGTTCTTGTAGGGTGCTGCCGGAACTTGGACGAGGTTAGCCCCCGCCAGCCGCAGCATGTCCTTCTTTTCTTGGCTCTGCGTCTCTGGGATCACGATGACAGTCTTGAACCCCATTGCCGAGCCAACCAGTGCCAAACCGATCCCTGTATTGCCCGCCGTGCCTTCCACAATCGTGCCACCGGGGCGCAGATCACCGCGCGCAACCGCATCGCGGATCATATAAAGGGCGGCGCGATCTTTGACCGACTGGCCGGGGTTCATAAATTCTGCCTTGCCGAGGATCTCGCATCCCGTCGCTTCAGAAACCGCATTCAAGCGGATCAGAGGGGTGTTGCCAATGGCATCGGGCAAGTTGTTGTAGATGGTCATTTTCGTCCCTTTGCGTCGCATGATCTCAGGTGTAGGCAACGGGCGGTTGGTTCACAAGGCAGCAGCGCTATGGGCCCCGCAGACGGTCCCGGTGGCGCGCCAGCCAATAAAGCGTCATCAACAGCGGTGTGGCGCGAAACACGCCCGAATCTGCCATATCCAATGCTGCGTCGAGGCCGAAGATGTGCGAGCGGATATCCTCTTCTTCGGAAGCTAGACCACCAATGCCCACGACATCATCTGGCAGATCGCAAATGCCCACATACGACACCAGAAACTCCGTGACCGCCCCCGGCGAGGGATACTGCCTCGCGACCTCATGCAGAGCGCGCAATGTCAGACCCGCCTCCTCTTGCGCCTCGCGCTGCACGGCCGTCGCGTAGTCCTCAGCCGCGTCCACGCGTCCTGCAATCGGTTCCATCATCCACGGGTCACCATCGCCCCGCTCAAACGGAGCCACACGGAACTGTTCAATCAGCAAGATACGGTCGCGCACCGGGTCATAGGGCACCACGGTAACGGCGTCAGCCATCTGGAAGATCGCGCGGTTGACCGGCGCACTAAGAGAGCCGCTAAATGTCGGAAATTGCAGCGTTGTTTCAACCAGATTAAAGAACCCAGCATAGGCGGTACTGCGCCCGTGAATAACGACACCGCTGCGCCTTGGCGTGTTGTCCCGCGCGATTGCAGCCCCGGATCTGGCGTTCAAGGTCGCCTGCGCGCGGGTTAGGATCGCCGAATACATATCGACCACGCGCTTTGGATCCAGCGTGCCATAATACGACATCACCTCGCGCGCGCCCTCGCGAACAACCGCGCCCCATTTGGTTTGCCAATCGCTAAGGGACCAAGGCGCGCCCGCTTCCCACATACCGGGTTCGGGCAGGAAAACGCGGGCGGTTATTGCACCGCCAAAATCGGCCTCAAGCGTCGCGTAGGCAAAGCCGCCCTCGTAGAAGTCGAGACGGTCGAGGTCGTCTTGCGACACCCCCTCTATCAGCACGCCTTCGGCATGTGCTCCGTTCTCGGCCACCGCCATCGGGAAGGCATTATCTTTGGCCCAGTAGACAGCGTAGCCGGGCAGCGTCGCAGGTCTGACCTCGCCATGACCGCGCCCTAGCACAATATCTAGAAGCTCCAGATCGCGCAGTGTTCCGTAGAAAAATAATGAGGTCATTTCCAGATCCGCGCCGCAATGTTGATCAAGACTGAGCCTACGATCGCACCGATTGCCAGCACAGAAAGCACCGGTTGTGGGCCAATCAAGGGTTGGCTGAACATCATTTGCAGATAATCCCAAAACAGGTTCGCGGTGTCCAGAACAGCCTCGCCCGGCCCTTTATAGCGCAAACGCATTGACCGTTCGACCATATCCCAAGCGGCAACGAAAAAGATGACCGTGACGACCATAACAACAACGGTTGCAATGCCTTGAGTGATCGCAATCGAAAGACGCCCCCCCGCCTTGGGTCCCATCAAGCTCCACCCCAGCCACACGCCGACAAGTGTTGAGAACGGCAGCAAGTAGCCCGCGATCATGCCTTCGGGCAGGGTCGGAATTCCAACGAATGCCGCCCCCGCGCCCGTCGCCCCAAACACAATCGCAGCAACCAAGCGTCCGGCGGTGGGCATGTGTTTATGAGTGTAGGCGGGCATTTCGCTAGGCCGGCCTTGTGACGGTAATTTGCGTCACATCGCAATTGCCGTAGTGGAAGGTTGACGCGCAGGAGGTCAGGTAGAAGTTCCACATGCGCCGGAACCGATCATCAAAGCCAAGCGCTTCGACCTCAGACCAGCGATCATTAAACGTCTCATGCCAGCGTCGCAAGGATTGGCTGTAGCTCTCGCCAAACTCGATAGAGCCTTTGACTTCCAAACCAGCAGTGCGGATTTCTTTGCGCAGAACGGACGGGCCCGGAAGCATGCCGCCAGGAAAGATGTATTTTTGAATGAAATCAACGCTCTTGCGGTATCGTTCAAACACAGCGTCCTGCACGGTGATGATCTGCAATGTCGCGTGACGCCCCGGACGCAAACGGTCCCGAACGGTCTGGAAATAGGCAGGCCAGTACTTCTCGCCCACCGCTTCGAACATCTCAATCGAGGCGATCCCGTCATATAGGCCCGTCTCGTCACGGTAGTCCTGCATCCTAAATTCGACCAAACCAGAAAGGCCCGCCTTTTCAATGCGATCCACCGCGAAGTTAAACTGTTCTTGGCTTATTGTCAGACAGGTCACCTTCAAACCACGCTCCTTAGCGGCATATTCGGCGAAACCGCCCCAACCGCAGCCTATCTCTAACACATGATCGCCGGGTTCCACGCCCATTTGATCGACCATGCTGGCATATTTTGCAGTTTGCGCGGCCTCATGGCTTTCTTGGCCGGTCTCGAAGATCGCACTTGAGTAAGTCATGGTATCATCAAGCCACAAACCATAGAAATCATTTCCTAAATCGTAATGATGGCTAATGTTCTTGCGCGCCTGTTTTTTAGAGTTCGACTGCAACCAGAAACGAAATTTCTCGAATGCACGCACAAAGGCTGCGCCGGAATACCCAACCCAAAGCGCGTCATTATCGGCATGCACGAGGTCCATGAAAGCCTGCAAATCCGGGGTGCTCCACCATCCATCCATATAAGCTTCCGAAAAGCCCAGATCGCCCTCGCGGATCAGCCGGGCAAACACGTCCTCATGGTGAATATCGATCTCTGCCACCGGCCCGGCGCTCTTGCCTTCGGCGCGAAATTTCCGCCCATCAGGCAGCACCATATCAAGGCGCCCGTTTTCAAGTTGGCATGCGATATCAAAGGCCTGGGCGAAGTAACGCGGCAGGTCTTTCTGGCCTTTTGTGGTCGTCAGAACCGTCATTTGTCTTCCCAGCGTTTCAAATTATTTTTGCATATGGTGAGGCGTCGCTTCAAGTAAGAAACGACTATTCGGTTTTGCGGTGTTGGCTGTAGGCATCAAGTGCGCGAGTTCGGCCGTGGGCCAAATCAATCAGCGGTTCTGGATAGCCCATGGTCGGAGAAAGGTGCCACTGGCACGGGATAGCGTCAAAGTAACTAAGAGCCACTTCAGATGGAGGGCGAAACTTTTCAGCTATGAACTTCCGCTCGTAACCGCCTGATTTATCGAACTTCTCAAGCTGCGTGTTGGGATTAAAAACACGGAAATACGGCGTCGCGTCGGGGCCCGAGCCCGCCGACCATTGCCACCCCATCGCATTGGCTGCCGGATCCCAGTCAACGAGGCATTCGGCAAACCAGTCCATCCCGATTTTCCAGTGCGTCATCAGATGCTTGGTAAGATAACTTGCCACAATCATCCGTCCACGATTGTGCATGGTCCCGGTTACATACATCTCGCGCATGGCGGCATCTACGAAAGGCACCCCGGTGCGGCCTTGCTTCCAGCGCTCAGATGCCTCGCTCGCACCCTGCCAAGGGAATTTATCCCAATCCGGTCGCCAGTTTCGCGTTAGGATCTCTGGGCTATGCCAGGCCAAATGATATGCAAACTCGCGCCAGACGAGTTCCTTCAAAAACGTCTCTGCCCCGCGCTTGCCATCAGACATCGCGCGCCAGCCAGCATGCCATGCAGTCAGCGGGCTGATTTCGCCGTGCGTTAGGTTTTCCGAAAGGCGCGATGTGCCATAAGTTGCGGGTAGATCGCGCGTGCGGTCGTAATCATCGACGATCTCGTCAATGAAACGCTCAAGGCGCGCCGATGCCGCCTGCTCGCCAACGCCGACATGCTGGGCGACAACCGCAGCCCCGCGGTTCATGGCGCGCCCCATGTCCCAAACATCCAACGCGTCACTGACGGGCCAAATCTCAGGCGCCGGAATGCGCGCGACCGTTGGCAATGGGCCCGCTAGATCCGTCCCACGCACCGACTTCCACATCGGGGTATAGACCCGGTAATACCCGCCAGTTTTGGTCGCCACGCGCCAAGGCTCAAACAAAAGATGCCCGGTGAAGCTTTCGGCTTCTACACCTCTATCCTTTAATGCAGTCTTAACAACGGTGTCGCGAGCGACTTGATCAGGAAGATATGCGCGCGACCAGAGAACGGCTTGGGCGTCTACCTCTGTCGCCAAGCTAAGAATCACATCAATCGCAGGACCTCGCCGCAGGATCAGCCGACTGCCGAGGCCTTCAAGCACCTTTGCAAACTGCTCGACTGCCAACCCCATCCGCCATTTCGGGGCGGCCCCTAGCGCCTCGACTGTCTCGTCATGCACAAACACCGGAATAACAGTCACGCCAAGAGAGACCGCTGCCGTCAGTGCCGCATGATCTGCAAGCCTGAAATCCCTGCGAAACCATACGAGTATGGGTCTGACGTCGGTCATCTACTTTCTCCGCTCGTTCCCGGGCAACATAGCGCGTCGCTGGCGGAAACAAGATCAGAGCACTGCCTCAATGGCCTCAATCAAGCGCGAAACTTCATCTTTGGAGGTATAATGCACAAAACTTAGGCGCAAAACGCCCAGATCGGGATCGACACCGACGCCCTCTAGGGCCCGTCCAGCATAGAAATCACCACCACCTGCCATGATCTTTTGGGCAACAAGCTCCGCGGCGACGGGTTCTGCTGCGCGCCCTAAATCAAGGGCGACCGTAGGTGCGCGGTAGGCCGCATCTGTTGGACCGAGTACGCGCACATCATTTCGCTCAGAAAATGCATCAAGAAAGGGCTGTAAGATGCTGATTTCATGCGCCCTGATTGAATCGTGTACAGCCTGTGGTGTATTCAAACTATGGTGGGCCGCATAGGCGTCGAAATAGTCCGCGATCCCGGCGCAAGCAGCAATCTGCGCGTGATCCGGACCCGAGGGTGTAAATCGCTTGTAGAGACTGCCGCCATTAAAGTGGTGTCCCTGATTTGGCAGCGCCTCGCCCAAGCCACGCCGAATGACCATGGCACCTTGATGCGGGCCATAAGTTTTATAGGTTGAAAACAGATAGATATCCGCACCAAGTGCGCCAACATCTGGCAAGCCGTGCGGTGCGTAGCTGACCCCGTCGACACAAGCAAACGCACCTGCCAAATGCACGCGCGAAACGATGTCTGCCACCGGATTGATCGCCCCGATCACGTTGGAGCAATGCGGGAAGCACACCAATCGTACTTTATCATCCAAGATCGCATCCAGAGCGTCGAGATCAAGCTGCCCGGTCTCTGGATCCATCCGCCATTCGCGAATCTCGACGCCCTCTTCCGCGAGACGCCGCCATGGACCAGAGTTCGCCTCGTGGTCTTGATTGGTCACTACAATTGCCTCACCGGGCGATAGAAAACGCCGAAATGCTTGCGCCAGAACATAGGTGTTCGTGGTGGTTGACGGCCCAAACGACAACTCGTCACCTTGGATACCCAGCATCACCGACAATCTCGCGCGCGCTTCGTCCATTTCGGCACCGCCAACAGCCGACGCAGGGTACGGAGCGTAGGGCTGAACCTTGCGCTCGCGGTAAAACCGCTCGAGCCGGTCCGTCACTTGGCGGCAAGGATACGAGCCCCCTGCATTCTCAAAAAACGCCCAGCCGTCGAGCGAAGGTTCTGAAAACGCAGGAAATTGCGCCCGGACGAAATCCAGATCAAGTTTCATGGTGTGTTCCTTTTAGCTATGCGCCGAGATCGACCACCACGCGGCCTTTGATCTTCCCTTTCAGGATGGCCGCGCCAAGATCAGGCAAATCTGCAAGCGTCGCGGGCTGGACCATGGCCTCTAACTTATCCATCGGCAGATCCGACGCAATGGCCGCCCAAGCCCGCACGCGGTCGTCGTAAGGGCGCATCACAGAGTCGATGCCAAGCAGGTTAACCCCCCGCAACAAAAACGGAATAACGGTTGCAGGCAGCGCTACACCGCCAGCCAAACCAACCGCCGCGACCGAGCCGCCATATTTCATCTGGCCCAAGACCCGCGCCAGCATCGGCCCGCCAACTGCATCAACGCAGCCTGCCCATGTCTCGGCCTCAAGGGGACGCTTGACCGTCTCATTAATCTCTTCGCGCGCGACAATCCTGCTCGCGCCGAGAGCGGTGAGATAGTCCGCAGTCTCAGGTCGACCCGTCACACCTGCCACTTGGTAACCTTTCGCAGCGAGGATCGCCGTGGCCACAGAGCCAACACCGCCCGCAGCGCCAGTCACCAAAACCTCGCCTTTTTCAGGGGTTAGACCGTGATCTTCAATTGCCATGACAGCCAGCATCGCAGTAAAGCCGGCGGTACCAACGGCCATTGCAGCGCGTGTCGTTAACCCTTCAGGTAACGGGACCAGCCAATCGGCTTTTACGCGCGCCTTCTCGGCATAGCCGCCCCAATGGGCCTCGCCAACCCGCCAGCCGGTCAGCACAACTTTGTCGCCAGGCTTGTAGCGCGCGTCGTCGGATGCCTCGACCGTGCCAGCAAAATCAATGCCTGGGACATGTGGATAGTTGCGCACAAGACCGCCGCCGGGGCCGATGCAGAGGCCGTCTTTGTAGTTAACCGTCGAATATTCCACGGAAACTGTGACTTCGCCTGCAGGCAAATCATCCAGCGTCAACGTCTCTACGGCTGCACTTGTTTTGCCCTCATCGTCCTTCCGAACCACCAATGCGCGCATACTTCATCTCCTAAAAATAAGTTGGTCGTACCGTTTCGTATGATGCGTGCGCTGGCAAGAGGAAGTGAACCGATTAGGCCGTTGCTGCGTATAAATGTCAGACAATTGAAATCAAATTTACAAGAAGAGCGCGTCACATGACCATAATCGACATCCTCAACCTAACTTTCGTCGCCCTCAGCATCGGCCTTGGCGCAGTTGGCTGGCTTGCGCCTCGCTACACGATGGAGGTGTTGGACACCGCACCGACAAAATCCACCATGGGGCTGAGTGAAGTGCGGGCGGCATCCGGCGCGCTGTTCATTGGCCTGGGTTTCGGCGCAGTTTATTTCAGTACGCCAGAGGCTTACGCGATGGTCGGCGCTGCGTGGCTTGGGGCTGCGGTTGGACGTGCAACCTCGATCATCGTCGATGGACCGACTGCTAAAAAATGGGGTTTCTTGGCCTGCGAGGCTGTGGTTGGCATTACTGGCGTCGCCATTAACCTTTGACCCTTTGCATCCCGCGCCTGCCTTGCCTATATGTAAGGTGTCCTTCGGGACTATGGCGATAAACGCGCTCGTAATAGATGGCTCGGACCCGGGGGCGGTACCCGGCGACTCCACCAAATCTCCCATCATTTGTGGGACGGAGGGGGTCGAAATAGGATCGACGGACGTTCAAAGGGGTTAGCTTTTGCTCGGCGGGGTGCCACCGTATCGGCCCGAAACGTACAGTTGCAAATGACAACCGTGCTCCGGCAATGGCTTTGGCTGCGTAAGCAGTTTGAGTCGCCGTACTTAAGTCCTTGCGCCTAGCAGTGTGAGGCGGGGTCCGCAGGCACCTGGCAACAGAAGCCTGCACCTACCTCCTTTCCAAACCGTTGCGTTCACTAAACCGTTTGTGGAATAAAGTTGCGCGAACGGCGAACTACGACCACGGTAATCGCATGACCTTGCGCTTTGTTGCCTTTTGTCTGAGTTTAACCCTCGCAGCCCTGCCCGCACGTGCTTGCACGACGGCGCTTTTGCTCGCAATTGATGTCAGTCAATCCATTGATTCAGGCGAATACCGCATCCAAACTGATGGAATGGCCGACGCGCTGCTTGACCCAGAAGTGGCCCATGCGCTCATCGACGGTCAGGTCGCACTGATGGTCGTGCAATGGTCCGGGCGTGACGACCAGATCGTGTCGATCCCGTGGACGCAGATCCGCACTGATACCGATCTTGAGCGCTTTGCCCACGCGTCCCGCACGATGCGCAGAGCCTTTGTGATGTCGAGCACAGGCGTCGGCGCACTGGTGCGCTTTGCCCATGCGCAGTTCCGCAATGCCCCGGCTTGCACACGCCAAGTCATTGATATTTCAGGCGATGGCAACGACAATGCAGGGACCACGCCCGAGCAAGCCCGGCGTGATGCTGAGGCCGCTGGCATCACCATCAATGCCCTTGCCATTGAGAGTTTGGGGCGCGCGGTCACCAAGTTCTATGAGCAATCGGTTATAACACGAGGCGGGTTTGTGATGACCTCGCGTGGCCATTCGGCCTATGCTGATACATTGAAGCGCAAAATCCGGCGCGAAGTTAGCCAAGCGTTGTTTTGAACGGGCTTGACCAAACGCGGCCCCTGCCCCAAACATTAGTTAAGGGGCATGCGCGCGCGCCCCGTGAGGCTCCGGCCTAAGCGACGCATCCACTGACCACTTTTTCAGAAAGGATGCCTTATGGTTGGCTTCAACGAGATTTCCCCTCAGCAATTGATGCGCCTAATCGGCACAACAGACGCCCCTGCAATCGTCGATGTGAGGCTTGGCGAGGACATCACCTTGAATCCAAGCTGCGTGCCTTTGGCGATCTTTTGTGCGGCAAGTAAAGTGCTGGATCTACAAGCTGAATTGCTAGCTCGCCCCGTTGTCGTGGTCTGCCACCGGGGCAAGAAGCTCAGCCATGGGGCGGCGGCTCTGCTGCGCAGCGTCGGTGTAAAGGCAGAGGTCCTAGAGGGCGGCTCCGAGGCATGGAGCGCGCTAAAACTTCCTGCTATTCCTTTGAATGCACTACCAAATAATCGCCACAGCCTCTGGGTCACGAGGCACCGACCAAAGATCGACCGCCTCGCCTGCCCATGGCTGATCCGGCGCTTTGTCGACCCAAATGCACAGTTTCTCTATGTCCCGGCAGCCGAGGTTGACGAGGTTGCAACGCGGTTCAACGCCACCGCTTTCGATATGCCCGGCGGCGGCTTTAGTCACATTGGTGAGCGGTGTAGCTTTGACGCAATGCTGGATGCGTTCGCGCTGCACACAGACCCACTCGACCACATGGCGACGGTGATCCGGGGAGCGGACACCAACATGCACGCGCTTGCACCGGAATGCGCCGGATTGCTCGCGCTCAGCGTGGGATTGTCACGAAAGTTTAAAGACGATTTGGCACAACTTGAGGCGGCCCTGCCGATCTATGACGCGCTATACCACTGGGCGCGCGATGGGCGCGACGAGAGCCATGATTGGGATCAGGGGCCTTCGGCATGACCCAAACCGTTTCGCTGCCTGAACTGACCCGCGTGTCAGCTCGGATCGGGCTTCTATCATTCGGCGGGCCAGCCGCCCAAATCGCCTTAATGCACAAAGAGCTGGTCGAGGACCGCGCTTGGCTAACCGAGGCCGAATTTCTACGCGCCTTATCGTTTTGCATGTTGCTGCCGGGGCCGGAAGCCATGCAACTGGCGACATACGCAGGATGGCGCATTCACGGCATAAAAGGCGGGCTGATCGCAGGTGGTTTGTTCGTAATCCCAGGGGCTTGCGTGATCTTTTTGCTCGCTGCACTTTATGCAATCTTAGGCGCAGTACCTCTGGTTCAAGCGCTG
This sequence comes from Dinoroseobacter sp., assembly GCA_034111085.1. Classification (GTDB taxonomy): domain Bacteria; phylum Pseudomonadota; class Alphaproteobacteria; order Rhodobacterales; family Rhodobacteraceae; genus Dinoroseobacter. The sequence goes on from JAWUXZ010000016.1 coordinate 18,437, forward strand.
TTTCTTGGCATAAAGGCCACTGTGATCGTGATCGTTCTGCAGGCACTTTGGAAGGTGGCGGGAAAGGCCCTGACGCGGCCACTCGCGTGGATTTTCGCAGGGATTAGCTTCGTGGCAATCTTCGCCTTAGCTTTGCCCTTTCCAGTGATCGTGCTCGGAGCCGGGGTCGCAGGTGCGGTTTTGTTGGTCGGCCCGGCGCCTGCGCCCGTGCCCCTGCCCGCCCATGGTCCCGGCTTGCGCGTGGCGGCACTTGGTCTTGGCCTATGGCTGGTGCCCCTCGCGTTGCTTTGGGCAACGGATCAGACCTTTTTGTTTCAAATAGGAAGTTTCTTTGCGACGTTGGCAGTCGTGACCTTTGGCGGAGCATATGCCGTGCTGGCCCACATGACCCAAGAGGTGGTGACCGGGTACGGTTGGTTAACAACACCGCAAATGATCGACGCGCTTGGCTTGGCAGAAACGACGCCCGGTCCCCTAATCCTAGTTACGCAATTTGTTGGGTTTCTGGCAGGGCTCGCGGCACAAGGTTGGGGCATGGCAATTGCTGCCGCAACGCTGACGCTTTGGATGACATTTGTGCCTTGTTTTGTTTGGATATTTCTTGGCGCGCCGTATTTGGATTGCATTGCCAGTCGTCCGCGATTGACCGGTGCCTTGGCGGGAATAACGGCAGCCGTCGTAGGCGTGATTCTCAATTTGGCGCTTTGGTTTGGTCTGCATGTGGCATTCGGGACGCTTACGACCCTTGAGTTCGGCCCATTTCACATCATCCAACCCAAGATCGAGAGCCTAAATGTTTCCGCGGTGCTTCTATCCGCAGTTGCCGCATTTTTGCTATTGCGCCTCAAGCTGTCGTTGCCATTAACGTTAGGGATAATGGCAGGTGCGGGCGCTGCGGTTGGGATGCTGGTTTGAGGGCCTTTCCAACCTGCTGCGCATCCCATAGGCTTTTGACGCAGACGAAGAGGACCCGCCCCAATGGCCGAAGAGCGCATCGACTATGGAAATATGATGCACCGCGCGATGCGGGGCCTAATTAGTGAGGTGTTGATCCGTATTTCCAAGGACGGACTGCCCGGCGCGCATCACTTTTTCATAACATTTGACACCCAGAACGACGATGTAGAGCTCTCCGATTGGCTGCGCACGCGTTACCCGGAAGAAATGACTATCGTGCTGCAACACTGGTTTGACGCGCTTGATGTCACTGAAGAAGGCTTTTCCGTCACGCTCAATTTTGGGGATCAGCCCGAGCGTCTGAAAGTGCCCTTCGATTCGATTCGAACTTTCGTGGATCCGTCAGTTGAGTTTGGACTGCGGTTTGAGACCCAAGATGACGACGAAGATGAAGTTGCCGAAGAAAATTCCGAGCATGATGTTGCCGTTGACATTGCACCGAAGCCTGCTGCTGACGCGCCTGCAAAGGGTGACGCAGAGGTCGTAAGCTTGGACAGTTTTCGCAAGACATAAGCCTTCACGCCACAGCTACGATTGCGATATGGGCGTGGATTGGATAGACGGCATGCAAAGGTATACCGGAGAAATTTCATGACCCAGACGCGTACTGAGACCGACAGCTTTGGCCCGCTGGAGGTGCCTTCTAACAAATATTGGGGTGCCCAAACCCAACGCTCGATCATGAATTTCCCTATCGGTTGGGAAAAACAGCCCATCGCCATCGTGCGCGCGCTCGGCGTTGTCAAAAAAGCCTGCGCTCAGGCGAATGTAGCGTCTGGCAAGTTGCCTTCTGATATTGGCGACGCGATCCAAGCCGCCGCGCAGGAGGTAATTGATGGTCGGTTGGACGATAATTTCCCGCTTGTTGTATGGCAAACTGGGTCAGGGACGCAGTCCAACATGAACGCCAACGAGGTGATCGCCAACCGTGCGATCGAGATGCTGGGCGGCGAGATCGGGTCTAAATCACCGGTCCATCCCAATGATCATTGCAACATGGGCCAATCGTCCAACGACACAATCCCGACCGCGATGCACATAGCAGTTGCGATGACAGCGCGCGATGTACTGTTGCCGGGGCTGCGCAAGCTACACGCATCATTGTCAGCAAAAGTGGTCGAGTTCGACGGAATCATCAAAATCGGCCGTACCCATACGATGGACGCAACACCGCTGACGCTGGCGCAAGAATTCTCCGGCTACACCCACCAAGTAGCCATGAGCATTGCCCGAATCGAGGCTGCCCTGCCCCGAATCTATGAACTTGCCCAGGGCGGCACGGCGGTAGGAACAGGGATGAACACGTCGCATGGATGGGGCGAAGAAGTGGCCGCAAATATGGCCGCGATCGTGGGTATTGCGTTCGTCACTGCGCCCAACAAGTTTGAAGCGCTTGCCGCCCATGATGCCCTGGTCGAAATGTCGGGGGCAACCAAGACCGTTGCGGCGTCCTTGTTCAAGATTGCCAATGACATCCGTCTTCTCGGATCCGGGCCGCGGTGTGGCTTGGGCGAATTGATGTTGCCGGAAAACGAGCCCGGCTCGTCGATCATGCCTGGTAAAGTTAACCCGACCCAATGCGAAGCGCTAACCCAAGTCTGTGCGCACGTATTTGGCAACGACGCGGCGGTCGGATTTGCCGGGTCTCAAGGTCATTTCGAACTCAATGTCTTTAAGCCCATGATGGCCTATAACGTACTGCAATCGATGCAACTCCTCGGCGACGCATCAGTGACCTTTACCGATAATTGCGTGACCGGAATTAGGGCAAATGAGGACCGGATCGCCAAGATCATGCAAGAGTCTTTGATGCTGGTAACGGCCCTTGCGCCCATAATTGGCTATGACAACGCGACCAAGGTGGCCAAAACTGCCCATAAGAATGGCACCACCTTGAAAGAGGAAGCCATTGCATTGGGCTTTGTCGATGAGGCCACGTTTGATGCTGTTGTGCGACCAGAGACGATGATCGGGCCAAAATGAGCGGTGTCATCGGCCTTAGCAAAGTTAGAAAAACACGTGCTCGCACTGATCGAAAAGCCAAGGCAGATGAAAACGCTTTAAAGTCGGGACGCACGATAGCGCAGCGTGATCTAGAGAATGCTCGCGCAGACAAAGCACGCAAGATGCTCAGTGCCCATGCGCGTGACGACACATGAGTGGGCGCCCGGTCAAAAGATCGCTGACACTGCGTGGGCACCGTACTTCGGTTTCGTTGGAAGAAGAGTTTTGGAATGCGTTTCGTCATATCGCTACGGCGCGCGGCCGTCCGATTAACGCACTGGCCGCTGAGATTGATGCGGCACGCGGCATGGAGATAGGGCTCGCGTCGGCGATACGCGTCTATGTCTTGAAAGAGATTCAGAAGGCAGTAGGTCAAGGTCATACAGCTGGATAGCACTGCAATGATGAAGGTAGGATTAACAGACCTCGCGCGGCGTAACGGTCAACCAAATCCCATCCTTCGAGCGCACCGTCAAATGCGCAATCGGCACGGGGACGCGTCCGGCCACTGTCTCAAACCGGAACGCTTTGATCAACATCGCCAATAAAACCACGCCCTCGGCCATGGCAAAGCCTGCGCCCGTGCAAACTCGACGACCTTTGGAAAATGGCAGATAGGCTTCGCGGGCACTTTGCCGTCCTTCAGATGTCTGCCAACGGCTAGGATCAAACGCATCTGGTCGGTCCCAAAAGCGCTCGTGCCGCTGCACATGCCATGGCGAAATGACCACTTGTGCAGTTTTCGGAAGCACACGATTGCGAAAATGCTCAGGTTTCTGAGTCTCGCGGACCATCATCGGCACGGGAGGATAAAGGCGTAAGGTCTCTCGAAACACATCTCGGGTGATGGGCATTTTCGATAAATCCGAAAATATGATGTCCGTCATATTTAGGTTAACCAGTTCGGCGAACACTGCTTCTTGTGTCGCTGGATCCGCCGCTACAAGATAGAGCGCCCAACCGAGGGCAGATGCACTCGTTTCATGGCCTGCTAGAAAAAAGATAGCAACCTGATCGACCATTTCGTCGGTGGTAAAGGTTTTGCCTGTCTCAGGATCGCGCGTCGTCATGATCTTGGTTGCGAGATCCTCGGGCGCAGTTCCATCTGCAATCTCTGCCTGCCGCTTGGTTGTCATCCGTGTGATCAGCGCGCGAATAGTGCGGGCTGTTCGTCTCGTTTCACGCTTCCGAAAGCGAGGCATCCAGTGCGGCAATGGTAGAAATGCTGCAAGGTTTAGAATAGGTTGAGTTCGCTGATAGTCCCGAAAGGCGCTGAACACCTGGGACGCGACACGGTCTTCGATTGGTACCGAAAAAAGCGTCCGAAAGATCACATCGGCCGCAGCGTGGCTGGCTATTTCTTCCACTTCAACGGCGCCGTCCACTTTAACCTTTTCATCAAGGCGCTCGACGGCAGCGCGTGCAGCCTCAACCATTGCCGGGAAAGTCTCTTTCAACCTCCCCCCCTCAAACGCAGGATCAATGATACGACGCTGGCGTTTCCAAACTTCACCATTGGTGAGGAAGACAGAGTTCCCAAGAAGCGGGCGCAGCCCTTCCCCGATCCGGTTTGACTTTGGAAAATCATCGGGGCGTTCCTTAAGGACGATATCGATTAGGTCAGGTTGATTGATCAGATAAGACCGAAAAAAGGGCGTTTTGAACTCAGCCATCCAGGCACGGTACAATCGCTGAGGTTGCGCAGACAAAATATCCTGTCGAAACAGCTGCAAATAACGCCAGACCGACACTTTATCCGGGCGCGGGCTAGGCTTCGGAGCAATCATGTTCGCACCTGTCCAAACCGATTAACCGGCGACGTGATCCGACTAGGCGATGGTGCACGCCCGGCATAGCGTTTTCCAAGTGTCAGAGAGCCCGCTGTTAGGCGAAAATAGTCATAGTCTCCGACACGGTCAAACGCGCAAAGGTATTGAAAATGCAGGCGAAAGAAACGCCATCGCATTGCCTTCCATTGATCAACACTCAACGTTTGGGTGAAGGCTGCTGACATAACCAATGGCCATATGGTGTCCTCGGCCGCCATACCGCTGACGGCAACGGGGTCACACAAAGCAAAGGCGCAGCCATCGCCCGGTGCGGTAACGTCGATCCACGGGATTTCAGTTTGTCGTCCCATGAGCGAAAGGTCGGCGCGCAGACGATCCGCCTTAGGCAAGAATGAGACCATTGGGACCACTTGGCCGAGCGATAAGAAGGACAATTTGGTACCGGTTTTGGACACACGTTCGTCCCTCAACAGATCTGCGAGAATAGACACCGCGAGATGCGCGCCGGAGGAATGGCCGACGATCAAGACTTCGTCTACATCCTCGACCAACGCCTCGGCAATGATATCGCCAAATTGTATCATACGCGCCTCAAGCGCTGGTGGATTGGCACCACCAAACTGTGCCGAGAACGCGTAGTCATGCATCAAATAGTACGCGAAAACTTTGGAATCGTAGCGTCTGAAAAGTGATAGAACGCCCCAGATAACGCCCAAAAACGCTGCGCCCAATACAAGACGCACGATCATATATTCGCCAAAAAGCCCTACTCCAATTTCGTAAACGGCATCGGCAAGTAAAATGGCAAAAAGAAGCTGCCCCAACATGAACAACACTGGATAAAGAGCTGCAATCATTGGGCCTTTCCGCAGTCTCATAAGTCGAAACAACGCCCCTGATCCGATATAGACCCAAGCCGTTCGCACCAATTGCAGGTACGTTCCGACGACGCCTTGGTCCATCGAACCTTTGACGATGTCATGCCACACCAACACCTGCATCTCAGTCTCGATCTGAACGCCGTCTTGTGTGCTGTTTATGATCCAGCCGTATGGGCCTTCGCCGGTCCGTGGCTTGATCGCTATCTCATAACCCGAGATCGCAGCTTGAGCCGCACATTCTTTACGATACAGCTCACGATAGCGGCGCGGGTGGAACGGGTCGTACCCCGGCAGGTAGAATACCCGTCGCTTGCGCACTGCGCCTGCTTTGTTTGCACCAGATTTAGCACTGCTCAACGACCCCGTCTCCGCCAGTTGTCAGAGCACTCTAGCGCGCTTTCACGCCTAAAGTAAGGATTAGCCGAGCAGTGCGAGGCCTGGAAACATCTCAAGCAGCCACCAGCTGAACGCGGTGAATGCACCCGTGACCATCATGACCCCAACGAAGATCAGAAGTGCGCCCATGACGCGCTCGATTGTCTTCATGTGACGCTTCAGACGGATCATCACGCCCATGGAACGCTCAAGGAAAAACGCCACTAACAGGAACGGGATGCCGAGGCCCATCGCGTAGACACCAAGTAGTAAAGTTCCTTTTGCAACAGAGGCTTCCGAGGCTGCGAGCGACAGAATCGCCCCAAGCTGCGGCCCAATACAAGGCGTCCACCCAAAGGCAAAAGCCAAGCCAAGGACGTATGCCCCGAATGCCGATCCACCTTGGTCGCCCGCATCCAAGCGCGCTTCACGTTCGAGGATTGGGATACGGAATACGCCGAGAAAATGCAGCCCGAACACAATGATGACAGCCCCCGCGATCTGCGAGAACAGAACTTGATTGGTCAGGAAAAACCGTCCGAAAATAGATGCTGTGAAGCCGAGAATTAAGAAAACCGTCGACAGACCCATTACAAAAAACGAGGCGGCCAGCAGGGCGCGGCGTCTTGCGCCCGGCTCGGGTTTATCGCCGGTCATTTGGCCCATCGACACGCCGGACATATAGGCTAGATAGGGCGGCACGATGGGCAGCACGCACGGGCTAAGAAAACTCAACACGCCTGCAAACAGCGCGATGAACAAGGCCGGCAAAAGCGTGGCGTCGATGAGGTCAATTCCAAACATTCACATTACCTACGCCGGACATCGCGCCGCGTCACCTAGCGTCCCGTCACATTGCCGTGGTCATTGCCACTCAGCGCGTGATATTGGCAAAGAATGACAGAATTATCTCTAGATGCGCGTGGCTTGCTGTGCCCCCTACCCGTTCTGAAAGCACGTAAGCGTTTGGGAATCCTTCAATCTGGCGAACGCCTGGTGATGCAAGCGGACGACCCGGCTGCCATCATTGATGTCCCGCATTTCTGCAACGAGGCCGGACACACTCTGATCGAAAGCCGCGAAGACGGCGGTGCAATGGTTTACGTCATCGAGAAGGGCTAAACGAAAACGGGCGACCCGAAGGCCGCCCGTTTTGTTTTGGTTAACCGCGTGACCACCAGCCGCGCCGCTTAGAGGCGGACGGTGCCTCAGCGGCAGGCTCGGGCACAGGTGTTGGCGCGACTTCGACTACTTCAGGCTCGGCCACAACTTCTGGTTCCGGCTCAACAACTTGAGGTTCAACCACGACTTCCGGCTCTGGTGCAACCTCCAGCACTGGCTCGGCAATGGTTTTGACTTCGGCAGCGGGCTCGGCCACAGCTTCAACCACAACCGGCGCAACATCTGCAACAACCTCAACCTCAACCGCAGCAACATCTGCCGCAATCTCTGCTGGAGCGACCGCTTCGCCATCGGGTGTTTCGGTCTCTGCCGCATCACCGGACCGGCGACGCCCCCGACCGCCACGCCGGGACCGACGCTTACGCTTGGGACGATCTTCGTCTGAGGTTTCGCCCTCGGCTTCAGCCGTCTCTTCGGTGGCATCTGCACCTGAAGACTCTGCATCGGGAGTATCTGTATCTGTATCCGCGTCAGCCTCGGATCCCTCGCCGTTCTCAGGCGCGTCACCGTTTTCTCCGCCACCGGGCTTACGCCGACGACGCCGACGACGCTTGCGCTTGGGCTGATCGTCTTCGGCTTCGGTTTCGTCTTCGCTTTCCGTCGCGGCCAAAGCAACAGGTGCCTCGTCCACGATCACTACGGCCTCTTCGATCTCGTCCTCTTCATCCTCAATCACCTCTTCCGGCGATTCAGTATCGATAGAGATCACAGCCCGTGCGACCTCAGTGACAACGCGCGTCGCGGTCTTGAACTTCTCAATCGTGAAGTCAGGTGCCACCAGATGCGGGTCCGCCTCAAGTCGAATTGACAGACCATAACGGCCTTCGATCTGGGCAATATGCTCACGCTTGGTGTTCATCAGGAAGTTGATGACATTCACAGGCGCTTTCAGCAGCACCTCACGCGAGCGACGGCGCGTGCCCTCTTCTTCCAACTGGCGCAGGATCATCAGGCCAATGCTGTCATCAGACCGGATCAGACCCGTTCCATGGCATGATGGGCAAGGCTGTGTTGTTGCTTCCAACATGCCCGGACGCAGTCTTTGGCGAGACATTTCCATCAAGCCAAAGCCCGAAATGCGACCCACCTGGATACGTGCGCGGTCAGTCTTAAGTCGATCCTTAAAGCGCTTTTCAACGGCAGCGTTGTTCTTGCGCTCGTCCATGTCGATGAAGTCGATAACGATCAGGCCAGCAAGGTCGCGCAAACGTACTTGGCGCGCAACTTCTTCGGCAGCCTCAATGTTGGTTTTCAGCGCCGTTTCTTCGATGCTGCCTTCCTTGGTGGCGCGACCTGAGTTCACGTCAATAGCAACGAGCGCCTCTGTCAGGTCAATCACAATATAGCCACCCGAACGCAGTTGCACGGTCGGATTGAACATCGCGGCCAAGTAGCTCTCAACCTGGAACTTTGCGAAAAGCGGCAGGCCTTCCTGATGCAATTTCACGTTTCTTGCGTGCGACGGCATCAGCATTTTCATGAATTCTTTGGCGGTGCGGTAGCCTTCCTCGCCCTCGACAATCACTTCATCAATCTCACGATTATAGAGGTCGCGGATCGAGCGCTTGATCAGGTTGCCTTCCTCATAAATCTGCGCAGGTGCGATAGATTTCAGAGTCAGGTCGCGGATTTGCTCCCACAGGCGTTGCAGGTATTCATAGTCGCGCTTGATCTCGGGCTTGGTACGTTCTGAACCAGCGGTACGAACGATCAAGCCGGCACCGTCTGGCACCTCGATGGATTGCGCGATTTCTTTGAGCTTCTTACGGTCTGCCGGGTTGGTGATCTTGCGCGAAATGCCACCGCCGCGTGCAGTGTTCGGCATCAAGACGCAGTAGCGACCAGCAAGCGACAGATAAGTCGTCAGGGCAGCGCCTTTGTTGCCGCGTTCTTCTTTGACAACTTGGACCAGCAAGATCTGGCGGACTTTGATGACTTCTTGGATTTTATAGCGACGCGGGCGTGGTTTGCGCTGCGGGCGGATTTCTTCTTCCAAATCCTCCTCGGCGACAGACTCAATGCCATCGTCTTCGTGCGCTTCAGCGGTCTCGGAATCGCGTTCTTGCGAGGTGAAATCTTCGAGCGGGGCGGCATCCTCGTCGGAGGCCAGATCTACAACATCCATGCCGGAAATATCCGCAGGGGCGTCAACCTCAAGCGCAGGTCCGGTCTCAACCGCCTGTGCACCCTCGCCGGGGTCTTTGCTGACGACTGGGTCTTCGCCCTCAATTGCCATGGCTTGGGGCTTGGGTGTCGCTTCATCCGCAGCCGCTACCGGTGCATCGACATCCACAACGGCCGGAGCCTCTTCGACGGCAGCAACTTCCACGGCAGTAGCTACTTCAGCAACTGGCGCTTCTTCAGCAACCGGAGCGCCTTCAGAAACTGGCGCTTCGGCTCCCGCCTCGAGCGCGTCTGCTACAGCAATCTCATTGCCCTCTTGCGAAGTCACATCCTCCGAAGGCTCTACCTTCTTACGGCGGGTTCGGCGTGGCTTTTTCGGCGCCGGTTTATCCTCGTCCTCGTCGTCGAGCGATTTGGCATAAGCCAACTCTTCGGCGATCAGGGCCTCGCGATCGGCAACCGGAATCTGATAATAATCAGGGTGAATTTCCGAGAACGCCAGGAACCCGTGGCGGTTGCCACCATAATCCACAAAAGCAGCCTGCAACGAGGGCTCAACCCGCGTTACCTTCGCCAAATAGATATTTCCTGCAAGTTGCCGTTTATTTAAAGACTCAAAGTCAAATTCTTCGACCTTGTTTCCATCCACCACCACGACGCGAGTTTCCTCGGCGTGGGTGGCGTCGATAAGCATTTTCTTAGCCATGTTAACTCTGTGCAGCGCGGCACGACGCTGACGACCATGGGTCGCCTGACGGACGTGCGGGGCTGTGATTGGGGCGATGCGAGACGGTCATGCGCCAAGGCAACGCTAGTTAAGCGTCGTTCCTGTTTCTGCACTGCCCCGTCGCGTATCATCGCGTTTCTTCTCCGACGCACTAGGGCGCCTTGCGGCCCTCGCAGTTTCCTACAAGGGAAAAATCAGACCCCAGTTTGGGTCCTGTCATCTGTTCTGAAAGACTGCAGCAGCAAAAGCGCCATGTCTTCAAGAAGAACAGGTAAACCTTATTAGAGATTAATCCGTGAAGACCAATTCTCTATTACAACAATAAGGCGAGTTGTGCTGAGAACACAAGACCTCAGATGATTTTCGCGCCATCTTGACACGGGCGACAGCAACAGCGCGCCCGTTATCAATTTACCCTACCCGCCCAGCAGGTTCGGAATTATCGTGACGACCCCAGGGAAGCTCCACAGCATCGCCAACCCCAATATCTGGATCAGCACAAACGGAATCACGCCTCTATAGATATGACGCGTCGTGACTTCCGGCGGTGCCACCCCGCGCAAATAGAACAGCGCAAAGCCAAACGGCGGCGTCAGGAACGAGGTCTGCAAGTTAACTGCGATCATGATCGTTACCCATTTGGGGTCCATCGTGCCGCCGTAAATGACAGGACCGACGATCGGGATCACGATGTAGATGATCTCAAGGAAGTCGAGCACGAACCCAAGGATGAACAGCACCAGCATCACGATCAAGAAGACGACGACCTCATTGTCGAAACTGCGCAGGAATTGTTGGATGTAGTGTTCACCGCCGAAGGAGATCACGACAAGGTTCAGCATCTGAGAGCCGATGAGGATGGTAAACACCATGCTCGTGACCTTCGCCGTCTCACGCACCACAGGCGGCAAGACATTCGTGCGCCACAGTGTCCAGCAGGCATAAAGAATACCGAACACCGCGACGTGATACGCCGCCGACGCAAACAAGATCGCAATCCATTCTTGGAAGCCCGTGGTCTGAAGCCCTGTGCGCAGGTCAAAGTTGACGCCGATAACCAGCATGATCAGGATCGCAAAGCTGGCGATCAGGATCATCTTGCCAGATCTCTGCTCGTCCCTGAGCTTGCGGAAGGCCGCGAGCATAATCGCACCACCTGCCCCAAGAGCCGCAGCTGGCGTCGGATTGGTAATGCCGCCAAGGATCGAGCCCAGCACCGCGACAATCAGCACGAGCGGCGGAAAGATCACGCGGATCAGATCGTTCTTACCCAAGCGCTCGACCGCGAATTTCGCGCCGTACGTGGCAAGACCCACAGGAATTGCCATCAAAGCGAAGGTCGCACCGGGGGATGTTGTTGGCGCAATCAAGAATATATCCGTCAGAAAGCCGAGCGCCACACCTCCTGCCCCGATTTGCAATGGACGTGGATCTGCCGAAGGCGAGACACCGCGCGCAGTTGTCAGCATCAGCCCATAGAACAAGAACATCAGCGCCACGCCCGACCCGATAGGGGCGGCGGGCGCGATCTTGTCGGTAAGAGCTTGGACCATTTCTTCAGGGCTACGCTCGTGACCTTGGTCAATGCCACCTTGGCTGTCGATCGTAGCCTGCTCGGTAAGGGCTGTGTCCCAAGCGTCTTGGCCGTGCAACTCTATCATCGAGACCTGGCATTGCTCAGCCACGGTCGTGCGCAGGCTTGCAGTCTGGCCAGCCGCAGTGAAGCTGGCAATCGTCAGGTTCTGGCTGCCAACCATGTTGACCGAGGTCGCCAATATTAGGCCACCGATCAAGGCAATGGGTGCTGCCAAGAACCAGGTGAACGACTCCTGTTTGGTGGTCACTTCGGTGCCAGACGGGCCCATTTCCACAGGCGGGGCCTTCGAGGGATTAAGCAGCGCATAGCCGAACGCATACGCGGCATACAGGAACGCCAGCAAAACACCCGGCAGGATCGCCGCTTGGAACAGCGTGCCAACAGATACAACTGCGGCCTCGCCCAAATAGGTTAGTGCGTCGCCACAACCGGCAAACTTCGCGCGCTCTTCTTGTGCGGTGGCGTAAAGATCGCCCGCCAGAGTGCCAAGCAGAACAATCACAATAGACGGCGGAATAATCTGGCCAAGCGTGCCTGAGGCGGCAATGACGCCGGTCGATAGCTCAGGCGAATACCCGTTGCGCAACATCGTCGGCAGCGCAAGCAGGCCCATCGTAACCACGGTCGCGCCCACGATCCCAGTGGAGGCTGCGAGGAACGCGCCAACCACAACAATTGACACCGCAAGACCACCCGGCAGCGGTCCAAAGACCTTCGCCATCGTGGTCAGCAGGTCTTCGGCAATTTTGGAGCGCTCCAGCGTAATGCCCATCATCACGAACATCAAAACCGCCAGCAGCGTCTCGATCGACTGGCCTGCGATTACCCGCTCGTTCATGCGGTTGACGATGAAGCTAAGGTTTCGGTTTAACGCCTGCTCCCAACCGCCTGGAAACAAAGATTCTTCCATTCGGGGAAGCTCAGGGAACCGGAAAACTGAGATCGTCTCGCGGATGACACCTTCGGCAAGAAGCCCGGCATATTCAGCCGAGCTCGTATCAATTGCCTGATGGATCAACAGCCCAGAGCTGTCGAGTGACGAGATGATCCCAAACGAGATCACCGCCGAGCCGCCGATTGCGAAAGCCACAGGGAAGCCTGACATGATTGCGCCAAATAGGCACATAAACACGATTATCAGGCCGATCTCGACGCCGTCCAGACCAAAAATCATGGGATGTAACCCTCTTCCCTAGTGCGATTTGACTTCAACGAGATGCTCGGCGGTTTCCGCAGTCGGATCATCGCCTAGCGTGTCGCGGTCAAGATACTTGTTGGCCGAGGCTTCGCCCTCGACAAATTCCAGATAGCTGCGCCAGAAGAACGCGATCGCCTGTAAAATCATCATACCGCAGAACGCCACGATCAGCACTTTGAACAAGAAATACGCGTCAAAACCGTTGGGCGAAAAGCCAATCGTCTCAACATTCCAGCGCACTGCGCGGGCCTTCATCATAGCGCGGTCAAATCCGTCTGATGCCGCGACTTTCGGCGTAATCAGGTGGCGCCACATGAAATACCACGAATACATCCAAGTCAGGACCATCGCGGGCAGCATCAAGATCATGCTGCCGCACATATCAATCACGCGCTTTCTGCGGTGGTTGACGACGGCATAGACCAGATCGACGCGAACATGGCCGCCCTGCACAAACGTATAGGCGCAGCACAAGCACACGATCAGCGCGTTATAAAGCTTCAATTCTTCAGAATACCACGACAGGTCGCGGGTGAAGATATAGCCGAACGGTCCGAGCGAGATTTCCGAAACAAGGAAAATGCGCTGCAAGAACACGATCAGGATTTGTTGCAAGACCATCAGCAGGCCCGCCCAACATGCAATGCGACCAACGCCGTTGGCAAAGCCTTCAAGGCCGCGCACGAACAGCCATAGAATGCTGTTCTTCCAGACCCCAACAGCCGTCAGGATCAGGAATGCAGTGAAGAAAACAAAGAAAAACTCGACCGAGCCACCGAAGTAGATGAACCGCATCAAGGATTCGCCACTCGTCCAGTCCAGCCAAAGCGACGGATGGGTGATAGCAAACGCAAAGTGATAGATCGAAAGACCGATGTTGGAGATAACCCAAACGATAAAGTCGAACATCAAGACCTCGTATCGGAAAAGCAGCGGGAAGTGCTGTTGGCAGCGATTTCCCATGTCTTAAAGACACGACCGCCCCACAGCTATGTGTAGGACGGTCGCAGTTTGATATCAGCTAATTAGCCGCCCATTACGCGGTTACGCTGAGCGGTGTAGAAACCGTCAGACGCTTGGATCCACTCGGAAGACTTCGCAAGCGACGCCTCGAAGCTTTCGCGGATTTGCGCATAGAGCGGATCGCCCATTGGCTCGTCCTTGACCTCAACAGAGGCCGCACCAAACGCATCCCAGACATCGTCGGAGAAGTTCAGAACGCGAACGCCCTGTGCGCGCAGGCGATCAAGTGCTGCGCCATTTGCCGCGAGCGTCTGCGAAAGCTGCCAATGCGTGGTTGCAAGGCAAGCGTTGCGGATGATCGACTGATGCTTGGCCGGAAGGTCATTCCAGACGTCCAAGTTCATCGACGAAATCAAGCCCGAACCTGGCTCGTGGAAACCAGCTGCGTAGTAGACTTTTGCAACTTCCTGGAAACCAGCGCGCTCGTCTGCGGCTGGGCCAACCCACTCAAGACCGTCCAGAGCGCCTGAAGCAAGCGCTTGATACAGCTCACCACCTGGGATGTTCTGTACGGATGCGCCGAGCTTACCGAGAACCTGACCACCTTGGCCGGGCATGCGGAAGCGCAGGCCTTGGAAGTCTTCGACCGAGTTGATCTCTTCACGGAACCAACCGCCCGACTGCGAACCGGAGTTGCCGCACTGGAACGACTTCAGGCCGAAGATCTGGCCCAGCTCGTCGTGCAGCTCTTGGCCGCCATCATGGTGATACCAGTTGGTCAGTTCTTGCGCCGTGGCGCCAAAAGGCACTGCGGTGAAGAAGTTGTAGCCCGGGTGCTGGCCGCCCCAATAATAGTCGGCCGAGTGGTAGAGGTCCGCTTGACCTGCGGAAACCGCGTCAAACACTTCGAATGCACCGACAAGCTCGCCGGGTGCTTTTTTCTCGATGACCAGCTCGCCTTCGGCCATCTCGTTGACGGCCTCGTTGAAATAGCTGGCCGCATCGTCAAGGACGGTAAAGCCACGTGGCCACGACGTGACCATGGTCAGAGTGCGCGTGGACTGCGCGAGGGCGGGTGCTGCCAGAGTTGTGGCTGCGGCTGCACCACCACCGAGCGCAGATGTGCGCAAGAAAGAACGACGATCCATAAAGATCCTCCCCTAAGGTTGTTGCCCACCCTGCTATTCGGCGGGCGGATCATTTGAAGTGGTCGCAAGTTACTCGGTCGCGGGGGAAGGTCAAATACAAAGGCGCGCGATTGGTCGGCTTTTCTAGCCAGTTTCACTGAAAAGGCGCTCAAATATCAGGCAGTACCAAGGGAAACGGTTCCGATAGGCGTCAAACAGGCCTTTTCGCAGAATCGGTCCGATTGCGGCGGCTCAACCGACGGAAACGACACTGTTTTCGCTAACGCGTCCTACTAGGTGCGTTATAATTGACAATACACGCATAACGTGTGCTAGGTCGACACATCCTTATTTAGGATCTTTCGTCCAATGTCCCTGCTCAGCCTCATTGCAATTGTCTTCTGCCTTGGCAGTTGTGCGGGCGCGGCCGGGTTATCGATCTTGTGGCGCACGCGCTTGCGCAGCGTCCGCGCCCAGATCGCGCAACTGGGCGAGGATAACGCAGCACTGACAACCTTACTGGATTTCGACCCCCTGACCCGCTGCCGATCCCGCCGCTACTTTGTCAAAGAGGTCTCGCGCTGGCTCGGTGCTGTTGCAGCCAACGGTCTGTCGCTGATGATCATCGATATCGACCACTTCAAGTCGATCAATGACAGCTACGGCCACGGTGCGGGCGACAGCTATCTAACAGCCGTAGGCACCGCGATTTCAGACCATTTGGGTGACCGGGGTATTGTCGCACGCCTTGGCGGTGACGAGTTCTGGGTCGCCCTACCCGAGGTCGACCCAAAGGTTGCCCCCAAAGTTGCACATGACATCGCCGAAGCATTGCGCAAGATCGTCTATGATATTGCGGTCCAAACACCAAACCAGCGCGTCACCCGCTCGGCGAGTATTGGCGTGACACGGGTGGCGCCGGGTACCGACCTCACCTCGGCCATGACTGAAGCTGACACGGCGCTATATCTCGCCAAAGCAGGCGGGCGGAACCGCTCTATGCTGGTCGATGCCGCGATCAGAACCAAGATGGCATCCAACCTGAACCGCCCCACAGTTGAGGGCGTCAAGGATGGGCTTGCCGCGGACGAGTTCACCTATTTCGTCCAACCGATTTTCGATATTGAGACCAGACGCGCCGTTGGCGTCGAGGCGCTGATCCGTTGGGTGCGCGAAGATGGCAGCGTGTTGCTACCTGCCGATTTCATGTCTGTGGTCACCTCAAACTACCATCTATCAGTCAAACCACCGGTGAGCATGGCCAACGAGGTCGCAAATGCCTTCGCCGCAGCCCCGCACCCGATATTTTGCGCGTTCAACATCTCGACCGCGTTTCTACAACGCGCGGTCGGCAATGAAACGCGCTGGCTAGACGAGCTGCTCGCGGGCCTCGATCCCTCCCGCACTGTCTTGGAGATTGTCGAGAACGCGGTGATCGAGGACGCCGCGCGCACCAAGTCCCTTCTTCAAGCCATGCGCGAAGCAGGCGTGCGCATTGCGCTCGATGATTTTGGTACCGGACAATCGAACCTGATGCGCCTGCGCGATCTGCCGGTTGATATCGTCAAAATTGACCGCAGCTTCGTGGGCACGGTGCCCGAATCGAGCAAGAACGTTTCGATTTTGAAGGCGCTGGTGGCCATGTCCGAGGATCTCGAGTTCGAGATTATTGCCGAGGGCGTCGAGACCGAAGCCCAACTTGAGCGCCTGCGCGATCTGGGCATTCGCAACGCCCAAGGCTTCCTGCTGGGCGCGCCCGCTCCGCTGGCTGAGTGGCGCGGTAGCTTGCTTGCACCCGCGGCACTGACAGTCGCCGCCGCTGAGTGAGCCGCGCAGCAGACCCGCCGCGCAACAAAAATCCGCAAAACTTCGCCCTCGCGACACAAAAAGTCGCCCATTGCGTATTGACGCCCCCGAGCCCCCCGCCTAACGTCCCGCCCAATGAAGCCCAAAGGAAGCTAAGTGGACATGATTGATATTGTCGTACTTGTGAGAAAAAAGCGCATGGACCGGTAACGGTACTCCTTAATCAGACCCATGCGCCCCCGAGTTTCCGACCGGGGGCTTTTTTGTGACCAGCGCGGCAAATCAAACAGCCCGCGCAGCCCAGGAGAATAAGACGATGACGGCACAGCAAATGACCGGCGCACAAATGGTGGTTCAGGCTCTGATAGATCAGGGTGTGGACACGGTATTTGGCTATCCCGGCGGTGCCGTCCTACCGATCTATGACGAGCTCTTCCAGCAATCCAAGATTAAACACATCCTCGTGCGCCACGAACAAGGTGCGACCCACGCAGCCGAAGGCTACGCGCGCTCGACCGGCAAGCCCGGGGTTGTTTTGGTAACATCTGGCCCCGGTGCCACCAACGCTGTGACAGGGATCACCGACGCACTGATGGACAGCATTCCGCTGGTCGTTTTGACCGGACAGGTGCCGACCTTCATGATCGGCTCGGACGCGTTCCAAGAGGCCGACACCGTTGGCATCACGCGCCCTTGCACGAAAATGAACTGGCTGGTGAAGGAAACTGACGCGCTGGCCAGCACGATCCACGAGGCATTCCACATTGCCACCAACGGTCGCCCCGGCCCCGTTCTGGTGGACATCCCCAAGGACGTGCAATTTGCCACTGGGACCTACACGCCGCCCGCCAAAGCCGACCTCGGGCACTATTCGCCAAGGGTCAAAGGCGACATCGACCAGATCACCGCGCTTGTCGAGGCGATGGAAAAGGCCGAACGTCCGCTGTTCTATACGGGCGGCGGCGTCATCAACTCCGGCGATGCAGCAACGCAATTGCTGCGCGAGTTCGTGGCAGCAACAGGGTTCCCGATTACATCTACGCTCATGGGTCTCGGGGCCTATCCGGCGTCCGGCGACAACTGGCTCGGGATGCTGGGGATGCACGGTCTGTATGAGGCCAATTGGGCGATGCATGATTGCGATCTGATGATCAATATCGGCGCGCGCTGTGACGACCGCATCACAGGCCGGATCGACGCGTTCTCGCCCGGCTCGGCCAAGGCCCATATCGATATTGATCCCTCGTCCATCAACAAGGTGGTGCGCACGGATTATCCGATCATTGGCGACATCGCGCATGTGTTAGAGGACATGCTGCGCATCTGGAAAGCGCGCGGGCGCAAGGTCAACAAAGAGGGCCTGAAGAAGTGGTGGACCCATATTGAGGAGTGGCGCAAAGTCCGCTGCCTTGACTTCAAAAACTCAGATACCATCATCAAGCCGCAACATGCGCTGCAACGTCTTGAGGCGCTGACCAAGCACCGCAAGGATCGCTATATCTGCACCGAAGTCGGCCAGCACCAAATGTGGGCCGCGCAATACCTCAACTTCGATGACCCAAACCGCTGGATGACCTCCGGGGGCCTCGGGACTATGGGCTACGGCCTGCCCGCGTCTGTTGGCGTGCAAGTCGCCCATCCTGACGCACTTGTTATCAACGTGGCCGGCGAAGCGTCTTGGCTGATGAACATGCAAGAAATGGGCACCGCGATGCAATACCGTGCGCCAGTCAAGCAGTTCATCCTGAACAACGAACGCCTCGGGATGGTGCGCCAGTGGCAAGAGCTGCTGCACGGAGAGCGCTATTCCTCCAGCTGGTCCGAGAGCCTTCCCGACTTCGTGAAGCTGGCAGAAGCGTTCGGCTGCAAAGGCATCCGCTGCTCAGACCCCGCTGATCTGGACGACGCAATCATGGAGATGCTAAACTATGATGGGCCGGTTATCTTCGATTGCCTCGTCGAGAAGCACGAAAACTGCTTCCCGATGATCCCATCAGGCAAGGCCCATAACGAGATGATGCTCGGCGAGGCCGATACGTTGGGTGCGATTGATGCAAAGGGGTCGGTGCTGGTCTAAAGCGCCATTCGGGGGGGGGGGGGGGGG
>JAWUXZ010000017.1:0-115492 GCA_034111085.1 Dinoroseobacter sp.
ATCTGTGGGCAGGGGATGGAACTGGATCGTCATGAGGATACTCCGCAAATAAGGGCTCACCCCTTCATGCGCGACACAGTGCAAAAAACGCGACCCGATCCTTGCGCAATCGCGCTGAACATCTTTGCTTTTCTAAATATCCTAAATCTGGCGCATGCCCCAAGCGACACCGCTACAAATTGGGTCAGCAATGCTGTCCTATTGTTTCGCATGCGAAACAAAGCGTCAACAGTGCTGACCTATAAGTTATTGATTTGTTAACTCTTTTCGAGCATCCGCCCCAGCGGCCGGCCGCCCAAAATATGCACATGCATATGCGGTACGTCTTGCACGCCGTGCTCTGCGGCATTCGAAATCAGTCGCCATCCATCCGTTGTAACCCCCAGCTTTTCGCAGCACGCGGCAATCGTGCGGGTGAAGTCGATAATCTCGGCGTCCGAGGCCTCGGCGGCGAAGTGATCATAGGTCACGTAAGCCCCCTTCGGGATCACCAGCACATGGATCGGCGCTTGCGGGAAGATGTCTTGGAACGCCAGGGTGTGCCCAGTTTCCAACACGGTCGCGTTCGGAAACTCGCCGCGCAGGATCTTGGCGAAGATATTTTCGGGGTCGTAAGTATAGCCCATGATGTGCGGTCCTTAGTCTTTGAACAAATTGGGGTCGCTGGCGATGCTGTAGGCTTGGTCCCATGGGATGCGGAAAAACTCGACCAACACGCCTGCGTTGTGGTCGGGCGTTTCGGCCTCGTCGATGCGCAGGATCTCGGAAAATCCCGCCTCGCGCATCCGGTCTTGGTCGAGTGCGACCTCTTGGTGCAACGTCGGCAGCAACCGTGCGATCGTGTCAGCAGAGGGTGCCTGGCCAGCCAAACCAATGCGCTTTGCATGCCCCAGAAGGAAGTCATCTGAGAAGTTGCAATTGATCTCCAGCATCCGCGTGCGCACCTTGTCAGAGAAAAAGTCACGCATCAGTTCAAGCGCCGAGGGGTCCAGACAAATCGCCAGCCTGTCGGTGCCGTGATAATCGTAAAGCATCCGCAAAAGGGCTCGTCTGTGGCGCATCCGCTTATCAACCGAGCGCTCGATACCGCCCAGATCAGGCAGATCGGCGTCTTGTTCGTTAAACAGATACGCAACCCCCGCCAGATCAAACGTGGCGCGTGACATGCTCAGAAGCCGCTTGGCGACATGCCATTTCCTACAGGTGAAGATCAACAGCTCACGGTCGCGCCCGATACTCGATTCCGTCTCCCAGAAGCGCGGGGCAAAGCGCCGTCCGATCCGACCGCGTTGGGTCAGGAAGCTGTGAAGTTTGCGCCCCTCGTTCGAGACCTCGAAATCAGTGCGCCCTGAGGACCACAGCATGCCAAGGCGCTCTTTCAAATCCGCCGCCTCTGGGCTGATCTTGCGTGCAAACAGAAAATCTTGGCTCAGAAGCAGTTCGTAATGGTCGTTATAGAAGGTCGCGGGCATCCCGTAATCGGTGAACGTCAGAAACGTCTGGGTGCGACTGTCGATCTCGGTGTCAGCCACCAAATGTCGCACGATGGTCTGAAAGAACGTCTCGTCCGGGATCCAGGTCGTGCGGAAAAAGCGCGTGATATCAGGGCGTTCGGCAATGAAAGCCAGCAGCGTCTCGACAGTGCTACGGCGCAAACACCACCACTGGCTGCCGATCATCATGCGCAAATCGGCGGGCGGCTGACGTGTCAGCCCGAGGCGCTTCTGCGCGCTCCATACCGCATAAAACCGGCGCGGCTGGGTGCGCTCGTTAAACCAGTGCCGGTAGATCAGCCGGTCTTCCTGCATCCCCGTCTTGATCCAGCCGGAGGTATAGTAATCCACGCTCTCGATATAATCGGTCTTGGAGGGCTCCAGCGTCTTATGGGCAAAGGCCGCCGACTTGACCGGCATACAATCGCCTGACAGCATGTAGAAATGCGTGGCGTCTGCAAAGGCGACCTCAGCGGCTTTGAGGGCGATCAACGTCGCTTCAACGAGGCTCCACTCCCCCCAACCGCAGGCCACCCGGCGCGGCGCAAGGATCACGTTCGGCAGTTCCGCAACGCCCGCCTCGATTAACGCATAAGCCGCATTGGGCGCTCGCGCATCGAAGTGGATCGCCATGGCGTCGCCTTGGGCCGTCAGACGCGCAGCTTGGGCGATGACCGCCTCGGGGTCTTTGTGACACAGAAGAATAAAAGCGATGCGGGTCATGGATTTGCCGTCGTTACAAAAGCCCAAACTTGGCTTCTTGTTGCATACAGGCTTAAAAGAATGGTTCAAGCGTTGCACACAGAATGCGGGAACTTTGAGGAGGTCAGACCATGGGATTTGCCGGAACTTGGATGACAACGAGCGAGAGCGTGGTCTACCGCGTGGTGCCCAAATGCGCGTGCTCGAGCATCGGGCAGATCATGTATTACGTAGACAATGGCCACTACTATGACGGCGACATCCATGATGCCAAAGACGGGATGCACAAATGGGCGATGGAAGACAGCCAGCCGCTGATCACGTCCAATATTAAAGCCCACAAGTCGTATGCGTTCACATGCGTGCGCAATCCCTACACTCGGATCCTGTCGGCCTTCTTCGACAAGATCGCAGGCATTCAACGCAACGGCAAACGCTACCGGGGCAATCTGGTCCCGCAACTGTCGCAGACCTACGGCATCGATGTGGGCAGCCCCGAGGATGGGTTCGACTTCGACCAAATCGCCAATTTCCGGCGGTTTCTGCTGTTCGCGCGCGACACCATCAAGTTTCGCAGACCCATGGACCCCGACATCCATTGGTCGCCTGTGGCAGGCCATGTCAGCACCTTGATCCGCGGCGGCGGCACTTATGACCACATCATCTTTACCGAGGCGTTCAATGACGGGATGCGGGTGGTGCTCGAAAATATTGAGATGCAACATCCGATCACCGTCGAAGAGGTGCCCCGCTTCAATGAGAGCGAAGGTCACGGCCCCAAACGCGCCCATCCGGTCGAGGATTATTTTGACGATCTGTCCATGCACCTGATGTGGGAGATTTATAACAAGGACTTCCGCCTGTTTCAGTATGACTTCAACAATCCTGCCAACAAGCTGCCCTTGGGCGCGGTTGATCTCGAAGAGGTGCATCTGAAACTTGGGCCGAACGCACCGAATTAGAGTGACTTTCGGCGTGCGCGCGCCATCTTGAGACCTCCGCACCAACGCCCGAGTACCTGCCCCATGACAACCGTTCTTCTTTTGGGCAGTGGCCCCAATGCCACCGTCTGCAAAGACTGGCCCCGCGCCCCGTTTGACCGGATCGTGGTGATTAACAATGCGTGGCGGGTGCGGCCCGATTGGGACGATCTGATCTATCCCGAAGATTTCCCGATGGAAAAGACGCCTGAGGCTTTGGGCGACGGCCAACAACGGGTGGAAGCGGATGCCTTTGTGCCCGCCCAGAACGCATATGGTGGCTTCATCTGGGGTGGCGGGACGATGGCGTTTACCGCCGGATACTGGGCGCTTCATGCGCTGCGCCCCAAGGTCATCGCCTATCTGGGTTGCGACATGGTTTACGCGCCAACAGGCGACACGCATTTTTATGGCACCGGCACCCCCGACCCTTTGCGCAAGGACGTCACGCTGCGCTCGCTTGAGGGGAAATCCGCACGGCTGATGGCACTGGCGGCCCGGCAGGGCTGTGCGTTGGTTAACCTGTCGGTGAATGAAAGCCGCTTGGTGTTTCCGAGGGCCTTGCCGGACGTCGTGGCAAGTGTCGCGCCGAAAGTGTTTGAGCAAGGCTCCGTCGATGCAGTGCTGGCTGCGGAAAACGCGCTCGACTACGACGTGCCGTCGGGGCGCTATTGGGAGCAGGAAGATCACTTCGATCCGGCCCAAATCGACCGGATCGACGCGATGTGGCGCGCACTGGTCTAGGCTGCGATCTGTCGTTTCTCGCCGGCCTGCATCACCAAGGCGATAACGCCGCTGCGGTGGCGCGTCTCCACCGCGCGGTGGGCCTCGACGATGTCTGAGAATGCAAACGCCTGCTCGATCACCGGGCTGATTTTGCCTTGCTCAGCCATATTTGCCAGCAGATCCAGCTGTGCATCATCGGGGGCTGACACACCAAACCGGATGGCATGGCCGTGTGCACGCCACGGCGCCATCATCTGACGCAACTCACGCCAGCCGCCCTCAATGGTCAGGTAGCGCCCACCTTTGGTGAGAATTTTTCGGGCCTTAGCGAAGTCCAGCAAGCCAATGGTATCGAATACCGCGTCATAGGCCCGGCCTTGGGTGTTGATGTCGGTGTCCTCATAGCCGAGCACCACATCCGCCCCGAGATCTTCAAGAAACGCTGCATTGCGCGCCGACGACAGTGCGGTGACATGCGCGCCGAGTGCTTTGGCGACCTGCACCCCCAGATGGCCGACGCCCCCTGAGGCACCGGTGATCAGCACGCGCTCACCCGGTTGAACTTTGCCGAGCGTCTCTAGGAAATACTGCGCGGTTGCGGCCCCGAATGGTAGAGTTGCACCTTGGGCATGGCTGATCTGGGCGGGCTTGAGGGCGACCGCACTGGTCTCAGTCACGGTGATAAACTCCGCATGACCGCGCGCATTGGCACTCCCGAACACCGCATCGCCGACCACGAACCGGGTCACATCAGCCCCGATTTGCGTGATGATCCCCGAGAAGGTCACGCCGGGCACTGCATTGCGCGGCCGAAACAGGCCAGACACCAGCCGCCCGACCAGCTTGAGGCCCTTGGGGAATGCCGCCGCCCGCAAACGCCAATCGCCGGTGGTGACGGTAGAGGCATGGATTTGGACGAGGATTTCGCCCGCCTTGGGGACCGGCTTTGGATGCTCGACAATGCGGATCACGTTGGCGGGGCCGTAGGTGGGAACGATTGCAGCTTTCATAACTCTTCTCCGGTGAGTGTGATGTCTGCAGCTGCTCTATACCCACAAAATACTTTAGTGAATTGACCAATATCGCAGTTTTGATATGCGTATGTGTATGAATTGGGACACCATGCGCTTTGACTGGACCAAGGCCCGCGCTTTTCTGGCGACGGTTGAGGAAGGATCGCTGTCAGCTGCCGCGCGCGCGCTTGGCGTCGCCCAGCCAACATTGGGCCGTCAGGTCGAGGCATTGGAACGCGAGCTGGATACCGTGCTGTTTGAGCGGATTGGCAAGCGTCTTGTGCTGACCCCCTCGGGCCTCGATCTACTAGAGCATGTGCGCAGCATGGCCGAGGCCGCACAACGGGTCAGCTTAACCGCGTCGGGTCAAAGCCAAACCCTCGACGGACCGATACGCATCAGCGCCGGCGAGGCGATTTGCGCGCATGTGTTGCCGAGGGTTCTTGAGCGATTGCGCAGCGCCCATCCCGGCATCGAGATTACGCTGATCGCCACCGGACAGCAAAGCGATTTGCAAATGCGCGAGGCCGATATTGCCATTCGCAACGTCGCCCCGACCCAGAACGATCTAATCGCAAAGCGCACGCCAGATCGGCCAGCGGGGCTTTATGCGGCGCAAGGGTATCTGGACGGGATCGGTGGGGATTTGGCCCGCGCGGACTTCATTGGCTTTGACACCAGCGCCGCGATGGCAGCCGCCCTAACAGAACGCGGATTCCCGATTGCCCAAGCGCAGTTCCGCATCCTGTCGGAGGCGCATCTGGTGCAATGGGCGTTGGTCAAAGCGGGCCTCGGCGTCGGGCTGATGATGTGCGAGATCGGCGACGCAGACCCACAGACCGTCCGCGTCGCACCTGAATTCACCGTGCCCGTGCCGATGTGGCTGCTCGCGCACCGAGAGGTCAAAACCAGCCGCCGGGTGCGCGTTGTCTACGACCTGCTGGCCGAGGCTTTAAGCGGTTAGCCCAAGCCTTGTTCTTTAAACAGCGCAGTCAAATCCGCCTCGGGACGCGGCCCAATATGCTGGATAACCGAGCCTGCCGCGACATTGGCCATACGCCCTGCGGTTTGCAGATCGGCCCCATGGGTAATGCCCCACAGAAACGCGCCCGCGAACGCATCACCGGCACCTGTTGCGTCTACGATTTGGACTGGATCGGCCGGCACATGCCAGCTTTGGCCGCCTGCATGAATGTAGCAACCGTTCTCGCTATCGGTGCAGGCGAAAATCTCGACCTCGGCGGCAAGGGCTGCGCGCGACGCCTCGAAATCATCGCTTTGCTCCATCTCCATCGCCTCAGCGCGGTTACAGAACAGCAAATCCACACCGTTGCGGATCATCGCGCGGAATGCGTCGCGGTGGCGCGAGATGCAGAACGGATCGCTTAGGGTCAGCGACACCTTTCCGCCTGCCGCACGCGTTGCCTCGATCGCCTTGGCGAAAGCGGCGTGGCTTTCGGGGCCGTCAAAGCGGTAGCCCTCAAGGTAGATCCATTCGGCGTCGGCCATCTGCGAGGGCACGATATCGTCAGGCGTCAGAAATTCCGTCACGCCCAGATAGGTGTTCATCGACCGCTCGCCATCAGGTGTGACCAATACGATGCAGCGCCCGGTCTCGTCCTCAGCCGTCTTCGGGGCCAGCTTTGTCTCATACACAGCCCCTTGGGCGCGCATGTCATGGGCAAAAATGCCCCCCAATTGGTCGTCCTTGACCTTGCCCACATAGGCCGTCGCGCCGCCCAGAGCTGCGATCACCGCAATCGTATTGGCCGCCGAGCCGCCCGAGACTTCCTGGGCCGGGCCGATCCGGCTGTAGAGGTCCACCGCACGTGGCATGTCGATCAGTTGCATGATGCCCTTGTCGATCCCGGCCTCGGCGAGAAACGCGTCATCACAACGCGCCAGAATATCCACCATGGCATTGCCGATACCGACGACGTTGAAAGCTTTGTTCATAGGGTTTTTTCCTCAAAGGGGCAAAGATCGCGGATCAGGCAAGCACCGCATTTGGGCTTACGTGCTACGCAGATATAGCGGCCATGCAGTATCAGCCAGTGATGTGCATGGTGTTGAAATTCGACCGGGATATGGTCCTCAATCGCGCGCTCAACGACATCCACATCCTTACCGGGGCAAATTCCGGTGCGGTTGCCGATGCGAAAGATATGCGTGTCGACGGCTTGGGCGGGGTGCTTGAACCACATGTTCAGCACGACATTGGCGGTCTTGCGGCCCACGCCGGGCAGGCTGACGAGGGCGGCGCGCGACGAGGGCACCTGGCTGTCGAACTCGTCGACGAGCTTTTGGCTGAGCTTGATGACGTTCTTGGCCTTGTTGCGAAACAGACCGATGGTTTTGATATGGGCGATGACGCCGTCTTCGCCGAGCGCCAGCATTTTCTCGGGCGTATCGGCCACCGCGAACAGGCCGCGCGTGGCTTTGTTGACGCCGATGTCTGTGGCTTGCGCGGACAAGGCGACAGCGACGACGAGCGTGAACGCGTTGGTATGATCCAACTCGCCCTCAGGCTCGGCCTCGGAGGTCTGAAAGCGAGTGAAAATCTCGCGGATCACCGGATAGGGAAGTTGTTTTGCCATGACCTGCGCGGTATGGCGTTTGCGCGTCGCGGCGTCTAGTGCACGGGTCGGCTTGCCGCAGTTCTGCCGGATCTGATCGTTACTATTTAAGAAACAATCTACGGTAATGTGATGAAACTGTTCGCATATAAAGACCCAATCTGGACCTTGATCGGTACGATCTACCAGTTCGATGCCGCGCATTTTTCGTCAGAGAACGCGGTGGAGCTGACCGTCACAGACGATGACGACACGCTGGATGGCTTTGGCGCGGGTGACACGACGCAACTGATGGAAGTCCGAAACGAGGCTGGCGAGCTGATTACCAGCGGCGCAGGTGCTCCGTTTTTTCGTTACACGATGCAGACCGAGGCGGGCGATGAGTTCATTCTCGAGCAGATCCTTGTTGGTTCTGAATTTGTTTATATCATCCCAGATATCCCGACCGACGGCATTTCGTTCGTCATTACCAAGCAGGAATTTGTCCACGGCACCCTGGTGCCCGGCCTGATCTACGCCGACCTGCCCAAATATCCCTGCTTTGCCCCCGGCAGCATGATCGACACGCCCGGCGGTCCCTGCCGCGTCGAGGACTTGCGCGCAGGCGATCTGGTTGTGACCTATGACGCAGGGCCGCAACCGCTGATCTGGACCGGCGGCGCGGAGGTGGCTTGGAACGCGGTCAGCCCGCACCGACCCGTGGTTTTGGAAGCACCTCATGCACCGCTGACATTATCGGCACAGCACCGGGTTTTGGTCTCGGGGCTGGAGGTCGCCTTGTATTTCGGGCTGGATGAGGCGTTCGCGCCTGCTGCCGGATTGGCAAGGGGCGCGCAGGGCTCAGGCGTTCAACGCTGGCATCATATCTTATGCGCTGACCACCAGATCGTGTGCGCCAACGGTTTGTGGGTCGAGACGTTGCTGACAACACCCGCCTCGCTGTCATGGTTGCCCGCGTCGGACCGCGCCCGGATCGAGGCCATAGCCCCCGGCCCGATGCAACCCGCGCGCGCGTGCTTGTCCAAATCAGAGGCGCAAGTGCTGAGCAGATGCGCAGGAACCGGGTCGCGCGCGGCCTAGGCACCGGGCTAGGGTGGCCTCAACTGCGACGCGAGGCACATCCTATGACCGACAACACCGAAGACCGCTACCACTACGCTTTGGTTCGCCGCGCGATTGAGGCGCTGGATGCGGCAGGCGGTGCCAATGTCTCGCTTGAGGCCTTAGCCGGCGAGGTCAATCTGAGCCCCGCTCATTTCCAGCGCGTGTTCTCTCGTTGGGCGGGGGTAAGCCCGAAGAAGTTGCAGCACTATCTGGCGCTGGGTCACGCAAAGGTCCTGCTGGAGGAGCGGTTTACCACGTTGGAGACCTCACATGCAGTGGGGTTGTCAGGGCCGGGACGCCTGCATGATCTATTCGTGAACTGGGAAGCCATGAGCCCCGGAGATTACGCAGCGGGCGGCGCGGGTTTGACGATCCGGTGGGGCTGGTTTGACAGCCCGTTTGGGCCAGCGCTGATTATGGGAACCCTCAAGGGCATCTGCGGGATTGGCTTTGCGGATGAGGTCGGGCCGCAGGAAACACGCACAGACCTGATGGCGCGCTGGCCAAAGGCCGATTTCGTCGAAGACCGGGCGGCCCTCGCGCCACTGGCCGCACAAGCCTTCCCGTCCACAGGTGCCTCGACCGGGCCGTTACACCTGTTAGCCGCACCGTGTCAGATCAAGGTTTGGGAGGCGTTGTTGCGCGTTCCCTCGGGCCATGTGACGACATACTCCGAGATCGCGAGCAGCATCGGCAACCCGCGTGCCGTGCGCGCCGTGGGCAGTGCAGTGGGGCGCAACCCCATCGGCTGGCTGGTCCCGTGCCACCGCGCGCTGCGCAAAACCGGGGGGCTGGGGGGCTATCACTGGGGACTGCCGATGAAGCGGGCGATGCTGGCGTTTGAGGCGGCACATCTGGACACAGACACTGCCGCAAAACTGGCGGAAAATCGCGCGTGAGGGCCGCTTGGGCTATGCGCGCGCAGTTTTCATGATTAGCTGACGTAAAATTAGTATCATTACAGGATTCAGTTCACATGCCCCGTCTACGTACCACTCTTCTTGGCCTCACCGCCGCGTCCCTCGTTCTGGCGTCCTGCACTGACCCAAATTCAGGACAACTCAACCGCACGCAAACCGGCGTCGCCGTTGGCGCGGCGTTGGGCGGCCTGTTCGGCCTTAGCCGCGATGGCGACGCGCCAGCAGAAGCGGTCCTCGGCGCGATTGTCGGCGGTGCAATTGGCGGCGCGATTGGCAACCAGCTTGATAAGCAAGCCGCGGAATTGCAGCGCGATTTGGGTGCCAGTGGTGCCACCGTGGTTAACACCGGCGACCGTCTGGTCGTGACCATGCCCCAAGATATCCTGTTCGCGGTCGATAGCACTTCGGTGCAGCCAGGCCTTCAGTCTGATCTGGCCACCTTGGCACGCAGCCTGAACGACTACCCCAACACCACCATCGATGTGATCGGCCATACCGACAACACCGGAGCGGCGGGCTATAACCAGAACCTGTCCCAGCGACGCGCCCAAGCGGTCACATCGATCCTTCAATCGAATGGCGTTAGCGCTGGGCGTTTGCGCTCTATCGGTCGTGGCGAGGATGCGCCTGTAGCCTCAAACCTGAATGAGTCTGGGCGCTCGCAGAACCGCCGCGTTGAGATCATCATCCGGCCTAACACGGCCTAACGCCTTGCCGTTTTTCCGAGTTGGTCATATCGTTTGACCAATTCGGGAGCCAGTTGATGCCATTTCAAAAAGTCCAATCCGAGAAACTGAGCAACGCTGTTGTGCGACAGATAGAGCTTCTGGTGCTGCGCGGTATCTTACGTCCCGGCGAGCGTTTGCCGTCCGAGCGCGAGTTGGCCGAAAAGATGGGTGTGTCGCGCCCGTCGCTGCGCGAAGCGATTGCCGAATTGCAGGCGGATGGGCTTTTGACCAGCAAAGCAGGCGCGGGCGTTTTCGTGGCCGAGGTGCTGGGATCGTCGTTCTCGCCGGCCCTGATCCGGCTCTTTGCGGCCCATGACGAGGCGGTGTTTGACTACATCACCTTCCGCCGCGACCTCGAAGGCATGACGGCCGAGCGCGCTGCGACCCGAGGATCAGACACCGATCTTAAGGTCGTCGATACGGTATTTCGGAAAATGGAAGCCGCCCACACCAAACGTAATCCTGAAGAAGAAGCGCAGCTGGACGCGCAATTCCACCTCGCCATCGTCGAGGCCGGGCATAACGTTGTGATGCTGCATATGATGCGCTCGATGTTTGAGTTGCTGCACGGCGGCGTCTTCTACAACCGTCAAGTGATGTTCCGCCAACGGATCACGCGCGGGGTGTTGCTGGACCAGCACCGCGCGATCAACGACGGGGTGCAATCGCGTGACGGCGCTGCGGCAAGGGCAGCGGTCGAGCGGCACCTCGACTACGTGCGCGACAGCCTGTCGGAATGGCGCAGCCTCGAGAAGAACGAAGCGATTGCCAAGCAACGGTTCGATCATGAAACGGCAAAGGGCTAGAATGCAAAAAACCCGGCGCGAACCGGGTTTTTTTCTAATCACTTTAGGTTTAGCAAACCTGCCTAGTGCAGCTTCGCCCCAACCGTTGCGATAGCATCATCCACCAGCTTGCCGCGATCCGCGGCTTTCATGGACGATCCGATCACGTCACCAGCCGCAGCAATAGCGACCGAGATCGCTTGATCGCGAACGTGGCGCACCGCTTTGCCCTCGGCACTGGCGATCTGCTCTTCAGCAGCAGCCAGACGGCGGGTGATGGATTTCTCCAGATCTGCGCGGGCTTGAACAGCGGCCATTTCGGCCTCTTCTTTGGCCTGAGCAACGATGCGGTTGGCTTGGTCTTGGACTTCGCGGCTTTTACGCTCGTAGCTGGCCAAAAGCGCCTGAGCTTCCTCACGCAGCGACTTAGCTTCATCCAGTTCCGACCGGATGCCATCGGCACGCTTGTCGAGCAAACCACCGATCATCTCCGGCACCTTGTAGTAGATCAAGATGCCGATGAAGACGATAAAGCCCATCGTGACGATGAAGTCCGTGTTGGAAAACGAGAAGAACGGTTTGTCCTTGCCCGCTGCCAGCGCTGGTCCCGCGCTCAGCAAGAACAGAACGGGTGCGATCAAACGTGCGTTCATTGACCCGATCCTTTCAGCTTTGCGTCGACAGCAGCATTCACCGTTTTGTCATCTGCCGTGCCCGGAGCAATCGCAGCCACAATCGCCAGAGCAGTATCTCGGGCGACCTCGGCCACGTTTTCCATTGCGCTGGCCCTAATCGCGTTGATGGCGACCTCGGATTCAGCAGTACGGGCAGAAATTTCAGCGTCTGCCTTGGCAATAGCTTCGTCGAGACCGGCTTTGATCTCGGCGCGGGTTTCGCCAGCAATACGACCAGCCTCGACCCGTGCATCTGCCAGAGCCTTATCATAGGCTTTTTCGGCCTCGATGGCTTTTAGCTTCAGCTCTTCGGCGGCAGCAATGTCGTTCGTAATCGTGCCTTGACGTTCTGCCAATACGGCAGCGATCCGGGGCAGTGCGACGCGCGACAGTATAAGATAGATGATGACAAGCGTCACCGCGAGCCAGAAAATCTGGTTCGGAAAGGTCGAAAAGTCCAGCTGCGGCATGCCGGGTGCGGCGGCTTGCGCGGCCTCAGTTGTTTCGGTGGCCATCGGTCCCTCCTGGCTCCTTTGATCCATCGGGGCGCAGCATCATGCGCACGCCCCGACCGTAAGGATAGCGGGTAGGTTTAGACGGCGAACATCAACAGCAGAGCGACGAGGAACGAAAAGATCCCCAGCGCTTCTGCAAACGCGATGCCGATGAAGAGCGTTGCGGTCTGACCGGCTGCTGCCGATGGGTTCCGCAATGCGCCTGAGAGGTAGTTGCCTACAACGTTGCCCACGCCGATGGCTGCGCCACCCATACCGGTGCATGCGAGGCCTGCGCCGATCAGGGCGCCCATTTGTACGATATCGCCTTCCATGTCTTTTCTCCTTACGATGGAATTGGTAGATTTCTGTTGTCTTAGGATGACCCTAGTGGTGCGGATGCAGCGCATCTTTCAGATACACGCAGGTCAGAATGGTAAACACGTAAGCCTGGATGAACGACACCAGCACCTCTAGTCCGTACATCGCTGTCACGGCCAAGATCGACAGCGGGCTGATCGCAAGGATCGCGGCAAAACCAGCGAACACTTTGATCACCGCGTGACCTGCCATCATGTTGCCTGCCAAACGAATGGAATGGCTGATGGGGCGTGCGAAATACGAGATAATTTCAATAAGAGCCAGAACCGGGCGGATCGGCAGCGGTGCCGCTGACACCCAGAACAGGCTTAGGAAACCAAAGCCGTTCTTCACGAACCCAAGAATGGTCACTGCGAAGAACACGCCCAGCGCCATGACGCCTGTGACGGCGATGTGGCTGGTCGGCGTGAAGGCCGTTGGCACAAGGCCAAGGAAATTTGAGAACACAATGAACAAGAACAGCGTCATGATATATGGGAAGTACTTCAGACCGTCTTTGCCGGTGATGTCTTCGACCATCTTATAGATGAAGCCGTAGCCAAGCTCGGCCACTGATTGGCTGCGCGACGGGATGATCGCGCGGCGCTTGGTGCCCATAACGAACATCAAGAAAACGCAGACAATCGCCAAACCCATCCACAAAGTCGTGTTGGTTGGGGTGTACCAAGCAATTGGGCCGTTTCCGAAGAGCGGCTCGATGATGAACTGATCCATCGGGTGGAATTCGAGGCCGCCGCCTTCTGCTTTTGCGTCATCCGACATGTTACGCGTCCTCTTTCTTATCCGGGTCTTGAGACCTCGGTTTTTCAGCCGGACCCTGAAGTCCGAGAATATTGCCCTCTTGAAGCTCGTTGGCGGTGCGGATCATAGTTTTGACCCCCGCGACGAACCCAAGCATTGTGAAGATGACCAGAAAGATCGGCAACGTGCCAAGCATCCAGTCGATCCCGTATCCGATAACAAAGCCGATCCCGAGACCCGAGACCAATTCGATCACCATGCGCCAAGCGTGCTGCGCCTGGCTGTAATGTTCTTCGACCTTGGGGACATCATCGTCCCGGCCTTTGAGGGCGTCGATCTTTGCCTGAAGGTCGTCCAGGCGCTTAGGATCGGGCGCATCACTCATGGTCAGGGAACCCCCTTCGGTCTGCGCAGAAACTAGGCAGAGGGCGCGCCCAAGTCAACGCACGTTATGCAGGCGCAGAAATGGCGTAAGAGGCTGATTTATATGAACTTCGCAAGGGTGCGACAGTCTGGCCTTACCGACAGGCGGCCCAGATCATATTCAACCATTTGGTTGACCAATTGCCGCCGCACTGCCATCTCGGGCCCTATGACACGCGAGCTTGATACCGCATTTGCCGCCCTTGCGGACCCGACACGCCGGGCGATCCTGTCTATGCTGCTGGAAGACGACATGGCCGTCACCGATGTGGCCGAGCCGTTTGCGATGTCGCTGGCGGCGATCTCTAAGCATCTCGGTGTGCTGAGCGCCTCGGGGTTGATCAGTCAAGAAAAGCGCGGACGGGTAAAGTGGTGCAAGCTGGAACCGGACGCATTGCGAAACGCGTCTGTCTGGATGCAAGGTTTCGGTCAGTTTGAGCCGGTTAACCTTGATGCGTTCGAGCGGTTCTTGGAGACAGAGTTGTCTGACGAGGACGACCCTTCGGACGCCTCTTGAGAAGCCTTCAAGCATGCGCGCGCAAACTTGGCGGCAGACCGGTAATGGCTCGCCCCTGCCGCTTCGCCCCACCGCCCCAACGTCCATTCGTTCATCCACGGATGCAGAGGAGCGGTATAGAGGCTGGCGTCAGTCTCGGCCTCGAAAAAAGCCATGAGGCGCGCGTGCTGCTCTGACAACGCGTCGCGCACGTCGATCCATGTGAGGTCAAATTGGTCCTGCCGCACCGCAGCGTTATAGGCTTTCAGCGCGTTCCACTTATAGCCAGGCGCAGGCGTTTGCACTGCCTTGCCCGCGCGCGCACCTTCGACCCACGTGAAGTATAGTGTGATCCAATGGGCGCGGTGGCCGATGATGTCTTTGAGGGTCAGGCCGTCTTAAAACGGCGTTATTGCAAGCTCTTGGCTGACCGTATCAAGCGTCCGGTTCAGGTTTTCAAATTCGCATTTTGTAATGGAAAGCAGCTCTCGGCGACTGGTCGCGGCGGGCATGAGATCTTCTCCTTTTGCGAGCACATCTAGCATACTGCACTGCAGCGGGCGCGGACCCAAGTCAACCGACTAGCGCTGTGCAGCGGGCGCGGATCTCGTCTGGTCTTTAAGCAAAAGCGCCAAGGCCAGCACTGTCAGCGCCACGCCTGCAAGGATCAGTATCGGCGGCGCGCCTTTGCCCAAGCCCAACTGCCACAAGACCACCCATGACGGCGTCAGATATGTATAGGCCATGACCTTGGCCGAGGGCAGACGCAGGGTCGCGTATTGCAGCAGCACGAAGGTGACTGAGGATGCGAAAACCGACAAATAGATAAGGGTGATCCAGACAATGGCGGGCAAAGCGCTCCAAGGGGTCGCCAGTAATTCTGGCGCGCCCCAGATAAACAGCACGATCGCCCCCGCAACGAGGACGCCGAACGCGAATTGCACGGCACTCTCGCCCCGGTTCAGCTTGCGTGACAAGGGCGTATACAGAGCATGCGCGATGCAGCCGAAGAAATAGATCACCTCGCCCCGGCCAACATCAAACGCGCGCAGGGCCGCTATGTCTGCACGAAAGATCACCCAGAGAGCGCCCACCCCGCCAATCGCCAAGGCCAGCACCATGCGCGGGGTCGTCACTTGACGCAGCAGCAACCAGCCGAATCCGCCCGCTATGATCGGGGTCAAGGTGAACACCGCAGCGGTCGAGACCGGCGGCGCTGTCTTCAACCCCTCGAACATCAGGACAAAATAGACCGCAAAGATGCCGCCCAGCAGCAGGTACCGCCAAGGAGCGCGGAAGCCGTCTCGGGTGGCACTTCGCGTCGCAAGCATCACAGCGCCGACAATCGCGGCAGACAGCACAAAGCGCAGGGCGTTCAATGCGGTCGGGGCGATCTCGTTTGCTGCCAGCGAGCCGAGCGCAAAACTGCCCGCCACCAAGGCCGAGAACACCAGCATCGCCAGATGTCCGCGCAGCGCAGGCGTCAAAGGTCAACCCAGTCCTTGGCCGCAGTCTTCAGCGCAGCAGCCACACTTTGCACCTTAGCGGTGCGGTGCAGGTCTACATGCGTGACCAACCAAACAGGCGCGCGCCATTCCGGCTTGGCGGGGCACAACTCCACCAGATTGGGATCGCGCTGTGCGGCCCATTTTGGGCAGAACCCCGCGCCAACGCCCGATTGCACCGCATCGGCCATGTTGCGCATGTCGGAGGTGCGGTAGATGATCTGGCTGGCTGGCACATCGGCTTGCAACCACTGCATGAAGCCTGCGCGCGGCGTGTCATCGACAGAGCCGACAAAGCGGTGCCCGGTCAGGTCATAATCCGGCCCGATCAGGCCAAACTTGGCGACGTATTCTTTGGTGGCATAAAGCGAGACGCATTGGTCAAATAGCTTCTGGACCACGTTGTCGGGATCCTCGGGCGGTTTGCCTGCGCGCACAGCGATATGGGCCTCGCCGTATTCCAGCCGGAACAGGCGCGTGTCGGTTAACAGCTTGATACTGACCTCGGGATGCTCGGCCTGAAACGCGCCAAAGACCGGAGCCAGCAGCGGCGACAGCACCTCAAGCGTGGTCACAACCAACTCGCCCGAAACCTTGGCGGAATGCCCGTGCAGGCGTCCTTCAAGTTGGTCGAACTGCTCGGCCGTGGCTTGGGCCACCTGCAACAGATCGCGCCCGGCTTCCGTGGCGGTGTAGCCGCGCGTGTGGCGTTGAAAGAGTTTCACACCAAGGCGCCCTTCGAGCGCATCGATATGGCGAATGACAGTCGCATGATGCACGCCTAGTGCATCGGCCGCCCCGCTGACGGTGCCAAGGCGCGCGACATGGAAGGCTGTGCGGATCTCGTCCCAGGTCTCGATCGGCATGTTCTGTGCATCTCCTCACACTGAGTGCGCATTTGGGGCGATTGCGTTCAAATTTGCAATGGCCAATTGTGGCGGAGAGATTTAACACCCTTGAAAGGGACGCCGACATGACCCGCTCCTCCAATGTTCTTCGCATCGACAGCTCCGCGCGCACCGACGCTTCGGTCTCACGCAAGCTGGCCGATCAAATCATCGACCGCGTGGCTGTGGCCAATGCTCAGATCAACAAACGTGACCTTGGCGACGGCCTGTCCGGCGTGTCTGGCGCTTGGCTTGCCGCCAATTTTACACCTGAGGCGGATCGCAGCGATGCCCAGCGCGAGACGTTGGCGCTGTCAGATACGCTGATTTCCGAAGTGATGGCCGCTGACACGCTGGTGATTTCGTTGCCGATCTACAACTTCGGACTGCCCTCCAGCCTGAAAGCGTGGATCGACCAGATCGCGCGTGCAGGCATCACGTTCAAATACACCCCAGATGGTCCGGTTGGCCTGCTGGAGGGCAAACGCGCCTATATCGCCGTCGCCTCTGGCGGAACCGAGGTCGGTGGTCCGATTGATTTTGCCACGGGCTATCTGCGCCATGTGCTTGGCTTCGTTGGTATCACGGACGTGCAGATCGTCGCCTCAGACCGTTTGATGGTGGATGCAGATGCGTCTGCCGCCAAAGCCCAAGCAGCGCTCGACGCGCTGGCAGCCTAAGGAAGAATGACAAATGGATAATGCAAAGAAATACGGGCTGCTGGCCCTGAAAGCCCTCGCCGCACTCGCCTTTATCGGGGCAGGGTCCATGAAGCTGATCGGCAACCCGGACATGATCGCAGTGTTCGACGCGGTGGGCGCTGGCCAATGGTTCCGCTACGTGACTGGCCTGATTGAGGTTGGCGGCTCGATCTTGCTGTTTGTGCCGGGAATGCAACTGATCGGGGCGGGCCTTCTGGGTGCGACTATGGTTGGCGCGATCCTTGCACACCTGTTCATCCTCGGGCCAAGTTTTGTGCCTGCCTTGGTGCTTTTGGTGATCGTTTCGATCATCGCGTATGCGCACCGTCCGGCCGCGAGCTAAGGAATTCGGATATTTTGGGAACAATGAAGGCGCGCGTTAGTCTTTCATAAACCAGCGCGCGCTAGATTACGGGTGCGGTACAGGCGGGGACGCCGATGACCGTGAACGATGAAGGCACCCTGTTTGCCGAGTGGCAGCAGGGTGTTTTTCGTTGTTCTACAAACATCCAACTCCTACCCCTTGGCTTGACTCGAACGCCCCTTGCGCCTAAACGCGCGCCATACCCCGGAGTGCCTAGCCCTCCGGTCCTTTGCTTCATGCAAGGATCGCCACCCGTCAGCGCGTTGCGCCCACGGGTGCTTTTCTGGTTTGGCGCATCGGCACTGCGCCCCCATATCAGGGGCATCCGAGATAACTGAAGGACGACGCGCATGTTTGAGAACCTGTCTGACCGCCTGTCTGGCGTCTTCGACCGGCTGACAAAGCAAGGTGCACTATCTGAGGCCGATGTTGAGACAGCCCTGCGCGAAGTGCGTGTTGCGTTGCTGGAAGCCGACGTCTCGCTGCCCGTCGCGCGCCAGTTCATCAAATCGGTGTCCAAGAAGGCCATGGGCCAAGCCGTCACCAAGTCGATCACCCCGGGCCAGCAGGTCGTCAAGATCGTCCATGACGAGTTGATCGCCACCCTGCGCGGCGAAGGTGATCCCGGAGCCCTGAAGATCGATAACCCGCCTGCCCCGATCCTGATGGTCGGTCTGCAAGGCTCGGGTAAAACCACCACGACCGCCAAACTTGCCCGCCGCTTGAAAGAGCGTGACGGCAAGCGCGTTCTGATGGCCTCGCTCGACACCAACCGCCCGGCCGCGATGGAACAGCTTGCGATACTCGGTGCACAGATCGGCGTAGACCCGCTGCCGATCGTCAAAGGTGAAGATCCCGTTGCGATCGCCAAGCGCGCCAAAACGCAAGCCAGCCTTGGCGGCTATGACATCTATATCCTCGACACCGCAGGGCGCTTGCATATCGACGCCGAGTTGATTGCCCAAGCCGCCGCCGTGCGTGATGTCGCCAACCCGCGCGAGACATTGCTGGTTGTCGATGGTCTGACAGGTCAGGACGCGGTCAATGTCGCGCAAGAATTCGACGATAAGATCGGCGTTACAGGCGTTTGCCTGACGCGGATGGACGGCGACGGGCGCGGCGGTGCTGCACTGTCGATGCGCGCCATCACCGGCAAACCAATCCGCTTTGTGGGCGTAGGCGAAAAGCTCGACGCGCTGGAGACCTTCGAGCCTGAGCGCATCGCCGGTCGTATCCTCGGCATGGGCGATATCGTAGCGCTGGTTGAGCGGGCCCAAGAAACGCTGGAGGTCGAGCAGGCCGAACGCATGATGAGACGCTACCAGAAGGGTCTGTTCAACATGAACGACCTGCGCGGACAGCTGGAACAGATGATCAAGATGGGCGGCGTTGAGGGCCTGATGGGCATGATGCCCGGCATGGGCAAGATGAAGGGTCAGATGGATCAGGCCGGCCTTGATGACAAAGTGCTCAAGCACCAGATCGCCCTGATCAATTCGATGACCAAGAAAGAACGCGCCAATCCCGGCCTCCTGCAAGCGAGCCGCAAAAAGCGTATCGCTGCGGGCTCTGGCCTGGATGTCAGCGACCTGAACAAGCTTCTGAAGATGCAGCGCCAGATGGGCGACATGATGAAGAAGATGGGCAAGGGCGGCAAACTCAAGCAGGCGATGGCAGCAATGGCAGGCAAGGGCATGCCCGGAATGCCCGGCGGCGGTGCTGGTGGCCTTGGCGGAATGGACCCGAAAGCGCTGGAGGCCGCCGCAAAGCAGATGAGTGCTGGCGGCGGCATGCCCGGCCTTGGAGGTATGGGCGGTCTTGGTGGCATGGGC
Organism: Dinoroseobacter sp.; assembly: GCA_034111085.1. GTDB lineage: Bacteria > Pseudomonadota > Alphaproteobacteria > Rhodobacterales > Rhodobacteraceae > Dinoroseobacter. The sequence goes on from JAWUXZ010000017.1 coordinate 19,526, forward strand.
GGGTTGTCTGGTCTGGGGAAGAAGAAATGAGGTACCCCGTTCTGGAGACAGAAAACCTATTCCTGCGCAAACCCTTACCGCAGGACTTCCCGGCCCAAGCGCCCGGCGCATGCAACTGGTATGGCGTGACCCAAACGCTGGGTCATTGGGAAGCGCAAAGCTTCGGCCCGTTCGCGCTGATCTGCAAAGACACCGATCTATGCCTTGGCCTCGTCGGCCCGTGGAACCCAACCGATTGGCCCGAAGCCGAGCTTGTCTGGCAGCTTTGGGACGAGCGCACCAAGACCGAGATTGCCCGCGAGGCTATTGCAGCGGCCTACGGCTTTGCCCGCCGCACATTGGGCTGGAACGCCTGCGTCACCTATCTGGGCTTTGCCAACCGCACAGGAATCGCGCTGGCCGAAACACTGGGTGCGACCCGCGACCGCTTTGCCGACACGCCGGTTGGGCGCGATTGCCTCGTTTACCGTCACGGCACTCAGAACGGGGTGCCAAGAGCGGCATGATGCAACCTTGGTCCCTCCCTCTGGCTGGCGCATGCGCCGAGCAAGTCACGCGGCTGCACGATGTGTTGGCGCGACTGGAGACTGTGCGACTGGAGACGGCGTGCGCGCTTGGCGGGACAGGGGTTTACGTATGACACTCGCCCCCAATTTCGCCCCTAACCTGACCCTGACCCTGACCACCGAACGAATGGGATGCGTGCGCGATGACACCGCTGCCCTGCCGTTTTCCGACAAACGCGATCTGGTATTCCGCCATCCCGAGGTGATCTCATGATCCGCATGACCATCCCCCGCTTGCAGTCTGAGCGCCTGACATTGCGCGCACCGGACCCTTCGGATTTTGACGCATTCGCTGCGTTCCGGGGCGGCGCGCGCTCGGTCTATGTCGGTGGTCCGTTTGACCGGATCGCGGCGTTCAACCAGTTCTGTGCGCTTTGGGGACATTGGGACATGCGCGGCTTTGGGCGTTGGATCGTGGCTGAAACTGCGACCGATACGCCTGTTGGTGTCGTCGGCTTGTTTCACCCCGAAGACTGGCCCGAGCCGGAATTGGCGTGGTCGATGTTTGATGGATCTGAGGGCAAAGGCTACGCGTTTGAGGCCGCTCAGGCAGCACGCGACCATGCGTTTGGCGATCTGAACTGGGACCGCCTCGTCAGTTTCGTATCCTATAATAACATGCGCTCTATTGCGCTGGCCGAGCGTCTGGGCGCTGAGCGCAAGCGCGGCTTTACGCACCCAACATATGGCCAACTGCACTGCTACGAGCATCCGAAGACGGGAGCTGTGTAATGGCACACCGCGACATTCCCGTGCTGGAGACCAAGCGCCTGAGCCTGCGCGGCCCTGCGCCCGAGGATTACCCTGATTTCAAGGCAACCTTCGCATCCTACCGCTCGCGTTTTATGGGCGGTCCACTAAGCGCGTATGAGACATGGATGCTGTACGCAGCCGAAATCGGTCACTGGAAAATTCGCGGCTTTGGCATGTGGATGATCCATGACAAGGCCACGGACGAAGCACTCGGCATGGCTGGTGGTTGGCAGCCAGCGGGGTGGCCCGAGCGTGAGATTGCGTGGATCGTGTTTCCGGGCAATCACGGCAAAGGCTACGGGCTGGAGGCAACCGATGCGTGCCGCCGTTACCTTTATCAGCAAGGTTGGGACGGCGCGGTCAGCTACCTCGATCCCAAAGACCTCGATTCTGTACGTCTGGCCGAGCGTCTTGGCTGCGAGCGTGATGCGAACGCCAAAACAATCGATGACAATGATAGCGTCTACCGCCACCCGGCCCCTGCGGCGCTTAAAAGCAGCCAACTGTCGGACGGCATCGCACTTGAGATCGCGCATTACGCCGATCCGAAATTCACACCGGAGGGTTGGGCGCTTGACTGATGATATAACACGCGCCGCCGAGATATTGGCCGAACACCGCGCCAGTATCGACCGCCTCGATGCAATCCTCGTCTACACGTTGGGCGAGCGGTTCAAGCACACACAATCGGTGGGCAAGCTGAAGGCCGAACACGCCTTGCCGCCCTCTGATCCCGCACGAGAGGCCGCACAGATTTCGCGCCTCGAAGACCTTGCGAGCCGGGCCAATCTCGACCCGGAATTTGCCAAGAAATTCCTGAATTTCATTATTCAGGAAGTGATCCAACACCATAAGAAACATCAAGAATAGCAGGTAGATATGCCTGTCACGCCATCAAAGGAGAATACACCATGTCTATGAAAATTCGTCTCGCCCGCGGCGGTTCCAAAAAGCGTCCCTTCTACCGGATCGTTGCCACAGACAGCCGTATGCCTCGCGACGGTCGCTTCATCGAGAAGCTCGGCACCTATAACCCGCTGCTGGCCAAAGACAGCGAAGAGCGCGTGACAATGAACGTTGAGCGTATTCAATACTGGCTCGGCCAAGGCGCACAGCCCACCGACCGTATCTCGCGCATGCTGGAAGCTGCTGGCGTTGTTGACAAAAAAGAGCGCAACAACCCCAAGAAAGGTGTTCCAGGCAAGAAAGCCACTGAGCGCGCAGAAGAGAAAGCCGCAAAAGCCGCAGCCGCTGCTGAGGCACCTGCTGAAGCCGCCGCAGAGGCATAAGAATAGGGGGACCGTCCATGTGCGACGGTCTTAACCTTCAAAAAAGGCGGTGGGCCCGATGACAGACAATACAAATAGTGACCTTGTCTGTGTCGGGGCCATCGCCGGCTCGTTTGGCGTGCAGGGTGAGGTGCGGCTGAAAAGCTTTTGCGCCGAGCCTGCCGCGATTGGCGATTACGCACCGCTGACCGACGAGGCGGGGCGCTCATTTGACGTGAGCATCACGCGCTCGATCAAAAACGGCTTGTCAGCGCGCTTGTCGGGCGTGACCTCAAAAGAGGCCGCAGATGCCCTTAAAGGCGTGCGGCTCTACGCCCCCCGCGCGCGCTTACCGGCACTGGATGATGACGAATATTACCACGCAGATTTGCTGGGTCTGGCAGTGCTCGACACTGGCGGCACCAAGTTGGGATCAGTCAAAGCCGTACTGAACCACGGCGCGGGCGATCTGTTGGAAGTGAACTCCGGGCAGGGCGTTGTGCTGCTACCGTTCACACTCGCGGTCGTGCCCACCGTTGATCTGGCTGGACGACGCCTGATCGTCGATCCGCCCGAGGGGACGTTCGACGATGACTAATCCAGCGCCCCGCCGCATTCTGGTCCATTCGGGTTTTCATAAGACCGGAACATCCAGCTTGCAGGGGTTTTTGGACATGCATTCCGAACCGCTGGCACCCTACTTCTATGCCTTTGGCCGCTTTCAGGCCCCGGCAATTGATGAAGCTGCGAAAACCTATGCCCAAAAGCGCTTTCCATGGCGGCTGGCGGCATTCCGGCGCGCAGTGCGGAATTATCTGTCGGGCGCGCCCTTGGACCGCAACATCGTGATCTCGATGGAATCGCTGTCGGGTTTGATGCCGGGGCATCGGTTGTTTGGAGGGGCGCGGGCCGAGGCCTATTCAGACACAGCAATTGCGATGGCGAAGGTTCTGGTGCGCGAACTGCGCCGCGCGTTCGGGGCCGATATTGACATCGTGTTCTTATTTACGACCCGCCAACAAGAAGACTGGTTGCGGTCGGTGCATGGGCATTTGCTGCGCTCCATCCGGTTGACTGATGATTACGAGGCGTTCCGCACCCAGTTTATTGACCTTCCGACCCTGCCCGAACAAGCCGCCAAAATCGCAGCTTTGCTGGCCCCGATCCGGGTCGAGATCGCAGCGCTTGAGGCCTATACGCTGTGCAGGATTGGTCCCGCCCGCGCGGTGCTTGACCTGATGGATGTGCCCAAAGAGGTGCGCACAATGCTGGCCCCTGCCCCGCGCGCCAATATCGGCCAGCCGTTTGATTTGCGGACCACATTTCTGAAGCTGAACCGCGAGATCACCAACAAGGCGGCATTGAAGGCGCGCAAGAACGGCCTGCTGCGCGCCCATGCCAAGGAGGCCGCCCATGTCTGATGACGAAAGCCGGGTCAGACGCCCGCTGCCGACAAAATCTCATGGACGGCTCAGCATTGGGGCCAGCCTGAAACCGCGCGAGTTGGTGACCGAACGGCCCGTGCTGAAACGCGCCTGGACCGCCAAGATCATCACGCTGTTCCCGGACGCCTTCCCCGGTGTGCTGGGCGAAAGCCTGACGGGAAAGGCGCTGGAGCAGGGCCTGTGGCAGTTGCATCCCGTTGATCTGCGCGCATTCGGCAAAGGCAAGCACCGCGATGTTGATGACACCCCGGCAGGTGGAGGGGCTGGCATGGTGATCCGCGCCGATGTGCTGGGCGAGGCGTTGGAGACAGCGCTGCCTAAGGATCGCGCACGCTGGCCTGTTGTGTATCTCAGCCCACGTGGCGCGCCATTTACGCAAGCCAAAGCAAAGGCTTGGGCCGAGGGCGACGGGATCACGATGATCTGCGGGCGCTTCGAGGGAATCGATCAACGCGTGATCGACCACTATGATATTGAAGAGGTCAGCCTTGGCGATTTCGTCCTGACCGGCGGTGAGATTGCCGCCCAAGCCATGCTGGATGCGACCGTGCGCCTGCGCCCTGAAGTGCTTGGAAACGCAGCCTCGACTGAAGAAGAGAGCTTCTCAAACGGGTTGCTGGAGCACCCGCAATATACGCGACCGGCTGAGTGGAAAGGCCATGGGATCCCCGAGGTTCTGACCTCAGGCCATCATGGCAAGATTGCGCAGTGGCGCCACGACGAAGCCGAGCAGTTGACGCAAGCGCGCCGCGCCGACCTTTGGGACGCGTATTTGTCAGCAAAAGAAGGGAAAGAGTCCTCTTGATCGGCCCCTCATACCCCCCTATACACCGCGAAACCTGAGGGGAGTCGCACGCTGTGCGGCCTCTTTGTGTTTGGCGCTGGCAGACCAAGGGTTCTTTCCCCAAGCGGGCAACCGCGAAGCCAAAGCCACAGGCCCTCGGGTCACGCTGAAAAAGAGACGCCTTACCTCTGGCGGGCTTGCTGAGTACAGCAGGGACCCGGTGAAAGACCAAGAGCTCTGAGAGATGTCATCATCCGCGGAAAAAACCGCGCTAGTTAAAGGAAGACGCGATGAACCTTATCGCCCAGCTAGAGGCCGAGCAAATCGCCGCCCTCGGCAAAGACCTCCCAGATTTCAAAGCCGGTGATACCGTGCGCGTTGGTTACAAAGTGACCGAAGGCACCCGCTCGCGTGTTCAGAACTATGAAGGCGTTTGCATTGCACGCCAAGGTGGCGCCAGCATCGCGGCCAGCTTCACCGTTCGTAAGATCAGTTTCGGCGAAGGCGTGGAGCGCGTATTCCCGCTGCACTCGACCAACATCGACAGCATCACCGTTGTGCGCCGTGGCCGTGTACGTCGCGCCAAACTGTACTACCTGCGCGATCGTCGCGGTAAGTCAGCACGTATCGCAGAAGACACCACCTACAAGCCGAAGAAGGGCTGATCGCCATGAAAGCAGATACACACCCCGAATATCACGTCATCAACGTGAAAATGACGGACGGCACGATCTACCAGATGAAATCCACCTGGGGTGCCGAGGGCGACCAGCTGTCGCTGGACATCGATCCCACGGTTCATCCAGCTTGGACGGGCGGCAACTCTCGCCTGCTGGACACTGGCGGCCGTGTTTCGAAGTTCAAGAACAAGTATGCAGGTCTGGGCTTCTAAGCTTAGAACTGATTTGCCGAATGAAAACGCCGCTCCGATTTGGGGCGGCGTTTTTCGTTTGTGGTGGCGAACCGCACAGCTAGGATGCGATCAGAGTTAACCGGAGGCACGCCTATGCTGCGTCACGCCCTACCCCTCGCCGCGCTGTTGTTTGCCTCGCTACCATCTTATGCGGACCCGCTCGAAGACGCCCTGACGCACTTAATCGCTAAGGCGCGCGCGGGTAGCAGCGCCTCGGCTGTGGTGCTGTTGGCCTCGGATAGCGGCGAGCGGATCGTTGTGATCGACGGCGATGCAACGCCACAGACACGGTTTTACCTCGCGTCGGTTGGCAAGACCTTGGTGGCCGCGGCAGTGCTGAACGCGGTGGAGCGCGGCGCGCTGGATCTTGATGCGCCACTGGGCGCGCGGGTCGCAGGCTTGCCAATGGCGGTTTTGGCAGCAACCCGGACTTTGCGTGACCTGCTGGGCCACACAAGCGGGTTGCCCGACTATTTAGACGACGCGTTTTACGATGATGCGCTGGCTCGCCCCGCGCACCGCCCGAGCCCGGCTGAAGCGCTTGGCTACGGCGATCCCAATGAGGCCCTGCCGCGCGGCAGCCCGTTTGAGTATAGCAACACCAACTACGTGTTTCTGGGCGCAGTCCTTGAGGGCCTCGATGGCTCGCTTGGTGCTGCAATGAACGCGCGGGTGTTTGCGCCTGCCAAGATGACCGCCAGCAGTGTCGGGGCCAAGGACGGCCCAGATCTGGCACGCGGTTATGACGAGGACGGGCGCGATGTCAGCGCGATTTTGTGGAACAGCACGCTGGGCGACGGCCCGGTGGTTGCAAACGCGCCTGACCTAGAGCGGTTCATTCGCGCACTGATGGAAAGCGACCGGGTTATAGGCGGTGCGGTGCGCGCGCAGATGCTACGCGCGGCGCAACCGGGGTCAGGATACGGCCTCGGGATAGGTGTGGACGGCGACGAATGGGGCGACTGGTTCGGCCATTCCGGCGGATTTGACGGGGCCGCAGCCGATTACCGGTATTATAGCGAGGACGGTTCGATCATTCTCGTGCTGGCCAATGGCGATCTGGATACCGATTGGGTCATGGACGAGGCCGCCTCAATTTGGTTTGGCCAATAGCGCGGTTATACTTCCCTCGACCCACATCGCAACATATAGTATTCGGCACATGCGATCGTGGTAGTTACGGGTAAGAGGGTGGTCTGAATGGCGCATATTATTGTCTTCGGAAACGAAAAAGGCGGATCGGGTAAGTCCACAACCTGCATGCATGTGGCGACTGCGCTGTCGCGGATGGGCCATAAAGTTGGCGCGCTAGACCTCGATCTGCGACAACGCAGCTTTGGCAGGTATCTCGAAAACCGCACGGCCTACAAAGAAACCACGCGGCAGCGGCTGGAAAGCCCCCGCATGATAGAGTTGCCAGAGATCGACGAGACCTCGCTTGCCCCCGGCGAGAACGTCTATGATCACCGCCTGTCGATGGCGATTGGGCAGCTGGAAGAAACCAATGATTTCATCTGCATCGACTGTCCGGGCAGCCATACGCGCCTAAGCCAAGTTGCCCATTCGATGGCTGACACGCTGGTGACGCCGCTGAATGACAGTTTTGTGGATTTCGACCTGCTGGCCCGGCTCGACCCCAAGACCGAGAAAGTACTTGGGCCCTCGGTCTATGCTGAGATGGTCTGGAACGCGCGGCAACTTCGTGCCCAAGCGGGTCTGGCCCCGCTGGATTGGATCGTGCTGCGCAACCGTCTGGGCACGCAATTTATGCACAACAAAAAGAAGGTAGGCGACGCGCTTGAAAATCTGTCCAAGCGCATTGGCTTTCGCGTGTCACCCGGCTTTTCCGAGCGCGTGATCTTTCGCGAGTTGTTCCCGCGCGGTCTGACGCTGCTCGATCTGCGCGATATTGGCGTGGCAAACCTGAACCTGTCCAACATCGCGGCCCGTCAGGAAGTGCGTGATTTGATGAAAGAACTGAAACTTCCCGGCGTAAAAATTACGATCTGACACAAAGGCTGTAACAAAGCCGCCAAAAGTTTCAGTTTGAGCGCCCGTTCTCGCGCATCTGTGAAACCCACATCAAGCAGCCGTGAGCCCCCTCGCATCCTTTCCCTTTTGTGGTGAGTTTATGCTCAACACACAGGGCACCCGTAGGATGATGGACCGATGACAATGACCCAAGACACCCCCAAGCGCAGCGGACCTCTTCGCTGGCTTCCGATTGCTGCGATTGCCGCTGGTGCGGCGGCCGCATTCTATTATTTCGGCGACGCGCTGTCATTTGAAGCGCTCTCTGAGAACCGAGAGGCGCTGCTGGCGTTTCGCGACGACAACTATCTGCTGACAGCGCTGGCCTATATCGGGATTTATGTGGCCATCGTTGCGTTCTCTATTCCCGGCGCGACCATCGCCACACTGGCGGGCGGCTTCCTGTTTGGGCTGGTTGCGGGCACGGGTCTTACAGTTCTGGCGGCCACAATCGGCGCGTCGTTCATCTTTCTGGCCGCGAAATGGGGTTTTGGCGAGAGCCTGAGCGCCAAGATGGATGCCAGCGAGGGGGCGATAAAGACCTTCCGCGACGGGCTGCGCGAGAATGAACTGAGTTATTTGTTCCTGATCCGCCTCGTCCCAGCTGTACCGTTCTTTGTGGCGAACCTTTTGCCTGCCCTCGTCGGCGTTGGCCTTGGAAAATACGTCTTCACAACCTTCTTCGGCATCATGCCGGGCACCGCCGTCTACACTTGGGTCGGCGCGGGTCTGGGCGCGGTGTTCGCAGCAGGTCAAACCCCGAACCTTGGCATCATCTTCGAGCCACAGATCCTCGGGCCGCTCTTGGGTCTTGGTGCATTGGCGCTGATCCCCGTGATCGTCAAATTCTTTCGCAAGGAGGGCTGATCCATGACCCGTATTAAAACAGATATCCTCGTCATCGGCGGCGGCTCAGGTGGGCTTTCGGTCTCGGCTGGGGCCGCACAGATGGGCGCGAAAGTCGTGTTGCTGGAGGCCCACCTGATGGGGGGCGATTGCCTGAACTTCGGGTGCATTCCATCCAAGGCACTGCTGGCGGCGGGCAAACAGGCCCAAGCCATGCGCAGCGGCGCGAACCTTGGCGTAACCCCGGTGATCCCAGAAGTCAGCTATACAGCCGCCAAAGACCACGTCCGCAAAGTCATCGACACGATTGCCCCAATGGACAGCCAAGAGCGCTTTGAGGGCTTCGGCATCCAAGTGATTCGCGAGTTCGGTAAGTTCATCAGCCCGACCGAGGTGCAGGCCGGCGAGCATATCATCACCGCACGCCGCATCGTCATCGCCACCGGCTCGCGCCCGTTTGTGCCGCCAATCCCCGGCATCGAAGATGTGCCATACGATACCAACGAGACAATCTTTGATCTGCGCGAACAACCCGAGCATCTGATCGTCATTGGCGGCGGCCCGATCGGGATGGAAATGGCGCAAGCCCATGTGCGGCTTGGATGCAAGGTGACTGTGCTGGAGGGTGCCAAGGCGCTCGGCAAGGACGACCCGGAGATGGCCGCGATTGCGCTGGAAAAGCTGCGTGGCGAGGGAATCGAGATTGTTGAGGGGGCGCTTGCTGAAAAGATTACCGGCAGCGCGGGCGATATCACCGTTCATACCAAGGGCGGTGACAGCTATCAGGGCTCGCACCTGTTGATGGCCGTTGGGCGGACGCCGAACCTTAGCAAGCTGGATCTGGAAAAGGCCGGAGTGGAATTTGACCGCGGCGGGCTGAAAGTGAACGCATCGCTGCGCACGACCAACAAGCGCGTCTATGGCTTGGGAGATGTGGCATCCAAGCTGCAATTTACCCATGTGGCGGGCTATCAGGCTGGTATCCTCGTGCGCCAATTGGTGCTGGGCCTGCCTGCCAAGGCGCGCGAAGATCACATCCCCTGGGCGACATATACTGACCCAGAAATCGCTCAAGTTGGCCTGACCGAAGCGCAAGCGCGCGAAAAGCATGGCGACAAGCTGGATGTCACGCGGTTTGAGTTCAAAGAGAACGACCGCGCGGTTGCCGAGGGCAAAACCACTGGTCTGATCAAAGTAATGATCGTCAAAGGCAGGCCCGTCGGCGCGTCTATTGTCGGTGCGCAGGCCGGAGAATTGATCAGCGTCTGGGCGCTGGCGATTGCAAACGGCCTTAAAATGAGCGCGGTTGCCAACATGGTCGTGCCCTATCCGACGCTTGGTGAGGTGAACAAACGCGCTGCCGGTGCCTACTTTGCACCCAAGCTCTTTGAAAATCCGTGGGTCAAGCGTATCGTGCGGCTGGTGCAGCGGTTCTAGGGCGAACCGATCAGGCGGAGACAGCGTGCTTAACTCTCTATCAGGGCGATTTTTGATCCTGACCACGGTGTTCGTGATGATCGCCGAGGTTATGATTTTCGTGCCGTCTATCGCCCGGTTCCGCGAGGACTACTTGCTGGACCGGCTGGAGCGCGCGCAGATCGCCTCGCTTGCGTTGCTGGCCTCGTCCGACACCATGGTCACGGCCGAGCTAGAGCAAGAGTTGCTGATCAATGCAGGTGTTATGACGGTGGTCCTGCGCCGCGATCAGGTGCGCGAATTGGTGCTGTCCTCGCCGATGCCGGGTTTGATCAGTCGGCAGTTTGATCTGCGCGATACCAGTGCGCCCCTGTTGATCCGCGATGCGATGGTGCAGTTAATCGACACAGAAGATCGGGTTATTTTGGTGACCGGAACGCCGGTTCAGGGCGCAGGCGAGGTGATCGAAATATCGGTTCGGACCGGGCCTTTGCGCATGGCGATGATCGATTACGGGTTGCGGATTTTGCTGCTGTCAGCGGTGATCTCGGTGATTACGGCGGGTTTGTTGTTCTTGGCAGTGCGGCGATTCCTTGTGCAGCCGATGGCGCGGGTTGTCGGGCATATGAGCGCGTATGCCGACGATCCAGAAGATCCCACCAAGGTCATCATGCCCGAGGCAAAGTTGCATGAATTGCGCGCCGCAGAGGATGCCCTGCATAAGCTGCAAATCCAGATCACCGGGGCGCTCAGGCAAAAAGAACGCCTCGCCCAGCTTGGCACAGCGGTCGCCAAAATCAGCCATGACCTGCGAAACATCCTAACCACGGCGCAGCTTTTTGCCGACCGGATGGAGTTCAGCGATGATCCCAAGGTTGCACGCGCCGCACCCAAGCTGGTCGGTGCTATCACCCGCGCGGTTAATCTGTGCGAAGCGTCTCTGGCGTTTGGTAAGGCTGAGGAGCCGCCCCCCTCACTGACCATCGTGCGCCTTGCGCCTTTGGTCGAAGATGCGCTGGACGGCGAGCGTTTGGCGGCCGCAGACAATGATCTGGTCAGCTACCGCACCGATATTCCACCTGATCTAACGGTGCGCGCCGATCCCGAACAGCTTTACCGCGTGATCACCAATATCGTGCGCAATGCGCGCCAAGCGATTGAGGCGAGCAAGGTGGAAGGCGTGATTTCCATCCTCGCAGGTGTGGACGGCGACAGTTGGACGATCACAATCCAAGACAACGGGCCGGGGTTGCCCCCAAAGGCCAAACAAAACCTGTTTACAGCGTTCCAGGGGGGCGTGCGCAAAGGCGGCACCGGACTGGGGCTTGCGATTGCCGCCGACCTCGTGCGCGGCCATGGCGGGCGGCTGGAATTGCGCGACACAGGCGAAGCGGGCACAGTCTTTGAGATTTCGCTGCCGCGCCAATCGGAGTTTTTGGAAACGGCTGCGCAATAACACGCAAGGCCCGGAAAAATCGCCAAAACCTGCTTGCATTGAGCGTGCCCCGCGTCTAGGAAACGGCTCCACGCGCTGGTAGCTCAGTTGGATAGAGTACTTGACTACGAATCAAGGGGCCGGGGGTTCGAATCCTCCCCAGCGCACCAATTACCGCTCCTTCCGCTTGCGGAAGACATGAGACCCTCGGAGACCGCTCCGGGCCCATGAGATAGGACGAGACCGATGAAACGCACGTTTCAACCATCAAACTTGGTGCGCAAGCGCCGCCACGGCTTCCGTTCGCGGATGGCGACTAAGGCTGGACGCAAGATCCTGAACGCACGCCGCGCTCACGGTCGCAAGTCGCTCAGCGCATAAGCCCTCCTCGGGTCATGTCCCTGAGGGAGCCCGAAATACAAAATTTGCATCCCGCCGAATCTTCGGCGGGTTTGCCTTTGCGTCTGCATGTCATGACGAAGCGCGCTCAGTTTCTCGCCGCAGCCCGCGCCCCCCGCCAAGCCACACCCGGTTTTGTCCTGCAAGCGCGCAAGCGTGACGACGGGGATGATGTGCGTGTGGGCTATACGTGTTCCAAAAAAGTCGGCAATGCGGTTGCGCGAAACCGTGCCAAACGACGGCTTCGTGCCTTGGCGCGTGCGGTCCTGCCTGAGGCAGCGAGCCCCGGCATGGATTACGTTCTAATCGGGCGCTCGGGCGTCAGTGCCACGCGAGACTTTGCCCAGATGGAACATGATCTGCGCCGCGCACTTGTGAACCTCGCACCATGAGCCCGCTTGCCTTCACCTTTTCGCTGCCCATCAAAGCCTACCGGCTGCTCTTGTCGCCATGGGTCGGCAATGGCTGCCGTTTCCATCCAACATGCTCGGCCTACGCGCTTGAGGCGCTGGAGGCACATGGCGGCTTGAAGGGCGGCTGGCTAGCAATCCGGCGAATCGGGCGCTGCCATCCATGGGGCGGGTCAGGAATTGATAACGTTCCGGACTGAGGCGCACACGATCTTGTCATGGGCGGCTGGGGTGCATCTCGACTAGGATCAGTCCCATCGATTGGAGCGCCCCAAACATGATCCGAATTTGCTTTGCGATTGCGATCTTGGCGCTGGTTCCCGCACAAAGTTTTGCCACCATCATCGACGGCCAGATTCTGCGCCAAAATGGGCAAGGGCAGTTCATCAAACTTCCCGCAGATAGCAGTTTTGCGGTCGGTGCGGATAACTTCAACGCCGACCATCTTTATGGGTTTGACGAGGATCAGAACATCGTCCTGCCCGAGGACATTCAGGTCGATGTTGGCGGCGCTGATGGGATGATCGCCCAAGGCACCGAAGTCGCCAGCCACTATGTCTTTTTCGACAGCGTAAGCGGCGTCCAATACGGCTACGTCTATTTCGACGCGCCGATCATAGGAATTGCCGCATTCCGCGAGACGATGGGAGCCACGGATTTTCTCGCCAACACCTCTGTCACCTATATAAGCACCGATCTGCGCGGGTTGGAGCGCGGCGATCACGTCTGGATTGACGAGGACGATCCGCACCGCCTGTGGGTCTATTGGGCAGGATCCAGCCCCGGCGACTACATCAGGGTGTTCACCGAACGCTCGCCCACCGCAGCAATGATGTAGGCGTCACAGCTTCTCGAACATGATCGTGACCTCGCCGACGTACAGCCCGAAGCGGTACATATAGGCCTTGTTCAGCAGGCGGTCCTCGCTTAGAAGCCACATCCAGTCGTCAAAGCGCACGTTCACGGTCTCGCCGCCCGCAACCGGCAGATCGATGGTGTAGCCCCAGTTGAAGGTATCGCCAGCCTCCTCGCCAATGGCTTCGCCTTCGACACCGGGCGCAGTGCCTTGCCAACTATCCGGTCCAGTTTTGGTCAGGGTCCAAACGCGCTGCTCGGTCGAGGCGTCATCATAGACGAAATCTTCAACCAGCGTTAGGGTTTGGCCGTCCCATGTGCCCTCGATGGCGACCTCAAAGCGGCGACTGACATTGCCCAACACGTCCTGGAATTGGCCGTAGGCGACGCTGCGCCCATCAAAGAACTCCTCAAGGTTCAGCTCGCGATCGCTGAGTTTGGGTTGATCGAGGCTGGGCGTCCCGCAGGCTGCCAAGGTCAGTAGTAATAGTCCGGCGATCCAGCGCATCGGTTTCTCCATGATGTTTGGCGTTCGACGTAGCAGTGGCGCGGCAAATGTCATTGGCAAAGCCTCTGAAAATCAGGCATCACGCAATTATGCTTGATAATCGCGACGATATTCATCCGCTGTTTTACGGCGCGCCTGCAACGACGGAGTTTCGCAAGCTGCGCAAACGCATCGTGCGCCAGACCCGTGAGGCAATCGCGGTTTACGCAATGATAGAGCCCGGCACCCGCTGGCTGGTGTGTCTGTCGGGCGGAAAGGACAGCTATACCTTGTTGGCTGTGCTGACCGAACTGCAATGGCGCGGATTGCTGCCGGTCGAGATTTTGGCATGCAACCTAGACCAAGGCCAACCGGGATTTCCGGCAACCGTACTGCCCGAGTTTCTTGAGAAAATGGGCGTTCCGCACAGGATTGAGTATAAGGACACCTATTCCATCGTCATGGATAAGGTGCCTGCGGGACGGACCTATTGCGCGCTGTGCTCAAGGCTCAGGCGCGGGAATCTGTACCGGATTGCGCGCGAAGAGGGCTGCTCGGCTGTCGTACTGGGCCATCACCGCGACGATATACTAGAGACATTTTTCATGAACCTGTTTCATGGCGGTAAGCTGGCAACGATGCCGCCAAAGCTGCTCAACGACGAAGGTGATCTGTTTGTCTATCGCCCGCTGGCCCATGTGTCCGAGGCCGATTGCGAGAAGTTTGCCCGAGATATGGCCTATCCGATTATCCCGTGTGACCTGTGTGGCAGCCAAGATGGCCTGCAACGCCAACAGGTTAAGGCAATGATTGATGGCTGGGAGGCAAACCACCCCGGTCGCCGCCAAAAGCTGTTTCGCGCGCTGAGCACTGCGCGGCCTTCGCATCTGCTTGACCCGGCGCTGTTTGATTTTGCCGGGCTGATGCGATTGAGCCCCGGTAAAGTTAAAGAAAATCCGAGCGATATCACCGGGCCTAATTAACGAATGCAGTAACCATCGGGGTCTAGCACTGCTGACAAATCGCCGACGCGCAGAATGGCTGTGCAGGCGGCCCTCGTCAGCAAGGATGCACCGCGTGCGCGCCTTTCCATTGCAAAACTCGCCCTCGTTTGGTGCCATGTTGGCGCTGCTGCTCGTGTTGCCGTTATGGGTGCTCGGGGCCGCCTTGTTGCTTGGTGCCAAGGCGGCACTTATTTGCGCTCTCGTGATCCCGTTGGCTCAAGCGCTGGGATTTTGGGGCCTTACGCGCGCCAAAGCCCAACGCCCCGCCGCTACGCGCGATCCGGTTACGGGACTGCCAAGCCGGATGGATATGGAAGCGCTGATCACCGCGCGGCTTGATGCAGCGCACACCTGCGACATGACCACGGCTTGTATCGTGATGGATATCGACGGTTTTCACGCCTTTAACGACCGTTGGGGACGCGCGGCGGGAGACGAATTGCTGCGCCAATGCGCGGCACGTCTGCAATCTGTTCTGCGCCCCGAAGACTATCTTTGTCGGCTGGAAGCGGACGCGTTTGCCGTCTTTCTCGCGCCCTCGCCCGGATTGAACTTTGACGCGATCCTATCTGTCACTGAACGCCTGCAAGTTGCCTTGGCCGACCCGGTCTTGATCGACGGTGTGTCATCCTATTGCAGCGCTTGTGCGGGGATTGCCTTGCGACGGCACGTGAGGCCCGGCGATATGTCCATCGGCGAGGCGATGCTGCGCGCCGCAGACCGCGCCATGGTCGAAGCACGCGGCACCGGTCCGGCCGCATATCAAGTCTATTCGGCGAAGATGCATGCCATTGCACGCGCGTCCCATTCGCTGGCAGATGAGGTGACAACGGCCTTAGAGCGCGGCGAGATCAAGGCGTGGTTTCAACCGCAAGTCAGCAGCGACGGCACGAAAGTAACCGGGATGGAAGCGCTTGCCCGCTGGCATCATCCCGAAAAGGGCCCGATCCCGCCTGTAGCCTTTCTGCCCGCGATTGAGGCCGCAGGTAGAAGCGAGCGACTTAGCGATGCGATGCTCGCCAACGCTTTGACGGCGCTGCGCGATTGGGACACCGCAGGCATTCATGTGCCGCAAGTTGGAGTGAATTTTGCGGCCAACGAGTTGCGCTCGCCCCGACTTGTGGAAAAAGTCACATGGGAGTTGGACCGCTTTGGCCTGACGCCCGAGCGGTTGGCCGTTGAGGTGCTGGAAACGGTTGTCAGCCAAGGCGATGACGATCTGCTGTTGCGAAACCTCGCCCAGCTGCGAGATCTCGGCTGCAGAATCGAGTTGGACGATTTTGGCACCGGCGCGGCTGCGATAACCTCCATCCGGCGTTTTGGCGTCACACGCATCAAGATCGACCGCAGTTTTGTGACCCATCTCGACAAAGACCCAGATCAGGCGCGCCTGTGCCAAGCCATCGTGACGCTAGCCGGTCAGCTGGAGATTGATGTGCTCGCCGAAGGTGTCGAGACGCTCAGCGAGCAAGCCTGCCTGCATCAGATGGGCTGTGCGCATGTCCAAGGCTTTGGGATTGCGCGCCCCATGCCCGGCCCTGACGCCTTGGCTTGGCTGATTGACCACCAACACCGCCAAGCCGCAGCGCATCAGGCAATCCACACATCAGGTCAGTTAGCAACCGGACGCACAACGCAGGCCCCCTTGGCGCACAAAAGCCTCCCGTTCCTGCCGAAAACGACCGAACCCACCCTTGATCCAAAGCTGGCGCGAGCTGACCGCACGACCGCTCAGGGCGCCAGCCAACCAAACGTGGACCCAAATCTAAAGACGGCACATTGAAGGTGGCCGCGGTCACGCACTTGAACCGACGGCCTGTGGCCGCAATCACACCTCGGGCATATCCCCACAGGGAAGGGAATACCGCTTGACCTTTGCGGGCGTTCTAGGTTGAACCCTCCAGATGAATTTCCACTGACTTTCTAAGGAATGGGGCGCCTAAATGGACGACCAGAATAAGAACCTGATCCTCGCTACGGCCCTCAGCTTCCTCGTGATCCTAGTCTGGTTTTTACTATTTCCGCCGGAAGAGACCGTGGTTGATCAGACAACCACCACATCTGGCGTGACCAGCACAGCAACGACCGACCCGACCACTGGCGAGAATTTGGCGCTTACACCACCTGCCGCAAGCGACCCCTCGGGGACCGCAGCGCCAGCCGATAGCGCAGCGGTAACAGTTGCAAATGTTGCGCGCCTGCCGATTGAGACTGCCAAGCTGGAAGGCTCGGTCTCATTGCTGGGCGGACGTATCGATGATTTGTCTCTGCGCGACTACAACGAGACCTTGGACGAAGGCTCGCCCATCGTGCGCCTGCTGTCGCCTGTGGGCGAACCGAACGCGTTCTACGCACTCTACGGCTGGACGCCAGGCGGCGCGCTGACCTTTGACGATGTGCCGGGCGCGAACACCGAATGGTCCGTGGAAACCGGGACCACCCTAAGCGTCGATCGCCCCATCACATTGCGCTGGAGTAATGATGCAGGCTTAATCTTCCGCCGCACCATCAACGTCGATGATGACTACCTGTTTTCAATCGAGCAATCGGTGGAAAATACGACCGCTGAGGCCGTGCGCTTGCAGCCCTACGGCATCGTCGCGCGCCACACTGAGCCCGACACAATCGGCTTTTTCATCCTGCATGAAGGCATCGTAGGGATGAAAGATGGCGAGTTGATCGAGGTCGACTATGACGCAATGACCGAATTTGACGTGGTCGAGCGTGAAGCTGCCCGCGCCGATGTGCTCGAGGTCACGGCCAATGGATGGCTCGGGTTCACCGATAAGAACTGGATGACGACCCTGATGCCGCAGCCCGGTCAGGGCTTCACGGCTGTGTCCAAATACGTACCAAGCGCCGATATCTACCAAACGGAAATTCGCCTCCCGACCGTCACCGTCGAGCCCGGCCAGCAAGTTGCGGTGGAAACGAACTTGTTTGCAGGCGCCAAGGAATGGGAAACCATTCGCCGGTATCAGAACGAACTGGGTTTTGACGGCTTCCTCGACAGCATCGACTGGGGGTGGTTCTACTTTCTGACCAAGCCCATTTTCGCTGTGCTGCATTGGCTGAACAATGTCATAGGCAACATGGGCATCGCGATCATCGCTTTGACCTTGATTATCAAGGCGCTATTGCTGCCGCTGGCTTATAAATCCTACGTCTCTATTGCTAAAATGAAGGAGCTTCAGCCAGAGATGGAGAAGCTCAAGGAGAAGGCAGGCGAGGATAAGCAGAAGCTGCAGCAAGGCATGATGGAGCTTTATAAGAAGAACAAAGTTAACCCAGCTGCCGGGTGTCTGCCGATCTTGATGCAAATCCCGATCTTCTTTTCGCTCTATAAGGTGATCTTCGTCACGATTGAGCTGCGACACGCGCCTTTCTTTGGACCGTTCCGCGATCTGTCAGCCCCTGATCCGACCTCGATCATGAACATCTTTGGGCTGCTGCCAAACGCAGCACCTGAGCCGGGCACGATCATGGCGCTGGTGTTCATCGGCATCCTTCCGATCTTCTTGGGCGTATCGATGTGGTTTCAGCAAAAGCTGAACCCGGCGCCCACAGATCCGACCCAGCAGATGATCTTCGCATGGTTGCCTTGGATTTTCATGTTCATGCTCGGCAGCTTCGCGAGTGGCCTGATTGTCTACTGGATTGCCAACAACGTCATCACGTTCAGCCAGCAATATCTGATCATGCGGAGCCATGGCTCTAAGCCGGATCTGTTTGGCAACATTCTGTCAGGCTTTAAGCGCAGTGCTGCCAACAAGCCGAACGATCCGAAAAAATGACGGCGCGCGTGGCGGAGATTTATCGCCATCCGCTAAAGGCCATCGGGCGCGAAGCTTTGGAGACGGTCCAGCTTGCGCCCGGCGAAGTTTTGCCTTGGGATCGCGCCTTTGCGATTGCCCATGAGAAATCCCGCCCAGAAGATTTGGCAAAGCCTTGGGCCAAGAAGATGAACTTCTTGCGCGGCGTCACGGGGCCGGACTTGATGGCCGTGAGCTGCACGTTTGACCCCGAAACACTGTATTTGCGACTGCGCCACCCGCGCCTCGCGGATCTGAATATTTGTCTGAGTAGGCCGCAAGACGAGGCCTCGTTGATTGAATGGCTCTCGCAAATTTGGCCAGCCGAGGCCCCTGCCCCAACGCATCTGATCCATCACAAAGGCTCCGCGCAAACCGATGTGCCCGAGCCTTGGGTCGCGCTCAACAGCCTTGCCTCCCACAGGCAGGTCGCGGAAAAATTGGGCGCGCCTGATTTTTCCATTCACAGATGGCGCGGAAATATTTGGGTCGAGGGGCTTGAGCCTTGGACAGAGTTTGACTGGATCGGGCGGAGCATCCACATTGGTGCTGCGGTCCTGAAGATCCAACAACCGATCACGCGGTGCAAGGCGACGATGGCGAACCCGGAAACCGGCCAGCGTGACCTTGATACGCTGGGTGCGCTTGAAGCGGGTTGGGATCATGCGGATTTTGGTGTTTATGCGGAAGTGATCAAGGGTGGTTCGATCAAACCCGGCGACGCAATTGAGGTGATCTGATGAAAATGGCCTTCCCTCTGGCAGAGGTCGATGCCCCAACTCAGGAAGCCGGGCGCAAACTGTTTGCAGGCCCCGTTGATTTCTTGAAGGGCGTCGTTGCGATGTCCGGTCTACCGCCTGATAATCGGCTTGAAGTGTGCTTTGCTGGCCGCTCGAATGTCGGAAAATCCAGCCTGATCAACGCTCTGACGGGGCGCAAAGCGCTTGCCCGCGCGTCTAATACACCGGGCCGGACGCAGGAGATTAACTTCTTCGAGCTTGGCGAAGAGCGCTATCTGGTCGACCTTCCCGGCTACGGCTTTGCCAACGCGCCTGTTGCCGTGGTTGCGAAATGGCAGCGCCTACTGAAATCTTATCTATCGGGCCGCGCCAGTTTGCGCCGTGCGTTTGTGCTGATTGATGCGCGACACGGCGTGAAGACCGTCGACGCGGAAATCCTAAGCCTGCTTGATAAATCTGCCGTGCCGTTTCAGGTGGTCTTGACCAAGGCCGATAAAATCAGCCTCGATGACAAAGCCAAAGTATTGGATCAGGTGCGCGAAAACCTTGCCAAGCATCCGGCAGCTTTTCCAGAATTGATCATAACCTCATCCGAGAAGGGTGAGGGGATTGAGACGTTACGCGGCATTATTGCGGGTCTGATTTAGCCCCTAGAGCCGGGCGTTTTTCGTACCCGTTATACACAGACAACACTCTGTCTTCCGTATTGCCTGCCACAGACCCTCGCAATCACTGCGGGTCTGCGCGCGCTTGCTGAGTAGCAAGCCTTGTCGCCTATCGGCCCTTCGCGTATGACCCGGGCGAGTTTTACCTTGGTCGACTGATGAAGAAACAAAATACCATGAACAGCGATTGGATCGCCACTGCCCGCACGCTCAACCAAGCGTTGCCGTATTTGCAGCGCTATGACGACGCGATTGTCGTGGTCAAATTTGGCGGCAATGCCATGGGCGATGATGCTGCGATGGACAGCTTCGCGCGTGATATCGTGCTGATGCGCCAGATCGGGGTGAACCCGGTCGTGGTCCATGGCGGCGGGCCAATGATCAACGAGATGCTGGCGAAGCTGGGCATCGAGACGACGTTTTTGAACGGCAAGCGCGTCACTGATGCAG
Organism: Dinoroseobacter sp.; assembly: GCA_034111085.1. GTDB lineage: Bacteria > Pseudomonadota > Alphaproteobacteria > Rhodobacterales > Rhodobacteraceae > Dinoroseobacter. The sequence goes on from JAWUXZ010000017.1 coordinate 39,805, forward strand.
CCACGGTCGAGGTTGTCGAAATGGTCCTGTCGGGCCGCGTCAATAAACGAATCGTTCAAGCGATCAACGCTCAAGGCGGGCGCGCGGTCGGGCTATCGGGCAAGGACGCGAACTTGATGGTATGCGACCCGGCAGACCCTGCGCTTGGCTTCGTCGGCGATCCGGTGGAGGTCGATCCGAAGTTACTACGCGAGTTGTTTGATAACGAGATTATCCCCGTAATTGCCCCAATCGGCGTCGGCCGAAATGGCGAGACCTTCAATGTGAATGGCGACACTGCGGCAGGCGCGATTGCGGGGGCGTTGAAAGCGGACCGTCTTTTGCTGCTGACCGACGTGACCGGCGTGAAGGATGCAAGCGGCGAGGTTGTGACCGCCCTGACGCGTGACCAAGTCGCCCAGATGACCAAGGACGGCGTCATTGCGGGAGGTATGATCCCGAAGACCGAGACGGCAGTGGCTGCGCTGAATGCAGGCGTGCGCGCGGTTGTGATCCTTGATGGACGGGTGGCGAATGCCTGCCTGCTGGAGTTGTTCACCGATCACGGGGCTGGATCGATGATCCGCGCGGAATGATTTCTCTGGCCGAACTTGAGGCCGGTGCCGCGACGCGACATCTTGTGGTTCTCGGCGTGCTGTCGCTTGAGGGCGATGCGGATGCACCCAAAGGCATGACACGGCTGGTGCTTCTGGGACCTGCGCCCGGAGGCTTCTGGCCTGCGTATCAGGCCAGCCCCGAGGCACAAGACGCAGCACCTGATCCGATTGATCGTTGGTCGCGCCGTGTGATTGGAACATGGGCGTGTGATCTGAAGGGCAAGGCGCTGTTTCCATTTGGCGGCCCGCCATACCGCCCGTTCTTACGGTGGGCGGCGAGCAGTGGCCGCGCGTGGTCCTCGCCTGTAGGCGCGCTGGTGCATGACAGGTTTGGATTAATGGTCAGCTATCGCGGTGCACTTGCGGTACCGGATGCGTTTGACTTGCCCGGAACAGGGCCTCGCCCCTGCGAGACCTGTGCGGACCAGCCGTGCCTAACCGCTTGTCCGGTGGGCGCGCTCAGTGAATCCCCCTACGACGTACCTGCCTGCAAATCCCATATAGCCTCGCAGGACGGGGCGGATTGCCTCACCGAAGGGTGCCGCGTGCGCCGCGTCTGTCCATTAAGCCTTGGCGCGGGCCGCGATCCGGCGCAATCTGCATATCACATGTCGCTGTTTCTGGGACCGCAATGAAAACGCTGCTACTGCTGCGCCACGCCAAATCGAGCTGGGGCAATCCTGATCTTCCCGACCATGACCGGGCGCTGAACAAGCGCGGTCAGCGGACTGCACCTGTGATGGGTAAGTGGATCAAACAAAGCGATCTGGTGCCGGGCGCTGCGTATGTGTCGGATGCGCGCCGCACCGTCGAGACGTGGGATCGCTTGGGTCTAGAGCTGACGCCAACGATCACCGGAGCGCTCTATCACGCGACCCCGCAAGCGTTGCTGGACACGATCATGGGTGCGACAGCAGACACAGTGCTGCTGATCGGCCACAACCCCGGCATCAGCCTGCTGGCCGAAGCCATTGTGGAAACCGAGCCGACCCATGACCGTTTTGATCAATACCCGACCGCAGCACTTCTGGTCGCGCGCTTCGATATTGAGAGCTGGGGCGATCTGGCGCTGCATACTGGGCGAGATGTGCAGTTTATCACCCCGCATGATCTCGCCTGAAACGCGAAAGGCCGCGCCCGAAGACGCGGCCTTTGCAAAGTTTTGACCGGGTTTAGTGGCCGAGGATTTGGCTGAGGAACAGCTGGGTACGCTCGGACTTGGGATGCAAGAAGAACGCCTCCGGCTCGTTCTGTTCAACGATCTGGCCTTGGTCCATGAAAATCACGCGGTCAGCCACCTGACGGGCAAAGCCCATCTCGTGGGTCACGCAGATCATGGTCATACCCTCTTCGGCGAGCTCGATCATAGTGTCGAGCACCTCCTTGATCATCTCGGGGTCGAGGGCAGACGTCGGCTCGTCAAAGAGCATAATTCGAGGCTTCATGCACAGTGACCGCGCGATGGCCACACGCTGCTGCTGACCGCCCGAAAGCTGACCGGGATACTTTCCGGCCTGTTCAGGGATTTTCACCTTGGTCAGGTAGTGCATCGCGATCTCTTCGGCTTCACGCTTGGGGGTCTTGCGAACCCAGATTTGCGCAAGCGTGCAGTTTTCCAGAATCGTCAGGTGCGGGAACAGGTTGAACTGCTGGAACACCATGCCGACCTCAGAGCGGATCTTGTCGATGTTCTTCAGATCCGTCGATAAGAGCGTGCCATCCACGGTGATGGAGCCTTGCTGATGCTCCTCCAGCGCGTTGACGCAGCGGATCAGCGTGGATTTGCCCGAGCCCGAAGGCCCGCACACCACGATCCGCTCGCCTTGATAGACGGTCAGGTCGATGTCGCGCAGCACGTGAAACGTCCCGTACCACTTGTTCATGTTGACGATTTCGATCGCCACTTCGTTCGACATTTTTGCCTTGGCACGAGCGGCCGGTGCAGTTGTAGATACGGCTGTGTCAGTCATTTGATCACACCTTTCTTAGCGTTGGTCGGTTGCGAGCTGACGCTCGAGCCACTGCGAATATTGCGAAATGCCGTAGCAGATGACGAAAAACAAAAGCGCTGCAAAGATAAACAGCTCCCAGTAGACGCCATTCCAATCGGTTGACGACAGGATCGGACCCCGGACCATGCCAACAAGATCGAACATGGAAATTACCGAGACAAGCGTCGTGTCTTTGAACAAGCCAACCGCCACGTTCACGATCCCCGGAATGGAAATCTTGAGCGCTTGTGGCAGGATGATCAGACGCATTGCTTGCGCGTAATCGAGACCCAAACTGTCGGCGGCTTCATACTGGCCCGTCGGCAAGGCGGCGAGACCACCCCGGATTACTTCGGCGATATAGGCCGCGGCAAACAGCGTGATCATAATGATCACCCGCAAAACCAGATCGAAGTTTGCTCCCGGTGGCAGGAAATAGGCCAGAACCACGTTTGCCACGAACAGCAACGTGATCAGCGGCACACCGCGCACGAACTCGATAAAGACCACGCAGATCCACTTGATGATCGGCATGTCCGACTGACGGCCCAAGGCCAGCACAATCCCAAGCGGCAATGCCAAAGACAGGCACACCACACCGAGGATCATGTTGAGCATGAACCCACCGACCTGACGGCTTTCCACCGACTCAAGCCCGATGGGAATTGCCGAAGCCAGCACCGGTGTCACAAACCCACTAAGCCACCAAAACGCCAGTGCCGTAACGACGCCACCAACAGAGGCCATCGCAAAAGAGCTCGTGATATACCGAAGGTAGACTAGGTAGCCTGCCGCGAAGCCAACAAGCGCCATAATTGGCACCCAGATGCTGCCGCCCCACACCAAGAAGAAGGCGATCAAAGGATACAGACCCGTGAAGATCAGCATTTTGCGCGGCAAGGCGACAAACATGACCGGCGCAAAGGCCACAAACATTAAGATGAAGGCCAGTGTTGGCCGCCAATATGCATCATTGGGATAGGCAAACCCGAACAGAAGTTGGTTCCAGCGCTCTGTCAGGACGGCAAAGCAACCGCCCGTGGCCCCCTCCAGAATGACCCTGCAATCGCGAATAGAGTCTGCGACCCAGATGCCGTTGAGAAGCCATGGCAAGGAGCCCGAAAGCACCAGATATATCGCCCAAATTGCCAGAAGCGTCAGGACGCCGTTGGTGACGGACGAAAACAGGTTGTCACGTAGCCACTTAATCAAGCCTCGTTCGCCGAGCGGTGGTACCCGCTCGGGCAGTGTCTCGTGCCGCACGAAGGCGACGTCGGAGTTGGCGTTATTATTGCTCATCTCAGCGCTCCTTCAACTTAACGGCGTTGTTATAGACGTTCATGATCGCAGAGATGCCCAAGCTGATGACCAAGTAGAACAACATCAAAAGCAAAATCGCCTCGATCGCACGGCCCGTTTGGTTCAGCGTAATGCCGCCCAGCGTGCTCGTGATGTCCATGTAGCCAACTGCAATTGCCAGTGACGAGTTCTTCGTCAGGTTCAGGTATTGCGAGATCAGCGGTGGAATGATGACGCGCAGCGCTTGCGGCAGCACGACGAGGTTCATGATCCGGTTTGGACGCATGCCCAAAGCCCCTGCGGCTTCGGTTTGACCTTGCGAGATTGCTATGATCCCCGCTCGGACGTTTTCCGCGATGAAAGCACCCGTGTAGACCGACAAGGCCAGCCACAATGCGATCAGCGATCCACGCACCTGAATACCGTCTTGGAAGTTGAAACCTTGCAAGGACGGATATTCCAGACCGATTGGGCGGCCCATGATGAAGAACATCAAGATTGCTGGCACAAAGAAGATCACCAGCGACGGCCATCCGGTCGGCAGCAGGCGTCCAGTATCGTAGAGCACCTTGGTCGCGTAACGGCGATAGGCAAACATCCCGATCACCGACAAGATGAAGGTGATCACCACGATCATCGATCCGGCTTCCCAGATCGGTGCGGGCACATAAATGCCCCGGTTTGTGAACGCAAAGGACCCAAACAGCATCGTCGCTTCGGGGTCAGCGCCCCGAAATGCGTTCGGCGCAGGCATCGACACCGTCATGATCGAGAAAATAATCAGGATCCAGATCAGCACCGGCACGTTGCGGAAGGCTTCGACGTAGACCGCCATCATCTTGGAGACGACCCAGTTATTCGACAAGCGCAAGACGCCTGCGACAACGCCGAGGATTGTCGCGGTGATGCAGCCCAAGAAGGCAACGATCAAAGTATTAAGGGCCCCAACGAAGGCGGCACGTAAATGCGTGTCCTGGCTGGTGAACGAAATGGGTTTTTGGTTAATGTCATATCCTGCGGCCGAGCCGAGGAAGTTATACGAAATATCTTGGCCCAAATTTTCCAGATTCGTGACTGCGTTCGAAATTAGCCAAGCAATAAACGCGCAAAGCGCTAGCAGAGCAAAGAACTGGAATGTGATGGCGCGGTAGCGCTTGTCGGAGATGTATTTTGAAAACCGAAAAGCTTCCATGACTGGATCTGTGCGTGTTTGCATTTAGGTAAAATCCACAAACTCGATGGCAGAGAAGCCAAGCCTAGGCCGGTCCTCCAACATTTGAAAACTGGTGCGAAGGCACAATGCGAAAGGGCGCAACAATTGTTGCGCCCTTTGATTTGCAAACGAGACTTAGCGGAAGGGCGGGCTATACAGCAGGCCGCCGTCTTTCCACTGAGCGTTAAGACCTCGGCTCAGACCGATCGGCGTTGCTTCACCGATGTTCTGCTCGAAGATCTCACCGTAGTTACCACCAACCATGATGGCGCGCTTGGCCCACTCGGCGTCGAGACCGATCATGGAACCCAACTCACCCTCGGTGCCGAGGATGCGGTTGACCTCAGGGTTGTCAGTGCCAGCAGACAGCTCGCCGATATTGGCGGATGTAATGCCCAGCTCTTCTGCCGAGATCAGTGCGTTCAGCGTCCAGCGAACGATATCGCCCCACTCGTTATCGCCGTGGCGAACAAGCGGACCAAGTGGCTCCTTGGAGACGATCTCAGGCAGAACGACGTGATCACCGGGGGCTTCAAAGTTGGCGCGCGTTGCGGCCAGACCCGAGGCATCGGTGGTGTAGACGTCACATGCACCAGCGAGATACTGCTGCTGCGCTTCTGCATTGGTCTCGATTGGAACCGGGTCATAGGACATGCTGTTGGAGCGGAAGAAGTCCGCAAGGTTCAGCTCGGTCGTTGTGCCGGTCTGAATGCAGACCGTCGCGCCGTCGAGTTCAAGGGCCGACGAGACACCAAGCTCGCGCGGGACCATGAAGCCTTGGCCGTCATAGTAGTTGATACCAACAAATTCGAACTTCAGATCGTTGTCACGGCTGAAGGTCCACGTTGTGTTGCGCGACAGCATATCGATCTCGCCAGCGGCAAGCGATGTGAAGCGTGTCTTACCGGTCAGCGAAACGAATTCCACCGCGGTGGAATCGCCAAGCACAGCAGCTGCGACAGCACGGCAAAGTGCTACGTCGAAGCCACCCCAAACGCCATCGGCGTCAGGTGCTGCAAAGCCAACAAGGCCAGTATTCACGCCGCAATTGAGACTGCCACGCGCTTTGACGTCGTCGAGTGTCGATGCAGCGGCAGCGCCCGCAGCAAGACCAGCAACGGCGAGAGCGCCGAAGAGTACAGATTTTTTCATAGTTACCTCTATCCTGATGTTCACCCGCTGTTGCGAGCAAAGTCTTAAACCCTGTTAACCGGGCATAACCTTGATTTGGGGAAAACCCCGTTCAAGTGCCTGCAAAATGGTCAGCTTCAGGCTAGTGCGTCAAGGGTACAAAGCGGAAACAAATGGTTGCGCCTCAAATCGAGACGCTAAACCCTTGCAATGCTTTAGTTTTACGCAGGGCGTGTACGAAAACGCTTGGTTGACGTGGCGGAACTAAGTCGCGCATAGGTTGTGGGTGCGTTTGCAAAGCGGGGGCTGGCCGTCGCTCAGTCCGCGCTAACCTATGCCATGTCAAAAATTTGGTGGCCGCGTATGAAGTCAGCGCGCTTGATTCGAGACAATTCCTCAGCCTCTTCATCCGCGCCCCACTGCTCGATCTGCCAAAGCTCATCAAGGCGCGAAGCGTCCCATGCGCCCTCTGCTGTCAGCGCGCCTTTGACCACCGCCAAGGCCAAAACCAGCGAGCCTGAAATCGTAATCAGGTCATGCACACCGGTCAGCTGAAACGCCGTCATCGCGTCCAATTCCGACTTCAACCGCGACGCTGTCTTTTGGTCTTGGGCAATCGGGATCACGCCAACCGTCGTTCGAAGTGGCGCGCCAAATTCCTTAGCTGCCCAGTCGAGCCATGGTTGCCAAACCGCATGTTGTCGCGCGACCAAGGCCTCGGGCAGCGCGGCCCGGTAGCACAGCAGATCACTCTCGCCGTAAGCCGCAAGCATCTCGACCACATCGGTGCGTTGCAAGGTGACTTTATCGAGGGCTGAGTTCGCCGCGCGGGTCATCGGCATCACGTTGGGGTCCACAGTTTTGACCACAGCGCGCCATTCCTCGGCAACGGCTTCGGCAAAGGCGCGAGTGGGCATCGCCATCACCGATTTCAAAGGCGTGCGCACGGGGCGAGCGTCAAGTGCCACGCCAAAGCCGCCGTCTATTTCGGTCACGGCAACTTCGGTCCAGAATTTCTTGGCGGTCCAGCCGGTCATGTCAGAAGCCCTGTCGTTTGCAGATGCGGGATCAGCTCGCGGTAATCATGCAGCACTGTTTGCGCCCCAGAGGCCACAAGATCGCTTGCAGGATGATAGCCCCAATCGACGCCAATCGCGGTCATTCCCGCATTGCGCGCCATATCCATATCAAAGGTGGTGTCACCGATCATCACCGCGTCACACAGCGCAACACCCGCATCCAATATCGCCTCTTGCAACATCGAGGGATTCGGCTTGGACGGATGCGTATCGGCGGTCTGAATTGTCACGAATGCGCCGTGCAGATCATGGCTGTCCAGAAGATGACGCACACCGCGCCGGGATTTTCCGGTAGCAATGCCAAGCAGCACATCATCGCGGGCGCGCAATGCGGTGAGCGTCTCAAGGGTATAGGGATAGAGCGGCGAAGCATCTTCGAGCTCGGACCGCAAACCCGCAAAGCTGTTACGATACCCATCGACAAGACGGTCTAGCTGGGCCGCCTCGCCCCCCGACAGCAAGCGCGCCATGGCTTGCGGCAAAGACAGCCCGACGATGGATAGGATCGCGTCACGCGACGGGCACGCAAGCCCCTCGCCCGCGAAGGCCCGACCCATCGCGCCCAAGATATGCGCCTGACTGTCCACCAAAGTGCCGTCTACGTCGAAGATAACCAGCTTCAATCCCAGGCATCCTCGGCAAACGGATCGGCGGGCACATCGCGGGCTTCCCAGCCCAGCTCGGAAAACGTGCGCGCCATGTGGTCGGGAAGTGGTGCGACAAGGTTCAGGGTCTTGCCGGTCACAGGATGCTCAAGCGTCAGGCTGCGCGCGTGAAGATGCAACTTCTTTGACATCTCACCGCCCAGCATCGCGCCCCAGCCGTCGCCCTGGTTCTCTTGCCCAGACCCGCCGTATTTACCATCGCCGATAATCGGATGCCCAAGCTCGGCCATGTGGGCGCGCAACTGGTGGGTGCGCCCTGTTACGGGCACAAGTGCAGCCCAAGACACGCGCCGCCCGAGCGCAGACAGCACCCAGTAATCGGTCGTCGCGCGCTTGGCATCAGGTGTTTTGTCGATCTCGCGCGGGTGGATGCAGTGCATCTTCTCGCCCTCGCCCTTGGCCCCATGGCCCGGCGCTTTGACCAGCCCAAAGCGCACGGTTCCCTGACGCGGATGTGGCACACCAGCAATCGCGGCCCAGTAGATCTTGCGGGTGTTGCGCGAACGAAACGCCGCGGTCAGCTGCGCTGCAACCAAGCGAGAGCGCGCCATGATCATGATGCCCGACGTGTCTTTGTCGAGGCGGTGGACAAGGCGTGGTGCCTCGGATGCCTCAAACTTCAACGCGTCCGACATTCCGTCGATATGGCGGGTCATCTTGCTGCCGCCTTGGACCGCGAGGCCCGCAGGCTTGTTCAACGCAATTATATAGTCGTCGCGGTAGATCACACAGTCGCGCAGCATGCTCGCGTCCGCATCGCTGACATAGCGCTTTTGCATCTGCGGGTCAGGGCCTTCGTCGGGCAACGGCGGCAGGCGCACAGATTGCCCCGACAACACGCGTGTGTTGGCTTTGACGCGGCTCCCGTCGACGCGGACCTCGCCTTTGCGGCACAACTTCTCGATCTTGCCTTGGCCCACATGGGGGAATTTCCGCCGCAGCCAGCGGTCAAGCCGCTGCTCGGTTTCGTCATCGGTTACGATAAATGTCTGGACGCCGCTCATGCGAAAACTCCTCGGGCCATCATTACGCCTGCGATCAGTGCCGCTATCGAAAGTACCACTGACGCGCCCACATAAAGGGCTGCTTGTCCTACCGCGCCACGCTCAAACAACGTGAAGGCCTCTAGCGAGAACGCGGAAAATGTTGTGAAGCCGCCCAGCACGCCTGTCATAAGAAGCGGCGTCAAATGGGGTAGTCCGCGCGCGGCCAAATAGACGACGCAAAGCCCCATTAGAAACGAGCCTGCGACGTTGACTGTCAGCACCCCAAGCGCAAAGCTGGAGCCGGTGACGCGCAAGACTGTAAGGCCAACGCCAAAGCGCAGCATTGACCCAATGGCACCGCCAATCGCGACCTGAAGAAACGTATAAAACATGGGGTCGCTCATGGGGCCAGCACAGGGCGAATGTCAACCGCGCTGCGTGTTCCTGAGCTTATTGAAATAGGCGAGACGCTTGGCCAGATCGCGCTCAAACCCGCGCTCGACCGGCACATAGAAAGACGGACGGTCGAGGCTCTCTGGGAAGTAGTCTTGGCCCGAGAACCCGTCAGGCGCATCGTGGTCGTAAGCATAGCCGTCGCCGTAGCCCTGATCCTTCATCAACGAGGTCGCCGCGTTGAGAATATGTTTGGGTGGCGCGACCGATCCGCTCTGTTTGGCGCTGTTCATTGCGGCCTTGTAGGCGACGTAGGCTGCGTTCGATTTCGGAGCCAGCGCGAGGTAGAGAACTGCTTGGGCCAAAGCCAATTCGCCCTCGGGACTGCCGAGGCGTTCGTAGGTTTGCCAGCTTTGCAGACAGATCGCTTGGGCCTGCGGGTCCGCGAGGCCGATATCTTCGACCGCCATCCGGGTAATGCGGCGGGCTAGGAACCGTGGGTCTTCGCCTCCGGTCAGCATCCGGGCAAACCAATAGAGCGCCGCGTCCGGATCAGAGCCACGTACTGATTTATGCAGCGCCGAGATCAGGTTGTAATGCCCGTCGCCGGATTTGTCGTAAGCCGCCGCACGTCGCATCAAGCGCGTGCTAAGTTGTGCCGGCTCCAAAGGTGCAGCCACGTCCCATGCCGCGATCTGTTCAACCAGGTTCAAAAGCGCGCGCCCATCGCCATCGGCCATTTCCAGAAGCGCGAGCCTGGCCGCTTCGGTCAGGGGCAGCGGCGCGCCAAAAGCGTCTTGCGCACGGGTAACAAGATCGCTCAGCGCGTCTTCGGTCAGGCGGTTCAGCACCATGACCTGCGCGCGGCTCATTAAAGCGGCGTTTAACTCGAATGACGGGTTCTCGGTCGTCGCCCCGACCAGCACGATGGTGCCGTCTTCCATATGGGGCAGAAAGCCATCCTGCTGGGCTTTGTTGAAGCGGTGAATTTCGTCAACAAATAGCAGCGTACCTTGGCCAGTGCGGCGACGCAATTTCGCAGCCTCGAACACTTTGCGCAGATCCGGCATACCGGTGAAAATCGCGCTGATCTGGACGAAATGCAGGTCACTTTCATCGGCCAGCAGTCGCGCGATCGTGGTTTTGCCAACGCCGGGCGGTCCCCAGAAGATGATCGATCCGATCTGACCGGAGGCGAGCATCACCCCAAGCGGGCCCTCTGGCCCAATCAAATGGTTCTGACCGATGACCTCTGACAGTTTTGCCGGACGCAGCCGGTCGGCCAGCGGGCGCGGACCTTGCGAGCCTGCATCATCGGTATCAAAAAGATCGGCCACATATCCCTCGCGCAGAATCCGACCATGTCAGCCAGCAGAGGCTCAAGACTTAAGCGCTCTGCCAGCCTGCCACAATCCTGCTTCACCCAAGAGAAGCGACGGTTTAGTGCAGATTCTGTGTCAGATCGATCGACACACACTGATTGTCGATGCCGTCGATTTGCATCACACGGCCGGCAGCATGGGCCTCAAGACCGCAACGGCTCGCCCAGCGAGGCCAACTTGCCGGGATCAGGCCCAGCACTTGGGTGGCCCCATCTCGCGCGCGGTCTTGGTCATTTCCGTGATCAAATAGGCATGCACGCGGCGGCGAATTTTCATCGGGGTGCTGTGCGAGACGAAAACGCGGCTCGATTCCCAGATGCTTTCGGAAATTGGCGCTTCGTCAAAGAGCAAGTCTTGCGGGATCGAATCCAGCAGGCCCATCTGCGCGTCCCGGATCATGTAGCTATAGATGCCGCAGCGCGCGGTTGTAGGCGTCAAACGGATGCCAGCGAGGACTTCACCGAACTCGTGAACGGCGACCCAGCGGCTGGCTGGGGTGTCGTATTGGTCATACTCCATGCCCATCGCTTCGGGCAGGTCCCACTTGTTCTGAACGATGAATGACTGCCGTCTAGCGCGAAACATGTTTGCAAATAACTCGCCATGGTTGTGTAGATTCGCGAACGAAAGGGTTGTGGTCTGCATGAGGTCAGTCTCCGGTTATGTGGTGGTTTCAGGTGTGGTGGTGGTTTTGCCGGCTGTTTACGGTGTGGTGCCCGTCATAACAGCCGGTAGTCTTTGGCCCTCTGGATCGCCTCTGCGGTCGTTCGGGCCAAAAGCCTCTGTCGCGCCGATGTCAGGCGCGCCTTAAATGCGCTTTCCGAAATTCCAAGCGCCGCAGCAGCTTGCGCGTGACGATCCCCAGCAGCAACACGGCTTAACGCGTCGATCTGGGCTTTGGTCAAGCTGTCGGGTGGCGTCGTAGCGTTGTGCAGGCGCTGCACGATAATTTCTATGCGCTCAATTTCTTCATCGGTAAATTCGCGGTCATCACGGGCCGAGCCTGCAATCGTGCGCGAGCTGATCTGGCCGTAGGACACTGCAACTCCGTAGCGCAAACCAAACGTGGCTCCGGCCTCTAGGATGCCAAACGGATCAGGAATTCCAAGGTTGCTCCAACGGGCTGAGCCGACCGGACCAAACCCCCATGCCAGTATGGGATCGCGCAGGGCGTAGGCTGCTTCGGTATAATGATCGCGCCATTCCTGCGGATAGGTCTGGAATGTGATCAGCGGCGCGGCCATCCGAATGTGCAGTCCAATAAAGTACCCTGAGGGTGAAATCTCACCCAATTCTCGAAGTTCAATTTGGAGGCTTGTTGGTCTGGACATGTCTTTTTGGATAGGTTGCGATGTGTGTCTGTCAACCGTAAATTGAATCTCAGTAGGAATGCAACCCAAGGTTTAACGATGCCTAACCTGTTAGCACCAGATATGTTCGCACAGATCATGTCGCTGCCCGATACGTACCGCACTGATGTGCTTGAATTGCTTGGAAGCTCGACTGTGGACGAGCCTAAGCTAAAAGAAATCATTGAAGAAATTCTGTCAGGGATCGAAGAACGCCAAAGGCGCGGTCAGCACTAGGGCTGTTTGGCTCTTCACAAGAAAAAGGCCCCGTCCAAGTGGAGGGGCCTTCGCATTTTGGCTATTTCGGTGACTGACTTAGTCTATTCAGCAGCTTCTTCGGCTGCGACTCGGGCCTTGTCGCCCGCACCTTTTGCGTCAACGTCACGGTCAACAAATTCGATGATTGCCATGGGGGCCATGTCGCCGTAGCGGAAGCCCGCTTTCATGACGCGCACATATCCACCGGTACGCTCTTTGTAGCGTGGGCCGAGGATTTCAAACAGTTTCGCCACATAGGCGTCCTGCTTAAGTTGTGCACCTGCTTGACGGCGCGCGTGCAAATCGCCGCGCTTGCCGAGCGTGATCAGCTTTTCGATGATCGGGCGCAGTTCTTTGGCCTTGGGCAGAGTGGTCTTGATTTGCTCATGTTCGATGAGCGAGCCGGCCATGTTCGCAAAGAGCGCCTTACGGTGCTCGTGTGTGCGATTGAGGCGGCGGTATCCGCGGGCGTGACGCATTTGAAGTCTCCTTAGCGCTTATGCTTTGTACGGACCCCGATGCGTGTGGGGGTCTCTATTGGGGCAGGATTGCCCGGGTAGATGGCCGGGCAGGGATATCCCCGCCCAGACCGACTTAAAGTGATCGAATTAGAACTGGTCTTCGAACTTCTTGGCCAGATCTTCGATATTCTCTGGTGGCCAATCCACAATATCCATCCCGAGATGCAAGCCCATGCCGGAAAGCACTTCTTTGATCTCGTTGAGGGACTTGCGACCGAAGTTCGGGGTGCGCAGCATCTCGGCTTCGGTTTTCTGGATCAGATCGCCGATATAAACGATGTTGTCGTTCTTCAGGCAGTTCGCCGAACGGACAGACAATTCCAGCTCGTCGACCTTCTTCAGCAGAAGCGGGTTGAATTCCAACTCGTCTTCTTCCGAAGGACCACGTGCGGCTTCTGGCTCGTCGAAGTTCACGAAGACCTGCAACTGGTCCTGCAAGATGCGTGCGGCATAGGCCACGGCATCGTCAGGCGTTACAGAGCCGTCGGTTTCCAGCTTCAACGTCAGCTTGTCATAGTCGAGCACCTGACCTTCGCGGGTCTGCTGCACGTCATAGGACACCTTCTTGACCGGCGAGTAGATCGCATCAATCGGCATCAAGCCAATCGGTGCATCCTCGGGACGGTTTTTGTCGGAAGACACGTAGCCTTTGCCGGTGTTGACGTTCAATTCCATGAACAGATCAGCGCCATCGTCGAGGTGACAGATAACGTGATCACGGTTCAGAATCTCAATGCCCGAGCTGTCGGAGATGTCACCAGCGGTGACAACGCGCGGACCCTTAGCGGAGATCGACAGGCGCTTAGGCCCTTCGACTTCCATACGGATCGCAACCTGCTTGAGGTTCAGAACAATGTCAGTCACGTCTTCGCGCACGCCAGAGACGGACGAGAACTCGTGCAGGACGTTATCGATTTGCACGGATGTGATCGCAGCGCCTTGCAGCGAAGACATCAGAACCCGGCGCAATGCGTTGCCGAGTGTCAAACCAAAGCCACGCTCTAGCGGTTCGGCAATGACTGTCGCCTGACGCGACGGATCGTTGCCCGGCTTAACAACCAATTGTCCTGGTTTGATAAGCTCTTGCCAATTTTTATGGATCATGCTGTCGCCTCCATTCTAGTTTTCGGCTTGGACCCGATGCCAAAAACGCCCGAGGTAAAAATAACGAAACGAGGCCGCGCAAGCAGGCACGACCCCGTGAGTGTTTTAAGTGCCTTAAACGCGGCGGCGCTTTGGCGGACGGCAACCGTTATGGGCCATCGGTGTGACGTCACGGATCGATGTGATCGTGAAGCCCACGGCGGCAAGCGCGCGCAGAGCAGATTCACGACCCGACCCGGGGCCTTGCACTTCAACCTCAAGCGTTTTCACGCCGTGATCCTGTGCCTTCTTGCCTGCGTCTTCCGCAGCCAGCTGAGCGGCATAGGGGGTTGATTTCCGCGAGCCCTTAAAGCCCATCGTGCCGGCCGAGGACCACGCAATTGCGTTGCCTTGAACGTCGGAAATAAGGATTTTGGTGTTGTTGAAAGTCGAATTTACGTGGGCTACGCCCGCCGCAATATTCTTGCTGACCTTCTTCTTCATGCGCATTTTATCGCGTGCCATTGATCAGCCTCCCTATTTCTTCTTGCCAGCGATTGCCTTCGCGGGACCCTTACGGGTGCGGGCATTCGTGTGGGTACGCTGGCCGCGGACGGGCAGGTTACGACGGTGACGCAGACCACGGTAGCAACCGAGATCCATGAGACGCTTGATGTTCATCTGCGTATCACGGCGCAGGTCGCCTTCAACGGTGAACGTCGCATCGATGTGCTCGCGGATGGAGAGGACCTCTGCATCGCTCAGCTCATTAACGCGGCGGGTTTCGTCGATCTTGACGGCTTCACAAATGGCTTTCGCCGAAGCCGGGCCGATCCCGGTAATATAGGTAAGGGCGATTGGAACACGCTTCCCCGTAGGGATGTTCACGCCAGCAATACGTGCCAAATTTTGTCTTCCTTCAGATTGCGGGTCCGTAGCACCAGACCCTTTTTTCACAACTGAGGCCCGAGGACTTACGCCACCGGGCCTGATTAGAGGCCTCGCGGAAACAAGGAAGGCTTAACGCCAAAACCGAGTCGCCGAATATCGAGATGACGTGCAATACGGGGGAACCGCTATGCGGTCAACCCCGGCTAGAGGCTGTCAAGTGTTTTTTGGATTTCAGCTGCCACAGCGTCAATCTCACCAAGTCCGTTTACGCCCGTTAACATGCCCTTGGCATAGTAATACCCAAGCAGCGGGGACGTCTTTTTGTAGTATTCCATCAACCGCTGCTTCAGGCTTTCTGCATTGTCATCGGCGCGTCGCGTGAACTCTTGTTTTCCGCAATTGCCGCAGGTTCCGTCCGCCGGGATCGGCTTGGTCAGGTCGTTATAGACCTCGCCGCAGCTCGCGCATGTGGATCGTGCTGTAACCCGTGCAACAAGTGCGTCGTCATCCACCCGCATCTCAATCACAGCCACCAGAGGCTTGCCCGCCTCGTCCAGCAACGCCTCAAGTGCGTCGGCTTGGGCCAGTGTCCGAGGAAAGCCGTCGAAGATGAACCCGCCGCCTGTATCACCGGCCAGCTTCTCTTCGATCAGCCCGATGACAATCTCGTCGGTGACCAGCTCGCCGCGCGCCATAACATCGGCCACGCGGTTGCCCATCTCGGTCCCGCTGGACTTGGCATCGCGCAGCATGTCGCCCGTGGACAACTGCACCATGCCGCGCGCCTCGATCAGCTTACGCGCTTGGGTGCCTTTACCCGCGCCTGGCGGGCCAAGCAGAACAATATTCATCGACGCGACGGCGCGCGACGAGGACGCTTCTTGCCACCTTTACCGCGCAGCTGAGATTTTTCGATCAGGCCTTCATATTGATGCGCAAGCAGATGGCTTTGGATTTGCTGCACGGTGTCCATGCCGACGCTGACGATAATCAGGATCGAGGTGCCGCCAAAGTAAGCCGTAATCGCAAGCTCTGTTCGAACCATTTCTGGGATCAAGCACACCAGCGCCAGATAACCAGAGCCGAGCACCAGAATACGCGCAGTGACATAATCGAGATACTCAACCGTCTTGGCACCCGGACGGATGCCCGGAATGAACCCATTCTGGTTCTTGAGGTTCTCGGCAACATCCTCAGTCTTAAACGCGACGTTGGCGGTGTAGAAATAGGTGAAGAACACGATCATCGCGGCGAAGAACAGCAGATACAGCGGCTGTCCGGGGCCAAAATAGGCAAGGATCGTGGACATCACAGGACCGGTTGAGCCGCCCGAGAAGGTGCTGATCGTTGTTGGCAGCAACAACAGCGACGACGCGAAGATCGCCGGGATCACGCCCGCAGGGTTAACCTTGATCGGCAAGTGGCTGGAGCCACCGTCATAGACCTTCATGCCGACCTGTCTGCGCGGATACTGTATGTGTATCTTGCGTAGAGATCGCTCCATGAACACGACGAAGGTCAGCGTCACAAGTAGCATCAATATAACGCCGAGGATTGCTGGGGTCGACAGAGCGCCTGTGCGGCCACTCTCAAAGAACTGCGCAAGAGCTGCGGGCAGCTCGGCGACGATGCCGACGAAGATGATCAGCGAGATACCGTTACCGATGCCGCGTTGGGTGATCTGCTCGCCCAGCCACATCAGGAACATGGTGCCGCCCACAAGGGTGATCACGCAAGCTGCGCGGAAGAACCAACCGGGGTCGGTGACCAGATCGCCTGCCTCTAGTGACACGGCAAGTCCATAGGCTTGGAAGGTCGCCAAGAACACCGTGCCGTAGCGCGTGTATTGGTTAATCTTCTTGCGGCCCTGCTCGCCCTCTTTTTTCAACTGCTCAAGCTGCGGGACCATGGAGGTCATCAGCTGCACGATGATCGAGGCCGAAATGTAGGGCATGATCCCCAGCGCGAAGATGCCCATACGGCTGATCGCGCCGCCGGTGAACATATTCAGAACGCCGCCTAGGCCCGATTGCGCTTGCTCCATAAAGTCACGGAGCGCGCCGCCGTCGATGCCGGGCACCGGAATGTAGGTGCCGAGGCGATAGACGATCAGAAGACCGAGGGTGAAAAGGATGCGCTGTCTGAGTTCGGTCGCCTTACCAAAGGCGGACCAGCTCATATTCGCTGCCATTTGTTCTGCTGCGGATGCCATGCGATTCGGAGTCCCGTTGCTTTATGTCATGCAAGCGCCGCCAAACCGTTTCCGGTCGGCGGCGCCAGAAAATCTGATGTAGATGTAGGGGGCTTAGGCGTCCCCCACAAGCGTTCAGGCGTCCGCTGTCTCTTTGACAGCAGGTTTTGTGATCGAGAGTGATCCACCAGCCGCCTCGACAGTCGTAACGGCTTGGGCACTTGCACCGGTCACAGTGATCGTAACTTTCGAAGTCAGCACACCTTTTGCGAGGACGCGCACGCCATCGAGCTTACGGCGCACGAGGCCGGACGCGATGAGGCTATCTTCGGTGATGTCTGTGCCATCAAGCTTCTTGAGGTCGATGAATTTCTGGATAAGACCAAGGTTCACGACCGCAAACGACTTCCGGTTCGGCTTGTTGAAGCCGCGCTTTGGAAGGCGCTGGTAGAGTGGCATCTGGCCGCCCTCGTAGCCCTTGATCGCAACACCCGAGCGAGATTTCTGACCCTTGATACCACGGCCACCCATCTTACCGGTGCCGGAGCCTGGGCCACGACCCACGCGCTTGCGGGATTTCGTGGCACCTGGATTGTCGTGCAGTTGATTCAGTTTCATGTCGCTTCTCCTCTGCCGGATGCGACCCCCAGCGACGGGAGTGGCCGACCACGGCGTTTGCATAAATCGTCATGTGGGGTTGAGACCACCGGAGGCGTATAGGGGGAGTCGGTGGGTGAGGCAAGAGGAGTCAGAACTCCACTAACTCGCAAAAATCCGAAAGCGCACCAATCTCAAAAAAGATCGGTTCAGGGCCGATGGAGCGTTCCTTCGGACGGACAACGATTCGGTGTTCTTTCTGATAGCTATATCCAAAGTGCTTCAAGAATTCGGGCGTGTGCAAGAAGTGTTTCGGCGGGAGCCTATAAGGGTCATAGTAGTAAACTTGACCTGCACGCAGGAAGCACTCGCCAAATTGTCTTTCAAAGGCACGGCGAAACTGCTCAACGAACCTGCCTTTATCTTTGATGACCAGCGCTCCAGTCGCTTCAAAGTCGGTGGGCATCCGCCGGTCAACCTCCAAGCAAGTGCTGAAGAGATAGTAGTCATTTCCGACGACAGAGAGGCTTAGAGCACCATTCTCAATTGGCAACGATTTCCCCCTATAGTCAACTTCCGTTCGACCACTGAGCGCTTCCTTGTACGCAGGAATTCGAAATACTCGTTCAAGTTCCAAGTCCTTCATGGACTTCATGGACTTCAAAAGGCTTCCTCTTTCATAAAATGACGCCGGCGAAATCCTTATTTGCCCAAGACGCATCATAGGTTACAAGAACTCGACGCGAGAGAACTTCACTATGGTATTTGAACTTCGGCGGTTCATCCCCGCCAATGCAGCTACCCCCCGTGGCTCTCCATTCTCAAAATACCGAAGTACATTTTGCCGTCCTTCTTCTACCAACTCACCCGGCAAACCACCGCGTGAGTTCCAAGCTTCGACAACATGCGTCCAACTTTCCCAGAGGAACTCATTTTCAGGCCTAGAGATGTCGTCAGGTGAAATCTTTCCATCTTCGTTAAGACCACAGAGGCAATAGAACAAATCGAGGTGCCTCAGACGAAGCTCATCATAACTTTCCAGTAGTAGGTAAGGTGACAGGTAGTAATTCAGCCGCCATGAATCATGTCTGGGGATTCCGCCCTTTGTTCGAAGATCGTCTTTTAGTTCTTGGGTACGATGCGCATACCAGTCGAGTATCTGTGCAGGATCCATTTGCTGTATCTCATGAATTGAATTGTTGGCAGTCAAACCAAACCAAAAAAAACGCCCCCACCTTTCGGCAGGGGCGCTCTAATTCTAGATCACTCGGAAACAGGTGTTAGCCCTTTTCCTCAACGATCTCCACCATGTGAGAGATCTTGCGGATCATGCCGCGGACGCTGGGGGTATCTTCCAGCTCACGCGTTTTGTGCATCTTGTTCAGACCCAGACCGATCAGCGTCGCGCGCTGGTCTTGTGGGCGGCGGATGGGCGAGCCCACCTGCTTGATAACAATCGTTTTTGCCATGAAACTCAGGCCTCCTCAGTCGCAGCTTCAGCCGCCGGTGCGCCATCCTTCTTGAGGATATCGGCGACCTTCTTGCCACGACGTTGTGCGATCATGCGTGGCGAGCTTTCTTTCGACAGCCCGTTCAGCGTGGCGCGGATCATGTTGTAAGGGTTCTGCGAACCGATGGACTTCGCAACAACGTCCTGGATGCCAAGCATCTCGAACACAGCACGCATCGGGCCACCTGCGATGATACCAGTACCTTGTGGGGCAGACCGCATCACAACACGGCCAGCGCCATGACGGCCTTCCATGTCGTGGTGAACGGTGCGTCCCTCTTTCAAAGGCACACGGATCATCTGACGCTTGGCCTGCTCGGTGGCTTTGCGAATGGCCTCGGGGACCTCTTTCGCTTTACCTTTTCCGAAACCGACACGACCGCGCTGATCGCCAACAACGACGAGGGCTGCAAAGCCAAAGCGCTTACCACCCTTGACGGTCTTGGATACGCGGTTGATCGCGACCAAGCGGTCAGCGAATTCTGGGGTTTCATCTTCGCGGCGATTGCCACGTCGATTGTCACGTTCTGCCATATTAGGCCTCCTGCGTTAGCATTTTATCAATCCTAGTGGCGACACACGCCCCGGATCATCGAGGGCGCACCAACACGGCGCGCCCTGCAAGTTTTTAGAACTTCAAACCACTTTCACGCGCAGCTTCGGCCAGAGCCTTAACCTTACCATGAAAGAGGAAGCCACCACGGTCGAAGAACACTTCTTCCACGCCAGCCTTTTTCGCGCGCTCGGCAATTGCCGCACCCACTTTGGCTGATGCTTCGACATTGTTCTGACCGACTACGCCCAGATCCTTCTCCAGCGTCGAGGCGGCCGCGAGGGTAATACCCTGCACGTCGTCGATCACCTGAACGGAGATGTTCTTGCCCGAGCGATGCACACTAAGGCGTGGACGACCGGAGGCCATCTTCTTGATTTTGTTCCGAACGCGCAGGCGGCGCTTCAAGAACAGGTCTCGTTTGCTATTTGCCATTATTCGCGTCCTTACTTCTTCTTGCCTTCCTTACGGAAGATAAACTCGCCCTTATAGCGAATGCCTTTGCCCTTATAGGGCTCGGGCTTACGCCATTCGCGGATATTGGCCGCGACTTGACCAACGAGTTGCTCATCCGTCCCCTCAATCACAATCTCTGTGACTTTAGGGCAGGTAACGGTGACACCATCTGGAACCGCGAAGTTAACTTCGTGGCTGAGACCGAGGCTCAGTTTCAGGTTTGTGCCCTGAATCTGCGCCCGGTAACCAACACCCTGGATCTCAAGTTCTTTCTTGAATCCTAGGCTTGCGCCGTGAACCAAGTTTGCGACCATTGTGCGGCTCATGCCCCACTGCTGGCGTGCGCGCTTGGATGACCCACGAGGGGACACGGTCACAGAGGTGTCGTTTATAACGATGGTGACATCGTCGGTTGCGGTAAAGCTACGGGTCGCTTTCGGACCCTTCACTTCGATGGTCTGGCCGGACAGCGAGGCTGTTACACCGCTGGGCAGCTCAACCGGTTTTTTCCCAATACGAGACATTCAATCAGCCTCCCTTAGAATACGGTGCAGAGCACTTCGCCACCAACGTTATGTTGGCGCGCAGCAGCATCGGACATCACGCCTTTAGACGTGGATACAATCGAAACACCCAAACCCTGACGGACCTGCGGCACATCCTTGACGCCCATATACACACGACGACCAGGGGTCGACACACGCTTGAGCTCACGGATAACCGGAGTGCTGTCAAAATACTTGAGGCTAATCTCGATCTCGGGGTGCTTGGTATCAGCGACAGCTTCGTAGCCGCGGATATAGCCTTCGTCGGCCAACACATCCAGAACCCAAGCGCGAAGCTTGGAAGCCGGGGTGCGGACGGTGGATTTGCCACGCATCTGAGCGTTGCGGATACGCGTTAGCATATCACCAAGAGGATCATTCATCATTGTCTAAATCCTCCCTTACCAGCTCGACTTAACCATGCCGGGAATTTGACCTTTCGAGCCAAGTTCGCGCAGCATGATACGGCTGACTTTAAGTTTACGGTAATACGCGTGCGGACGACCCGTCAGCTGGCAGCGGTTGTGAAGCCGGGTTGCCGAGCTGTTGCGGGGCAGCTTGGCGAGTTTCAGACGCGCGGTGAAACGCTCTTCCATCGTCAGGCTATCATCGTTTGCAATAGCTTTCAGCGCAGCCCGCTTGGTGGCATATTTGTCCACCAGCTTCTGACGCTTAACTTCGCGTGCGATCATGGATTTCTTCGCCATGGTTTATTCTCTCCCCCGGCTCAGCTGTTGAAAGGCATGTTGAAAGCTTTCAACAGCGATTTGGCTTCGGCGTCAGTCGCCGCGGTGGTGCAGATCACGATGTCCATGCCCCAGTTCTCATCGACTTTGTCGAAGTTGATCTCGGGGAAGACGATGTGTTCCTTCAGGCCCATAGCGTAGTTGCCACGGCCATCGAACGACTTGCCCGGTACACCACGAAAGTCCCGAATGCGGGGCATTGCGATGGTGATCAAGCGGTCGAGGAATTCAAACATCCGATCGCCGCGCAGGGTCACTTTCGCGCCCAGTGGCATATCTTCACGAACGCGGAAACCAGCGATGGATTTCTTCGCCTTGGTGACCAAAGCTTTCTGGCCGGCAATCGAACTCAGGTCTTCTTGAGCAGATTTGGCTTTCTTGCTGTCACGCACGGCTTCAGCACCACAGCCGATGTTCAGAACGATTTTTTCCAGACCAGGGATCTGCATGTCGTTCTTATAACCGAACTCTTCCCTCATGGCGGGGCGGATAGTTTCCGCGTAGATCGCCTTCAGGCGCGGGGTGTAGGTTGCTTCATCAAGCATCAGACAGTCTCCCCAGTGGATTTGGCGAAACGCACTTTCTTACCGTCATCCTCGCGGAAGCCTATCCGAGTTGCTTGACCATTGGTGTCCAGAAGAGCCAGGTTGCTCAGTTGGATCGGCATCGCTTTTGGGATGCGACCGCCCTGAGAGTTTTGGCTCTGACGGGTGTGACGGATAAAGATGTTGATCCCGTCTACGATGGCTTTACCGGTGGTCGGCATAACTTGGGTAATCTCACCCTGTTTGCCTTTGTCTTTGCCGGTCAGCACGACGACCTTATCGCCCTTGCGGAGTTTAGCAGCCATTACAGCACCTCCGGTGCGAGCGAGATGATCTTCATAAAGTTCTTAGCGCGCAACTCACGAACAACCGGGCCGAAGATACGGGTGCCGACTGGCTCGTTGTTGTTGTTAAGGATGACGGCAGCGTTGCCGTCAAAACGAATGGCTGTGCCATCATCGCGACGTACTTCTTTAGCGGTGCGTACGACTACGGCCTTACGGACGTCGCCCTTCTTTACGCGACCGCGCGGGATGGCTTCCTTGACCGACACGACAATAATGTCGCCGACGGATGCGTACTTACGCTTGGAACCACCCAGAACCTTGATGCACTGAACACGGCGAGCGCCGCTGTTGTCAGCTACTTCAAGGTTGGTCTGCATCTGGATCATTGGTTTCTCCCGACCTTTGAGGACTTACCTGCCTCAGGGTTTCGACAAAGCTGTTTGGTGGGCCGCTTTACGCGGTGACCACCTCCCAGCGTTTGGTCTTCGACTTTGGTGCACATTCTTGAATGCGAACCAGATCACCCACTTTGAAGCTATTGGCTTCATCATGTGCGCGATATTTCTTCGACCGGCGGATCGTCTTTTGCAGAACGGGGTGCTTGAAGCGACGCTCTACACTGACGGTTACAGTTTGTTCGTTGGCGGCGCTGGTCACAACGCCTGCTAGGATACGCTTAGGCATACGGCCAGCTCCTTATTCAGCGGCCGCTTGCGCGGCCTTTTCGTTGAGAATGGTATTCACGCGCGCGACGCCGCGACGTACTTTACGCATGCGGGCGGTGTTCTCAAGCTGGCTAGTGGCTTGTTGGAAGCGCAGGTTGAAGGCTTCCTTTTTCAGCGCGGTCAGCTCGTCTTTTAGCTGGTCCGGCGTCTTATCACGCAGTTCCTGGGCGTTCATGCGCCTTTTCCTTTATGCAACGTCACTGGAGGGCCCTAAGCACAAGACGTGCCGGGTCACCCTGATTCCAGTGGAGATCGTGGATGAAACGGTCGTATAGGCGCGGTTGGGTGGTTGCGCAAGGCCTTTATGGAAAGGCGATCGACCTCCTAAAAGCGCCAAACCTGAACCGAAGGGCGTTATCCGAAACGCTCGCTGCCTGAGGGCGGTTTGCGCACTGCCAAATCTGCAACTGGGCAGTGGTGCGTCAGCCCGAACACTCGCGTCTCGGCCTGTTGTCAGCTAACCAAACACCATGACAAACATATCCTCTCTCTTCGTCACCCGCCTCTACCACGCCTCGCTCGCAGAAAAGGCTCCAGCCATTGACGCACGCGAGCTTGAGGCATCCTGCTATGACATCGCCGAGAATGACGAGGCAGGCCAAGCGTGGTGCGAGGATCAGGGCTATCCGGGCTACACCAGCTACGCCTCGCTGACCGACCTGCCGTGGCGTTTCCCGGTCTTCAAGGACCTTCAGAAGACCCTCGACAAGCATGTCGCCGCCTTCATCAAAGACCTCGGCTTCGATCTGGGGACCGAGAAGAAGGTTAAGCTGGACAGCATGTGGATCAACGTCCTGCCCGAGGGCGGTATTCACACCGCTCATATCCATCCCCATTCCATCATCAGCGGCACCACCTATGTCGCCATGCCCAAGGGCACCAGCGCCATCAAGTTCGAGGACCCACGTTTGGCGATGATGATGGCCGCACCCGGTCGCCTCAAAGACGCGCCGCGCAAGCTGCAACAGTTCGTCTACATGCAGCCCGAGGTCGGAGATGTGCTGCTATGGGAAAGCTGGCTGCGCCACGAGGTTCCGATGAATATGGCCGAGGCAGAACGCATCTCCGTCAGCTTCAATTACGGCTGGGCGTAACCGCCCTTTCCTTTTACCGCTGCGCAGTCGAAGCTGGCCTATGGTCAATCGCTTGCCCCTGCCCCGTCGACTTGCCGCTCGTTTCGTCGGGCATGTGCTGACGTTCGTAGCCCGCTTCATCATTGCCGCGCGCGCTGACTGGAAGGGGATCGAGCCGGTTCGCCGCCAGCGCATCTACTTTGCCAACCATGTTAGCAACGCCGATATGCCGATGCTTTGGTCGGTGCTGCCGCCTGCGCTTCGCCGCGAAACCCGTCCGGTGGCTGCGGCAGATTACTGGCTGAAGAACAATCTACGCGCCTTTGCCGGGCGTGATGTGTTCGGGGCCGTTCTAATTGATCGCCGCCCTGAGGCGCGCACGGAAGACCCGCTCGAGAAGATCCTGGAGGCGCTCGATGAAGGGTCATCCCTGATCATCTTTCCCGAGGGCAATCGCAACATGACCGATGATCCGCTGCTGCCATTTCGCGCGGGTATCTTCGACATGGGCAGCGCGCGCCCGCATGTGGATCTGGTGCCAACCTGGATCGCGAACCTCAACGAGATCATGCCGAAAGGCGAGATCATCCCCCTGCCCCTGATTTGCACCGTCCCCTTCGGCGCGCCGATTCATGTGCAAGAGGGCGAGGGTAAAGACGCGTTCCTGAAGCGTGCATCGACGGCGCTGGCGTCACTCGCTCCGCCTGCGCAGGACGAGAGCTCATGAACGACACCACAAACGACATCCTACTGCTCAGCATTGGCGTCATCACCCTAATGGCAGCCTTGACGCTTGCGGGCGAATACCTGCGGGGCCGCCTGCCGATCGGCGAGACCAATCCCGTTGTCGAGACCTTCATGCAGCGCGTCAACTCATGGTGGGCGATTGTAACGTTGTTGGCGATCGCAGCACTGCTGGGCGAAGTCGCATTGTTGCTGCTGTTTGCGTTCGCGTCCTTCGCAGCACTGCGCGAATTTCTGACCCTCTCGTCGAAACGCAGAGCTGATCACCTGTCACTTGCGCTGGGGTTTTTCGCTATTCTGCCACTGCAATACCTGTTCGTGGGCCTCGGCTGGACGGGCCTATTTGCGGTGTTCATCCCGGTCTATGCGTTCCTGCTGCTGCCCATCGTCAGTGCGCTACGCGGGGATTCCAGTCGCTTCCTTGTCAGGGTCGCAGAAACCCAATGGGCGTTGATGATTTGCATCTTCTGCATCAGCCACATTCCGGCGCTGTTGACCTTCGAATTGGCAGGCGACCGATCAATTCTGTTGATCCTGTTCGTCGTCATGGTGGTCCAGTTCGGCGACCTGATCGAGTATTACGCAGGCCGCCGGATTGGCCGTCGCCGCATAGCGCCGGGGCTTTCGCCGAAAACAATCGAGGGCATGATCTGCGGGGTGCTCGGGGCTGCAATCATTGGCGGATTGCTCGCATGGATCACCCCATTTGGCCTGATCGGGGCCGCTGGTATGGCTGCACTTGCGTCGGTGACGGGGATGTTCGGAAGCCTCGTTTTTGCAGCGATCAAGCGCGATAAGGGCGTGAAAGACTGGTCACATCTGATCCCCGGACAGGGCGGGTTTCTGGACCAACTCGACAGCGTGATCTTCGCAGCGCCGGTGTTTTACCACGTAAGCCATTTGATCTGGGTATAAGGCGTGTTGCAAGGTTCTGAACCAAGTGCGCACCTGTGTTGACAGTTTGTGAACCTCCCCGAGGCAGAATGTGCACATTGTAGACCTGATTGCCGCCCCACTTTCGGCAAGCAAAAGCCCCCACCAATTGCTCGGCAGGGGCTTTTAAGTCTCTTACAAGATTGCGCTAAGCGCGACCTTACCAGTCTTCACGAACCACGGTGCGGGTCTTGACCGGAAGCTTCATCGCGGCAAGGCGCAGGGCCTCACGTGCGACCACTTCGGTAACACCATCGATCTCGAACATGATCCGGCCAGGCTTGACCTTCGCAGTCCAACGATCAACCGAGCCCTTACCTTTACCCATACGAACTTCGATGGGCTTGGCAGTGACGGGCAGGTCTGGGAAAATACGGATCCAGACACGGCCCTGACGCTTCATGTGACGGGTCATAGCACGACGAGCAGCTTCGATCTGGCGGGCAGTGATCCGCTCAGGCTCAACCGCTTTCAGGCCGAATGTACCGAAGTTAAGATCAGATCCACCCTTCGCGTCGCCACGAATACGGCCTTTGTGCATCTTGCGGAATTTGGTGCGCTTTGGTTGCAGCATCTTTTCTACCCCTTACCGGTCGCGGCGGGGGCGTGGGCCTCCGCCTTCCTGGAGCTCCTGATGACGGCGATCATGAGCCGACGGATCGTGCTCCATGATCTCGCCTTTGAAGATCCAAACCTTGATGCCAATGATGCCGTAAGCGGTCTTGGCTTCGACGTTCGCGAAATCCACATCTGCACGCAGAGTGTGCAAGGGCACGCGGCCTTCACGATACCATTCGGTCCGCGCAATCTCGGCACCGCCAAGACGACCCGCGACATTCACACGGATACCAAGGGCACCCATACGCATCGCGTTCTGCACGGCGCGCTTCATAGCACGACGGAAGGACACACGACGTTCCAGCTGCTGCGAGATGCTCTCACCAACCAGTTGCGCGTCCAACTCGGGCTTGCGCACTTCAACGATGTTGAGGTGCAGTTCGCTCTTGGTCAGGTTTGCAACCTTCTTGCGCAGGCTCTCAATATCGGCGCCTTTTTTGCCGATGATGACGCCAGGACGCGCAGTGTGGATCGTGACGCGGCACTTGCGGTGCGGGCGCTCGATGATCACACGGCTAATGCCGGCTTGCTTGCACTCTTCTTCGATGAACGCACGGATTTTCAGGTCTTCCAGAAGAAGGTTCCCGTAGTCCTTAGTATCGGCGTACCAGCGGCTGTCCCAGGTGCGGTTGACCTGGAGACGCATACCGATCGGGTTTACTTTATTACCCATTATGCTTGCTCCTCAATCTGACGCACCAAGATGGTCAATTCTGCGAACGGCTTGCTGATCTTACCGAACCGGCCACGCGCCCGAGGACGACCGCGCTTGAGGGTCAAGTTCTTGCCGACATAAGCTTCGGCGACGATCAGCTCGTCTACGTCGAGGTTGTGATTGTTCTCTGCATTGGCAATCGCCGACTGCAGACACTTTTTCACGTCACCCGAGATCCGCTTCTTCGAGAAGGTCAGGTCAGCCAGCGCCTTTTCGACCGACTTGCCACGGATCAAGCCCGCAACCAAGTTCAGCTTCTGAGGGCTGATGCGCAACATGCGCAGCTTTGCCATTGCTTCGTTATCCGCCACGCGGCGGGGATTCTTATCCTTACCCATGGCTTATTTCCTTTTGGCTTTTTTGTCCGCCGCGTGCCCGTAATAGGTGCGCGTTGGCGAAAATTCCCCGAACTTCTGACCGATCATATCTTCGGTGACGTTCACAGGGATGTGCTTGCGGCCGTTGTAGACGCCAAAAGTGAGGCCCACAAACTGCGGCAGGATGGTAGAGCGGCGCGACCAGATCTTAATGACCTCTTTGCGGCCCGACTCGCGGGTTTTTTCGGCCTTCTTGAGGACATAAGAGTCGACAAAAGGACCTTTCCAGACAGAACGCGACATCTACTAGCGCCCCTTCTTCTTGGCGTGACGCGAGCGGATGATCAGCTTGCTAGACGCTTTGTTCTTGTTCCGAGTGCGTGCACCCTTTGTCGGCTTGCCCCAAGGGGTAACCGGGTGACGTCCACCAGACGTACGACCTTCACCACCACCATGGGGGTGATCGACGGGGTTCATCACAACACCACGCACAGACGGGCGAATGCCCTTGTGACGGTTGCGACCCGCTTTACCGAGGTTCTGGTTCGAGTTGTCCGGGTTCGACACAGCACCGACCGTGGCCATGCATTCCTGCCGGACCAGACGAAGCTCGCCCGAGGACAAGCGAATCTGTGCGTAGCCCCCATCACGACCCACGAACTGAGCATAGGTGCCTGCAGCGCGTGCGATCTGGCCGCCCTTGCCTGGCTTAAGCTCAATGTTGTGGATGATTGTGCCGATCGGCAGGCCCGAGAAGGGCATTGCGTTTCCGGGCTTGATGTCGGCCTTCGCGGACGAAACTACCTTGTCGCCAATGGCGAGGCGTTGCGGCGCGAGGATATAAGATTGTGTGCCATCTTCGTACTGGATCAGTGCGATAAAGGCGGTCCGGTTCGGGTCATACTCGATACGAGCGACCACGGCGGACATGTCCATCTTGGTACGCTTGAAATCGACGATACGGTACAGACGCTTAGCGCCTCCACCTTTACGACGCATCGTGATCCGTCCGGTATTGTTCCGGCCACCGTTCTTGGTCAAACCCTCAGTGAGGGACTTGACCGGGCGGCCTTTCCAAAGCTCCGAACGGTCGATCAGCACCAGCCCGCGCTGGCCCGGCGTCGTCGGCTTATACGACTTGAGTGCCATGCTTTCTGTCTTCCGTTGCTTTGCGGGGTCTTGAGACCCCTGTCTGTTTTAAGGGCCCCGAAGGTCCCCGGTTTGGTCGGTGGGATTACTCCCGCCTTTTGTGTCGGTTGTTTGGAGGGGCTCACCCCACCGCCTAGCCAACAAAAACACAGCCCCAGACGAATCCGGGGCGTGTTGATGGGGTCTGATATGAGGGAGAGGGGGTGGGGTCAAGGGGCGAGCGCCCTGAGCGTCTCTTGGCAAAGAAATAAGACGTCATGCAGCGTGCCGTCCGGTGTTTTAACACAAACTACATCCGCCATATCTCCAAACGAACTACCATCTGAAAAGTAACTTCCATCACGAAATGCGACGCCTTTACCAACCTCAAGGTGCTCTGCTCTCAAGCCAATAAGGGCCTTGTCAGCGTGGCGCGTTAGCTCAACATGTTTTGCAGAGTTTGCGATCCCGCCAATTACTTGGAAATGAGGCGCACGCTTTGAGAGCTCCTTAGTCACCTCGCTAATGCGTTTTTCTTCAGAGTGCGCGACAACGTCGGCGTAGTGATAGATGATTATGCAACAGGCGATCGCCAAGTCATACGCTTTTGGTTCGGCTTCGAACCGGGCCAAAAGCGGCCCCGCCAACTCGTGTAGATAGACATCGGGTACTGAAAACGCCAACTTTTTTCCCACTTTGGTTCAAGCAACCATTCTAAAGATGCAGCTCCACATCCATGCTCTAGTGCAGCACACGCATAAGCTCGATCCCGACGTCGCCGCTCGCGACATAGACGTGTTCTTGCGATTTGAAGTCTCCGAGACCGTCTGCGCCAAATATTGATATACTCGATGCAATGCGCAAGCAAAAACCCCGACCGCATCTCTGCAGCCGGGGCTCTTAATCTCTAGCGATGTAGCGAGGCTTTACAGCCCGGTGCTCACATCAATGGTGTTGCCCTCTTCGAGCGTTACATACGCCTTCTTGACGTTCTTACGCTTGCCGAGCTGACCACGGAAACGCTTCACCTTACCTTTGGTGATCGTCGTGTTCACGGCCTTAACCTTGACACCAAAGAGGGTCTCAACCGCCTCTTTGATCCCTGGCTTGTTAGCGTCGATCGCCACCTCAAAGACCACTGCGCCGTTCTCGGACGCCATGGTGGCTTTTTCGGTGATGATCGGCTTGCGGATCACATCGTAGTGCTGTGGTTTGGTGCTCATTTCAGACGCGCCTCCAGCGCTTCGACACCCGCTTTGGTCAGCACGAGCGTGTCGCGCTTGAGGATGTCATAGACGTTTGCGCCCATGCTTGGCAGGATATCGAGGCCAGTGATGTTGGCGGCTGCCTTGGCGAAGTTTGCGTTCACCTCGGCACCGTCGATCACAAGCGCGCGCTTCCAGCCCATGGACTTCACGATCTTCGCCAGCTCAGCGGTTTTACCCGTAGATGTGGCACCATCGATGATCACAAGCTCACCCGCCTTCAGCTTAGCGCTGAGAGCATGGCAAAGACCGAGCTTGCGGAACTTCTTGGTCAGATCATGTGCGTGGCTGCGTGGCGTTGGACCCTTGTAGATACCACCACCGCGGAAGATCGGAGCAGAGCGAGCGCCGTGGCGTGCGCCGCCGGTACCCTTCTGGCGATAGATCTTCTTGGTCGAATAGTTGACCTCACGGCGTGTCTTCACCTTGTGCGTGCCAGCTTGCGCCTTGTTACGCTGCCAGCGAACAACGCGGTGCAGGATGTCGGCGCGCGGCTCAAGACCAAACAGCGCCTCATCCAGATCGAGAGACCCGGCTGCGGACCCGTCGAGATTGATTACGTCGGCTTTCATTCTTCCGCTCCCTCAGCAGGGGCCACGACAGGAGCTTCAACCGGTGCAGCAGCTGAGGACTTAAGCCCAGCAGGCATCGGCAACCCATCGGGCATCTTCTTCTTAACGGCGTCTTTGACAGTAACCCATCCGCCCTTCGATCCCGGAACAGCGCCCTTGATCATGATCAGGCCACGGTCGGCATCAGTCTTAACGACCTCAAGGTTCTGGGTGGTGACACGAGCAGCGCCCATGTGACCGGCCATCTTCTTACCTTTGAAGACTTTACCCGGATCCTGACACTGACCAGTCGAGCCGTGCGAACGGTGCGAAACAGACACACCGTGCGTCGCCCGAAGACCACTAAAGTTGTGCCGCTTCATCGCACCAGCAAAACCCTTACCGATGGAGGTGCCGGACACGTCAACTTTCTGGCCCTCAAGGAAGTGCTCGGCGGAGATTTCCGCGCCGACTTCGATCAGGTTCTCAGGGGTGACGCGGAATTCAGCAACCTTACGCTTCGGCTCTACATTAGCGATGGCGAAGTGCCCCCGCATAGCTTTGCTGACGCGCTTGACTTTGGCTGTGCCGGTGCCGAGCTGAACTGCGGTATAACCGTCACGATCAGCAGTACGCTGATCGACGACTTGCAGGTTGTCGAGTTGAAGTACGGTCACAGGAATCTGCTTGCCGTCTTCCATGAACAGACGGGTCATGCCCATCTTCTTTGCGATAACGCCAGAGCGCATAATCTATGCCCCCCTTAGACTGAAATCTGGACGTCAACACCAGCCGCAAGGTCGAGCTTCATCAGCGCGTCCACGGTTTGGGGTGTTGGGTCAACGATGTCGAGCAAGCGCTTATGCGTGCGGATTTCCCACTGGTCGCGCGACTTCTTGTCGACGTGCGGACCGCGCAGAACGGTGAACTTCTCGATCTTATTCGGCAGCGGGATGGGACCGCGCACGGTGGCACCGGTCCGCTTAGCCGTATTCACGATTTCTTTGGTGCTTGCGTCAAGCACGCGGAAATCGAAGGCTTTCAGCCGGATGCGGATGTTCTGGCTTTGGATGGCCATTATCTTATCCCCTTCAAGGGCTTGAGACTTGAGAGGAGGAGGAACGCGTATCGCCCCCCCTCATCAAATCTTGTTTTCTTGGCGAAGCGGCGGACCGCATCGCAAATATTCCAGAGCGTCAGACGCTATTACAGCAGGATCTTCGAGACCACGCCTGCACCAACGGTACGGCCACCTTCGCGGATCGCGAAGCGCAGACCATCTTCCATTGCGATCG
The DNA here is from genome assembly GCA_034111085.1 of Dinoroseobacter sp. GTDB lineage: Bacteria > Pseudomonadota > Alphaproteobacteria > Rhodobacterales > Rhodobacteraceae > Dinoroseobacter. The sequence goes on from JAWUXZ010000017.1 coordinate 71,436, forward strand.
GTGCAATCAGCTCAACACCGAACTTCAGGTTGTCGCCCGGCATTACCATCTCGGTGCCCTCAGGCAGCTCAACTGTGCCAGTGACGTCCGTTGTGCGGAAGTAGAACTGTGGACGGTAGTTCGCAAAGAACGGCGTGTGACGGCCACCCTCTTCTTTGGTGAGGATATATGCCTCGGCCTCGAACTTGGTGTGTGGCTTAACCGAACCTGGCTTGCACAGAATCTGACCGCGCACGATACCTTCACGGTCAACACCGCGCAGCAGAAGGCCAACATTGTCGCCAGCTTCCCCACGGTCCAGCAACTTGCGGAACATTTCCACGCCGGTACAAACCGTCTTGCGGGTGTCACGAAGGCCAACGATTTCAATCTCTTCGCCGACAGTCACAATACCACGCTCGATACGACCAGTTGCAACAGTACCGCGACCGGAGATCGAGAACACGTCCTCGACAGGCATCAGGAACGGCTTCTCAACAGCGCGAACTGGTGTTGGGATATACTCGTCCACAGCCGCCATCAGCTTGGCGATAGACTCGGTGCCGATGGTCGGATCACGATCTTCCAGAGCGGCCAGAGCCGAACCTGGGATCACGGGAATGTCGTCGCCCGGGTAGTCGTAGTAAGACAGAAGCTCGCGGATTTCCATCTCGACCAGCTCAAGCAGCTCGTCATCGTCAACCTGGTCAACTTTGTTCATGTAGACGACCATGTAGGGAATGCCGACCTGACGCCCGAGCAGGATGTGCTCGCGGGTCTGTGGCATTGGGCCGTCAGCAGCGTTAACCACAAGGATCGCGCCGTCCATCTGAGCGGCACCAGTGATCATGTTCTTGACGTAGTCGGCGTGGCCGGGGCAGTCGACGTGAGCGTAGTGACGTGCTTCGGTCTCGTACTCGACATGTGCGGTTGAGATCGTGATCCCGCGCGCGCGCTCTTCAGGAGCCGAGTCGATCGACGCGTAATCCTGATATTCGCCAAACTGCTTAGTGATCGCCGCTGTCAGCGTCGTCTTGCCGTGGTCAACATGCCCAATTGTGCCAATGTTAACGTGCGGCTTATTACGTGCAAACTTTTCCTTAGCCATGATGGCCTCCTTATCGAAACTGGGTAGCGAGGTAGCCCCCGCTCTACTTGTGGTGGGTAGGGCGAGGTGCTCCCCGCCGTCCCGTTATGCGTATTTGGATTGAATCTCTTCTGAGATCGCCTGCGGTACTGGGTCGTAATGGTCGAACTGCATCGTAAACTGCGCGCGGCCCGAAGACATGGAACGCAGGGTGTTGATGTAGCCGAACATGTTGGCCAGCGGCACGAATGCTTGAATTGCAATCGCATTACCGCGGGCTTCCTGACCGGTCACTTGGCCACGACGTGAAGTCAGATCGCCAATGATGCCGCCCGTATAATCCTCGGGCGTAATCACTTCGACCTTCATCACGGGCTCAAGCAATTTAGCTCCGGCTTTGCGCATACCTTCGCGCATACCCATGCGGCCTGCGATTTCAAACGCCAGAACGCTGGAGTCCACATCGTGGAACTTACCGTCGACCAGAGCAACTTTGAAGTCGATGACCGGGAAGCCTGCCAGAGGACCGGAGTCCATAACCGACCGAATACCCTTTTCGACGCCTGGGATGAAGTCCTTAGGAACCGCACCACCAACAACCTTGCTCTCGAACGAGTAGCCTTCGCCCGCAGCTGTCGGCGAGATGATCAGCTTCACTTCTGCGAACTGACCAGATCCACCCGACTGCTTCTTGTGGGTATATGTATGCTCAACCTCGCGGCTGATTGTCTCGCGGTAAGCCACTTGTGGCGCGCCGATATTGGCTTCCACTTTGAACTCGCGCTTCAGCCGGTCGACCAGAATGTCGAGGTGAAGTTCGCCCATGCCCTTCATGATGGTCTGACCAGATTCCAGGTCAGTTTCCACGCGGAAGGATGGGTCTTCGGCTGCAAGACGCTGAAGGCCCAGCGACATCTTCTCTTGGTCAGCCTTAGTTTTAGGCTCGACCGCGATCTCGATGACGGGATCAGGGAAGGTCATCGTTTCCAGGATAACCGGATCGGCGACAGACGACAGCGTATCCCCAGTCGTGGTGTCTTTCAGACCCGCAAGCGCAATGATGTCACCCGCGAATGCTTCGGTGATTTCTTCGCGGTTGTTAGAGTGCATCATCATCATACGACCGACGCGCTCTTTACGACCCTTGGTGGAGTTCAAAAGCGTATCGCCCTTGTTCAACACGCCGGAATAGATCCGGGTAAAGGTCAGCGAGCCCACAAATGGGTCGTTCATGATTTTGAATGCAAGGCCTGCAAACGGCATCTCGTCGTCAGCGCGGCGCGGAATATCACGTGTTTCCGTTTCGTCACCGGGGCGGAAGCCCATGTAATCAACAACATCCACCGGGCTTGGCAGATAATCGATTACAGCGTTGAGCAGCGGCTGAACGCCTTTGTTCTTGAACGCAGAACCACACAGGACGGGGATGAACTTAATCGCCAGCGTACCCTTGCGGATCAGCGAGCGCAGCTCGTCAACGGAAGGCTCAGCGCCGTCCATCAGGTAGGTTTCCATCGCGTCATCGTCCATCTCGACCGCGATCTCGATGAGGTTGGCGCGCCATTCGTTGGCAAGCTCTTTCAGCTCAGCGCGAATAGGACGTTTTTCCCAAGTGGCGCCGAGGTCTTCACCGGCCCAAACCCACTCTTCCATGGTCACGAGGTCAATCAGGCCCTCAAGCTCGGTCTCAGCCCCGATTGGGATCTGAATAGGAGCAGGCGTCGCACCAGTGCGGTCTTTGATCATGTGAACGCAGTTGAAGAAGTCCGCGCCGATCTTGTCCATCTTGTTGACGAACACGATACGCGGAACCTTATAGCGATCCGCCTGACGCCAGACTGTTTCTGTCTGTGGCTCAACACCAGCGTTGGCGTCCAGCACAGCAACAGCGCCATCGAGAACTGCCAAGGAACGCTCGACTTCAATAGTGAAGTCCACGTGCCCGGGCGTGTCGATGATGTTCATGCGGTGCTTGGAGGTGTCCGGTGTGGACCCATCCTCAGTCCGCTCCCAGAACGTCGTGGTCGCAGCAGACGTGATCGTGATGCCACGTTCCTGCTCCTGCTCCATCCAGTCCATGGTTGCAGCACCATCGTGCACTTCGCCAAGGTTATGCGACTTGCCGGTGTAATACAGAATACGCTCCGAGCAGGTGGTCTTACCTGCATCGATATGCGCCATGATGCCAAAGTTGCGGTAGCGGTCTAGCGGAAAGTCGCGGGCCATTGGTTCGGTCCTAGGCTTAAGGGAGAATAGGGAGGAAGGTTACCAGCGGTAGTGGCTGAAAGCTTTGTTGGCTTCGGCCATTTTGTGGGTGTCTTCGCGCTTTTTCACGGCAGTACCGCGAGATTGCACGGCGTCAACGAGCTCGCCCGCTAGACGCTCTTCCATGGTGTTTTCGTTACGCTTGCGCGACGCGTTGATCAGCCAGCGGATTGCCAGGGCTTCACGACGCTCAGGACGCACTTCGACGGGCCCCTGATAAGTAGCACCACCCACACGACGTGAACGGACTTCCATTGCAGGCTTCACGTTTTCGAGCGCCTCGTGGAACACTTCGATAGGCGCGCGCTTTAGCTTGCCCTCGACGCGCTCCATTGCGCTGTAAACGATGCGTTCGGCGGCAGATTTTTTGCCGTCGATCATCAGGTTATTCATGAACTTTGTCAGAATCCGATCACCAAATTTGGCGTCGGGAAGGACTTCGCGTTTTTCAGCGGCGTGGCGGCGAGACATCTATATACCCTCTTATTTCGGACGCTTGGCGCCGTATTTGGAACGACGCTGCTTGCGGTCTTTAACGCCCTGAGTATCCAGAACACCGCGCAGGATGTGGTAACGCACACCGGGAAGGTCTTTTACGCGACCGCCACGGATCAGGACCACAGAGTGCTCCTGAAGGTTGTGACTTTCACCACCAATGTAGCTGCTCACTTCAAAGCCGTTCGAAAGGCGCACTTTGGCAACCTTACGCATAGCCGAGTTCGGCTTCTTCGGTGTCGTTGTATAGACGCGTGTACACACGCCACGCTTCTGCGGGCAGGACTCAAGGTGCAGCGATTTAGAGCGCTTCACTTTGGGCTGCCGCGGTTTGCGTATCAGCTGTTGGATCGTCGGCATTCGGTTCCCCGTCTTAGCTCATTCATTTCAACGCGCCTTCATTTGCTAGGGTTGAGACCCACGCATAGCGCAAAACCGCATACGATCCCTTGTTTGCGGGATCGACGCGGTGGAATTCCAGAGGATCGAGGCATACGCCCGGATCGTGACCACTTCAATTGTGCGAACCGGTCAAATATCCTAACGGATCATGACCGAATGGCGCGCGGTATAGGAGGAGTCGGAAGGGCTGTCAACAGCCGCCGAGGTGATCTGCCCCCTTGAGGCGCCCCCCCCGATCGGCTTCAGGGCAACCCCATGACTTGTCTGTGGTCAAAATGATCAATCCCAACCATGATAGTGACTTAACCAAACATCTAGGCGGCTCAACATGCTTTTCATCGGCTGGGAGGAACATGTGGACCTCCCCCTTCTTGGCCTCACCAATCTGCGCGCGAAAATCGACACCGGCGCGCGGACCTCAGCCCTGCACGCCACTAACATCGAAACCCTGACAAAGGACGGTGTAGAGACGGTGCGGTTCCACACTTTCTTTAATGACGACGCACATGATAATGTAGTTGAAAGCCCAATCCATGATCGCCGCGAGATCACCAACACCAGCGGCGTACCCGAAGAGCGCTTCGTCATCCGCACAAAGTTCCGTATCGACGGCAAGCTCTGGCGGATTGATTTGTCGCTCGCTGACCGCAGCGGCATGAGCTTTCGGATGATCGTCGGGCGCACCGCTCTGCGGCGTCACAAGATCGCGGTACTTCCGGGCCAGCGAAACCTGACATCCAACCCCACAGTGGAAAAGCCTCAGAAAAGGATCCAGAAATGAAGATCGCTATGCTGGCTCGAAACGCAGAACTCTATTCCCACAGGCGCCTCAAGGAGGCCGCAGAAGAACGCGGTCACGAGTTGAACATCATCAACACGCTGCGGTGCTACATGAACATCGTCTCGCGCAGGCCCGAGATCTACTACAATGGTGAGAAGCTGATCGGTTATGACGCCGTGATCCCCCGGATCGGCGCGTCGATCACATTCTACGGTCTCGCTGTTCTGCGCCAGTTTGAGATGATGGGCGTCTACCCGCTGAATGAAAGTGTCGGCATCGGTCGGTCGCGCGACAAGCTGCGCTCTATGCAGTTGCTGGCGCGCGACGGGATCGGCTTGCCCGTAACCACCTTCGCCCATGACCCCAAACAGACCGAAGAGGTGCTCGCCCTCGCAGGTGGTGCGCCATTGGTCATCAAGCTGCTGGAGGGCACCCAAGGCCTTGGCGTGGTGCTGGCCGATACCGACCGCTCGGCGAAATCGGTGATCGAGGCGTTCCGCGCCACCAACACCAACATCCTTGTGCAGGAGTTCATCAAGGAGGCCGGCGGCAGCGACGTGCGTGCCATCGTTGTGGGCGGCAAGGTCATCGCCGCCATGAAGCGCACCGGGGGCGAAGGCGAGTTCCGATCCAATTTGCATCGAGGCGGGTCCGCCAACGTTGTGAAGCTATCGCCGGAAGAACGCTTAACAGCCGTGCGCGCGGCCAAAAGCATGGGCCTGAACGTCTGCGGCGTGGACATGCTGCGGGCCAATCACGGGCCAGTGGTGATGGAAGTAAACTCGTCACCGGGTCTTGAGGGCGTGGAAAAGGCAACCGGCCTCGATATCGCAGGCAAGATCATCGAGTACATCGAAAAGAACGCCAAGCCCGGAGCAACCAAGACAAAGGGCAAAGGCTAGTGCCCAAACGCGCGCCCTTCGAGATCGGCGGCGTCAGCATCGCGCCGGGATCTCGGCAAACCGTGGACCTGCCTGTAAGTACCCTGTCGGATCATACGCCCGTGAGCATGTCAGTGCATGTCGTACACGGCAAAACCGACGGGCCGACCTTATGTGTCAGCGCTGGCATCCACGGCGACGAGGTGATCGGCATCGAGATTGTGCGCCGTCTGCTGCGCGCGCCCAACCTCAAGTCCTTGCACGGCACGCTTCTGGTCGTGCCCATCGTCAACACCTTCGGCTTCCTAAACCGCTCGCGCTATCTGCCCGACCGACGGGACCTGAACCGCTGCTTTCCCGGCAGTGAACAAGGCTCCATGGCGTCGCGCCTCGCACATCTATTTCTCACAGAAGTTGTGTGCAGGTCAGATGTCGGGATCGATCTGCACTCGGCAGCGATCCACCGGACCAATTACCCACAGATCCGGGTATCGCCGGGGTTTGACCGGGTTCGCGCCCTCGGCGAAGCGTTCGGTGCGCCGATCATTATGAACTCAGGCCTGCGCGAAGGCTCGTTGCGCGGGGCCGCTCAAGACGCAGACGTCGATATGCTTGTCTATGAGGCAGGCGAGGGGCTGCGCTTTGATGAATACGCCGTTCGGGTCGGCCAGATGGGGATTCTGCGGGTCATGCGCCACATCGGAATGGTGTCCGGGCGCGGAATCGCGGCGCCGAAAACACCGTCGCAGTTCTGTCCGTCCAGCAAGTGGCTGCGCGCGCCCATTGGCGGGCTTCTGCGCAGTTTCCGCTCGGATGGGGATCTTGTGCGCGAGGGCGAGGTTATGGGGGCCGTGGCCGATCCGTTCGGCGAGATCGAGGAGGAAATTTCAGCGCCCTTCGACGGCATCATCGTCGGGCGTGCTGTGATGCCCGTGGTCAATGAGGGCGACGCGGTGTTCCATCTGGCACGCGTCGCGTCCATGCGACACGCCGAGGACGCCGTCGAAGACCATAGCACCCAACTCGCAGATGATCCGATTTTCGACGAGGACGAGATTATCTGAAACGTCTGGCAGGCGCTGGCCTACCCTCGCCCCATCGGCATGCTTGCGGCCACCTTCACCGCAAGATCCAGCGAAAACCGTGCCGTCAGGGCGTTGCGCAGCGCTGCGTTGCGCCGCATCAAGCGCTCCAGCTCAGCAACTGACCAGGCCGTGTAGGGCGTGCCAGGCGGCAAGGTCACGGTGGCGCTTGCCGGGTTGCCTGTCAGAAACGCAATCTCGCCTGCGAAAGCGGGTCCGCGCGCCTCAGCCGCTTGGCCGGACTTGGCGACATTGAAGCGGAACCCCTCTATATAGAACAGATCTTTCGGCTGGCGCGCCTCTATAATAATATCCGTCTGCGCCGTGGTCCGGTAGGTGCGTCCCAAACGGTTGAGCTTGCGAAACTGGCCCGGCGTCAGCGTGCGGTAAGCCTCAAACAGCCGCTTTTCGCGCGCGGTCAGCCCCAGTGTCGAGCGTTCGCGCACAACCAGATACCCGCCCGCCAGCACCAGCCCACACAGCACCGAGATCGTTGCCGTGACTGAGGCCAATGGGGTCGGCAGCAGCGCAAAATAGACGACATCAAGGAACACGCCCGTCAACACCAGCCCGCGCATGACCATCTCGTCACGCGACAGCAGGCCAATAACAGTGAGCAGAAGGCCCAGAAGAATCAGGGTCTCAAGTTGCAGAAGGGCTGTGGGGTCAAGGGGCATGCGTGCAGCTTAGGGGGTTGCGGACCATTGCAAAAGCGATTTGCGCGGTTGCACGCGCCGAGCGGGTTTCGCAGGGTCGTTCAAGTGATGGGAATGGAGTAGCAGCATGGTCGACTGACACCAAAAGAGCCTGAATTTGAGCTCTATAAGACCGGGTTTGACGGCGATCTGCTGGACCGCGCGGCGTCTGGTGCGGCGCTGTCAGGGCTGGTCGAGCGGATCGAGGACCCAATGGTCATCGCGCTCGATGGTGGGTGGGGGACCGGCAAAAGCTGGTTTCTGAAGCGCTGGGTCGGGCAGCACCGGCTGGATTATCAAGACCAAGCGCGCACCGTCTATTTTGATGCGTTCGCGCATGATTATCTGGATGATCCGTTGTTGGCGGTGATGGGAGTGCTCAGCGCTGAGTTGTCCAAGGAAAAAGGCGCGACAATTGCAAAGCTGGCCTGGCTTCAAAAGAAAGCGTTTCAGGCTCTACCGGGGATCACAAAGCTGGGCGCAAATATCGCAACGGGGTTTGCGGTTAAGGCACTCGACGATGCGGGTGACATCGTTGCCGAGGCTATCGGCGGGTCTGTGGAAGGATCATCCGAGGCATTCTGGCAAGCCGTCGCAAACCAAAGAACCGCGATGCACGAGTTTGGCGCTGCCCTAAAGGCATTAACCTTACCGGGTGGTGAAGAGGGCACCCCGCGCAAGCTAGTGATCGTCGTGGACGAGCTCGACCGCTGCCGCCCAGATTACGCGCTATCGCTGCTGGAGGTCATCAAACACTTCTTCGCAGTCGATCACGTCCATTTCGTGCTGGGGGTGAACCTACGCGAGTTAGAGAACATGGTGAGGGTGCGCTACGGGACACAGGAAGGGGCGGCGCTGTATTTGCAGAAGTTCGTGACGCTGACGATGGAGTTACCAGCAACAGTCAAAAATCAAGACACATGGCAATTAGCATTCCTCGCACTCACGAAATCTTTCGGAGTCGATGATCGCCTAACAACAGTTGTGCTGGCGAATCTCGACCTAGTCTCAATTTGCACTCACGTTTCACTAAGAGATAGCGAAAGGATCGCCAGTCGTGTGGCATTGGCGACCGCTTCTAATCGGTCCGGGACTGCGCGTCTCAACGATATTTTGCTGACAACCCTGGCAGCACTCATAATTTACAGAACAATTATGCCAGATTTTTATATGACTTGCGTCTCCGGAGAGATGACTGCCGAGCAGTTCCGCGAGCGCTTCCAACTAGCTGACAATGAAAGTTCAAATCGCAAAAAGAGTTTCGAGCAGCTCCATGACCACCATTTTAATCTATTTACTTTCGCTTCAAGGGCTAAAGCAGACGATGAAGGTTTCACTGCGCTGGACCGTAAAATCGCAATCCAAGATCTACAAAAAAACTACCTCTCCTTCAACCTGCCTCCTGACCCACCAGCCCCCTAACCCCTACGCATTAAACAAGAAGTGCAGCACATCTCCGTCCTTTACGGTATAAGACTTGCCCTCAACCCGCATCTTCCCGGCCTCTTTCGCCCCGCTCTCACCGCCTAAGCTGACGAAATCAGCGTAGGCAATCGTCTCGGCCCGGATGAACCCGCGCTCACAGTCGCCGTGGATCACGCCTGCGGCTTGCGGTGCCTGAGTGCCCGAACGGATCGTCCAAGCGCGCGCTTCTTTCGGCCCGACGGTAAAGTAGGTCTCCAGATGCAGCAGCTCGTATCCAGCCCTAATCAGGCGGTCGAGGCCCGGCTCGTCCAGCCCCATCTCTGACAGGAACATCTCGGCCTCTTCGGCTTCGAGTTGCGCAATTTCCTCTTCGATCTGCGCGGAAATCACCACATGCGCTGCCCCCTGTGCTGCGGCCATCTCGCCCACTTTCGCAGACAAGGCATTGCCCGCACCCGCAGAGGCCTCGTCCACATTGCACACGTACAAGATCGGCTTGGAGGTCAGTAGTTGCAGCATTTTCCACTGCTTGATGTCGTCGTCGTCCACATGAACCGTGCGCGCAGGCTGGCCCTCGTTCAGCACCTCAAGCGCCGCTTTTAACAACCGCTCTTGCTGCACCGCGTCCTTGTCGCCGCCACGCACCTTGCGCAACAAACCCTGCATGCGCTTTTCGATGCTTTCCATGTCGGCCAGCATCAGCTCCGTCTCGATGACCTCGGCGTCGGCAATCGGATCAACGCGGCCTTCTACGTGGGTGACATCGCCGTCCTCAAAACAGCGCAAGACATGGGCAATCGCGTCGGTCTCGCGGATATTGGCGAGGAACTGGTTGCCGAGGCCTTCGCCCTTGCTGGCACCCTTCACCAGACCCGCAATATCCACAAAGGTCATGCGCGTCGGAATGGTCTGCTTGGATTTGGCAATCTCAGCCAGCGTGTTCAGCCGCGCGTCGGGCACGGCCACATCGCCCACATTCGGCTCGATCGTGCAGAACGGGAAGTTCGCGGCTTGTGCGGCTGCGGTTTTGGTCAGCGCGTTAAAAAGCGTGGATTTGCCGACATTCGGCAGCCCCACGATGCCCATCTTGAAACCCATCTGCCGCTCTCCATACTAGTGTTGGGGCCTTCTAGGCAGGTGCGCGGGGCGGTGCAACCTTCGGGGCGCGTCGCTACAGCCTGCGCGTCGCCCCGCCAATGGCAATGCTGCCCCCGATCTCAGCGCCGGGCCGCACACGCAACCGCGACGGCACGCCCATATCGACGCCTTGGATCACCTCAAACGCGTTCGCCTGAAGCCCAGCATCGCGCAAGTATCCCGCCAAAGCCGCCGCAGCCGCCCCGGTCGCGGGATCCTCAAGCACACCGTGTCCGGCAAACGCATTGCGCGCATGGATACGCTGCGCATTCTCGCGCCAGATCACGTTGATCGTCACGAGGCCAAGCCGCTGCATCAACGCAGCACCCGCGTCAAAGTCATACGCCATCGCCGCCAGATCCGCCTTTGCTGCCAAGGCAATCACCAAATGCTCCGCCCCTCCATTGGCATAAATAGGCGCAATATCGGGGTCGAGGCGCGCCTGATCCCACCCAAACAGCGCTAAGACCTCGGCCAAATCACCTGCCTCAACGGCCCGGTGCGATGTGGCGGGCGACTGCAACTCCGCCTCCCAACCGTTCGCACCCTCAAGCGCCTCCACCGAAATCGAGGCCTCGTTCAACGTCAACGGATACACCTTCGCCCCGAAATGCGCGCCCAAGGCCGCCCCCAAAGCAATCGTCGCATGGCCGCAAAACGGCACCTCGGCGCCCGGCGCAAAATACCGCGCGCGAAAACCGTCGCCCTGCCTTTGGGCAAACACCGTCTCCGAATACCCAACCTCAGCCGCAATCCGCTGCATCTCAGCCGCCGAGGGCATTGGCCCGATTACCACGCCCGCCGGATTGCCCCCGGCCCCATCCATCGCAAATGCTGCAATCCGTTCCACATCCATAGCGCGCGCTCCTAATTACCGCTCAGACCCTAGAAGAGCCGCGCTCAAATCACCAATCGTGCTTTGTGGGCCACCCCGAACGAGGGGTGATGACCCCCGCCTTGACCCCCAAAGATACCTCACTATATGCGCGAATCACCGACCTCGCGGGGCTGAGGGCGGGCTTGCATCCCAATTGGTCGAGGGCCCGGCGACCACCGGACAACCGTCATGACAAGCCAGCTGCGCACCGCCGCCCGTACCGAGGCAAAAACTCTGTTCCAGCTCGCCGTACCGATCATCATCGGGCTGGGCGCTGCCATGCTGCAAGGCCTCATCGACACGGTGATGATTGCGCCTTTGGGCACCACTTCGCTTGCTGCCGTGTCTCTGACCACCAGTGCGGCAATTGTGATGTATTCCGCGCTCTACGGTCTGATCACCATTGTCGGCATTCAGATCGCGCAAGCCCATGGCGGCGGCGATACGCACAAGGCAACCCAAGCCATACGCACTGGCTGGACGATGGCCTTGATCGCTGGGCTGATCGGCACCGTCGCGATGCTGGCGCTGATCTTTTCCCTAAGCCCGTTGGGTCAACCGCCCGAGGTGCTCGCCATCCTTGCGCCCTACTGGGTGCCAATTGCGCTGTCGCTGGTGCCGTTCACGCTGCTGTTCACGCTCAAATCCCTGTTCGAGTCTACTGACCGTGCATGGCTCGCCGCCGGGTTCGCGTATCTGGGCGTCGCCGCCAACATCCCCCTCAACCTGATCTTGATCTACGGGGCCTTCGGATGGGAGGGTTTAGGCCTAATGGGCGGAGGCCTCGCCACGCTACTTTCGCAAATCATCGCCTACGCGGCAGCACATCTTTATTGGGCGTTTGCCCCCTCGATGCAGGCTTACCGCGGCCCCTCGCCCGTGCGCTTTTCCGTCCTGAAGACCCAGTTCAAGGGCGGTCTGCCCGTCGCAATCGGCTATGTCGGCGAGGGCGGTGCATTCGCCGTAGTAGGCATCATCATCGGCCTGTTTGGCGCGACGGCACTGGCTTCTACGCAGATTGTCGTCGCCGTCGCGGGCCTTGCCTATATGCTGCCCTTGGGAATGGCGACCGCCGTGTCGATCCGCGTTGGCCAAGCCATTGGGCGGGCCGAGCCTTTGCGCCTGCGTGCCATCGGCGTCGCAGGTGGCGGTATTGTTGTGCTGTGGATGCTGGGGGTGACTGCCGCCCTGATCCTCGGCGGCCTGCCCCTTGCGCGCCTGCTATCTGACGACCCAATAGTCATCGCACTTGCCGGACCGCTGTTTCTGACCATTGCCCTCATGCAGGTTTTCGACGGGGTGCAAGCCACCGCTTTGGGTGCATTGCGTGGCATGATGGACACCACCATCCCAACCGCAATCACGCTTGTGACCTACTGGATGATCGCCCTGCCGCTGGGGTATGTTGCGGGTCATGTCTGGGGGTACGGCCCTGTGGGCGTGTGGGCAGGTTACGGTGTCGGGCTTGCAATTGCCGCCGTGATCTTGCCCATTCGGTTCTGGCGCAAGACCAAGCCTGCTTGACGCGACGCCGCCTCTGCCTCAAACCTCTGTGACGCAGTTCGGAGGCCCCTAATGACCCGCATCGACGACACATTCGCCCGCCTGAAAGCAGATGGCAAAAAGGCCTTCGTCGCCTATGTGATGGCTGGTGATCCAGACCTAGAGACCAGCCGCGAGATCGTGCTGGGCCTGCCGGCCGCTGGCGTCGACATCATCGAGTTGGGCCTGCCGTTCACTGATCCAATGGCGGACGGTTCTACCATTCAGCTGGCCGGGCAACGCGCGCTCGACAAGGGCATGACGCTGGACAAGACCCTCGATATCGCGCGGTCCTTGCGCGCCACGGGCGACCAGACGCCGATTGTGCTGATGGGCTACTACAATCCGATCTATTCGCGCGGTGTTGCGACTTTCCTGATCCAAGCCAAAGAGGCCGGGATCGACGGGCTGATCATCGTCGACCTGCCCCCTGAGGAAGACAGCGAGTTGTGCATCCCCGCCCAACAAGCAGGTCTGAACTTCATCCGCCTTGCCACGCCAACGACCGACGACAAGCGCCTGCCAAAGGTGCTGCAAAACACCTCCGGTTTTGTCTATTACGTCTCGATCACCGGGATCACCGGGGCGGCTGAGGCAAACGCCGCAGACGTGGCACCGGAAGTGGCGCGCATCAAATCGCAAACCGATCTGCCGGTGATTGTTGGCTTCGGCATTAAGACGCCAGAGAATGCACGCGATATCGCGGCAATTGCAGATGGGTCCGTTGTCGGGTCCGCGATTGTGAAATTGGTCGAGCAGGGTAAATCCCCCGCCGAGGTTTTGGCTTTCGTCAAAGCCCTCGCCGATGGGGCCCATAGCGCCTGATCGAAGTCGCGACAGTTTTGCTAGCCTAGCGGCGCGCGTCCATCCAAATGCGCAGCGCCTCAAGCGCCTCAACCAATGGCGCGACCTGCTCGGCGGGGAACGCACCCGCGACGTCAAGCAGCTCAGGTGCCAGCGCACCTATCGCGTCATCTCGAAACGAGCGCCCTGCTTGGGTCGTCCAGATCCGCTTGGAGCGCTTGTCCTGCGCATTGGGCCGCATCTCAATCCAGGCGCGTTTTTCAAGCTGGCCCAGCACATGGGTCATCGTGGTCTTTGGCATCTGAAAGGCCTTCGCCAATTCCAGCGGCGTGCAGCCTTCTTCAACCCGAATTAGGTGGTTCAACACCGCGAAATGCGAGACCAGAACGCCATCAGGCAATCTGGCCTCGAACATCGCGCGACTTAGCTGTTCGACGATGCCGATCTCGTTGAATAGACGAAAATAGAGCGGCAAGGTCTTATCAGGCATCAGATCTCCAGTAGTTTTGCGTCCACCGGCCAGCGCGGGCTTGGGGCAATCTCAGGGCCGTAGCCCAGACGCGCCCACATTTGCACGGTTCCGCCTTCGGGGGCCAGACGCTGATGTATCTCGTCGTAATGCGCCTCCATCTCAGGGTATTCCTGCAAAGCCTGACTGAGCGGCTGAAGACCCAAGCCAAGGGCGGTTGCTGCAAGATTTATCCTGACCCAGTCGCGGCCCGTATTGATCTGGTCGCGCCGGGTGTTTGTTTGCGTCACCTGCCAGATATGCCCCATGGCAGTATCAGTATTTGCGAAAACCGCCGCCAGTCCTTGCTGATTAGCTGTCGAAGACGTGTCGAGTGCGGTTTGGCGGGTGAACAGCCCAGCGGCGGCAAGTCCTTCAAAGAGCGGACCGGTGAAAGTGATGCCGTCTGGATTGGCGTCCACCTCCCGCGCGCCAATGCGAAACAGATCAACGCTTTCTTGATAAGTGCGCGGGGTCTCGATCTCGATGCGCAGGGCATTATGGCTAAGCGCGCGCATCTCGGCGATGGTTTCAGGGTCATTGGAAGCCGCGACGCGCGTGCCATTTTCAGCCGCCGCGATAAGCGTGGGCAACGCCGTGTCAGGAACCAACCGGGCCTCGTCAAACGGCTCCTTTAGCGAACGACGGTTGAGGACTTGCGCAAAAAGCGGGTCGCGCGCTGCATCCGTTGGCGCAAAGTGGCAGACCGCTACGGGCCGTGCGTCGAGGGCAGCTGCATCTGCGCCATCCGGAAACAGATCAAACGTCACATCCTGTCCATCTTCCAGCGCCGCCATGTGCAGAACTTCCAGAAAACACCCCAGTCCAATGGTGATTTGGCGGTTGAACGGATCGGTATGGGGCAACATGCGGTCGGTATCGACATAGAGCACGACCTGATCGGGCATTCCCAAATCGACCATCCAAGGCTGTCGGTTATGAGGGTTAGGCGCGAGGATTGCATAACTTAGGGCTCGCATCCGGGGGTCGCCGTATCCGCCAGCGGTTTGCCAAGGCAGACCTGCGGTCTGGGGCGTGCGGGTCAGGGTCAAACCACCAGCGGTTCCAGCGGCGAGGATCACACCGCCACCGATCAGGGCAAGGGTTTTGCGGCGAGAGAGGGTCATCGAGATTCTCCAATATAGTTCGATATCGCATTATCTAGTGCGATATAGAACTATACACAACCCCGTGTCCCAACGAAAAACGCGCCCCACAGCGAGGGCGCGTTTAACAACACTTCATAACTTCTGGTGCGAGGATTACTCCTCAGCCGCACCCTCTTCGCCGTCGGTATCACCGTCCTCATCATCGACACCAGCCGACCGCAGACCCGATGGGGCCTGAATGTTGGCAATGACGAAATCTCGGTCGATGGTTGGCGTCGAACCTGCGGGCAGCTCAATCGAGCTGATCGTGACAGTGTCACCAATGTCGAGGCCCGTCATATCGACGGTGATGTGATCGGGAATATCGCCCGCAGTCACCAAAAGCTCGACCTCAGGACGAACGGCAGTCAGAACGCCGCCCTTCTTGATGCCGGGAGCTTCTTCCTCGTTGATAAACTCAACAGGGATGAACAGCTTAACCTTCGAGGTCCGACGCAAACGCATCAGGTCCAGGTGGGTCGGCATATCCTTGACGACGTGACGCTGAACGCCTCGGCAGATAACGCGCACATCTTCCTCGCCTTCAACCTTCAGGTTGAATAGCGTGGACATGAAACGGCCCGCTCTCAGCTGCTTCAAAAGCACGTTGAATTTGATGTTGATGGGTTGCGGATCGATACCGCCCCCATAGACCACCCCGGGAACCATCCCGTCACGGCGCGCTTGACGGGCGGCCCCCTTGCCGGTCCCCGCACGTGCCTCGGCGATCAGATCTGGAATTTGTCCAGCCATGATAGCATTCTCCTAAGTCAGAGGGGCATCCTCCAAGGGTGTATGCCCCGGTTGAAGGCTGGCCTTTAGGGCAATTATCCCCGGCTGGAAAGGCCAAAACCGGAATCCCACCCGCTTTGGATATTGCTTTGGGCGCAACTCGGCGATAACGCGCGCCCATGTCGCTGATCTCGCTCCTTCGAATGTCCCAAGCTCCCATCGCGGGCTTCGCTGCAATTGGCACCGGGTGGGGCACGTTTGCAGCCGCCATCCCGGACCTCAAGGCAAGCCTCCAGATCAGCGAATCCGAGCTCGGCCTTGCCCTGTTCTTCGGCGCACTCGGCGCTGTGATCTCCATGGCGGCGTCTGCCAAAATCATGGAATGGCTTGGCACAGGGCGCAAACTGATCGCAGTGATTTGCCTTTTGCTAGGCGCTGCTTTCGTCGGCCCCAGCTATGCCACCAGCCTCGCCGCTATCTCGTTGGCAATGGCTTGCGTTGGCCTGACCACCGGGTTGCTCGACGTCGTCATCAACGCGCGCGTCAGCCAGCTAGAGGCCCGCACCGGCAAACACCTGATGAGCCTCGGTCACGGCATGTTCTCGCTTGCCTATGCAATCGCAGCGATCTGCACCGGGTTTGCGCGCGAGGCTGGCTTTGCGCCGTCCGACATCTATCCCGTCGCGGCCGGCGTCATCACACTCTACGCGATCATGGCGATCACCGGGCCCGAGGTAGTGTTCGCGCGCGAAACGCCGTCCGGTATGCCAATGCCCAAACCGCCTTTGCCCTTTGCAGTCTTCATCCTCGGCGGGCTGATCCTGATTGCCTTCTTTGCCGAAAACGCGACCGAGATTTGGTCTGCGCTGCATGTCGAGCGCACTTTAGGGGGCGGGGCGGCGCAAGGCTCATTCGGGCCAGCGCTGCTCGGCCTGACCATGGCCATCGGGCGCTTTTCCGGCCAAGCGCTCGCCAGCCGCTTTGGCCTCGTCCAACTTATGACATGGACCGCAACGCTTGCCGCAATCGGCGGGTTCATCGCTGCCGCAGCCCCCACGCCAGCCGTCGCCTATATCGGGTTCGCCGCTCTCGGCCTCGGCATCGCAACACTCGCACCTTTGGGATTCGCGCTCGGCGGGCAGTATCTCAGCGAAGCGCAACGCCCCCTTGGAATCGCGCGCATGACGCTGATCGGCTATATGGGGTTTTTCTTCGGACCCCCGATCCTTGGCGTGTTGGCAGAAGCGTTCGGTCTGCGCGTAGCCTTCGCGGTTATTGGCGGGATGCTGGTGGTGTTCCCGATCTTGCTGCGCGCGCTCAGTGCGCCCCCGGTGTCTCCAGATAGCCCTGCTCCGCCACCTTCGCATACAGCCTGAACTCGCGCGCGCGCTTGACGTACCCGCGCCTCCAGCTCCGCCGATAACGGCGTCTGCGCGCGCGGCGACACATTCCGCACCGGCATCGCCACCTTCCTTTTCAGGCGCTCCTCAAGAAATTGGGTGGCGCGCGGCAAGTCCTCATAAACAAACAAATGCCGGATCCGCACCCCGTCCTGCGCGCTCAGGCAAAACCGATCTTGCGAGCCGACCTGCGCGTAAGCAGGCGGGTCCGCCGCCAAAGTCTGCTCCAAGAACTGCTCGAACGGAACGCCCAGCGCAGAGAGTGGCTTGCCGTGAAATATCGGCGCTTGGCGGTAGCGATACCAACTGCGCAACCTCTCAAGCGGATCGCGCAGAATCGCCATGGTTTGAGGGCGCAGATCATACGTCTCAGCCAGCCAGGGCCCCCATTTGTTATGGTAAAGCCCGGCATTCATGTGCCGCAGCGTCGGCGGGTCGCGCAGATCAATGCTGCAATGAGGGCGCAATGCCTCCTCAAGCGCTGTCGTGCCGGTTTTGGGCACCGCGAAAAACACCAGGTTCTGCTTGAGAAAAATTAACATAGGGCGAACATGGCCGTCCGCCCCAGCCCCGTCAAATCAGTTCGACTGCCAGCGGCCCTCAAAATGCTCTGGGATCAGTAAGATATCGCGATCGACCTCGTTTATATCGCGGCGACCACACAAGGCCATCGTCATGTCGAGCTCTTTGTGGATGACCTCAAGCGCCTTGGTCACGCCCTTCTCGCCCATCGCGCCCAGCCCGTAGGTGAATGCGCGGCCAATCATCGTGCCCTTTGCACCCATCGCCATGGCTTTCAGCACGTCTTGGCCCGACCGAATGCCGCTATCGAGATGCACCTCAACCTTGTCGCCCACCGCGTCCACAATCGGGCGCAGCGATTTAATCGAACTCATCGCGCCATCAAGCTGGCGTCCACCGTGGTTCGACACAATAATCGCATCAACGCCCACATCCGCCGCCATCTTGGCGTCCTCAACATCCAGCACGCCCTTAAGAATCACTTTGCCGCCCCACATCTCAGCAATCTGAGCGATGCGCTTCCAATCGAGCGAATGATCGAACGCCTCGGCCGTCCACGAGCTTAGCGAGGCCGGATCAGACACGCCCTTCGCATGGCCCACGATATTGCCGAAGAACCGCCGCTTTGTGCCCAGCATCTGCAGCCCCCACGGCACTTTCGTCGCCAAGTTCGCCATCGAGGCCATCGTCAGTTTGGGCGGGGCGCTCAGACCGTTCTTCAAGTCTTTGTGGCGCTGGCCCATGATCTGCAAGTCGACCGTAATCACCAAAGCCGAGCATTTCGCCGCCTTCGCACGCTCGATCAGGCGGCGCATAAAATCATCGTCTTTCAGCGTGTAGACCTGAAACCAGAACGGCGCTGTGGTGTTCTCGGCCACATCCTCAATCGAGCAGATCGACATCGTGCTCAGCGTGAAAGGCACGCCAAACTTCTCAGCCGCTTTCGCCGCTTTGATCTCGCCGTCGGCACATTGCATCCCTGTCAGCCCCACAGGCGCGAGTGCGACAGGCATGTTGTAGTCTTGCCCAATCATCTGCGTCTTCGTGCTGCGGTTGGTCATATCGACCGCAATCCGCTGGCGGAATTTCAGCTCGTCAAAATCGGAACTGTTCTCGCGAAACGTCTGCTCCGTCCATGAACCCGTCTCCGCATAATCGTAGAACATCTTTGGCACGCGGCGCTTATAGATCCGCTTGAGATCTTCGATTTCGGTTATGACGGGCATCGGGGCTCTCCTCAGATTGGTAAGCCATACTAACCAATTCGGGCGATTCCGCGCAATGCGACCAATTTCCTACCCAGCATTTTTGCCCGTAGCGGCTTCATCCTCCCACATTGTGTGACTGTTACAGACCCGGCAATCGCCGACCTTGGCCCCTTTAAACAGATGAAACCCTGCGAAACCCTTAACCGTAGGCAAGAAGCTGTCGCGCCCTGTTTGACCGCAAAGCGATTCATTGTCAGATACACGGGGAATCCTTCCGTTAACCTTGGGTCTTAAAATGCGCCTTTTCGTCGGCCTCGGAAATCCCGGGGCGCAATATGCGGGCAACCGCCACAATATCGGCTTCATGGCGCTGGACAGAATAGCGTCCGACCATGGGTTCAGCCCGTGGAAAGCCAAGTTCCAGGGCCAGATCGCCGAAGGTCGCCTTGGGTCCGAGAAGGTGCTGTTTCTCAAGCCCGAGACATTCATGAACCGCTCAGGCCAATCCGTGCGCGCCGCCCTCGATTTCTACAAGCTAGAGCCTGCCGATGTGACCGTCTTTCATGACGAGCTGGACCTCGCCCCCGCCAAGTTGAAATGCAAAATGGGCGGCGGTCATGCGGGCCATAACGGGCTGCGCTCTATCCATGGCCATATCGGCGAGGCCTACGCGCGTGTGCGTCTCGGCATCGGGCATCCGGGCCACAAAGATCGCGTCGCAGCGTATGTGCTGAACGATTTTGCCAAAGCCGATCAGGACTGGCTGGATGATCTGATGCGCGGGATTTCCGATGGCGCGGCCGAGCTTGCAAATGGCGATACCGGACGCTTTATGAACGCGGTTGCCCTGCGCACAGCCCCGCCCCGCTCGTCCACCTCGCCCAAGCCTGAGGCCAAAGCAAAACCCGCGCCCGAGCCTACGCCAGACGCCCGTACCACCCTGCAACGCCTCGCCGATAAATTCCGGTGAGCGCAGCTCGGCGCAGCGCGTTTCGCCGCCAAGCAGAGGCGTGCAAATACCTCGGATCGCCCCCTTCATGCCCGGCGGCAAAACAAAGACCCTCGGGCGCTTAGATTTTCACGGGCGGTGGCTTATCCTCGCTTAAAACGGCTCGTTGCGGCATTCGCGCTTTGACAAATCCGCTTTGAACAATATGTCAAAAGCACCTCTGACAATTCGGTGCACCATGACAAATTCTAAAGCCCCATCGCTAAACGTAATGGGCGGCCCGCTTCAGTCCTGCTCGATCGATCCCATCACTGGGTTCTACCGTAACGGGTGCTGCGACACGTCCGATATGGATCAAGGCAGCCACACCGTTTGTGCGGTCATGACCGCCGAGTTCCTCGCCTTCTCTAAATACGTAGGCAACGACCTCAGCACGCCGCGCCCGGAATACGGGTTCCAGGGCCTGAAGGAGGGCGATCAATGGTGCCTGTGCGCCGGTCGTTTCCTGCAAGCCCATGAGGACCACGCCGCCCCGCGCGTGCGTCTGCAATCCACGCATATGCGTGCGCTCGATTTGGTCCCGCTTGAGGTGCTGGTAGAGCACGCGCTCGAGAGCGAAGGCCGTGACACCTGAGCGTTTTGTTACCCAAAGCACCTAGCGTCTCCAGTCAGAACAGCAGCGAAATGCTGGTTCGAGCCGTGCGCGAGAGGCCGCATTTTTCGACTAAGATAAAGCCCTAAGCCTCTAGACGTTTAACCCCCACCATGGTGACCTACCCCGAACCGGGAGGGTTTCGTGATGAAATGGCTGAAACGAGTAGGCTGGCTGGTGCTGGCCATTGCGATCATCGCAGCAGGTCTGGGCCTGTGGAAACGCGAAGAGATCACGCGCCTGATGGCGGTCAATTCACTGTTTGCCGAAGATAAAATCGTCGACAACTTCTCGCATATGAACGCGGCGTTCCTTACGCGTGAGGTTGCGCGCGGCGATGGTCCGGTCAGCGCTTTGCCCAAGGGCACAGACACGCCCCTGCCACAGGACGCGCAAACTTGGATCAAGGACCGCGCCGTCACCTCTCTTTTGGTGCTCAAAGACGGCCAGATCACCCATGAAAGCTACCACCTCGGCACGGGCCCGGATGATCTGCGCATCAGCTGGTCGGTCGCCAAAAGCTATTTGTCGCTGCTGTTCGGCATTCTGAACGACGACGGCACGATCCCCGATCTGGAAGCACAGGTGGTCAGCTTCGTGCCCGCCCTTGCAGACACCGCATATGCAGGTGCAACGATCCGCGACGTGCTGCAAATGGAAAGTGGCGTGCTGTTTGACGAGGACTACCTCGACTTCAATTCTGACATCAATCGCATGGGCCGGGTGCTGGCCTTGGGCGGCGCAATGGACGATTTCGCCGCCAGCATATCCGAGCGCTTCGCCGAGCCCGGCAGCCAGATGCAATACACCTCCATCGACACCCATGTGCTCGGGATGGTGATCCGGGCAGCCAGCGGGCGCGACATCCCGGATCTGCTCTCGGAAAAGCTGATCACCCCGATGGGGTTAGAGGCGGCACCGCACTACATCACCGATGGCGAGGGCGTTGCATTCGTGCTGGGCGGGTTGAACGTGACCACACGCGATTATGCGCGGATGGGCGAAATGGTGCGCAATTACGGGCGCTGGAACGGCCAGCAAATCGTGCCTGCACGCTGGGTCTATGACAGCACCCGCGCCTCGGCTCTGACCGCACCCGGACGCCTGCAATACGGCTACCAATGGTGGATGCCAATTGATGCCCGTGAGGGCGAGGTGTTCGGCATCGGCATCTACGGCCAATACGTCTATATCGACCGCGCCCGCGATGTGGTCATCACCACGACCGGGGCCAATCGTGGGTTCCGCGAGGACGGCGTCGCAGAGCATAACATAGAGATACTGCGCTTAATCGCCGCCAGTTTGGACTAGTTGGGAGGGCCTAGTGCCCGCCCATCTCAAACCCAAGTGCGCGCGCAACGGTGAAGATATCCTTATCACCGCGCCCGCACATATTCATGCAAAGTAGGTGATCGGCAGGCAGCGTCGGCGCGATCTTCATCACATGGGCCAGCGCATGGGACGGCTCCAACGCGGGGATAATACCCTCAAGCTGACAACATAGCTGGAACGCCTCAAGCGCCTCCACATCGGTGATCGAGACATATTGCGCCCGCCCGATCTCGTGCAGCCATGCGTGCTCGGGACCAATGCCGGGATAGTCGAGGCCGGCTGAAATGCTGAACCCCTCCAAAATCTGTCCATCATCGTCTTGCAGCAAATAGGTGCGGTTCCCGTGCAGCACGCCCGGACGCCCGCCAGTCAGCGAGGCGCAATGCTCCATCTTCGCATTCACACCTTTGCCGCCAGCCTCAACACCGATGATGCCGACCTCTTTGTCGTCAAGGAACGGAAAGAACAGCCCCATCGCGTTCGACCCACCACCAATGGCCGCAATCAGCGTGTCGGGCAAACGCCCCTCGGCCTCGTGCATCTGCTCGCGGGTTTCCTTGCCTATGATGGCCTGAAAATCGCGCACCATCGCTGGATAGGGGTGCGGGCCCGCGACTGTCCCGATGCAATAGAAGGTGTCGCGCACATTCGTGACCCAGTCGCGCATCGCATCGTTCATCGCGTCTTTCAGCGTGCCACGCCCAGATGTGACCGGGATCACTTCTGCGCCGAGCAGCCGCATCCGAAACACATTCGGTGCCTGACGCTCGACATCATGGGCGCCCATATAGACGACGCATTGCAGACCAAACTTCGCACAGACCGTTGCCGTCGCAACGCCGTGCTGCCCCGCGCCGGTCTCAGCGATAATCCGCGTTTTGCCCATGCGGCGTGCGAGGATAATCTGGCCGAGCACATTGTTAATCTTATGGGCGCCGGTGTGGTTCAGCTCGTCGCGCTTCATGTAGATTTTCGCGCCACCCAGATGCTCGGTCAGCCGTTCGGCGTGATACAGCGGGCTGGGGCGGCCGACATAGTGCTTCCACAGGAAATTCATCTCTTCCCAGAAGCTCTCGTCGGTTTTGGCGTGCTCGTATTGCGCTTCCAGCTCAAGGATCAGCGGCATCAGGGTCTCAGAGACAAACCGTCCGCCGAAATCACCAAAACGGCCATTCTCATCAGGGCCGGTCATGAAGCTGTTTACGAAATCATCTGGCATGGGGTCTTCTCCTGTCGAGCACTTTACTTTGGTAGGAGAGAGTTAGCGCAGTGACAAGCCAAAGCCCGTCAAACGCGATCATCCCCGCTGCGCCGCCGCCACAAACGCCGCAATCTTCGCCGCGTCCTTAACACCGGGTGCGGATTCAACGCCGCTGGACACATCGACCTGCGGCGCACCTGTCAGCGCCACCGCTTCGGCCACGTTCTCGGGCGTTAGACCACCCGCCAGCATCCAAGGCTTCGGCCAACGCCGGGCCGAGATCAGCCGCCAGTCAAAACTCAGCCCATTGCCACCGGGCAAAACAGCCCCCGTAGGCGGCTTGGCATCCACCAAAATCTGGTCGGCAACCGCTTCATACATCGCAAGCTTCTCAAGATCGCTGGCGTCTGCAATACCCACAGCCTTCATAATCGGCAGTCCGGTGCGAGCGCGCAACTCCAGCACGCGCTCAGGCGTCTCGGCCCCATGCAGTTGCAAGATATCCAGTGGCACCGCAGCGCAGATCGCATCAATCTCGGCGTCTGTGGCATTCACCAGCAGCGCAACCTTGGCGATGCCGACCGGAACCTCGACAGCCAACGCGCGGGCCACATCAATCGAAACATGGCGCGGGGATTTCGGGAAAAACACCAAGCCCACATAACGCGCGCCCGCCTCAGCGGCAGCCACGACGTCTTCGGGGCGCGTCAGCCCACAAATCTTTACCGCTACATTTTGCATTATATTCAGCGCGCGTCGTCCAGAAGCGCCAGCACATCATCTTCGCCACGCGATTTGCGCTTGTCAGATTTCAGGGCTTCAACTTCGCGTTGCAGTTTTCGGGCTTCTCGGCCCTGACGGGTGGCTTCGATACGGTGCTTATGCTCGCGGAACCATTCCCAAATGAACCCAATCATCAGGCCTGCGGCAATGCCAATGAAGATCACCAGAAACAGTGGCAGTTCAATCGACCACGAGAAGCCCGCGAAATCGCCGATCTCGCCTGGCAACAACCTCAAGGTCACGTCGCCGCTGTTGGCAATCGCCACGATCAGCAGAACGATCGCAAGACAGGCCAGCCATGCCCATTTCAAATACCGCACGATGATTAGCCTTCTTGACCGTTCAGACGGTCGCGCAGCAATTTGCCGGTCTTAAAGAACGGCACTGCTTTGGCCTCAACGGCAACCGCGTCGCCAGTGCGTGGGTTGCGTCCGATACGAGCGTCGCGGGATTTGACCGAAAATGCGCCAAATCCGCGTAACTCTACCCGGTCGCCGCGCGCCATTGCTTCGACGACTTCATCAAAGACTGTGTTCACAATCCGCTCGACGTCGCGCTGATATAAATGCGGATTATCGTCGGCGATGATCTGAATGAGCTCTGAGCGTATCAAATCCCTGTCCTCCTGAAATTTCGTACGAATTATCTATAGGCCTAGAATGAGCCACGCGAAAAGCTAAACCCCACAAAAGCCAAGGAAATCGCTCAAATTATAGTCGTTACGGCTGAAACTGGCCCACTCGGGGCTCCAAATAGCGATTTCACGGAACCGATATGCCTCGTTATCGATTCGGGGTCGCAGCCCCAGACACGAAAAAACCCCGCAACGCGTCTGCGCTGCGGGGTTTGGTTTTATCAAAACGCCGGGGCGTTAGGTTCAGTCGTCGCCCTTCAGCGCCGCACCAAGGATATCGCCAAGCGATGCGCCCGAATCAGAGGACCCGAACTGCTCGACCGCGTCTTTTTCTTCTGCGATCTCGCGTGCCTTGATCGACAGACCCAAGCGGCGGGTCTTGCTGTCGATGTTGGTAACGCGCACGTCGAGCTTGTCGCCCACGCCGAAACGCTCTGGGCGCTGCTCGGCACGGTCACGCGACAGGTCGCTGCGGCGAATGAAGGACTTCATACCTTCGTATTCAACCTCAATGCCGCCCTCTTCGATGGACGTCACTTCAACCGTGATGATCGAGCCGCGCTTTACGCTGCCCGTAGCATCGGCGAACTTGTCGCCGCCCAAGGCTTTGATCGAAAGCGAGATACGCTCTTTTTCGACATCAACTTCCGAAACAACTGCCTGGACAACGTCGCCCTTGCGGTAGTTCTGGATCGCCTCTTCGCCACGTTCGTCCCATGACAGGTCGGACAGGTGGACCATGCCGTCGATCTCGCCGGGAAGGCCGATGAACAGACCAAATTCGGTGGTGTTCTTGACCTCGCCTTCGACCTCGGTGCCCTCAGGATGGGTCTCAGCAAAGACTTCCCATGGGTTGCGCATAGTCTGCTTGAGACCAAGCGAGACACGGCGTTTGACCGGATCGATTTCCAGCACCATGACTTCCACTTCCTGCGAGGTGGAGACAATCTTGCCAGGGTGGACGTTCTTTTTGGTCCAAGACATCTCGGACACGTGCACAAGACCCTCGACGCCCGGCTCCAGCTCCACGAACGCACCGTAATCGGTGATGTTGGTGACGCGGCCCAGATGGGTGCTTTCCAGTGGGTACTTGCCTTCCACGAGGCTCCAAGGATCTTCCTGAAGCTGCTTCATGCCAAGCGAGATACGGTGTGTCTCTTTGTTGACCTTGATCACCTGAACCTTGACCGTCTCGCCAATGGCAAGGATCTCGGAGGGGTGGTTTACGCGACGCCATGCCATGTCGGTGACGTGCAGAAGGCCGTCGACGCCGCCGAGGTCCACAAACGCACCGTATTCGGTGATGTTCTTGACCACGCCGTCCACAGTCTCGCCTTCAGACAGCTTGCCGATAACCTCGGCGCGCTGCTCAGCACGGGACTCTTCCAAGATCGCGCGACGCGAGACAACGATGTTGCCACGGCGACGGTCCATCTTGAGGATTTGGAACGGTTGCTTGAGACCCATAAGCGGGCCTGCGTCGCGTACAGGGCGCACGTCGACTTGCGAGCCGGGCAAGAACGCAACAGCGCCGCCCAGATCGACGGTGAAACCGCCTTTGACCCGGCCAAAGATCGCGCCTTCGACACGCTCTTCGTCGCCGTAGGCCTTCTCCAGACGGTCCCACGCGGCTTCGCGGCGGGCTTTGTCACGGCTGATAGAGGCTTCACCGCGGGCGTTTTCCACACGGTCAAGAAACACCTCGACCACATCGCCGACATTAATGTCGGGCGCTTCGCCGGGGTTTGCGAATTCTTTCAGGTCAACGCGGCCTTCCATTTTGTAGCCGACGTCGATGATGGCTTGGCCCGCCTCGATGGCGATCACCTTACCTTTGACAACAGAACCCTCGTCGGGCGTGTCGATCTCAAAGCTCTCTGCGAGCAGGGCTTCGAATTCTTCCATGGTTGCTTTAGCGCACATACGTAAATTAGTCCTTTGATGTTGCTATTCGGGCCATGCGGTTGTGTCCGCCGGTCTTTGAGGTTGATGGGTCAACGAGGCCGCCGTCCAAATAGCAATAAAGGGCCGGTTTGTGTCCGACCCCTTGATATTCGGGTTCTTGCCGTCGCTTTGCTCGACGCGCCCGCGTATAGAAGGGATTGCCGCGCCAAGCAAGGCCCCGACGCGGTCCGGACAAAGTCCAGACGGGGCCAAGACATAGCCCAGACGACGGTTGAGTATTTGTGCCTAGAAGAAGCCCGCGACTTCTGTCTTCTTCTAGGCACAAATACTCACTCATGCGCCAACCGCCGAAAAGGCCACCCCATGCCCGCCTCCTCCAGCGCCAACCTCGAAGTCCGCAATGCCGAAACTGCCGATATTCCCGGCATCATTGCGCTGTCACTCCGGGTCTACGCCGATGTCACCCCCTACACGCGCGGCCAGATCAATGGCCATATAACGGCGTTCGCCCAAGGCGCGTTCGTGGTGCTCTATGACGGCGAGGTCGTTGGCTATGTCGCCTCCACCCTACTGCGCGAGGACCGGATCATGCGCCCGCACCGCTGGGCCGAATTGACCGGCGGCGGCTATGCCAGCCAGCACAATGCCAAGGGCGATTGGCTCTACGGGATGGAAGTTATGGTCGATCCTGCACGGCGGCGCCTGCGCATCGGCAAGCGTCTCTATCAAGCGCGCGAACGTCTGTGCATCGATCTCGACCTCAAGGGCATCGCCTTCGGGGGTAGGATGCCCAGCTACCGTCGCCTGAAATCCAAATACCCCGATCCCGATACCTATCTGCAAGCCGTCAAAGACGGCGAGGTCAAAGACACCGTTCTCGCCTTCCAGATGAAGCAGGGTTTCGAGGCGGAGTTTGTCCTCAAAGGCTACGATCCCGAAGACAAAGCCTCTGGCGGTAACGCCGTCTTGATGCTGTGGCGCAACCCCTACCGCGACGATCACTACGACGCCCAGCCTGTCACCCGCCAAGATCCCGAGATCGTGCGCGTCGCAACCGTGCAGATGAAGGCGCGCAAGCTCGACAATCCCGAAGCGTTCTACAAATCCGTCGATTACTTCGTGAATATCGCCAGTGAATATGGCGGCGACTTCGTTGTTTTCCCCGAATATTTCACCCTGCAACTGCTCAGCATCGAAGAGCGCGAACTGCCACCGGACGAAGCCATCACCCGCGCGACCGAGCACACCGCCACCTTCGTCGAGCGTCTGCAAGCCATGGCGCTATCACGCAACATCAACATCATTGGCGGGTCACATGCGACCGTGGTGGAAGACGGCGACATTCATAACGTCAGCTACGTTTTCCTGCGCGACGGCTCTGTGCATACCCAAGAAAAGCTGCACCCCACCCCGGACGAGCGTAACTCGTGGGGCATCACAGGCGGCGACGAGATCAAGGCAATCAACACCGATTGCGGCCCCATTGGGGTGCTTATTTGCTATGATGTTGAGTTTCCCGAGACCGCCCGCCGCCTTGCCGACGAGGGCGCGCGAATCTTGTTCGTGCCCTACAATACTGACACCCGCGCGGGTCACTTGCGCGTGCGCTACTGCGCTCAGGCCCGCACGATCGAGAATCAGATCTATGTCGTCACCTCCGGCATGGTCGGCAACCTCGACAATGTGTCCAACCTCGATATCCAGTATGCGCAATCCGCCATTCTGACGCCTTGCGATTTTGCGTTTGCGCGCGACGGCATCGCTGCTGAGGCGTCCGAGAATGTCGAGATGATTACCGTGGCCGACCTGAATATCGGCACGCTTTTGTGGTCACGCGCCCAAGGCTCTGTGCGTCCGCTCAGGGATCGTCGTTTGGATCTGTACCGCACCCGCTGGACGGATGGCGGCTAGATCAGTCGCGTAAGATTGAGAGAAGTTTCTGCCGTCCGGTCAGCACTTTGGCCTCCGGCTTGGGAGCGTCGAAAATTGACAGACGCTTGGGGGCCTGCTTCTGCGGCACATGCTGCGGCGCAGAGCCGTCCAAATGCCGAATACGCTGGGATTTGAAGGCCGGGCTAAACACGCGTGGTTTACGCTCAGCATTTGCGACTGACAGCCGATCAAAAAGCGGCGGTAAATCAGCGACAGGCGCGCGGTGCGTGGTTTGCACCGTCGGTCCCTTCTCCATCCAACTCCGTATATCGCGCAGCATAGTCTAGTCCCCACCAGATTTAGTAGAGGCTGACACATTTGGTGATTCGCGGCAATGCCCACGCTGAAAATCGATTCCTGCGCGGGTTTCTTGCTTTGTTACAGATCACTGGGCCCCTCCAGCAGGGGCAAATCGAGCCCCTCAATCACTGGCATAGCTTTGCCAGCAATCCCCTCGAGGTCCCCGTACATCCCCACCGTCGCCGCGATCACTCCGTCGATTTGCTTCTCTCGTTTGGCCCATTGCTTGGTCAGGGATCGCCGCTCGCGGTCCAGATCGCTGCGCATATCCTCAAAGTGCTCGACAATCGCCTCGACCCTGTGGCGAAACTGCGGGCCCGTCAGATAGGCATAGACCAGCTCCATCTTGGTCTCTTGGCCCTCTTGGGACACCTTCGCCGCAGCAACTGCCAAAAGCGTCTGGCGCAACACCGCCGCGAGCGCCAACGCGTGGCTCGGCGCGCAGACCCAGACCCCGTCGACTTGCGCAAAGCTGTCCACGCCCTCGGGCCGCACCGCACTGACCAGCACCGCCAGATCCGCGCCCGCCGCACGCTGATCGTCGCGCAGTTTTCCAAGCCATGCAGGCCCCCAATTGGCCGTGCGTTTGCTTTCCCACAAGATCGAACCCGCGCCGCTTGCCACACGCTGCAAAACATCTGCGCCCGACACGCCCTTTCCGACCGGCTCTAGCGCGTCCAGCGGGAACGCCGCCCCCAGTCGTTCTTCCAGAAGCACCTCCGCCGCCTCGCCCTGAAGCTGCTGGCTGCCTTGTTCGGACTTCTTCTTCAGCGCCTCGATCTGGCGTCGCATCGTATCCATCTGCTGATCTTTCTCGGCCAGTTTCAGCGCCTCGGCCTCATGCGCTTCGGCCCGGACCTTGGCGACCTGCGCGCCCAGCGCAGCCCCCAACCGCTTTTCCAACTCTAGGTCCATCTCGCGGGCGCGCGCGTCCAATTCGCGCTCCTTTCGCAAGGCATCCGCTTGGGCCTTCTGCGCCTCGGCCAGCTTCAAATCCCGCGCTTTGGCTTCAACCTCCAAGGTCGCTAGTTGCGCAGCCGCTTGTTCGTGCGCATCCCGTGCGGCCACTTCCAGAGCTGCCATCTTCGCGGCCTGTGCGGCCACTGCATGACGCACCGCAACGCCTTCAATCTCGACCTTCTGCGCGGCGAGGGCCGCAACGCGCTCAGCCTCCATCCGTTCGCGCATATCCGACAACATCGGACCTGCAAGCGTGTCTGTCAGGGGAATTTCCGCGCGGCATTCCGGGCAGGTGATTTTGGCGTCATCCATCAGGCGGCTCCGATCAAGGTTGCCCCCGTTCTAGCCGTGTGTAGCGTCCGACACGACCCCTCAGATGTCTTGTCCGCGCTCCGTCAACCGCTCCAACAACTGTCTTTGCAAAGGTACGGAATCCCCGCCGCCGAATTGCGCGCCGCCACTGGAATAGAGCGTGCCATATGTCTGCGCCGCCGTCACCGTCTGGGCGAGGCCTGAGATAAACTGGCGCGTCTCAAGGGATGAAAACGGATGGATGAACACCGACCAAAGCCGCCCATTGGCGACGGCATATCGCGCGTCCAATGCAGTGTCGAAATTGGCCTGCATCAAGCGCCGCAACTCAGCCTCATCAAGCGCATCTGCCGCGCGGATCGGAACCATCGCGCGCATTCTGTCCGCCGTCACATCCGTGACGACCAGCACGGGGATGTCATCAATCGTCAACTCAAACGCCGATCCGCTTATATTGGCATCGGCATCAATCGCCTCAACAATACGCGCCATCCGCTCCAGCGTCATCGGTGGCTCGGCCTCTTGGGCGGCAAGTGTGGTCGGCAACAAAAAAATCAGGATCAATACGCGCAGCATAGCAAACCTCTGGTTATGGACTTTCAGCCTAACCGCAAGACTTCCTCAAAAACCATGCACGGTTCAGTGAGCCGCCTTCACCGCCGCAACTGCAACCGCCACAGCCTGCTCGATACTCATCAGCGAGGTATCAATCCGCACCGCATCCTCGGCCGCAACCATCGGCGCCTCCGCCCGGCTACGGTCGCGGTCATCGCGGGCAATCACATCCACCAGCACATCGGCCAATTCCGCCACTTCACCGCGCGCAACGAGTTCCTTCCAGCGCCGCTCGGCCCGCACTTGCGCGCTTGCCGTCACATAAAGTTTTACCGCTGCGTTGGGGCAAATCACCGTGCCAATATCGCGCCCGTCCAGCACAGCACCGCCAGCCCGGCGCGCAAAGGCCCGCTGGAAATCCACCAGGGCGGCGCGCACCTCGGCGATCACCGCGATCTTGCTTGCGGCCTGTGCGACCTCTGCGCTGCGCAAACCCTCCGCCTCCAAGTCTTCCGGCACCAAGCCGACCGCCGCCTCAATCGCCGCGACGCCGCCGAGCACTTTTAGCCCGACGGCCCGGTACAAAAGTCCGGTATCCAGATGCGCAAAGTCAAACTGCGCCGCGACCGCCTTGGAGATCGTGCCTTTGCCCGCCGCAGCAGGTCCGTCGATGGCGACCGTGAAACTCAAAGGTCAGCTTCGCGCTTGGCACGCCGCTTGATGTTGCGCCGACGCCGTACCGAAAAGCTGACCGCCAGCAGGAACGCCACGCCAATCGCCAGCGCAAACAGCGCCGATTTAGCTGTCGTCACAAGGCTGGCCCGCGCGATCATCGCATCGGTCACCTCCGCAACGGGCAGGGTCAGCATCTGAGCCACCAGCGCGTTCTCGACATAGTCAGCACCCGCCCCGGCCAGCGGGATCAGCACCAACAAAAGGCGGATCACAAGCGGTAGGCGCGTCCCAAATCGCAGCACAGCCAGCACGAGAGTGAGGCTCAGGACTGCCGGATAGACCAGATCAATTTGGTGCTGGATGCCGATATAATGCGCACGTCCGGTGTCGGTGAGCACGCTCAGAAATGCGCGGGCCTCGTCGGCGCTATAGCCAAAGAAGCGCAGATCGAAGCCTGCAAGCCCATCGGCATTCTCGGCAATCAACGGAAAGGACCAGAAGGCCATCGCCATATACAAGGCGATCGCCGCGACGACCAAAACTCGGAATAAAAGACGCATGAAAAACTCCTGATAAAAGGCCGCCGTGGTCAGCTTTCGCCGAGGCGTGCTCCAAGACTTGTAAACAGATCAACGAAAATCGGGAAGGATGTTACGATCGGGCCTGCGTCATCGACGCTGACAGGGGCCTGAGCTGCCATCCCGCAAATCAGAAAACTCATCGCAATGCGGTGATCAAGGAACGTCTCGGCCTCGCCGCCACCCGGCACGCCGCTGGGCCCATGCCCTTGAACGCTGAACCATGTGGCACCTTCGTCCATGACAACGCCATTGGCGCGCAGGCCTTTGACCATCGCATCGATTCGGTCGCATTCTTTGACGCGCAATTCCTTCACGCCGGGCATCATCGTCACCCCTTCGGCGAACGAGGCCACGACCGACAAGATCGGATACTCGTCGATCATCGAGGCGGCACGCTCGGGCGGCACCTCGATTCCCTTCATGTTCGGCGAGAAGCGCGCGCGCAGATCAGCCACCGGCTCGCCGCCTTCTTCGCGCTCGTTCTCGTAGGTCAGGTCCGCGCCCATTTCGCGTAACGTGCTAAACAGCCCCGCGCGTGTCGGGTTCAAGCCGATCCCCGGCACCAGCACGTCAGATCCCGGCACGATCAGGGCGGCACAGACCGGAAAGGCCGCGGAGCTTGGGTCGCGCGGCACGGCAATCACCTGCGGCTGCAACTCAGGCTCGCCCGTCAGGGTAATCACCCGGCGCCCCTCGTGGACTTCCGTGACGATCTCAGCCCCAAAGCCGCGCAGCATCCGTTCTGTATGATCGCGGGTGGCTTCCAGTTCCGTCACCACGGTTTTGCCCGGCGCGTTCAGTCCCGCCAGCAGCACCGCAGATTTAACCTGCGCGCTTGGCACAGGCACGGTGTAGTTCACGGCCAAAGGCTCGTCGGCACCCACAACGGTCATCGGCAATCGACCGCCAGCGCGCCCGTAGGCTTTGGTGCCAAACAAGGCGAGCGGATCGGTGACGCGGCCCATGGGACGTTTGCGCAAACTCGCGTCGCCTGTGAATGTCACGGTGATCGGCGAGGTCGCCATCGCGCCCATCAACAACCGCACACCAGTGCCGGAGTTCCCGCAATCAATCAGGTCATGCGGTTCGGCAAAGCCCCCAACACCAACGCCGTGCACTGCCCATTCGCCGGGGTTCAGGTGTTCAATTTCTGCCCCAAACGCCTGCATCGCTTTCGCGGTATCCAGCACATCTTGGCCTTCAAGCAAACCGGTGATCCGCGTCTCGCCCACGGCCATCGCGCCAAGGATCAAGGACCGGTGACTGATCGATTTGTCGCCGGGCACTTCGGCCACACCAGACAAGGGATTGCCGGGATAGGCAGTAAGTGGCGTGGCGGGTCCGTGAGACGACATTGGCGCAGTCCTTCAAAGCATCGCGCGCCCCATACCGCATCCCAT
The DNA here is from genome assembly GCA_034111085.1 of Dinoroseobacter sp. Taxonomy (GTDB): domain Bacteria; phylum Pseudomonadota; class Alphaproteobacteria; order Rhodobacterales; family Rhodobacteraceae; genus Dinoroseobacter. The sequence continues at coordinate 104,577 of JAWUXZ010000017.1, forward strand.
AGGGCACGGTCCAGCGCCACCGCTTCAACGTTCTACAAATATCCCTGCTAGGGTTCAAAAATTCGGCGTAAAGTATTGATAAAGCGTTAATTATTAGGTCAGCACTCCTGACGCATTGTTTCGCATGCGAAACAATAGGACCGAAGCGGATCTAGTTTGGGAGGCCTCAAATCTTACGAAACGTCAGATAATGCCTAGGTCGCCCCTCACGGATCGCTTTCAGCTCATACCGCGTCGAAATCCAATCTTCCCAAGGCGTATGCCAATCCGTCGTCCCATCGGTGAGCCGTTCAAACCCAGCCTTCGGCACCTCTTCGAGCGTCTGGCGCACATAATCGGCAATATCGGTGGCAACGCGGAACTCGGCACCGGGTTTCAAGACCTTCGCCAGCGGCTCAAGATGTTCGGCCGTCACGAACCGCCTGCGGTGATGGCGCACTTTTGGCCATGGGTCGGGATAGAGCAGAAACGCCTTGTCGATACTGGCCTCAGGCAACACGTCAAACAAATCGCGCGCATCACCGGGATGGATCGCCACATTGCTGACGCCGGCACGCCGGATCTTGCCCAGCAACATCGCAACACCGTTCACGTAAGGCTCTGCCCCTAGGATCGACACGTCGCGGTAGGTAGCGGCTTGGTGCACCATATGCTCGCCACCGCCAAAACCGATCTCCAGCCAGATGGGTGCGTCGCCAAAGCGCGCGCTCAGATCTAGGGGCGTGCGCTCGGGGTTGTCCTCCCACGAGACTGAGCCGGGCGAGAGTTTCGCCAACGCCTCCATATCGCGGCGCTGCGCGGGGCGTAGGGTTTTGCCCTGACGGCGCCCGTAGAAATTACGCCAAGGCGCGCCGGTTGGGGAAGTGCTTAGGTCATCGGTCATAAGGGTGGCGGGTGCCAAATCGGGTGGCCCGCGTCAAGGTGATCCTAGACCGCAGCCTAGAACCACTGACCCGGCTCCATCAACCCGAGGTCCATCAATTGCTGGCTCGACCACTTAAATTCAACCGAGTTGCGCCACCGAAACGACCCGATCAAATCACGTGAACCGGGATTGGCTTTCAACGCTTTGGCCACACGAAACGACGCAATCGCAGCGGTCAAACTGTGGTGCCATTCACACGAAACGGTGTTGCACTCGGGGATGTTGGTGACGTGACCTTCAAGGATCACCAACCCCGGCTGGGCGCGAAAGATCCCGATGCGATCAATGCGGCGGCGTGCTTCGGGGATGTGTTCCTCGTACCGCCAGCGCAGCCCGCCGTAGTAATCCCATTGCCGGTCCAGCCGCGTGCCTTGCGCATCAGAGCGGTCCAGCGCGTAGTAGCCCGAGCGGTCCAGACACGGCTTGGCCAGATCGACGCCGTTCGGGGCCACTTTCAGATCGCCGGCATAGAGGTCGACCACATAGGTCATCATCGCCTCGCGCCGCTCTTCGGAGTGAAACGCGGTTAACTCGCCGATGCTGCGGGTCTCGCAGAACGGATAATGCAGGAACTCGGCGTTGTAGCAGTAATGCAGCCAGCGACCGGGCATCGCGGCAATGGCGTGATTGATTAGCGCGAAGACCAAATCGGACTGCACCCGGTCTGCTTGCAACACGAGGGTGCGTTCAGCTTGTGCATCACTCAGCTCAGGCGGCGCGGCGGACACAAGCATGACCTTCGCAAATCCGCACGCCAGCAAGTGATCGAGCGTCTCAAGCACCGCAACACGGTCCTCGTCGAACAACAATGCCACCGGCCCTTGCGGGACATCCGGCACGGCGCGCGTCAGGGCGTGGCAAAGGGCGTCAAACGTCATTGTAAACGGCATACGGGGTTGCCACCTGCCAATGCAATCCCCCCACATTGCTCTAGTGCGGCGGGTGCGCTACCTAGGCCTCGTTTTCCGTACCCTACCCGCACTTTGCCCACAGCTCGCCCACAGTTCGAAAGTCTCGCATATGTCCGCGCCCAAAAAGCTATTCGTCAAAACCTATGGCTGTCAGATGAATGTTTATGACAGCGAACGGATGGCCGAAGCGCTTGGGGCCGAAGGCTATGTGACGACCGACAAGGCCGATGATGCCGACATGATTCTGCTGAACACCTGCCATATCCGCGAGAAGGCCGCCGAGAAGGTGTATTCAGAATTAGGCCGGATGAAGCCGTTGAAGGCGCTGAACCCTGATTTGATGATCGGCGTTGCGGGCTGTGTGGCCCAAGCCGAGGGCGCTGAGATTACGCGCCGCCAACCCGCGGTCGATTTCGTTGTGGGCCCGCAAGCCTACCACCGCCTGCCCGATCTGGTGGCGCGCGCCAAAACCGGTGTGCAACCCGTTGAGACCGAGTTTCCCGAGGAAGACAAATTCGACCACCTGCCAGCGCGCCCCGGCGGCACGCTGGCCAAGCGCGCGCCTGCGGCATTTCTGACCGTGCAGGAAGGCTGCGACAAGTTCTGCGCGTTCTGCGTGGTGCCCTATACACGCGGCGCAGAAGTCAGTCGTCCGGTCGAGAAGGTCTTGGCGGAGGCGCGTGGATTGGTGGCACGCGGCGTGCGCGAGATCACGCTGCTGGGCCAAAACGTGAATGCGTATCACGGTGTCGGTGCGGACGGCCAAAGCTGGACGCTGGCGCAGTTGATCTGGGCTTTGGACAAGATTGAGGGCCTGGCGCGCATCAGGTTCACAACCTCGCATCCCAACGACATGGACGACGCCTTAATCGAGGCGCATGGAACCTGCGCCAAGCTAATGCCCTATCTGCATTTGCCGGTTCAATCGGGATCGGACCGCATTCTAAAGGCCATGAATCGCAAGCACACAGCACAGGCCTATCTGGAATTAATCGCCCGTATTCGCGTGGCCCGCCCCGATATCTTGATATCAGGTGACTTCATCGTCGGCTTTCCTGGCGAAACCGACGCCGAATTTGAAGAGACCCTGAGACTGGTCGAGGCGGTCAATTACGGGCAAGCATATTCGTTCAAATACTCGGCCCGTCCGGGCACCCCTGCGGCCGAGCGTGAAGATGTGGCCGAGGATGTGGCAAACGCGCGCTTGCAACGGCTTCAGACGCTTTTGACACTCCAACAAAAGGCCGCCCAAGACGGAATGGTCGGGCGTGAGGTCGAGGTTCTGTTTGAACGCGCAGCACGCGATCCCGGTCAATGGGTCGGAAAATCGGGGTATTTGCACGCGGTGCATGTCACGTCCGACGCTGTTCAGCCGGGTGATTTGCGGAAGGTGAGAATCACCTCAAGTGGGCGCAATTCACTGCATGGCGAGCTTGTGTAGGACCACAACCTGTAGTCGCGCATTGTTGATATCTTACTAGATATCGTTATTTCCTAATACATCTCAGACACAAGGCCGCTGCACGTTTTGTGGATAACTAATATGACCCCTATGGGTTGTAAAATCCCCTTTGATCCACCGCTAAATTTGGTAAGAATGACCACATCATGGGGGGATGCTATGGTTGCACCGCAACCGCTGGCGTTCCAAAACGTATATAACAAGACTGGAGACGGCAGTGTTTAAGTTCTCCGCCCGTATCGGCGCGACAGTGGCTGCGCTTGGACTGGCCCTCATCTCAGTGACGCCGCCGGCGCAGGCGCAGCAACAAGGCGAGCGCTATGTGCCGACCATCTGGGTTGATCCCGATGGCTGCGAGCATTGGGTGATGGATGACGGTGTCGAAGGGTACATGACACCGCACGTTACCCGCCAAGGCATCCCGGTTTGCCACCGCTTTGAGACCTGCGCTGTTATGAATTCGGATCAGTTGTTCGCAACCGACCGCTACGCCATCAGCCAAGCGAACCGTCAAAGTTTGGCGAACTTCTTCGCCGGTGCCGGAGCGACCAGCTATATCATCGTGGGTCACACAGACAGCCGCGCCAGCGACGCCTATAACATGCGTCTCAGCTTCAACCGTGCCAACGCAGTCGCATCAGTCGCCTCCCAAGTGGGTGCGCGGATTGCTGATGTGCGCGGCATGGGCGAGCGGTCTCCTGTGGCGGCCAACACCTCGGCTCACGGCATGCAGCAAAACCGCCGCGGCGAAATCATCTGTATCAGGTAGGGAGTGTGATCATGAAACATACAAAGATCGTCGCCCTTCTGATAGGCACTTTGGCTGTCACCGGGTGTCTTGGTGAAAAGCGCGACAAGACCGTCGACCGGGGCTTTGACAGCAAAGACCTGAGCCAGCTTCAAGCGGGTATCTGGATTGACCCGACGGGCTGTGACCACTGGATCATCGATGACGGTGTCGAAGGATATCTGTCCGCGCGGCTCGACCGGTTCGGCAAGCCAGTTTGTTCAGGTGCTGCGGCCCCGAACACTGCGATTGGTGACTTCAAAGGCGGCAGTGCCTTCCCTGATCCGATTTGACGCAAGCTTCGACCTTCGTGTCGCAAGACCTCTCGGGCCGCGCAATTTGTTTGCGCGGCCTTTGCTTTTTGAGCACGCGCGCCATGTGTCGGGTATGAAACGACATGGCAATCGCGCCTTTGGGCTTGCCCCGGATGCCCCTCCATTGCACCGTTAACTCAGACAAAACGGAGTTCCCATTTGGCGACCATGCCCCTGCCCCCGCTGACAACAGCAGCCCCTACCCCCGAGCGGGTTGTCGAGTTTCCTGACACTCAGCATCTCAACCGCATCTTGATTGATCTATGCGGCGAGTTTGACCGCAACCTCGCCCAGATCGAACACCAGCTAAGCGTGCAGATCACCCGGCGCGGCTCGGTTATGGCGATCCACGGCGAGGCCGACGCGCAAGCAAAAGCCGAGAGTGTTCTGCACGATCTTTATCAGCGCGTGGCGGCCGGACGCGGGGTAGAGCCCGGCGATATTGACGGCATGATCCGGCTCGATAATTCAGCCAAGGGCACAGGCGCGCAAACCGGCGAGCAGAAAGAGATGTTCACGGGCGGCAAGCTGGAATTACGCACCCGTAAGAAGGTGATTGTGCCGCGCACCCAAGCCCAGCGGGACTACGTACAATCCTTGCTGAGCAACGAGCTAGGCTTTGGTATTGGCCCCGCGGGCACTGGAAAAACCTATCTGGCGGTTGCCGTTGGTGTGTCGATGTTTCTGGGCGGCAAAGTTGATAAGATCATCCTGTCGCGCCCGGCTGTGGAAGCGGGCGAGCGTTTGGGCTTTCTGCCCGGCGATCTGAAAGACAAAGTCGATCCGTATATGCAGCCGCTTTATGACGCGCTGAACGACTTTTTACCGGGCAACCAGATGCAGAAGCTGGTCGAGGACAAGCGGATCGAGATCGCACCTTTGGCGTTTATGCGGGGCCGCACCTTGAGCAATGCTTTTGTTGTGCTGGACGAGGCGCAGAATGCCACCACGATGCAGATGAAGATGTTTCTGACGCGGCTTGGCCAAGGCTCGCGCATGGTGATCACTGGCGACCGCACACAGGTGGATCTGCCCCGCGGCGTCACCTCGGGGCTGCGCAACGCTGAGGCGATTTTGAAGGATGTGAAGGGCGTTGGCTTTTCCTATTTCACCTCTAAGGATGTCGTGCGACACCCGCTCGTGGCCCGGATCATCGAGGCCTATGAGGGCGCGGAAGCGCAGAGCTAACAATGACCGATCTTGCGATTCCCGAAGGGCCGGAGGGGTTCACCCCTGACTGGCTGAGTGCGGCTTTGGGCGAGGCTGTGGCTTCGGTTGAGGTCACGCGGATTGGGCAAGATCAGGGATTTATGGGCGGCTGTCTTTTCCGTCTTGCGACCCATGATCGGTCGGTCGTCGCAAAACTGTCGCCAGTGGACCCTGACATGCGCATGCGCTTTGCCAAATCCAATGGCCGCGAGGTGACGTTCTACCAAACACTGGCCGGCGGATTGCCAGTGCCGCACTGCTACTACGGCAAATTTGATGCGGACACGGGCGCGAGTGTGCTCGTGCTGGAAGATCTGGGTGCTGCGCGGGCAGTGCCCTACCTCGACGGGTTATGGGAAGAAGATGTGGACGCGGTGTTGAGCACGTTCGCCGAGATACACGCCTCTTGGTGGCAAGCCCCTGCATTGGCGAATCTCAGCGGCGCAGATACGCTGTCAGAATTCTCGCTGCCCGACGCATGGGCGCTCTATCCCGAAGCGTTGGCGAAGTTGCTGCCGGACGTGAAGCTGCCTGAGCGGTTTATGGCCCTTGGCGAAGCGGCAGCGCGCAATGTCGACGAGGTCTACCAACAATTGCAGGAAACAGGCCCGCTGACGGCCCTGCACCGCGACCCCCAGCTTGATAACATTCTGTTTGATGCCGACAATCGTGCGATCCTTTTAGACTGGCAATTGCTGGGCAAAGGGCGCGGCGTTTGGGATGTGGCCTATTTTCTGATCTCGTCGGTGCCCCCGGCGCTCAGACGCAGCAACGAGCGGGCTTGGGTGGCGGCGTACCATGCGGACCTGTTGGCACGCGGCATACAGGGCTATGATCTGGAGGCGTGCTGGCGCGACTATCTGCGCTCGGTCATGGCGAAGTTGTTTGTGACGGTATGGGCAACGGTTTATCTGGACAACAATAGCGCGCATAAGCGGGCGTATAGGCGCGTGGACCTAACGCGGCTGCTGGCATTTGTCGAAGACCACCAACTGACCCCAGAGATTTGGAATTTCACCAATGATTGACGTGATCCTAGAGAGCGGCGATTGGCACGAGAAGGCCCTGACCGGATGGGCTGAGCAGGCGTCTGACGCGACTTTGCAGCATTTGGGGCTGAACCCGTGGACTTGCGAGATAGCACTTCTGGCTTGTGATGACGCGCGGATAGCCGAGTTGAACGGTGATTTTCGCGACAAGCCTGCGGCCACGAACGTGCTGAGCTGGCCGAGTGAGGAGCGCGCCGCAAGTGCTGCTGGTGGCACACCTGCCGCGCCGCAGGACGAAGAACTCGGCGATATTGCGCTGGCCTACGAGACTTGTGCGGCCGAAGCGACGGCCCAGAGCAAGACGTTTGAGGCGCATATTACCCATCTTTTGGTCCACGGCACCCTACATCTGTTGGGTTATGACCACATAAATGACCAAGATGCGGCCCTTATGGAGGCTCTTGAGGTAGAAATACTTGGCAAACTGGGTATTGCAGACCCATATGAAAGACAGACCGCTTAATTCGCGGCTATCAACCGGAAAGGACCGATGGGCGACAGTATAGACCCGTCGTCTGGGGCAGCGCAAAGCGCGCTTGACCAGACAGACACCAAACCGACTGCACAGCAGGACGGTTTATTCACGCGACTACGGAACGCCCTTCGGGCACCCGAGCGCGACCCTGAGGACATCGATGATGCTTCGGACCGAGCCCCACGCCCGGTGGCAGGGTTTATCGGCATGGGTAACCTGCGCCGGATGCGCGTCGAAGACGTGGCGGTTCCGCGTGCGGAAATCATCGCTGTGGCCTCAGACATTGGCCTGACCGAGTTGGTTGAGGTGTTCCAGGAAAGCGGGCTGACGCGTTTGCCTGTCTTCTCGCGCACGCTCGATACGCCGATTGGGCTGGTGCACCTTAAGGATCTCGCGCTCAACTTCGGTTTCGACGGCAAGAGCCCACGCTTCAGCCTCAAGAGCATGGTGCGGCCATTGCTGTACGTGCCCCCCTCGATGCCCATCGGCGTTCTGCTGCAAAAGATGCAGAGCGAGCGGACGCATATGGCGTTGGTGATTGACGAATATGGCGGCGTCGACGGGCTTGTGACCATCGAGGATCTGATCGAACAGGTCGTCGGCGAGCTCGAGGACGAGCAGGACGAGCCGGAAGATCAGCTATGGGTTAACGAGAAGCCCGGCTGCTATCTGGTGCAAGCCAAAGCGCCGCTCGATGAGTTGACCGAGGAATTGGGCCTGCGCCTAAGTGCCGAGGAAACCGACGAAGAGATCGACACACTCGGCGGTCTGGTCTTCGTTTTGCTGGGACGTGTCCCGGCACGCGGTGAAGTAATCCCCCATGACAGCGGCGCGCAATTCGAGATCGTCGATGCGGACGCACGCAAGATCAAGCGTATCCGCGTGCGCTTGTCTGGGGCGGCACCTGCTGCGGCGGCGGCTGAATAGAGCGCATGTTCTCGCCAAGGGTCATTCGGCTAGGCCTTGCTGCCCTTGGGGGCGGCTTGGCGGCGCTAGGGCACGCGCCCTTCTCACTTCCTTGGGTCGCTTTGGCGGGACTTCTAGCGCTGTTTGCGGCGGTAGACAAAGCCGCTAACGCGCGCGCGGCGGCTTGGACAGCGTGGCTTGGCGGCGCGGTCTATTTCGCTGTTGTCATGCATTGGATTGTCGAGCCGTTTCAGGTCGATGCCGCGCGCCACGGCTGGATGGCACCCTTTGCATTGGTGTTCTTGGCAGGCGGATTGGCGCTGTTCTGGGCGCTGGCGGGATGGACCGCGGGGCGGCTTGGCGGCGCACTAAGCCCGCTGGTGTTTGCACTGGCATTGAGCGCGGTTGAAGTCGTCCGCTCGGTTATCTTCACGGGCCTGCCTTGGGGTTTGATCGGCGGCATCTGGATCGATGGATCTGCGGCGGCGTGGCTGTCATGGGTCGGACCACACGGTCTGGGACTGCTGACACTGCTCGGACCTGCGGGGTTCGTCGTTATGATGCGGCGCTCGGAGGCCTTCGCGGCGGTGCCATTTTTGGCGGTGCCTTTGGTGCTAAGTGCGACGGGGATGCTGCAATCGCCTGCGCCGATAGCTGCAACCGGTGCGCCTGTTGTTCGGCTGATCCAGCCCAACGCGCCGCAACATCTGAAATGGGATCCTGACTGGACCGCCACCTTCTACCGCCGCCAATTGGAAATGACCGCTGAAGCTGGCGCGCCTGCGTTGACGGTCTGGCCTGAGACGGCGGTGGCGATGCGCTTGCCCGGCGATGCGGGTGCCCTTGCGCAGATCAGCCAAGCAGCCGGAGGGAGGCAGGTTGTGCTCGGCCTTAACCGGTTCGAAAACACCCGCGTGTTTAATGCAGCAATTGCGCTTGGTGCAAACGGCGAGATCACCGCGCGTTATGACAAATCGCATTTGGTGCCCTTTGGCGAATACGTGCCGCTCGGCGATATTATGGCGGGCTTTGGCATCTACGGTTTGGCCTCGCGCGATGGGTTTGGCTACACCGCCGGGCCGGGGCCTGAGTTGATGGACCTTGGCGCGCTCGGCATGGCGTTGCCGCTGATTTGTTATGAGGCGATCTTTCCGGGCTTTGGTCGCACGCTTAGCCATGATGCCGCCTTCATGCTACATCTGACCAATGACGCGTGGTTCGGCAATTTCGCAGGACCGCAACAGCACCTCGATCTGGCGCGGATGCGCGCACGCGAGCGGGGCCTGCCAGTGGTGCGCGCCGCCAATACCGGAGTGTCGGCGATGATTGATGCGCGCGGCGGAATTGTCGGCAGTATTCCGCTGAACCAGACCGGATTTCTGGATGTTGCATTACCACCGCGAATAGCCCCGACACTCTATGTAAAATGGGGCGCATTACCGTTTGCATTGCTATGGCTGTGTTGTGCGCTTGCAGCATTTGCACGCAGGCCGCGCCGCGCCGATTGACCCGTCGCCTGCGGGCGTATAATTGCGCTTCATTCTTCCGGCACAACGGCTTCCTGACGTGCGCGGATTATATCATCTGGAGCACTACTCATGTCCCGCAGCAACTACACATTCACCTCGGAATCTGTTTCCGAGGGGCATCCTGATAAGGTTTGCGACCGTATTTCCGACGCCGTTCTGGACGCCTTTCTGGCCGAAGACCCGCTGGCGCGCGTTGCCGCTGAAACCTTTGCCACCACCAACCGTGTTGTCATTGGCGGCGAAGTCGGGCTGACCGATCAGGCAAAGCTGTCCGAGTACATGGGCAAGATCGAACAGATCACCCGCGACTGCATCAAGGACATTGGCTACGAGCAGGAAAAGTTCCACTGGAACACTTGCGAAGTCACCAACTTGCTGCACGAGCAATCCGCGCATATCGCCCAAGGCGTAACTGGCGAGCAGGGTGACGAGGGCGCTGGCGACCAAGGCATCATGTTTGGCTACGCGGTCGACGAGACGGCCGAGTTGATGCCGGCCCCAATCCACTATGCCCACGCGATCCTGCACAAACTGGCTGAGGTCCGTAAGAACGGAACCGAGCCGACGCTTGGCCCGGATGCCAAATCGCAGCTTTCCGTGCGCTATGAGGGCGGCAAGCCTGTTGGCGTCAGCTCTATCGTGCTGTCGACGCAGCATCTGGACGAGACCATGACCAGCGCCGATGTGCGCGCGGTGGTTGAGCCCTACATTCTCAGCACCTTGCCTGACGGCTGGATCGACGCTGAGACCCAGTGGCACGTGAACCCTACCGGCAAATTCGTCATTGGCGGACCTGACGGCGACGCGGGCCTGACCGGGCGCAAAATCATCGTCGACACATATGGCGGCGCAGCCCCCCATGGCGGCGGCGCGTTTTCCGGCAAAGACCCGACCAAGGTGGACCGCTCGGCGGCCTATGCGGCGCGGTATCTGGCCAAGAACGTTGTGGCCGCAGGCCTTGCGACACGCTGCACGATCCAGCTGAGCTATGCCATCGGCGTTGCCAAGCCATTGTCGATCTATGCCGACACCCATGGCACCGGCCAAGTGGGCGAGGTCGCGATCGAGAAGGCGCTGGCCGAGGTTATGGACCTGACCCCACGCGGCATCCGCACGCATCTGGGCATGAACAAGCCGATCTACGCACGCACCGCCGCATACGGCCACTTCGGGCGCGCGCCTGAAGCCGATGGTGGTTTCTCGTGGGAGAAGACTGATCTGATCGAGGCCCTAAAAGCCGCCGTCTAATCTAGGCGATCACGAGTATCGAAAAGGGCGTCCTAAGGGGCGTCCTTTTTTTGTGCACCGCTTCGTTCGAGCCAACTAACGAAAAAGGGCGCCCCGTAGGA
>JAWUXZ010000018.1:0-9846 GCA_034111085.1 Dinoroseobacter sp.
AAGAGCGCATGTTGATGGTGCTCGATCCGGCCAAGGAGGCCGAGGCGAAAGCAGTCTTCGACAAATGGGACCTCGACTTTGCAATTGTCGGCGAGACGCTGGCCGAGGATCGGTTCGTGATCGTGCATGGCGGCGAGACCAAGGCAGACTTGCCACTATCAAAACTCGCGTCCTCAGCCCCGGAATACGACCGCCCGTGGGAGCCAACGCCAACGCCCGAGCCGCTAGAATTTGTCCCCGAGATTGATCCGATCGATGGGCTGCGTACTCTGATTGCCTCGCCGAATTATGCGCATAAAGCATGGGTGTGGGAGCAGTATGACAGCCAAGTAATGGCCGACACCGTCCGCACGCCGGGCCTTGGTGCAGGGATCGTGCGGGTGCATGGGACGGGCAAAGCGCTTGCGTTCACCAGCGATGTGACCCCGCGCTATGTGGCTGCAAACCCTGTTGAGGGCGGCAAGCAAGCGGTGGCTGAAGCGTACCGAAACCTCACGGCTGTAGGCGCACGGCCCTTGGCAACAACTGACAACATGAATTTCGGCAACCCCGAGAAGCCCCGCATCATGGGTCAGTTCGTCGGCGCAATCGAAGGCATCGGGGCTGCGTGTCTCGCGCTCGGCATGCCCATCGTATCGGGCAACGTATCTTTGTATAACGAAACAGACGGCACAGGGATCTTGCCAACGCCGACGATTGGGGCGGTGGGATTGCTCGATAGCCTCGACGATCTGATCGCGGGCGACGTTCGTGAGGGGCACTTTGCCTTGGTGCTGGGCGAGACTAAGGGCCATCTGGGCCAATCGGCCTTACTGGCAGAGGTCTTTAACCGTGCAGAAGGCGACGCCCCCGCCGTCGATCTAGAGGCCGAAGCGCGTCATGGCAATTTCATCCGCGAGAACCGCGCGCTGATCAACGCCTGCACCGATCTCAGCGATGGCGGATTGGCGCTGGCCGCGTTTGAGATGGCGGATGCGGCGGGCGTGGGGATCAATCTTGATGCCAGCGATACCGCAACACTGTTTGGTGAGGATCAAGCGCGCTACCTGATCGCGTGCTCGTTCGATAAGGCCGAGGCCCTGATGGTTGCTGCAGGGCGCGCGGGGGTTCCGCTGATCTGCGTCGGGCGATTTGGCGGCGATACGGTCAAAATCGGGGGGTCACATGCGCCACTCGCCGAGTTGTCAGATCTCTATCGCGGGGCCTTTGCCGCAGCCCTTGGTTAAGCCGCGCTCTTGCAGCTTGGCCTGCGCGTTGCTAAATCTGACTCAACTACACAGGAATAGCACCGATGACGATTGATGCGACCCAGATTGAACGCCTGCTTCGCGAAGGCTTCCCCGATGCGCAGATCACCGTGCAAGGTGATGACGGCGCACATTTCGCTGCCATGGTAGTGGATGAAAGCTTTCGCGGCAAAAACCGCGTCCAGCAGCAACGCGCGGTCTATGCGACGCTCAAGGGCAAGATGGACGGACCTGCGGGCGAATTGCATGCGTTGGCGCTGACCACCAAGGCGCCGGACTAACGCGATGTATTCCTTGATCGCCACGCCTGTGTTTATCCTCAGCGCGCTGATTTTGGCGATTGTGGGCGTGCGCGCCTACTTGATCGTACGCTCCGAGAACGGCAAAAAACTGCGCGGCAGCGCGCCCGGTAAAGGCGATCACATCGTTCAAGCCGAATATCAATCGGGCGGCGGAGGTGGCGGTAGCCACGGTCAATTCCGCGTGCCCAAAGATCCGCAAGCCTATGCCCGTGCCTTCGTGCCGGGTGCCGCCAAATCTAAGGAGTGATCCCATGGCCGATGCCAAATCTGCGATCCAAGACACTGTCACCAGCAACGATGTTGTGCTGTTCATGAAGGGCACCAAATCGATGCCCCAATGCGGGTTCTCGTCGCGTGTGGCGGGTGTGCTGAACTTCATGGGCGTTGAGTTCGCTGATGTGAACGTGCTGGCCGATGACGGCATTCGCCAAGGCATCAAGGACTTCAGCGACTGGCCGACGATCCCACAGCTTTACGTGAAGGGCGAGTTTGTCGGCGGTTGCGATATCATCACCGAGATGACCTTATCGGGCGAGCTGGATACGCTGTTTGCCGCGAGCGGTGTTGTGTTTGACAAAGATGCTGCGGATAAAATCCGTGAGACCAACGCTTAAGCGACAGACCTTTACGAGATGTTAGAGGAAGGCATGGTCTGGTTAGACCATGCCTTTTTTCATGCAAGTGCTCTGCGGTTTCTCATGTAAATTGATCGCAGGCGAAACAATTACCCAAATTTTTCCTGCGGAAAACCGCGGACGTCAGACATTTAGTTTCTGCTAGCTGGGCAAAAACCACGCGCAAACACTGCCCCCTATTATCCCTCGGCCTCATTCTGCTGGCGGTGCCACATATGTGCATAGCGCCCGTCTTGGGTCACCAACTGATCATGGGTCCCGCGCTCTACAATCAAGCCTGCCTCCAGCACAATAATCTGATCGGCATCCACAATCGTCGAGAGCCTGTGCGCAATTGTGATCACTGACCGCCCCTCGCCCATGGCTTTCAAGCTGTCCTGAATGTCGCGCTCGGTTTGGGTGTCCAAAGCCGAGGTCGCCTCGTCGAGCAGCAAAATCGGCGGATCTTTCAGCAAGGTTCGCGCAATCCCAACGCGCTGCTTTTCGCCGCCTGACAACTTCAAGCCGCGCTCGCCCACCGTGGTCTCGTAGCCCTCAGGCAGCGACATGATGAAATCATGGATACGCGCTGCTCGCGCAGCATCCTCGATCTCGCGCTGGCTGGCTCCGGCCCGACCGTAGGCGATGTTGTAGCGCACCGTATCGTTAAACAGCACAGTGTCTTGGGGCACCACGCCAATGGCGTTATGCAGCGAGGACTGGCTAACATCGCGCACGTCTTGGCCATCAATACGCAGCGCGCCGCCGGTTACGTCGTAAAACCGGAACAAGAGCCGACCAATGGTGGACTTGCCCGATCCAGAGGGGCCAACAATCGCAACCGTCTCTCCGGGACCGACCCGAAGCGATATGCCCTTCAAGATAGGCCGCGCCGCATCATAGCCGAAATGCAGATCCTCAAGAACGATCTCACCGCCCGCCACCTTCAGATCAGCGGCGTCCACCTTGTCCTTCACATCGGTGGGCTGTTCGAGCAGGTCAAACATTTCCCCCATATCCACAAGCGCTTGGCGGATTTCTCGGTAGACCGTGCCGAGGAAGTTCAATGGCATCGTGATCTGGATCATATAGGCGTTCACGAGGACAAAATCGCCAACAGTCAGATCGCCGCGCTGCACGCCCAGGGCCGCCAAAACCATGACGATCACCAGACCTGCGGTGATCAGAACCGACTGGCCGAAATTTAGAAAGCCCAGCGTATAGCTCGTCTTCAACGCGGCCTTCTCGTAAAGCTCCATAGCGCTGTCATAGCGTTCTGCCTCGCGCGCCTCGGCGCCGAAATACTTGACCGTCTCGAAATTTAGCAGGCTGTCGATGGCCTTCTGGTTCGCGTCGGTGTCCTGCGCGTTCATCTCCTTGCGGATTTGCACCCGCCATTCGGTGACGCGGAATGTAAACCAGACGTAAAGCGTGATCGTTAGGACGAGGACCAGCAGATAGGTCACATCAAACAGCACAAACAGGATCGCCGAGACCATGATCAACTCGAGGATCAGCGGTCCGATGGAAAATAGTAGGAATCGCAGCAGGAAATCGACGCCTTTGACACCGCGCTCAATAATCCGGCTGAGGCCACCTGTTTTGCGGGTGATGTGGTAGCGCAAAGACAGCGCGTGAATATGCGTGAACGTCTCAAGCGCCAGTTTGCGCAGCGCACGCTGACCAACGGCTGCAAAAATCAGATCGCGCAGTTGCTGAAACCCAACCGTGAACAGGCGGGCCATTCCGTAAGCAACCGTCAGACCCACCGCGCCAATTGCCACCAAAGTGGCTTGGCCCGCGTCGCCTGACAAAGCATCGACGGCGGCCTTGTAGAACATCGGTGTGCCGACGGCGATCACCTTGGCAACCACGAGCGTTATCACCGCAAAAACCACGCGATACTTTACCCATGGCTCGTCCTCGGGCCACAGATAAGGGGCCACCTTGCGGATCGTGCGCATCCCGCTGGCGCGGTCGGTGGCGACTTCTACGTCGGAGGGCGTTGGGGTGGGGGTCGGCTGGTTCGTCGCGGGGTCAGTCGTGCTGGACATATAGTCTGGCGCCTCTCAGAAATCGGATCACACTTCTTACCCCCGCAGCGCCCGAGTGACCAGCGCGTCGGTGCGTCGCGGCGCTATTGATTGGCGGGCATAGTGAAGACTTGGCCCGGATAAATCAGGTTCGGATCGCGAATCTGGGCGCGATTGGCCTCATAGACCTGCACATACATCTCGCCTTGGCCCATCATTTCTTGCGCGATCTGCCAGAGCGTGAAGCCCGGCTGCACGGTGATGACACTGACAGTCGGACGCGCGGCGGGATCGAGCGTTGGGACTACGGCAACCTCAACAGCTTCCGTTTGCGGTGTTGTTGCGGGAACGGCTTCGGCGTCTGACACCACAGGTGCCGTCGGCTCAGTGCTCAAAACAGTGGGTTGCGATGTGCTGGTCGCCACGGATGGCACGGATGGCACGGATGGCACGGATGGCACGGCGGTCTCAATCGGTTCCGGCGGCGCCAGCGCCAATTGTGCAGCTGCGACAATCGCAGGCTCTTCGCGCTTGAAAGGGGTCTCGAACCGCGAAGTCACGGCACCGGTTACGTCCAACTCGTCCACGCGCAGGGTATAAATCCCCGGCTCCACCCCCGGTAGATTCGCGCCCCAAACGCCCTGATTGGTCACAGGAGTCGTTTTGACGGCCAAATTATCGAGGTAGAGGCGCACAAACCCGCCGCCCTGCCCGCGCCCGGCAATCTCGACGACGCCGTCAGCGTCATAGCTGATCGTGTCGATGGTCACATTGACCTGAATTCGCGCCGCGCCGGGTGCGCTGATCACGGGTGCTGCTGAGGGTTGCAACACGCGCACGCCGTCTTGGGTGGCAACAACCAAAGCGGGTGCCGCAGGCGCGCGGGTCACGAGGTTTTGGGGTGCTGACAAATCCGTATCGGGGGCGAGTGCCGCAGTCTCAATTGTCTCAATGGTCTCAATGGTCTCAGCGGTTCCAATGGTTTCAGCGGTTTCAATGGTCTCTGTGGTCTCAGCGATTTCAATAGTTTCAATAGTATCAATAGTATCAATAGTATCAATAGTATCAATAGCTTCAACGGTTTCGACAATTTCAGAAATCTCGGCGGTCTCAGAAGTTTGGTCAATTTCAGCTTCCGCAACAGCCATGGCGAAGGGGGCGATCAAGATCGTTTCAGCTGATAGAAGCATTCCGTCCTCAAGACGCACCGACAACTGCAAGCTGCGTGGCTGGTCGCTTGGCGGAATATCAAAAAACGTCACAAACCGACCATCCCGGCCGCTGCTGGCCTCAACAATTGAGACCCCATCGAGCAATACATCAACGATTTTGCCGGGCTCGGCGATCCCAGCGACAAGCGCCGAGCCCAAGCCGTCTACGCGCACCACATCAAAGGTCGGGGGGCGCGGGCCAGCTTCTTCAGCCGGAACGACCTCTTCAACCGAGGCAGCCTCGGCAGCCACTTCAGGTGCAATCTCCACCGCCTCCGGCTCAGCTTCCACCACTACCGGGGCATCTTCTACCATCACGACGGCTTCTGGCACCACTTCAGGCGCTTGTTCTTGTTGCACCACAACGGCTGGCTCGGGCACGTCAGGTTCTTGAAATTGCGGCAAGATCACGAAGTATCCGACCGCTCCGATCACCACCACCACAGCCGCCGCAGCGGTGCTCACAGTCGCCGTCGCCCCAAGTCCCAGAACCGTCCATACAGACATTCAAACTCCCCCGAGGTTTTCCTCGATCTGAACGATGGATACCGCCGCAAAGCGCATCCCGAGCCCGTGTGCCCGTCGGGCGCGTCCAACAGCCCCGTTGCTCAACACTAGCAACGGGATTATCCAGCGTCAAAGCGCAGTTTTTGAAGGACAGCCCCATGCCGAACACGACCCATAGTATTTGTGTTTTTTGTGGCTCTCGTTCGGGCATCGATCCCGCGTATCATGCAGCGGCGTCTGAGGTGGGCACGTGGCTTGCCAGCCAAGGGCATGAGTTGGTTTATGGCGCGGGCGATGTCGGCCTGATGGGGGCCGTCGCCCAAGCCACCCAAGATGCGGGCGGGCGGACGCTTGGCGTGATTCCGGTGCATTTACTGAGTGTCGAGAACGGCAAGCGCGATCTTAGCCGATTTGTGATCACCGAGACGATGCACGAGCGTAAGAAGGTCATGTTCATGAACTCCGACGCGATTGTGGTGTTGCCCGGTGGCGCTGGCTCGCTTGATGAGTTCTTCGAGGTGCTGACTTGGGGCCAACTTGGCCTGCATTCCAAGCCAGTTTTCTTGTTGAACACCAATGGATTCTGGGACCCGCTTGATAAGCTGGTGCATCATGTGGTGACCGAAGGATTCGCAGACGGCTCGCTTGCGACGTTTTACGAATGCGTGCCGGACGTGGCGACTTTGGCCGAACGGTTAACCCGGCGCCTTGATCCCGGGCTGGGCAGTTAGCGCAACACCGTCGCTTTTCGCGCCCCTCGCGCTTGTCGCGCCCCTGCCTGCGCCCCATATTCTAAGACATGATAAAACTCGCCCCCATTCTACTGGCCATCGGCTACGCGATTGTCCTTTACTATATCTCAGCTTGGCGCACCGGGCGGCAGCTTGATGCGCAATCTACCGAGTTGGCAGATCCCAAACTCAAGAAGCTGAGCGACCGGATGGCCGCAGCGCTCGATCTGCCACGCATCAAAGTCCACATCTACGAAATCGACCCGGTCAACGGCCTCGCCGCCCCCGATGGACGTATTTTCATCACCCGGGGCTTTTACCGCAAATACCAAACGGGCGAGGTAACGGCAGAAGAAATGGCGAGCGTCATCGCCCATGAGTTGGGTCATGTCGCATTGGGCCATTCGCGCCGCCGCATGATCGACTTTTCGGGCCAGAACGCTATTCGCGTGGCCCTTGCGATGATTTTGGGACGGTTTATTCCGGTGATCGGCGTCTGGATTGCCAATGCTTTGACGACCTTGCTGGCCGCACGTCTGTCGCGTCAGGACGAATACGAGGCCGACGCCTATGCCAGCGCGCTGTTGACGAAATCCGGCATCGGCACCGACCCGCAAAAGAGCCTTTTCCGTAAGCTGGAGACGTTAACAGGAATGCAAACCGGCGCTGCCCCTGCTTGGATCATGTCCCATCCAAAGACCGCCGAGCGGATTGCTGCGATTGAAAAGCTGGAAGCAGGCTGGTCGCCATCGCTTCCTGGCTAGACTGTCAGGAACTTCGACAGACGTGGCAGTTGCGAGCCACGCAAAAGCGCGCGGCGGCTGCGACCAGTGGCTGCTTCTTCGGCTTCTAGGATCTTTATGAGCGGTGCTGCGTCCGCATGTGCCGCTTCCAAGAGAAACTCATCCGGTTGGCGTCGCAAGATACCGTGTCCCGCAAGTACTCTGAGCGGGAAGTCTTTGATGTTGAACGTCAACAGCTCTTCCGCCTGCCCTGCTAAAGCAGCGGCAAGCACGTGGCAGTCATCCGGGTCCGGCAAATTTATCGCATCAATCTGATCCGCACGCACCGCGATCTCAGCCTGCATATACTTCGCCCGCATCAGCGCAATCTCGGTCCCAACCTCTGCGGCCTCCATCGGGCCAAGCTTGGAGACTGCATAGCGCCATTCATCCAAAATACCCGCCGACCAAAGCGGCGTGATTTCGCCTGCTGCCAGCACCAAACGCCGTGTCAGCGACGGCACCAGCACGCAGGCATCAATCAGCACCCTCATGGCAGATGGAAGGCCAGTGCTTTGAGGTAGCCGGTATCGCTTAGGCTAGGGTGGACCGGGTGATCTGGGCCAGCGCTGCCCGTATAGATCAGTTTCGGGTCGCGCCCGGCACGGCCCATGCCCCGCAAGCAGGCGGAGCGGAACTTGTCCAGCGTAGCCGCGTGCGAACACGAGCACAGCATCAGAATACCGCCGGGGGCCACGAGGTTCGTCGCGAGCCTCGCCGTGCGCTCATAGGCACGCAAGCCAGCGGTCAACGCGCCTTTATTAGGGGCAAACGCAGGTGGGTCGCAGATCACCAGATCAAACTTCGCGCCGTCCTCGGCCAGCGCCTCAAACGCGGCAAAAGCGTCTGATTTACGCGTCTCGAATCGGTCGGCGACGCCAGAAAGCGCAGCGCTCTCTTCGGCCAACGCCAATGCCGGGGCCGAGCCGTCAATCGCCAGCGCAGACTCCCCGCCCGCAACCAAAGCCGCCAATGCAAAGCCGCCGACATGAGCAAACATATCCAAGACCTTGGCATCTTTGGCGAGGCTTGCCATGAACGTGTGGTTCGGGCGTTGGTCAAAAAACAGACCCGTTTTCTGCCCTTCGGCCAAATCCGCCACATAGGTCGCGCCGTTCATCAGCACCGACACCTTCTCGGGCGGTGATCCGGCCAGCACAGCGCTGACATCGTCCAACTCTTCGAGTTTGCGCGCACGGCCTGCGGCATTCTTGATTACATGGGTAACCCCAGTGACCTCGATCAGTGCTGCGGTCAGTGCGTCCAGCCGATCTTCGATCCATATCGCGTTAGGCTGGACAACCAGCGTGTCGCCAAAGCGGTCCACGATCAGACCCGGCAGGTCGTCGCCTTCTGCATGAATCATGCGGTAATACGGGTCAGGGTACAGACGGTTGCGCAGATCATAGGCGGTCTGTACGCGCGCTTTCAGCCAAGCATCATCAATTGACGCGTCCAGATCACGCGTCAAAATCCGCGCGGCAATCTTGGCTTGGGGGACAACCGCAACAAGTGCGACAGGTGTGCGGCCAGCATCTTCGAGCAGCGCAATGCTGCCGGGGGCGATGCTGCGCGAGCGACGGTCCCAAACGATCTGGTCGCCGTGGACCCAAGGGTGACCATGGCGCAGGGCGCGGGCGTCGGCTTTCGGGCTCAGGCGGAGAGTGGGCATGTTTTCCATGCGCTCGGGCGTATCCGCTCCGGGCGCATGGTTAAAGCGAATTTACGCGTTGGCGCCATGGCCTTTTGCGGCAAACAGGCCAGCAACCCAAGCGCGGGTCGCTACAGCCATGTCGCGCATGGCTTCTGCGCGCAACTGGCGGGCTTTTGCTTCGATTGCATTGAGATCAACTGGTGTGGATGTCGAGTGCATGGATCATCTCCTAAGTGCGGTCGCGTAAGGGAGCAGCACACGACCTGTTTCGTCTTGTAAACTACATAGGGGCCGCCTCCAAAGATGAGTACTGCATATAATGAATAGCCGCTATGTGGTGACGCTGCATCGCAGCAAAGCCGCTCGCGTCCGCAGCGTCGGGGCGGTGCATTGTCCAAGCATCCCCTTTTTCCTAGCATTGGTTAGCGCTAACAGGTATGCGCTGCACAAACACCTCATCCGCATGCCCCAGCGCCAATTTTGACCCAGAAGGACCTTTCACATGAGCCTCCATCCCCGCCTTGCACAGATCACCGCACGCATCGAAGCGCGCTCGGCCGAGACCCGCAGCACTTACCTCGACCGGATGCGCAAAGCTGCCGAAGACGGCCCGCGTCGCGCACATCTGTCTTGCGGCAACCAAGCCCACGCCTAAGCGGCGATGGAAGGCGACCAGGGCCCGCTGGCCGCCGTGCGCGCGCCGAACCTTGGGCTTCTGACCGCCAATAATGCCATTCTCAGCGCCCCACAGCCGGTCAAGCCCGA
>JAWUXZ010000019.1:0-7649 GCA_034111085.1 Dinoroseobacter sp.
GCGCTTGATGCCGAAATTCGCTTTAACGGCCCGTTGCAAGCGCCTGTTATTGCCGGAACATTAGTCGGCGAGATGATCATCTCGATTCCTGACATGCCTGAACGGCGCATTGGCTTGCGCACCGAGGCGCACGTGGCGCAAGGCAGCTTTACCCAACGCATTCGTCTTGCCGCCCAAAGCATCCTAGACCGAATACTAGGCTCCGGAGCCGCCGATGCGGCGGTGCGCTAGACGCCTATGTCCGCTCCCATTTCCGCCTCCGGTCGCTTCATCAGTTTCGAGGGTATCGACGGTTCAGGCAAGTCCACCCAAGCGCGCTTGCTTGCAGACGCGCTCCGCGCCGAGGGCCAAAACGTTGTCCTGACCCGCGAACCCGGTGGCTCGCCCGGTGCCGAGGAAATTCGCGCGCTGGTGCTGCAAGGCGATCCAGACCGCTGGTCCGCGGAAACCGAAATGTTGCTGTTTACCGCCGCGCGGCGCGACCATGTGGAACGCACCATCAGCCCCGCGCTGGCCGCTGGCAAAACCGTGATCTGCGACCGTTTCGCCGACAGCACACGCCTCTACCAAGGCATGACGCGCGGCGATCTGCGCGCCACGGTGGACCAACTTCACAATCTCATTATCGGGATCGAGCCGGATCTGACCCTTATCATCGACATGGACCCTGCGAAGGGCCATGCCCGCGCCAAAGGTCGCCAAACCGCCGAAGAACGGTTTGAGGATTTCGGCACCGATTTCCAGAGACGACTGCGTGCCGCCTTCCTCGATCTTGCCGCTGAGTTTGCCCAGCGCTGCGTCGTCATCGACGGCGATGCCGCACCCGAGACCGTCGCCACCCGCGTCCGCGATGCTGTAGACGCACATGGCTGAGGACGACATACTCGCCGATCTCGACGCGCTCGACGGTGCCCCGCATCCGCGCGACGCCGCGATCGTGTTCGGCCATGCCCCGGCCGAGGCGGCGCTGCTGGACGCCCTCGCCTCAGGGCGTCTGCATCACGCGTGGCTGTTGACCGGCCCTCAGGGCATTGGCAAGGCCAGCTTTGCGTGGCGCGCCGCGCGCTACTTGCTGAGCACGCCGATTGACGAACCCGGCGGCATGTTTGGCGCGCCCGAGCCTGCTACCAGTCTGGACACCGATCCGACCGACCCTGCCGTGCGCCGCATCCTGATTGGCACCGATCAGCGCCTGTTCGTGCTTAGGCGCGCATGGAACACCGACAAGAAACCCTACCGCCCACGCGCCGAGATCACCGTGGAGGACGCGCGCAAACTCAAGGCGTTCTTCTCGATGTCGATCCCTGATGGCGGGCGACGTGTCGTGATCGTCGATGCCGCCGATGAGATGAACCGCAACGCCGCCAACGCACTGCTGAAAGCGCTGGAAGAGCCGCCTAAGAACACCGTCTTCCTGCTGGTCGCGCACCAACCTGCGCGGCTACTGGCGACGATCCGGTCGCGCTGCCGCGTGCTGCGCATGTCGCCTCTGAACGCCGCGGACCTCGGTGCAGTGCTTGCCCAAATCGAAGGCAGCGATCTGCCCGCGGGCGAGCTCGCCGCTCTGACCCAACTGGCTGATGGCTCGGCCCGCACGGCCCTGTCGCTGCGCACTGCAGGCGGGGCCAACCTTTACAGCCAGATCATAGCACTGCTCGACACGCTCCCCCGTCTCGACCGCGCGCGCGCATTGGCACTTGCCACCCTGCCCGGCGGCGCTGCGGGCACTGAGCGGCTATCGATGCTTACAACCCTGACCGAACGCGCGTTGTCCCAAATTGCCCGCCAAGCTGCCCTGTCGCGCCCGCTGCCTGAAGCCACACCCGGCGAGGCCGCTTTGCGCGCCCGCCTCGCCCCCCGCCCCGATGCAGCCCAAGCATGGGCCGAGGCCGCGATAGCGCTGCCCGCACAGGTGCGCAAAGGTGCCGCCCTCAACCTTGACCCTTCGGTGCTTCTGCTGGATATGTTCCGGCAATTGCAGGACACCGCCCGCCGGGCCGCGCCCTAAGCCAGAAAGCCGCCCATGTCCCCCAAGATCACCGACAGCCACTGCCATCTCGACTTCCCCGATTTCGAGGGTGATGTGGCAGGTCTAGTCGAGCGCGCAGCGCAAGCTGGCGTGCACCGCATGGTCACGATCTGTACCAAGCTGCGTTGCGAGCCCGAGATCCGCGCGATTGCAGAGGCACATCTGCAGGTTTTCTATGCGGCAGGCACCCACCCGATGAGCGCCGCTGCCGAGCCCCTTGCAACGCTGGACGAACTTCTGGCCCTCGCCAAGCACCCCAAGTTTGTTGGCATTGGCGAGACGGGTCTAGACTACCACTACACCGCCGACAGCAAGGACATCCAAAAAGCCAGCCTTGCCGTGCATATCGAGGCAGCCCAGCAAACCAAATTGCCCCTGATCATCCACGCGCGCGGCGCAGACGAGGATATGGCCCGCATTCTAACCGATGCCTATCAGGCCACCCCGTATACATGTGTTATGCACTGCTTTTCCAGCAGCTTAGAGCTTGCGCAGGCCGCCCTCGAACTTGGCTTCTATCTGTCGATGTCCGGTATCTCGGCGTTCCCGAAGTCCCAAGCCTTGCGCGATATCTTCGCGACTGCGCCGCCCGACCGCATCCTTGTGGAAACCGACGCGCCTTATCTCGCGCCCCCACCCCATCGCGGGCGCCGAAACGAGCCTGCTTATACAGCCCACACCGCGCGCGTCGGGGCCGAGGTCTTTGGCCTCAGCTATGAAGATTTTGCCGCCCAGACCGAGGCAAATTTTGAGCGCTTGTTCTGGAAAGCCACCCATGGCTGAGTTGCGCCTGACCATACTCGGGTGCGGCTCGTCGGGCGGCGTGCCGCGCCTTGGCGGGATATGGGGCGCGTGCGATCCGACCAACCCAAAAAATGCGCGTCGCCGCTGTTCGTTGCTGGTTGAGCGCGTAACAGATGCAGGCACCACCCGCGTCTTGATCGACACGAGCCCTGATATGCGCCAACAGCTTTTGGACGCCGAGGTCGGCAATCTCGATGCGGTGCTGTTCACCCATTCGCACGCCGATCATGTCCACGGCATCGACGACCTACGCATGATCGTGTTCAACCAGAAAAATCGCCTGCCGATTTATGCCGATCGCCAGACCCTAGACGCGCTAACCGCGCGCTTTGGTTATGCTTTCGTCCAACCCCCGGGCAGCGATTACCCACCGATCCTAGACATGCACCGCCTCGACGGCCCCCTCAGCATCGACGGCGCGGGAGGGGCAATCCCCTTCATCCCGTTCGAGGTCCAGCATGGCCGCATAGAGGCACTTGGCTTTCGCATCGCAGATGCCGCCTACCTACCGGATGTGTCTGAAATCCCCGAAGACGCGTGGTCTGTGTTGCAAAACCTCGACCTCTGGATCCTCGACGCGCTGCGCTACAAACCGCATCCCAGCCACGCCCATGTCGCGCAATCTCTGGAGTGGATCGAACGCGCCGCTCCGGCACGCGCGGTCCTGACCAACATGCATATCGACATCGACTACGCGACGCTGGAGGCTGAGACGCCCGCCAATATCACCCCCGCCTATGACGGTCTGGTGATAACGCTGGACGCCTAAGACATGGCCGCCCTTCTCGACGTGATCTTGCCGGTCTTTCTGCTGATCGGCGCGGGTTATCTGGCCGTGTGGCGTGGCTATTTCAGCGATACAGGCGTCGACGGGTTGATGAAATTCACCCAACATTTCGCCATTCCGTGCCTGCTGTTCAGCGCGATCTCGACCCTCGATCTGAGTGCCGAGTTTAACCCAAGCCTTCTGGGGGCCTATTACACAGGCGCAGTCTCTGGCTTTTTTGCGGGCCTGCTTGGCGCACGGCTGATCTTCCGCCGCCCGTGGGAGGATTCCGTTGCCATCGGCTTTAGCTGCCTTTTCGCCAACTCCGTCCTTCTGGGGCTGCCAATTACCGAGCGCGCGTATGGCCTTGACGCATTGGCCGCCAACTTCGCCATTATCGCGATCCATGCGCCCTTCGCCTACGGCGTCGGCATCACTGTGATGGAGATCGTGCGCGCCCGTACTTCTGGCGCCTCGCTGGCCAGCCTGCCGCGCAAAGTCACCAAGGCGATGTTCTCGAACGCTTTGATCATCGGGATCGGGCTTGGCTTCGCGGTCAACCTCACGGGTGCTCCGCTGCCCGGCGCGCTTACCGACGCTGTCGATATGATGGTTCGCGCGGCCCTGCCTGCTGCACTATTTGGCCTTGGTGGCGTGCTCTACCGCTACCGCCCTGAGGGCGATGCGGGCACCATTGTGATGATCTGCGCCGTCTCGCTGATCTTGCATCCCACGATCACCTACACGCTTGGCCGCGCCTTCGATCTGGATCGCAATGCCCTGCGCTCGGCAGTCGTGACGGCTGCTATGGCCCCCGGCATCAATACTTATCTATTCGCCAATATGTACGGGGTCGCGCGCCGCGTGGCGGCCTCAGGCGTGTTGATTGGCACCGCGCTCAGCCTGATAACTGTCTGGGTATGGCTGGCAATTCTGCCCTGACGTAGCGCGAGGTCATGACGTAGTCTTTGCGAGGCCCGGTCACGCGCCAACGGCTGCTCCAAGCCGGCCAAGCGCCGAAGTTATACGACACCTCATACCAGTCCGGCGGACAGTCATGCGCCGCCGCCGCTGTCTCAGCCAGATCAAACCGGTGGAAAAACCGCCCATCTTCAAACCAGACCTCGATCCCGGCACCCGAGGTCCATGTATACTGTCGCTCCGCCTGCATCTGCGCAGCACCAACCCGTAGCACCCCGGTCTCGACATACCGCAGCCCAGCCCCCTCGCGCGTGAACAGGGCCTCCCCTGCAAACTGCCCGTCCGCGCCCTTGGTATCGGCGATCTCGCGCGATACCGCCCAGCGCCCCTCAAAAGCCCAAAGATCAATCGGTATAACGCCCAATGCTCTCATTCTCCCAATCGTCGACAAACTTCACCGCAGCGCCGTCCGAGGATATCTCCAGATCATAGCAATCCCAGTCCCGACTTGGGGGCCACTGGCTGCAATAGCGCCCCTCACGGATCTTCCAATACCCCCAGCTCGGCGCGCCTGCATCATACAACGTGCGGCCAGAGGCGCGGAAATCCTGGGTCTCGCCGCCCTCATACACCAACACCCGGTCCGTCAGCACCTCAACCGCGCCCGCCTGATCCAGCGCACGCCAATCGCTAGCCCAAACCGGACCAGCCATAATCACCAAAGCCGTCAAAACCCGCATCGCGTCACTCTCCCACGGTCACCCTGCACTGCCGCCCTCATTGTTCCACAAATATCCAAATCCCACGATCACACCCACGCGACCCGGCGTCCTATTGGCAAGCCCGCCCGCCACGCCTAGACCCGCCCGCAACGCATCTGCACTGAAAGGCCTCGCCATGATCCCTCGTTATTCCCGCCCCGATATGGTCGCCATCTGGTCGCCCGAGACCAAGTTCCGCATCTGGTTCGAGATCGAGGCCCATGCCTGCGACGCGATGGCCGATCTGGGCGTAATCCCGCGTGAGAATGCCGAGGCCGTCTGGAAAGCCAAGGATGTCGAGTTCGACGTCGCCCGCATTGACGAGATTGAGGCCGTCACCAAGCACGACGTCATCGCCTTCCTGACCCATCTGTCCGAACATGTCGGGGCCGACGAGGCGCGGTTCGTCCATCAGGGCATGACCAGCTCCGACGTGCTCGACACCACCACCAACGTCCAACTGGTGCGCGCCTGTGACCTTCTGCTGGTCGGCCTAGACCGGTTGCTGGCGGCCCTGAAAACTCGCGCGTTTGAGTATAAAGACACCGTCCGCGTCGGGCGCAGCCACGGCATCCACGCAGAACCGACTACAATGGGCCTGACCTTCGCGCGCTTCTACGCCGAGATGGACCGCAACAAGAACCGTCTGGAGAAGGCGAAATGGGAAATCGCCACCGGTGCGATCTCGGGCGCAGTCGGCACCTTTGCCAATGTCGACCCGGCGGTAGAGGCGCATGTCTGCGAAAAGATGGGCCTGCGCCCCGAGCCGATCAGCACCCAAGTCATCCCCCGCGACCGCCACGCAATGGTTTTTGCCACCCTCGGCGTGATCGCCAGCTCCATCGAGAACGTCGCCACTGAGATACGCCACATGCAGAGCACCGAGGTGCTGGAGGGGGCAGAGTTCTTCTCCTCGGGCCAAAAGGGCTCGTCGGCGATGCCGCACAAGAAGAACCCCGTGCTGACCGAGAACCTGACCGGGCTCGCGCGCCTCGTGCGCATGGCCGTTGTGCCCGCGATGGAGAACGTGGCGCTATGGCACGAGCGCGATATTTCGCATTCCTCAGTGGAGCGCGCGATTGGGCCAGACGCCACGATCACGCTCGATTTTGCGCTGCACCGTTTGGCAGGTGTGGTCGAGAAGATGCTGATCTTCCCCGAAAACATGCTCGACAACATGAACAAGTTTCCGGGTCTGGTGATGTCCCAACGGGTGCTTTTGGCGCTGACCCAAGCGGGTGTGTCGCGCGAGGATGCGTATTCAATGGTGCAACGCAACGCGCTAAAAGTCTGGGAAGAGCGCGTCGATTTCCGCGAGCAGCTTCTGGCCGATGAGGGTGTGGTTGCCGCACTCGGTGTGGACGGGATCAACGAGAAATTCGACATGGGGTATCACACCAAACACGTCGATACGATCTTCAAGCGGGTGTTTGGGGAGGGGTAATCCAACCGGGTTAACCTCGAACACGTAGGGCGGGGTTCACCCCGCCTTACCCGCCAAACACCAACACCATTGACCCGTTCGCCCAAGCCTTCTTACGCTCCTCACTATCGGCGTATCCCGCCATTGGCGAAATCCCGTGTCCGACCTCGATCCACGCGCGCAGGAGGTCCTTGACCTCTGGTTTCCAGACACTGGTCAAGAGACCAGCCTTGAGACCCATGGAGCGTTCTGGAACGAGCGGATGCGGGACGGCATGGACGCCACGATTATCGAGCGCTACGGCGAGCTTACTTTGGCCGCCGCAACCGGACAGCTCGATGTTTGGGCCGAGATGCCCCGCGGTCGCCTAGCACTTCTTATCGTGCTGGACCAATTCCCACGCTCGCTCTGGCGCGATACGCCTGCGGCCTTTGCCCAAGACATCAAAGCCGCGCGTTTAGCACTTGAGGGGGTTTCAAACGGCCATTACGAGACCCTCGCACCGTGGGAGCAGGCATTCTTTGTGATCTCGATTACCCATTGTGAGGGGCCAGATCACCTCTCACGCCTCGCCCTGACGGATGATCTGGTGACGCGGATCAACGCGCGGATGCCTGAAGCGCTTGCGCCGATGCGCGGGCAATTCCTCGGCCAACAGGTGCGCATCCGTGAAATCCTAAAGCGTTTCGGGCGTCATCCGCACAGAAATCCGATCCTCAGCCGTCCCTCCAGCCCCGCAGAGGAAGCCTACATCGCGGCTTGAGACTTCCCTCATAAGACAAAAGCAAACCCGTAGGGCGCGGCTCCCCCCCACGCACTACCCCACACCTCAAACCCCCTCCAAACACACCCCTAACAACTTCCGCACACCCTCCGCCGCCCGCCGATCAAACGGTCCCGCCAGCACTTACCACCGCGCCGCCCGCCCCGCGCCCAGCGCCCCCT
>JAWUXZ010000020.1:0-83631 GCA_034111085.1 Dinoroseobacter sp.
CTGAGCAAGCTTTATGAGCGCACCAGTGTCATCATTACAACCAATCTCAGCTTCAGTGAATGGGCCCAGGTCTTTGGCGACGCAAAGATGACAACAGCACTGCTCGACCGGCTCACTCACCGATGCCACATCCTTGAAACCGGCAACGACAGCTATCGATTCAAGGCTAGTTCAGAAGCCGCAAAGAAAACCACAAGGGAGGCCACCACATTGACCAAAGCATAGCCGTCGATACATAACTAAGAGCGGGTCAAATCTCGGTGCAAATACCGGGTCAGTTCTCAGTGACATTCAACAACCTTAAGGGTCAGACAGGCCTGTATCGCTGTAGGTCTGCTGGCGTCCCCGTCGGCCAGTAGGTGCAGCCTCCCACACCATCTCTGGATCAAACCAGATCGCGCGCGATCCCCGTTGCTTCAGCGAAAGACTATACTCGGCCCAGTTCCGGGTCTTGTACGTTGTCGGTGTCCAACTGCTCATTGTCGCCAGTTATCACGCTGGACTCATACTGGGAATCCTCGTCAGGCGTGGTTTGTGCAACAAAGCCGTTGGGAGGAGTACTGCAAGCAGACCGCTCGCTACCGCCCTTTTAAGCCAAAACACCCGGGTTCATGATGTTATTGGGATCTATTGCCAACTTGATGCGTCGAAGGGTGTCGTATTTTGCCTTGTCGCCATAGGATCTTAGATCGTCTGTCTTCAATCGGCCAATTCCATGCTCTGCGCTGATTGATCCGCCATGCTTGGAAGTGGTTTCGTTTATGGCCATTCGCACCGTGTCCATAATTCCAGGATTTGTGTCCAAGAAATCGGCTTTTGTTATACCGATCGGTGGTAAAACGTTGTGATGGATGTTCCCATCGCCGATATGTCCGTAGCTGTTGATTTGCACATCCGAGTGGATTTCGTGGATCGCCCGGACCGTGTCGGCAATGAAAGCATCAACCTTGCTGATCGGCACAGACGTATCGCTGTTGCAAAACGCACCTGCCATGCGGTTCGCTTCGGGTGTGTTTTCGCGCAAGTTCCAAAGGCTGTCGCGTTGTGATTGGGACTGGGCGATCACCGCATCCAGCAACAGGCCCTCTTCAAAGCAGTCAGCCAATGCAGCTTCCATACGCTCGCCAAGGCCAAGCGGGCCTGTGGCTTCCAACAACAAGGACCACTCATATTTTTGGTTGAATGGGTTTCGAAGCGTTGGGAACTTTGAGACGACCAGATCCATTCCCAGACCACTCATCAACTCAAGGGCTGAGATGTTGTCGCCCAGATACTTTTTGAGCGCTCGGTAAAGCGTCAGCGCATGGGCTGGGGACGTGATGGCCAGAAATGCCGTGCCCGTTTCTGGATCGACTGGCTTCAGTTTAAGCGTTGCTGCGGTGATAATACCCAGAGTTCCCTCGCTGCCAATCAGGAGGTGCCGAAGGTCGTAGCCAGTGTTGTTCTTATGCAGTGGACTGAGTTCGCTCAGGATCGATCCGTCGGGCAAAACCGCTTCAACGCCCAGACACAGATCTCTGGCATTGCCGTAGCGCAAGACCTGAATACCGCCTGCATTCGTCGCAAGGTTCCCTCCGATACAGCAACTTCCCTTCGATGCCATACTTAGCGGAAACAACATGTCATGCTCTTGTGCGGCTGTATGAATATCCTCAAGAATGCAGCCAGCTTCAGCAATGATCACACCGTCATCGACCAAAATTTCGCGCACGTTGTTCATTTTTTCAAGCGACATGATGATGGCATTATCACTGTTAATCGATAGCTGCCCGGCAACAACGCCCGTCCCTCCACTGTAAGGAACGATGCCTACTTTGGCGTGATTGCAAAGACGAACGATGGCAGCCACTTGTTCGGTCGAGGTGGGCAGGACAACTAAGCATCCGTGACCTACAAATCGACCGCGAGGGTCTTCGAAATAGCGTGGTGCGTCCTGAGCATCTTTCCAGCAAGCATCACCAACGATATTTTTGATGTCATCAAGTAACTGCCTGTCCGGCTTCTTGAACTCAGAGTGGGGCACTTAGCGATCTCCAGAACACGGCTTTTCCTTCCACTTTTCGTGAAAGGTAAGTTTTAGCAAATTAACATAATCCGGGTATGACGCGACAATGGCTGCCAATGGGGCAGTCGCAGCGAAAGCACAGTTTTTCCGGCGTTATGTATCAAACGCACCAACAATCTAGCTGAAATTCCGGCCCATGTGAAACGCGATGGAGCATGGAACACACGATTTTGGGACTGATCCAAAAGCGCCGCGAGATAGCGGGCAAATACAAGATCGCTGTGAAGGCCGATCTGGACGCCATAGACCAAGGTCCCATTAACTATCTTGAGTTTGCCTTGGCAGCTTTGCTATGTGCCTATGCCTGATCAGGTCACGGTTCGTTCCGACGCTGCTCGGTCCGTTGGGCTTCGCGCGATATCTGTGCCTTATCGCAGCTACTACTGCGTCGGCATTTGGTTCAGAAATGGCGTCCATGGCGCTATTGCTTCCGGATTGCGAGTTCGAGGTTATATTTGGCCATATTCTCGCGCTGCGCGGTCACGGGGTGCGAATGCCTACCCTTTCGCGCTAGACTGATGTATCCGCACCTCTTCGACGTATGTCATAATTATCGTGACGGTGAACGATCGAAGCACTTTGATGAAAAGAAGCGGGGCAAACGCCCGCAGCCCCAAAGGAATACAGCCATGAGCAATGATGCATCTGCGCCAACCTCAGGCACACCCGAACCCACCCCACAGCGATTGACCTTCACATCAGACAAAGGGGCGTCTCGCTCCACGTGGTTTGCGGCATTCCTAGTGGCGGCCATTGTTGGCTGGATGGGCAGCGGGTTCATCTTTCCATCTGAGCAGGCAGAGCCTGTGGCCGCGCGGGAAGACCCCAAGCCAGTCGCGGTTGCTGTAACCACTTCGGTGGCGGAAACCGTCACGCAGTTCTATCAGGCCGAGGGTCAGGCGCTCCCGGATCGAGACACTATGATGAGGGCCGAAGCTTCTGGCGATATTGCTGAAGTCTTGGTGTCTAAGGGACAGGACGTAGCCGCTGGCGATGCCATTGCCCGCTTTGATCCGACCAATAACCAAGCCGATAGCAACCGCGCCGCACAAGAACTTGCTCAGGCACAGCGCGAATTCGACAATGCCGAGCAATTGCTGGAGCGAGGTGTCGGCACGGCGGACCGGGTGTCGCAATCACGGGCCAAACTGGCGTCGGCTCAAGCCGAGGTCATCGCCGTAGAACAAACTGCCGCTTCCCTGACGATTACAGCGCCATTTTCGGGCCGGATTGAAACCCTTGATCTCGATGCGGGTGAATTTGTTTCGGCGGGCACCGATGTGGGCCGCATAGTTGATATCACCCCATTGACCGTTGCCATTCAAGTGCCGCAGCAGTCGCTCACGCGCCTTGCCGTCGGTCAACCCGCATCAGTGCGGTTTATCACAGGCGAAGAACGTGAGGGTGTCGTCACGTTCGTCGGCACCTCTGCGGCGTCGGAAACCAGAACATTCTTGGCCGAGATCGAAGTTGCCAATGATGACGGTATGATCCCTGCAGGCATCTCTGCCGAAGTGATCATACCGACGGGCGAAGTAACGGCGCATTTTCTTGCTCCGTCCATCGTCTCTTTGGACGCAGAAGGCACTCTCGGGGTGAAAACGGTCGCCTCCGATAATACGGTTGAGTTCTATCCAATTCAGATCGTTAAGGCACAAATCGATGGCATCTGGGTAACGGGGCTGCCGGGCACGGTGGACGTAATCACTGTCGGCCAAGGCTACGTGAACGAAGATGAGACAGTTACCCCGAGTGCAGGGGAATCGAACTCATGAACGCGATCATCAACGCTGCTTTCTCGCGGTCCCGCGTCGTTGTTATGGCGCTTATTATGGTGCTGATCGTCGGGGCCTACGCCTACGTGTCGATCCCCAAGGAGGCCAACCCAGAGGTCCCGCTACCGTTATTCTATGTATCGACGGGTCTGGACGGGATTAGCCCAACGGATGCTGAGCGCCTCCTTCTAGAGCCTATGGAGACGGAGTTTGGTTCGATCTCGGGCCTCGAAAGCATGAAGTCCGATGCATCCGAAGGCTTCGCTAGTATCCAGCTTGAGTTTACACCGGGCGGGGACAATCAAGAGGCGCTCGATAAAGTTCGAGAGGCCGCCGATCGCGCGCAGAATGACCTGCCTGACGGGGCCCGCGACATCACCATCACCGAGATTAACACAGCGCTTTTTCCGATCATCACTGCGATACTGTCGGGTCCTGTGCCCGAGCGGACGCTGAACGCTCTGGCCGAAAACCTGCAAGACGAGATCGAAGGACTGCCGGGGGTGTTGGAAGTAGACATTGGCGGACAGCGTTTTGAGTTCCTCGAAGTGCTGATCGACCCAACAGTATTCCAAACTTACAATCTATCATTTGACGAGCTAATCGGGCAAATCCAACGCAACAACCGTTTGATTGCGGCAGGTGCAATTGAAACCGGATCTGGTCGGATCGTCCTGAAGGTGCCTGGGCTGATCGAAGATCTCGAAGACGTTATGTCGATGCCGGTAAAGGTGCGTGGAAACGCTGTGGTGACGTTCGGCGATGTCGCAACAATTCGCCGCACGTTTGAGGACCCGAACTCTTTCGCTCGGATCAACGGCCAACCTGCTTTGGCGTTGGAAGTCACCAAACGATCTGGGGCAAACATCATTGAAACCGTCGCTGCGGTGAAGACTATGATCGAGGAGCTTCAGGCAGAATGGCCAGACAGTATCGAGATTACTTATCTTCAAGATCAGTCCAAACAGGTGAAGGACTTGCTCAGCGATCTCGAAGCCAACGTCATTGCGGCCGTGATCTTAGTCATGATCGTAATCGTCTTCGCGCTGGGATTGCGCTCCGCTATTCTGGTCGGCCTCTCGATACCCGGCGCGTTCTTGGCTGGCGTCATCGCCCTTTGGACCATGGGTTACACGATGAATATCGTGGTGCTCTTTTCGCTGATCCTTGTGGTCGGAATGCTGGTGGACGGAGCGATCGTCACGACCGAATTGGCTGACCGAAAGCTGCAAGAGGGTGCGTCAGCCAAAGACGCTTACTCATTCGCCGCCAAGCGTATGGCTTGGCCGATTATCGCGTCCACATTGACGACACTCAGCGTGTTCTTCCCGCTGCTGTTCTGGACCGGCATGGTTGGTGAATTCATGAAATTCCTACCGATCACGGTTATCCTAACCCTGTTCGCTTCCTTGTTCATGGCGCTGATATTCATCCCAGTTGTTGGGGGCATTATCGGCAAACGCCAACCACAATCTGCAGCGGCCAAAGCAGGTCTTTATGACGCCGAGTTCGGTGATCCCCGGAATATGGGTGGATTCACAGGTGCCTACGTGCGGTTGCTGGAATGGGCGGTGCTCCGACCCGCAGCAACTCTGCTTCTTGCCGTGGCGCTGCTACTCGGTGGGTTCGGCCTTTATGGCCAATTCGGCACGGGCATCAGTTTCTTCCCATCGGTTGAGCCTGACTTCATGCAGGTGCAGGTGCGGGCCCGTGATAACTTCTCGATCTTTGAGCGCGACGCACTCGTGCGAGCCGTGGAAGACCGCCTCTTGGGATATGACGAAATCGCCAGCATTTATGCACGGTCGACTATGAGCGCAGGACGGGGTGATGAGGAAACCATTGGCACGTTGCAATTAGAACTAACCCCTTGGGACACACGCCGCACCGCTGCCGAAATCGGCGTGGAAATCCGTCAAAGTGTGTCGGACATCGCAGGCATCGATGTGCAGGTGCAGACGGATAGCGGCGGACCGACGTCGGGAAAGCCGGTGAACCTTCAAGTCACCGCACGCAATCCAAATGTTCAGGGCGCGGCCGTTCAGCAGATCAGGGACATTATGGAAGGGGTCGACGGCTTCACCGATGTGACCGATACGCGACCTGTTCCCGGCGTTGAGGTCTCGATCCTCGTCAACCGCGCCGAGGCCGCGCGGTTCGGTGCAGATGTAAGCCTGCTCGGCCAAGCCGTGCAGCTTTTGACTCAGGGTATAACTGTGGCGGACTACCGCCCCGATGACATTGATGGATCGCTGGACATACGTGTTCGCTTTCCCCGCGAAGAACGGTCGCTGTCCGAGCTTGCTGGTTTGCGGGTGCCAACGTCCTCGGGCCTCGTGCCGATTTCCAACT
Source organism: Dinoroseobacter sp. (assembly GCA_034111085.1). Classification (GTDB taxonomy): domain Bacteria; phylum Pseudomonadota; class Alphaproteobacteria; order Rhodobacterales; family Rhodobacteraceae; genus Dinoroseobacter. The sequence continues at coordinate 6,193 of JAWUXZ010000020.1, forward strand.
TTGTGACGTTTGCTCCATCCGAGCGTATAGGGGTTATCCGCCGCATCGACGAAAAGCGTGTCACGACAATTGAGGCCAATGTGGCCCCCGATGTGCTTGTGAACGATCAGGTCATAGCTCTGACCGCCGCATTGAACGCGGCAAACCTTCCTGACGGGGTTGAGTTCAGTTTTGCGGGAGAAGCCGAGGATCAACAGGAAAGCATGATCTTCCTCGTCGGAGCCTTCGCAACGGCTATCTTTTTGATGTTCGTGATTCTGGTGCTTCAGTTCAACAATTTCTACCAAGCGTTCGTCGTGATGAGTGCGATTGTCTTTTCAATCGCCGGAGTGCTTTTGGGATTGATCATAACTGGTCGCCCTTTCGGCATTGTCATGGGCGGGATCGGGGTGATCGCCTTGGCAGGCATCGTCGTGAACAACAACATCGTGCTGATCGATACTTATAACGCCCTCAAGCGGTCAGGGCAGGCACCATTGGAGGCGGCTCTGCGAACCGGGGCACAGCGATTGCGACCGGTTATTCTTACATCAGTCACCACCGCACTGGGTTTGATGCCAATGGTGATCGGCTTGAACCTGAACTTTTTCACCCGCGAAATCGTCTATGGAGCGCCGTCAACGCAGTGGTGGACAGAGTTGTCCTCGGCCATCGCAGGAGGGTTGGTGATCGCAACGGTGCTTACCTTAGTGGTAACGCCAGCGATGTTGATGCTGGGTGAGCGGAAAAGACATGAGCCCGCTGCCGGCTCGAGAGTTCCGGCGCAGATATAAGTGCGGGCATGATTTTCTGACGACTTAGGTGGTGCGAAATGGGCTTTTTCCGTAAATTTCGGTTGCGCGAAAACTCAGGCACCCACACGGGTCGGGGCAATCATTAACTAATTCTGAGGTGCTCCCCGGTAGCTAAAAGCCGCTGTTAGGGAACACCTTGCTACCCATCGTCGTCGATCCGGGGCAGAAACCAAGCCATCAATCCCGCAAGCGGCAGGAAAGAACAGATAAAATACACCGTCTCGACGCCGTAGTTTTCGGCAAGCACACCAAGGAATCCCGCAGCAATTCCGCCAAGACCAAAGTTCAGCCCATAGAACAATCCGCCAATCAGTCCGATCCGGTTGGGCAGAAGGTCCATCGCGTAGATCAGGATCGATGCAAACGCGCTGGCCATGATCAGGTTGATCATAATCGTCAACACCCCGGTCCAGAACAGGTCAGCGTATGGCAGGATCAACGTCAGGGGCAGCGGCCCAAGCACCGAGATCCAGATGATCCGGTAACGCCCTATTCGGTCGCCAACGATGCCACCGATCAATACGCCGACCGCCGCAGCCAGAAGAAAGATAAACAGCATCATCTGAGACGCAGGGATGGATAGGCCGAAGCGTTCGATCAGGTAGAATGTGTAGAAGGACCGGAAGCTCTCGCCATAGAAATTCTTGGTGAACATCAAAAATGTTAGGACGACCAGACCGATCCCAATGGTCAAAGGTGCATGGTTCGTGGTTTTAACCTCGGCTTTACGGCGAGCTCCCATGGCCATGAATTCAGCACTGATCTGGCGCTGTTTGCTGCCAATCCACGTCAAAAGCATCATCGCCAGAAGGGCCAGCACCGCGAACCACGCGAGGCTAGACTGCCCCCACGGCACGATGATGAGCGCGGCAAACACCGGTCCAAGTGCCCCACCTGCCTGCCCACCAACCTGAAAGATGCCCTGAGCAAGCCCCTGACGGCCTCCTGCTGCATAACGTGCCATACGCGTCGCCTCGGGGTGGAAAATCGACGATCCGATTCCGATCAAGACAACCGAGACAAGGATCACCTCATAACTCTGAGCGAAGGCGAGGCTGACCAAACCAGAAAGGGTGAACATCATCCCAACGACCGGCGAATAAGGCGCGGCGTGCCTGTCAGTCACCATGCCAATCACCGGTTGCAGTAAGGCACCAGCGATCTGGAACGTCAGGGTGATCATGCCGATCTGAATGAAATCCAGCTCGTATGTTTCTTTCAGGATCGGATAGGACGCTGGAATTAGCGATTGCATCAGATCGTTCAACAGATGTGTCGAACCCAAGATCACCAGCACGGACAGATAAGTTCTAGAGCGGGTTGAGGTCGTCATGTCAGTCGTCTTTCCGGTTCTGAATATTAGGTACTAATCCGACATTGTAGGAAACAAAACAACAACAACCCCGACCATTGGGCACCAGCGAGGAGCGGTCACTCGCTGCCGTTTGAGCCATTGCCTGCTGTGCCAGACGAAGCGCTATTTTGCTGCGCTGGATCCAATGGCTACTTCTGACAAATTGAGTTCTACCCAACGCCAATCTCAGCTTGCCAAATTCGCTCAATAGCGCTGAGAAGCAAAACCCCAGGCGGTGTTTTTGTCAGGCCTGATCGCGATCATAATCACATCGGGTCTTTGCCTGTTCATGGGGCTCTCCGTCGCCCTGTCCCCACGGGACGCAGGCATCTCTATGGGCTTGGGGGTCTTTCAGGCAGGCGCGGGATTGGTCTTCTACACTCTGGGCTCAATGACACCTCCAGCACAGCGCTGACATTGCGAACCCTCACCAGCGGCGCGCTGTTGCCAACGACTATCGCAAGGGGTGCATTGCTAAGTGCGCGACGAGGGCGGACACCTGTTAGCAGGGTCCAAACTCGCCAAAGAAGCCTTCCACGACCTGCTCCGAGCCCAAATCCAGTGGCTCAGTTCAACTGAGGTTGGTCACACCTGACTAGACAAGGAAATTTGTCCTTGATAGCGGTGGTCACAAGTAAATCATTCCACACTTGTCTTAGAAAGATGGTGATACCCCAATGCAGGTTAGTGTTCGCGACAACAATGTCGATCAGGCTCTTCGAGCTCTGAAGAAAAAGCTACAGCGCGAAGGCGTGTTTCGTGAAATGAGGCTTAAGCAACATTTTGAGAAACCGTCAGAGAAGAAAGTCCGCAATAAGGCCGAGGCAGTCCGCCGGGCCCGAAAATTGGCGCGCAAAAAAGCTGAGCGTGAAGCGTAGACTAAGCCACTCTGTTAATTTGACAAATTTGAAATCCCTGCGGCCAGTTGGCGGCGGGGATTTTGCTTTGGGTGCCAGCCACAACCGATATTGCCCAGTAGAAATGTAGTCTGCCGTAGCGAAGGCTTGCTTATTGCACAACAGATCCGGGCACTCAGCACTGCGATATTCCAGCTCAGCCAAGCCCAGTGGGACACACCTCTAGCCCGAACCGGACTTTCGAGCAGCTCGCAGCGAATACCCCGTTCGAGGCTCAAGCATGGACCGCATCGTGAAAGAGGGCGATTCCCGAGCTACATATCTCAAGGCCTTGCGTGGGCGTTCGTTGAGCCGTCCTGTGACGTTTTCGCACCAAAGCCCTCACAAAACCAGAGCATCCAAGATGCCAAGATTCGGTGCAGCAAGCTGTTTCGAGGGCTTCTTATTCAACTCAGCCCATCATCACGCCTCAGTTTACTGAACGCGAAAATACCAGTTCGCAGAAATTTATCGCTCTCAATCTGGCTGACAAGAAATTCGGCCAAAGACGTTTTGTCGACCCAAAGCGTGTTGTGTTTGGTGTGTTGGATAACTAGGCGCGACAGGCCCTCTGTCTCCCGCAACCTTGGACAACGTACCAAGGTCCAGTCCAGGTTACTAAGTTTCAGCAGCTCATATTCTGAGTATTTGTCCCTCAGGATATCGCCTAAAAGAAGGGGAAATACAAAGCGAGTGATGATGTTGGCGAATGACGTTGTCCTGTCTGCAGGCATGACAACACTCGCGCCAGACATGACGACGTATCGTTTGATCTTCAGCTGGTTCATCGCTTGGATAACGTTTCTTGTCGCCGCAGTGCTGACCATCTTGCGAGCGATTGATTTGTCAAAGCCCGGCCCCAAGGTGCTAATTACAGCGCAACACCCTGTGAGCAACTCAAGGACGACGCTCAGATCGTCTGAGCTTCCTTCCAGAACTTTGAGCGCTGGGTCCGTAATTCTCAACTTTGAAGGTGTACGTGCCAACGCGTGAACATCGTAACCACGCAGCAGCGCCTCACGTACTACGGCGTTGCCGGTCACCCCTGTTGCCCCCAAAATGGCAATTTTCTTATTCTGCTTCATGTGTCCAAGCCCGTTCTATCGGATAGATATTCACCCAAGCGTCACAAAACGAAGACCGGGGCCGACTTTTAATGCGGTCTCTCATCTGCGCCCCACGCACCTTGATGAAAAATTGGCAATCGCGGGCTTCTCAACGAGCGCTTTCGCTCACAAGCCCAAATCAGTTGCAGGCGTGTAGATCGTCTCTGTACCTTCCCATCTGCCGATCCAAGGCTTTGAGTACACATCGTCTGTGCATTGCATGCTTCTGCGATGATTTGCGTTCCCCAACTTGAAGAACGCCAGATAATCGATGGATCAGATTGACGGCCAGAGAGCTGCTGCAACGCGCCTGCCCAGTCTTCGACGTGAGAGCTGCGGACGATCTTAGCACCCACAAGTTCGTGGATATCGATCGTCATGATGTCAAAGCTGCGGCCTTCACCATCGGCACCAAAGAACGGCGCAACAGGCGTGCCAGTAACGCGACTGCGAACCGTCACGAAATTGCCGCTCTCGTGCATCTCTTGAACCGCCCAAGTCAGATCAGGCATCAGCTGGGCAAAACCTTGAGAACTCTCGCACAAGCAGGCAGAAAGGAAGTCAGTTCACGCCTGCACTGTGACCAATAGCCGAAACCGCACAGATGCAGGTGCAATTGCAGCGCCTCGATCACCTGATGGCGACGCTTAGCTGGTCAGGTAGAACGGCAACCACACCGCCCGAGACACCGGATTTCGCTTGCAATACAACTTCGTAGCTGCATTCGGCTGCATAGCCGAAAGGTGCGGGTGATCGCCTGAAGGTCATCCTATCGCATTTGCCCTATCCTGCTTCCGCCTCGCTGCTTTTTGTCAATTGGGTTAGGATGGTGGTGTAGTTGTCGACGCCCTGAGCACCGGTCACCAAATGCTGTCGGTCAAAGACCACAGCGGGCACGCCACTGATGCCCTGCTGGATCCAAAACTTCTCCTCCGCGCGGACTGCATCAGCGAAGCGTTGATCGGCCAAAATTGCCGCGGCTTCTTCACGGTCAAGGCCGGTTTCGAACGCGATGTCGGCCAGCACAGCGATGTCTGACAAATCGCGGCCATTGGTGAAATGCGCGACGAATAACGCCTGTTTCAGAGCGTCACCATGGCCCTGAAGCGTCGCCCAGTGCAGCAATTGATGCGTGTTAAACGTGTTGTGCATGCGCATGTCGTCCGCGAACGAAAATGTAAAGTCGAGGTCTTCACCGATGGCTGTCAGCCGATCACGGTTGGCGTGCGATTCAGCCTGGCTACTTCCGTATTTTTCCATGAGGTGCTCGACCATATTCTGGCCTTCAGCGGGCATATTTGGGTTCAGTTCAAACGGGTGCCAATGGATGTCTACAGATGCACCCGTCGCTTCGACGGCCTGTTTAAGCTGCCTGTAGCCCACGATGCACCAAGGGCATACGACGTCTGAAACAATGTCGATACGCAATGTAGCAGTGGTCATGGGGGCGTTCCTTTGTGAGGTGATAGATGACGCAAATGGGGACGGATGAATGAGACGTCAAGATTGCGCGCAGAACTGGCCCCGCGCTCAACGCGCCCGCGGATAGCATGGCGTAACTGAGTGGCGCGCAAGCCCGCAAACAAGATGTTTGTCCGTTAGATGCGTGCGATCCCCTATTTCAGGACATGAACAACCAATCGACGCAAAAGCTATAGACGTTAAGCGCGCGACAGCACGTGGATCATCCTATCGTCAATCATGTCTTTGGCAGCGGCACCAAAAACCAGCATGTGCGCAGCTTTGGAATGGGCCTCAAGCGCTTCGAGATTGGACCATTTCTCAATTACGACAAACGTATCGGGGCCAAACGCGGCTTTGCCAGATCCGGCATTTTCGGTGTCGATTGTTGCCTCATAGGCGACGCAACCATCCTCCGCCAACACCGCTGGGGCATTGGCATTCAACAGCGCCAACACCGCCGCACGTTGACCCGGTTTCGTTGTGATAATCGCGAGTACGTGAACGATAGACATGGCTGATTTCCAATCTGCAAGGCCGCGTGTTTGACCAAATTTGTTCGGCAAGGTTCCGGTCCACAGCGGCGGGGCGGCTCACTGTTCAGAGACAGCGCGGCGAGTTAAATATGCGGGCAGGGCCTGCTTAAGCAGGTAAACTAAACTCAGAAGCCAATCAATTTTCAAGGAATTGGTGAGCTTCAAGAAGTGTTGCCGCCAGCCCATCAAAAAAGCCCGGCACACAGACGTCTATAAGGCCAACGGGCGCGTCCACGTCATCAGCGTTAACATCTTCAGCCAATTTCACGCCAAAAAGAGAAGTCGGAGTATCGATCAGCTCCCGATAGCTCGCACCTTTTCCGTGCTTCAAAACGTTGATCGCTAGATAATATTTGTGGATCCTATCAGCCAAATCTATATGCCCAGCATTTATGAGCTTTGCCTTAAGTTTTCGTGAAAATGGACCCCGCTTAAAGTGGTGCTGCATTCGCGCTTCAAAAAGTGTGAAAATATCGACCGCTGCCAATTCAAGTGCAACAGTCGCCGCACAAAGGTCTTTGACTTGGGCGTCCGAGCCGTTCGGCCCTTCCAGATGTTCCAGAATTTCTGAAATTTGATCTTCGGACGTCTTCGCCGTGGCTCGTGTTGCCGCAATCAGCTCTGGTAAACTCTGTGAAACTTCCATCAATTATTCTCCCTTAGGTCCCAACCTCCCTTAAGCGATACGGCTGGGAATGATAGTGGCGGGGAGGCTTTATGCGCCACTTGCCTGAGGATCGTTAACCAAGTGAGCGGCTTAGATCAGGGTTGTCCGTTGCTGCGAAAGGCCGGGTATTTCGCACAGGATGTTAGAGGACATGCCGCCACCCCCAGCAACATTCGTGCCACAGATCCATGTCGTCCTGTCTAACAACACGAAGGCGACACTGGCGGCGAGCACGACGTGAAGAGGCACGCAAACCCACAGTCCGTGGCCAGTCCTGCGCAATTGCGACTAATTGTTTCGACTTTTTGGACCCTCGCCCAATTACTGCCCCATTTGATTGTTACCCCTTTGGCAACACTCAAGGCAGCAGAGGCAGGATTAGACCATGAACAAGTTAGCAGCAGCCATTGGCGTTCTTATGGGCCTGACCGCAGGCGTCACGCTCGCAACCGCAGGCACCGATAGCGGCTTTCCGTTCGTGCTTTACGCCGCGCTTTAGCCGCCCCCAAGTTTCTCCCGAAGACTGTACCACCCGTCCCTGGCCCTCCCCCAGGGGCGGTCCTTTTTTTTGGAAACCGTTTCAGACTTACCTAAACCAGCGCGCGCCGGATCTCGCGTTTTGCGCGGCGTGGAATAGTCGAATTTGGTTTGTCTCTAAACGCGGCCAGTGGCCTCTGCGTCATCCTCGTACGGCTCGATCAACTCAGGCCCCTCAGCGCGGTTGGAGTTCACTTTACGGTCAACCCTGTACCGCGCGATCCGCGCTTCAGGTGCGGCCTCCATCAAGCGCGCGGCCCCTTTTCCCTGCTCGCCCAACCACAGGCTCCATTGCTCAGGCGCAAGCGTCACGGGTTCGCGGTGATGAACCTGCGCCATCGTCGGCCCGGCGGCGGTCGAGACAATAGCGCAGGTCGTCAGCGCCTGCCCGTCCTTCTCCCAATCCTGCCAGATCCCCGCAAACACCAAAGGCGCACCGGATGGGTCGTGGAAATACCACGGCAGGCGGTTGCCCTCAGCGTCCTTGGTCCATTCGTAAAACCCCGTCGCAGGCACTAAGCAGCGCCGTTCCCGGCAAGCGGCGCGAAACGCAGGTTTATCGGCAATCGTCTCTGATCGCGCGTTGATCAGCAGTGGTCCGTCAGTGGGCGAGCCGTACCAATGCGGCAAAAACCCCCAGCGCATCGGGCGCAGATGGCGTGTGCCGTCCAGGCTGGTCACGACGGGCACGGGCTGCGTGGGGCAGACGTTATAGCGAGGCTCCACAGGCAGATTATTGGCCGGGGTCGCCGCGAAAAGCTGCGTCACCGCCTCACGGGGCAAGGTCAGGGCATAGCGTCCACACATTGCTACAAGCTTACCACAACCGTCCCCAATTTGTCGCCCGAGGCCACCAAATCATGCGCATTTGCCATGTTGTCCAACCCCTGCATCACCACCGGCGCGTGGGACAATGCCCCTTCAATCGACCACTGCGCCAATTGCGCCTCGCCCGCACGATGCGTCTTTGGGTCGATCAAGTAGGCAATCAACATGCGCATCGTAATATTGCGGAACATCAGGGGATAGAATTGTAGGCTCGGGACCATCTCGCTAGCAGACGCATACGCAGCAATCGTCCCGCTGGGTTTCAGGACGTCGACGGCCAAAGGCTGGTTGGCGGCGAAATCGACATCGACAATCAGGTCGACACCGGCACCGTTTGTGAGGTCCATGACCGCAGCACTGGCATTCCCTTCGCGGTAATTTATCCAGTCCTGCGCAGTGGAATGGGTCCCCTTTTCAGCGCTCGACACAGTCGTGATGACCCGCGCGCCGCCTAGCTTTGCCATCTGGCAGGCATAGCGTCCAACCGCCCCTGCCCCGCCCGTTACCAGAACGGTTTTCCCGTCAATCGGGCCATTTGCAAACAGGGCATACCAAGCTGTCATTGCCGGAATGCCAAAGCACGCCGCATCTTCAAACGAAACTTCGTCCGGCATGGGTACTGCTTTTTCAGCCGGTAGCGCGATCAGCTCCGCCGCTGAGCCAAACGCCCGCTGCCATGCGGCGTTCCAGAGCCACACACGTTGCCCGGTGCGCGTGGGGTCGACGCCCTCGCCAACTGCCTCGATCACGCCAGACCCATCAGAGTGCGGGATCACTTGCGCGAAATCCATCACGGCCCCCGGACGCGCGCCCGCGCGCCGTTTCACATCCGATGGGTTCACGCCTGTCGCCTTGACCCGAACCAAAACCTCGCCCGGTCCTGCCACCGGATCCGCCATTTCGCCGACCTTCAAAACCTCAGACGCCGTCCCAAACTTTTCGTACCAAACAGCCTTCATCGTAATTCTCTCCTCACGAAATAAGGGCGCGCCCGCGAAGGCACGCCCCGTGTTTTAGATTTGCGAGAGTTTACTCAACGCGCGTGATACGGCCATCCGTGAAGGGCGCGTAGCTGCCAGAAGCCGAGACATAATCTGCCACAACCTGCTCAAGACCCGGACCGAAGTCATAGGCATTGGCCGCGTTTGAGAACATCCGGTAACCGTCGCCCCCATTGCGCATGTAGTTGTTGGTTACTGCCAAGTAAGTCGCTGCCGGATCGATGGCCGTAAAGCCGCCCATGCCATCTGCAACCATCACGTCAGAGATGCGTGCACCAACTTCGGCATTCACATCAAACGTGTACTTCATCCCCGCAACTTGCGCGAAACGACCAGCACCATCTTCCAGACGGCTAACACCGTTCTCAAGTGCGTCGATCATCATCTGACCAGTCGCCTCGAAGGTTGCCAGCGTGTTCTGGAACGGAAGCACTGTCAGCACTTCGCCCATGGTCATCTCGCCCTCGTCGATGGAAGCCCGCAAGCCGCCGCCGTTCTGGATCGCGATGGTCACGCCTTGGTCGGCAACACGGTCAAGCATAGCTTCTGCAACAAGGTTGCCCATCGCACATTCCATCGCGCGGCAGACGTCGCGGCTGCCCTCGATGAAGCCTGATGACGCGCCAATAACCTCGTTCTTCATCTCCTCAATCGGGCCGGCCAGTTCCGCAACACGTGCTGCGATCTCGGCATCCGGCTCGACGCTTGCATCCAGCAAGATAGTATCGCCGCCTGCATAGAGAAGGTTGCCGGCATCATCGAAGGTCAACACAAGATGGCCGACGTACTTTGAATAGGCATAGGCCTGCACCACGGGCACCAAAGTGCCATCGGCTTGGCTGGCATAAGTCGGATACGCACCGGCGCGGTCGGGATCAGAGGCCGACAGATAGGTGTGCGAGTGACCGCCCACGACCGCATCGAGACCCGGAACCGCCGAAGCAATGGCGAGGTCCTTGTTCAGGCCAACGTGGTTCAGCGCGATAATCTTGGTCACGCCTTCCGCAGTAAGGGTCGCTACGTCAGCCGCAAGGCTGTCGATCTCGTCTTGGAAGACCACGTTCGGGCCCGGCGACGAGGTTTCGACGGTATCGACGGCCAGTGCCGAGATAATACCAATCCGCTCGCCACCAACTTCGAGAATGACATGGTTGCCCACTTTGCCATTCAACAGGTTCGATGAGGACAGATCGAGGTTGCCCGAGATCACTGGGAACGACACCGCATCGATGAAGTCGGACAATTTCTCAGGTCCATCGTCAAATTCGTGGTTTCCCACGGCCATGACATCAAAGCCGATCCGCTCCATCATTTCAGCTTCAACGGCACCTTTGAAGGTGGTGTACATCAGCGAGCCTTGGAACTGGTCGCCTGCGTCTAGAACGATAACGTTCTCGCCCGCAGCGGTCAGATCATCGCGCAGCTCGTTAATCTTGGTGGCAACGCGCGCGACACCGCCGAAGCATTTGCCCTCGGTCTCGTCCTCGCCCGAGCAGGTCGAATCGAAGCGGTTGATCGACTCGATCCGGCTGTGCAGGTCGTTTATGTGAATGACGTTAAGGGTATAGTCGGCCTGGGCCATACCAGCGGAAAACCCGGTGGCGATGGCGAGCGCGGTCGAAGACGCCAGCAAACGTGAAAGCATTATTTTTATCTCCCAGATGTTAGATGTTGCGTAGCTTAGGGATCGGCCCGCCCTTGTCAAAGCGGATTCGACGCCTGTTTCCCTTACGTTTGAAACAACCGTGTGACGCCCGCTTTTTGGGCAGCAGTCTTGACCTTCGCACGCGCTATCGCCATCCCTGCTTCATGTTGATTTACAAGATATTCCGCACTCCCGAATGGGACGACTTGAAGGCCAAGGGCGCAACGCAAGGCGCGCCGATCGATCTGGCCGATGGGTTTATCCATTTCTCAACCGCAATCCAAGCCGCAGAGACCGCTTCCAAGCATTTCACTGAGGTCGAGGGGCTATGGCTGGCCGCTGTCGAGGCTGACCCTTTGGGCGAGGCGCTGAAGTGGGAGGTTTCGCGCGGTGGCGCGGAGTTCCCCCATCTGTACCGCGTGCTGACGCTTGAAGATGTAGCATGGTGCCAACCTCTTGCGCTCAAAGACGGCACGCACCGATTTCCTGCCGGACTTGCATGAGCGCAATTGAACAAATCGGACTGCGCGCTCTGCGGTGCTTGGATCCTGAGCGCGCGCACGGATTGGCCCTACGAGGTCTGCGCCTTGGCCTGACCGCAAAACCGGGTCCGGTAACGAGCGACCGCTTGGCTACAACATTTGCAGGCCTCGCCTTGCCCAACCCTATTGGGATCGCCGCCGGGTTCGACAAGAACGCCGATGCGATTGCGCCGCTGATGCAATCGGGCTTCGGGTTTCTGGAGGTCGGTGCCGCAACTCCGCGCGCGCAAGCCGGCAACCCCAAGCCGCGCCTGTTTCGGCTGACCGAGGACCACGCCGCAATCAACCGCTTCGGGTTCAACAACGACGGGGCCACAGAAATTGCAGCACGTCTGAGCGCCAAACCTGCGGGCATTCCGGTCGGCCTGAACCTTGGGGCCAACAAAGACAGCGCTGATAAAGCCGCCGATTTCGCCAGCGTCCTGACGACCTGCGGCGCCCATATCGACTTTGCGACCGTCAATGTCAGCAGCCCCAACACCGAAAAACTGCGCGATCTGCAAGGGGCTGAGGCGCTTTCTGCTCTGCTCGATGGCGTGATGAGCGCGCGGGCTGCCCTCCCCCGCCGGGTCCCGATATTCCTCAAGATCGCCCCTGATCTGACCGACGCGGAAATCGCAGATATTGCCAGCGTCGCGCGCAATGCCCGCGTCGATGCCGTGATCACCACCAACACCACACTCGCCCGTACGGACCTGCGCAGCCCCGATCATATGGAACGCGGTGGGTTGTCCGGCCAACCACTTTTCGCGCGCTCCACCCGTGTGCTGGCCAAGCTGTCGCGCCACCTTGGTGCCAGCATTCCGCTGATTGGCGTGGGTGGTATCAGCACAGTTGACCAAGCGTTCGAGAAAATCCGCGCTGGGGCAAGCGCTGTGCAACTCTACACTGCGCTGGTTTATGAAGGGCTGTCACTGGGCGCGCGCCTTGCCGAAGGGTTAGATACGAAACTGAAGTCCGAGGGTTTTGCGAGTGTCGCCGAGGCCGTGGGCACAGGTACCAAGGATTGGCTTTGAGTAATCTGACAATCTGGCACAATCCGCGCTGCACCAAATCGCGCCAAACGCTTGCCTTGATTGAGGCGTCGGGCGCAACACCGACCATCCGCTTGTACCTGCAAAGTCCGCCAAGCGCTGCTGAGATCGAGGCGGTTGCATCAAGCCTAGAGCTGCCACTCATTTCTATGATGCGCACGCGCGAGCCCGCGTTCAAAGATGCAGGCCTGACCAAAACCAGCGATGATACAAACCTGCTTGCCGCCATGGCCGCAAACCCGATCCTGATCGAGCGGCCTATTGTGATTGCAGGGCCGCACGCCGTCATTGGTCGCCCGCCCGAGGCCGTTCAGGCGTTGCTCTAGCACATCAATTCCGCCGCCGTTCAGCCTGCGTGGTGGTCAAAGCCGCGCAAAGAACGCAAAGTCCGGCTCAAGAGCCCAAAACGAAGGATACCCCATGGCCAGTTCCGACAAAGCAGATGCCAATAAGGCGGAAGCCTCGAAAAAAGGCCCGCGCGCGATCAAAATGGACCGCAAAGACGGTATCCGAAAGCGCGTACTCGCCCGGCTTGGTGGGGTGAAGACAATCGTTGAAATCGGCGTCTGGCGGGGGCGGTTCTCCGATGTCTTGCTAAGCACGATGAACCCCAAGAAGCTGTATCTTGTGGACCCGTGGATCGCCACATCTGAGGACGAGGCCGAAGACGCATTAACCACCGCCAAAAACGGTGCCCAGATGGAGCAGATCCACAACGCGGTCAACAATCGTTTCTCCGACCAGATTGAAGCCGGTCAGGTCGAAATTATCCGCGACTACTCGGCCAACGCCCTGACCGCGTTCGACGACGGTTCAATCGATTTGATCTACATCGACGGCGATCACACCTATGAGGCGGTCAAAACCGATATTCAACTCGCGTGGCAAAAAATCCGGCCCGGCGGATATATCATGCTCGACGATTACCACCGCCAAGGCTGGTGGGGTGACGGAGTGCTGCGCGCAGTGCATGAATTTGTTGGCACCCAAAACGGCGACATTCGCATACATGACGTGCTCGGGTCGCAAATCGCTTTGGAAAAGTTCAATCCCGAAGCCTAAGTCGTCGCCAACGCCTTCACCGCCTCGAAGTCAAACGCGCTCGCTCCGGTCAGATCGCGGGCAATCTCGCCCTGCCCGATCCCGTTGAACATGCGGTAAATCTGCACGTGGGTCATCTCGGTATCGATGCCCCAAGTCACCATCTTCGCGTAGACTTCTTGTGCATCGGTCACACGCCCCAACTGCATCAAAAGCCGCCCTTGAGCTTGCAACAATCGCGGCGATCCGTGGATCAGCGTCAAGGCGCGCTCAAGCTGCGCAAGCGCTAATTCGCGCGTCTTTGGCGCCCGGCGCAAATACTCGCTGGTCAGGAAATGTATTTCGACAAAGTCATGCTGCCCTTGGACAAGCCGCCCGATCACCTCAAGCGCCTCGTCTTTCTCTTTCGCCTCAAACAGCCTGTAGGCGAATTTTGCATGGTAGCACGGATGCGCCCCGGCAAGCTCGACCGCAGTTCGCAATTGTCGCAAGCCCGCTTCGGTATTGCCGCGTGCGAAAAACACATCAGACAGGCGTTTGCGATAAAGCGGGTTTTCTGGTGCGGCCTCTTTCGCAGCACGCTGCGCAGACAATGCAGTAGGCATATCGCCCAGGGCGCGCGCATAAACCCCCATGGCGCTCTCGAATTCCGGCGTGCCACGCAGTTTGGAATAGGTATGGGCAACATTCGCGCTCACTTTGCGGATTTTCGAGATGTTAGTATAAGGACGCCCGAGACGCTTGCCCATGACATGCTGCCAATCGCGCACGGCGATGTCCCATGGGTAGCCCGACGCGCGCGACTTAGTGCCGATTAGGCCATCGGCAATCCCATTCAAGTGATGCAACGTCGGGTTGTTGCTGGGAAACAGATACCGCAGCTTGCGCGCAAAACCCGCATCAAACGGGTAATAGTTTTCCGGCGTGACCACACCCAAATTGCGCGCTAAGTTCACTGCCCCCATCACCACCGGGTCCAGCGGCCGCGTCCAGATCGCTGCTTGCAGGCGTTTATGCGCCGCGGCCCCCTCGCCTGCTGCCAGATGCGCAATCGCCGCGTAAGAATTCACGCTCTGCAACGCGTCCTCGACATAGGCCGGACGCGCATAGGCCAAATCACGGATGCCGGGACAGGCCGCAACATCGCCTGAGGCCACGGCTAACTCGCACATCAAGCGGTAGACATAACCCTTGTCGAGACCGTCCTCGACATAAGCATCGAGGATCGCCTTTGCGCGCGCGGCGTGCCCACGGCCAGTCAAATACTCGATCATAAAATTCAGGCTTTGACCGACATCGCCGTAGTTTAAGAACAAATCAGACTTCGCCTCAAGCCGGCCGGTCAGCACATCCAGCGCCGCGGCATGGTCCTCGGGCGACAGTGCATCCTGCACCGCCTCTACCGAGCCGCCCCCGATCAAGGCGGCGGTTTGCGAGAACGCGCTGGAAGGCGGTCCAAAGATTTGGCGGCAACGCGACATCGCGTAGAGCTCAAGAAAATCACGCGCGCTCATCGTCAGCTCGCTCGCACCCAGCAGGTCACCGAAGGAGGCCACATTTGGGCTGACAGCCTTTAAGCGCGCGACTTCTTCGGGCGTGTCCGAGAACACTAGCACCCGCGCCAAAGGGTCTTCGAGCGTACGCGCCAGATGCGCCTCGTAGAACTCGCGCGGGATGTATTTGCTGGGCCAGAGCTTGTTGGACGCAATCGGGTGGTCAATGATATCGCCGCGCCGGATGTGATAAGCCGTCAGGGTCGCACCAGACAATGCCTCATCAATCCGCGCCATCATCGCTTGTATCGGGGCGGAAAACTCGAACGCGGCCAGACAACTTGGCAACGTCAAACGCGCGGCCTCTGCATCTTCCCACGGTAAAGCCACTACGCCCATAGGCAAGGCAGACAGAAACTGCTGACCTTTGGCAGCGCGCGCCAAGAACGCCTCGCGCGTCAAACTTGGCTCCAGCGTCGTCAGATCAACAACGCGGTCGTCGATATGCTGCATCAACTCGACATCCGACAGATGCGCCGCGACAAACTCGGGCGAGAACAAATCCGCAGGATTGCGCAACTCGGGCCGCGTCAGACCGTGCGTCGTCCAGCAGATATGCCACGGTAAGTCATGATCGCGCGCAATGCGCACAGCATTCAACGACGCGATCAACCGCGCGCCCATTCCGTCGTTGCGATGCGAGATGATAGTCCCGCCAGCGAGTGTCTTCACGTGGATATCCTGCCGTTGCCTTTGCCCATTATAACAAGACAAACGCCTCTCGAAATGGTTAATTCACCCTGCAGCACGCTCAAGCGAGGGATAACGTAACCCGAGAGTGACACCGCGTGCGACGAAAAACAGGATCAGGC
This sequence comes from Dinoroseobacter sp., assembly GCA_034111085.1. GTDB lineage: Bacteria > Pseudomonadota > Alphaproteobacteria > Rhodobacterales > Rhodobacteraceae > Dinoroseobacter. The sequence goes on from JAWUXZ010000020.1 coordinate 22,000, forward strand.
TGGCCCAGAGGCCGTAATTGCCGAACGCAGGCAGCAGGAACCACAGGCAAATCAAGTAAAACACAAACGATACCGCCATCATGTTGCGCATATCGACGCTGCGCGTCGCCCCGATGAAGATGCCGTCCAGCATCCAAGCGGCCACACCCAGCAGCGGCGTCGCGATCATCCATGGCAAATAGATCGCGGCTTCGGCTCGGACCTCCTCCGACTTGGCCATCAAATCGACCAGAGCTTGCCCGCCGATCCAGAACGCGAGGGTTAGGATTGCGACAATGACCACGCCCCACAGGCTGGTAAGGAACGCCGCGCGCCGCAGTCGCGCACGCTGCTTGGCACCCACCGCTTGGCCCACAAGAGTTTCGGACGCGAAGGCGAAGCCGTCCAGCGCGTAGGACGTTATATATAGGAACTGGAGCAGAATCTGGTTGGCCGCCAGCGGCACGTCGCCCAGATCACCTCCCAGAAATAGGAACGACACGAAGGCGGCTTGCAACAGCACCGACCGGATCAGGATGTCGGTGTTCACCATCGCCATACGGATCAGCCGCGTGCGGTCAAAAACACGGGCCCACACCTTCCATGCGCCCGACCGAAACCCGTCGCGGCACAGCCATAACGCTATCGCAAACCCGGTCCATTCGGCAATGAAGCTGGCAATCGCTACGCCCTCGATCCCCCACCCGAAGCTAAGTACAAACAGAAAATTCAGCCCGATATTGAGCCCGTTCATCACCAGTTGAATAATAAGGATGCCCGCCGTGCGCTCCTGCGCGATCAGCCAACCGGTTAGGCCGTAAAGCGAGATCATCGCAGGTGCGGAAAATACCCGGATCGACATGTAGTCTTGGGCGAGGCCTTCCACCTCAGCACTGGCAGGCGAGACTTGGAAAGCCAGCCAGAAAACCGGGACTTGCAGCGCGATCAAGCCGAAGCCTGCGCTCAGCCCGATCATCATGACGCGGGATAACAGCGCGTCCATCTCGTCGCGGTCCTTTTGGCCCAGCGCTTGGGACACAAGACCGACCGTGCCCATCCGCAAGAACCCGAAGATCCAGTAAATCGCGGTTAGGATAATCGCGCCAATGCCCACTGCGCCAATCGGGGCCGCCTCGCCCAACTGGCCGATCACGCCTGTGTCGACCAAGCCGAGGATCGGCACCGTCGCGTTCGACAACACAATCGGCAACGCGATCCACAGGACGCGCCGGTGCGTCAGCTCAGTTTGGGACGCGCTAGCCGTTATCAAGCACCGCCTCACGTCCCGGCATCAGAAAGTGGCAATTGGCTGTCGCAATCGGGCGGTCGCGGTTGTCTTGCCATGCCTCGACGCTGACGGTCGCATAGCGCCGCCCTGCGCGGGTTACTTGGGCACGAGCGTAGGCGTCGCGCGGCAGGCCAGTGCGTAGGAAATCGACTGTGAAATCAATCGTCTTGGGTAAACGCGGCAAAGTCTCTGGCGTCAACGAGGCGACATCGAGCCGCCCGGATTCCAGATCATCCCACAGCATCGCCCAGCTGATTTCAACAATTGCAGTGACCTCTAGGAATGACGCAGTCACACCGCCATGGATCGCGGGCAGCACCGGGTTGCCGATAAGGTGGTCCGAGTAAGCTAATACTGCGGTCAACTCGTCGCCATGCCGCTCCACCTCGATCCCGAGAAAGCCGATATAGGGCACGCCTTCGACCAGCGCACGCAAAGCGGTATCGCGGCGTTGCTTGATGATTTGGACGGCTTCGGGGACCGGACGGATCATGGCTTAGTCCTCTCGCGCGACGCGCGGGGCGTCTACGGTGAACGCGCCATTGGCCGTCGCAATCGGAGCTTCCTCGCCTTCGTTCATTGCTACAGCGCGCACAAATGCGACCGAGCGGGTGATGTGATAGCATTCAGCGCGTGCCACGATCCGCACGCCGGGTGTCGCGGCGCGCATATAGTCGATCCGCAGGTCCATCGTCGCGGTCGAGCCCGGATTATCGGGATGGCTGACCACAGCCGCCCCCCCGCAGGTATCCATCAAGGCCGACACAGCGCCGCCATGGATCACGCCGCGTGTCGGATCACCGATCAGGCGCTCGTCATAGGGCATAGAAATCACTGCCAAACCATTGCCGATTTCGTCCAGCTTCATGTTCAGCGCGCGCGAAAATGGGATCGCTTCAATGAACTGCCGGGCAATCTTGGCTTTCGCATCTGGGTCCATAACGGGGCTCAGCTTGGGTTTCCTTTGCCGGGCTGCTTGACGCGGGCCTTGCATCCTTGACGCGAACGCTGTTGTCTAACGTCTAGAATGACATGGCCTACGGGAGGGGACCATGGCCGAGAAGCACCTCAGCTTCAAGGAGATGTGCGCGTGCTTCGATGTCACGCCACGCACCTTGCGCTACTACGAATACATCGAGCTACTCCAGCCGATCCGCGAGGGTCGCACGCGCTGGTACACGGCCCGCGAGGTCGCGCGGATGACGTTGATCCTGCGCGGACGGCGGTTCGGGTTTGCGCTCGAGGACATCCGTCAATGGCTGATGATCTACGACCACGACGGGTCAGACGCGCAGAATAGGGCGTGGATCGAACTTGCTGATCGCCAACTCAAAGACCTCGCCGCCCAGAAAGAGGAACTGGAAGCGACAGTGGACGAGCTAGAGCGCCTTCGCCAAGAGGTTGCCCGTCAATTGCCCGAGGGCTGAGGCGCATCCAGCGTGATCTCAGCCAGCAGGCCGAGATGGTTCGACCCCATATCTGCCCCCCACGGTAACAAGCTGACAAAGCCCGCCCCACCCCCGATCATTACATGATCAATCGGCACGCCCAGCGCCCCGGCGCGCGCAGGCCAAGTGGCGGGCGGCAAAGGCGCGAAACGCAGGCCGGTGTCTTGATGCAAATGCACCATCCGGCGCGACCAAGGGGCAGCGTTCATATCGCCGACCAGCACCACCGGGCCTTCGACAACCTCAATACGGTGGCTCAGGCGATGCGCCTCGTCGGTTGAAAGGCGATCAAACCACGGCTTGATCAGGTGCGACCCGATCAGGGTCACCTCGCCCGCCTCGGTCACCACCCGCGCTCGGATATAACGTTCTGGCGAAATCGGGGACAAACGCCCCTGCCGAGCGGCCTCCAGCGGATACTTCGACAGCATCACCACAGCGCAAAACTGCAGGCAGCCAACCTGAAAGGGGAATACCTCGCGCAAGGCGCGCATTTGGCCGGTGATTTTTACCGCCTCACCTAGCACCACGACATCGGCACCCGAGGCGACCAGACCTGCCGCGATTTCTTCGGGGGGCAACCAATTCTCGTTGAGCATGTTGAACCACAAAACCCGCAAATCGACCGAGGCCTCAGGCGCCAGCGCGATCGTGCGGTCCGTATGTTTCCAGCCGATATACCCTGCAGCCACGACCGCGCCCAGAACGATCAATAAACCACTGCGCCATGCGCCCAAAAGCGCGATCACCAGCGCCAAGCCAACCACGACAACCAGCATCTGCGGGGCCACACTATCAGCCACGCGACCGATGACCTGAAAGACAGAGCGATCCGGCAGATAGCGCGCCAAAGCCGCCAGCAGCAGCAAGCCAACCGTCGGGCCCGCAATAAATCCAGCCAGAAAAGCGAAGCGTTTGCGGTATGGAATCGGAGTGTCAGTCATCGAGGGCATGTGTCCATCGTCATAGGTTAAGGCGGTGTCTGTCACCTTGCACGACTTCAAACGCAAGGCAAAACAAATGACGCAACGTCTCTTGACGTAAACGTAAAGCAATCCTTGATTGCAAAGCATGCAACCTGCACATTCATACACAAGACAGCCAGCTGTCCTCTCAGGCCTCCAGATTTGGACCCGTTATGACCGATCCGATTGAAGACACCCTGTCGATCCGCGAGATGTGTGACGCCTATGATGTCACGCCTCGGACCCTTCGGTTCTATGAAGCCAAGGAGCTGCTGTTTCCCCAGCGCCTCGGCACCAAACGCTTGTTTACAAAGCGCGATCGCGCTCGACTGAAGCTGATTTTACGCGGGAAACGCTTTGGATTTCAGCTCGAAGAAATCCGCCAGTTGCTCGACATGTATAACCGCGATGACAGCCAAATCCCACAGCTGTCCAAGACCTACGAGATCGCGAAAGCGCGCCTCGCAGATATGGAACGCCAGCGCGAAGAACTGGACGAAGCCATTGTCGACCTTCGCGAACAATTGAACTGGGGTGCCCGCGTATTGGGTGCTCAGACACAAAACAAAGCCGCTGAATAAGCGGGATTAGCCACACGCTCTTGACGGAGAAGAACCGATGCCACGTTATACAGCCCCCACCAAAGACATGCAGTTCATCCTTCAGGAGGTTCTGCACGCTGCCGCCAGCGATGTGCCCGGCTACGAGGAAATGGACGCCGACACCACCGCCGCGATCCTCGAGGAAGCTGGCAAGGTCGCCTCCGAGGTGCTGCAACCGCTCAACTCCGTGGGCGATACCGAAGGTTGCACCCTAGAGAACGGCGTTGTGCGCACACCCACCGGGTTCAAGGATGCGTTGGAGAAATTGAAAGAAGGCGGTTGGACCGGCCTTGATTGCGATCCCGCATATGGGGGCCAAGGCATGCCTAAGCTCATGGGGTTTGCCGTAATGGAAACCTTTATGTCAGCAAACATGGCTTTCAATATATACCCCGGCCTAACACATGGGGCCTATTCCGCGATCCACACACACGGCACCGACCAACAGAAGGCGACCTACCTGCACAAGATGGTGTCGTGCGACTGGGCCGGGACCATGAACTTGACCGAGCCCCACGCTGGCACCGATATGGGCATGGTGCGCACGAAGGCCGAACCGCAAAGCGACGGCAGCTACGCCATCACCGGTCAAAAGATCTTCATTTCTGGCGGCGAGCAGGACCTGACTGACAACATTATCCATCTGGTGCTTGCCAAGATCCAAGGCAGCCCGGACGGCGTGAAAGGCATTTCGCTGTTCATCGTGCCAAAGTTCCTTGTGAACGAAGACGGCAGCTTGGGCGCACGCAACGGCGTGTCGGTTGGAAAGATCGAAAAGAAAATGGGCCTGCATGGCAACGCCACCTGCGTGATGAACTATGATGGCGCAACCGGCTACCTGCTGGGCGAGGCCAACAAAGGCATGCGCGCAATGTTCACGATGATGAACGAGGCGCGTCTCGGTGTCGGCGTGCAAGGCTACGCGCAAGCCGAAGTCGCGTATCAAAACGCGCTAGACTATGCCAATGATCGCCTTCAGGGCCGCGACATCACCGGCGTGAAGAACCCCAATGGCGCAGCTGATCCGATCATCGTGCATCCCGATGTGCGCCGCAATCTAATGGACCAGAAAAGCTTCACCGAGGGGGCGCGCGCGTTTTCCTTCTGGTGCGCACATCTGATCGACCGCCACGTCAAGGTTGGCGACCAAGATGCCGAAGGTCTCGTTTCGCTGATGATTCCGGTGCTCAAAGGCTTCTGCACCGACAAGGGCTTCGAGAGCACAATTGGCGCGCAGCAAGTCTACGGCGGCCACGGTTATATCGAAGAATGGGGCATGTCTCAGTTCGCGCGCGATGCCCGGATTGCGATGATCTATGAAGGCGCAAACGGAATTCAAGCCCTCGATCTGGTAGGTCGCAAGCTGACCCAAGACGGTGGCAAGCACGTAATGGCCTTCTTCGACATGATCAAAGCGTTCTGTAAAGAGCACGGCGATGATCCGGCAATGGCCGAGTTCACGACGCCGCTGAAAGGCGCGTCAAAAGACCTGCAAGCTGCATCAATGTTCTTCATGCAGACAGGGATGAAGAACCCCAATGACGCGCTGGCCGGAAGCTACGACTTCATGCACTTGATGGGTCATGTCTGCTTGGCACTCATGTGGGCACGGATGGCAAAAGCCGCCCAAATCGCCCTTGCAAACGGCGCTTCAGACACAGCGTTCTACGAGACCAAGCTGTCGACAGCGCGCTACTACATGGCCCGCCAACTGCCCGCGACCAAGATGCACCTCGCGCGCATTCAGAGCGGGTCAGAGACGGTCATGGCGCTGGAAGCGGCCAACTTCTGATGACAAAACGGCTGCGCCTGACACGACGCTTTCCGGCGGCGATGACCGAAGACGGATATCGCCGCCTGCGCCGTTTCGCGCAGGAAGCCGGGCTAGAGGATGGCGAGGCGCTGTCGTTTATATTTGAGCATCTCGACAGCATCATGGACGACGAGACATTCCCGCACAGGCTCAGACTGTTCCAAGCCGAGCTGGGCGAGCGACGTAGATAAAAGGATTTGAGTATTTCTGCCTAAAAGAATGGCCGGTCCGCCCCTGCTGGCGATCTCTCCCCTGAACGAGGGCGGACCTTTCTTCTCCTAGGGCGGTCATCGGCGCTCCCGCCTGTACCGCACTCTAGGGATAGACGGACAAGGTTAACAAAACCTGCTTCTTCTAGGCTCAAATACTCAATGCCACCCCACGACCGACGAGGACCGTACAATGATGAAACTCTACTGCTTCGGCGAAAGCGGCAACTGCTACAAAGCAGCACTCGCGCTCGAACTATCGGGCCTGCCATGGCAAGCCGTGCCTGTTGATTTCTTTGGCGGCGAGGCGCGCACAGAAGCTTACAAGCGCGACATCAACCCTATGGGCGAGGCCCCGGTTCTGATCGACACCGATCACGACTACCGCCTGACCCAATCGGGTGCGATCCAAGACTACATCTGTCACCTGACGGGCAAACTAACAGGCGATACGCCCGAGGCACGCCGCGAAGTTCTGCGCTGGACCCTTTGGGACAACCACAAGCTCAGTTCACAAGCGGGCATGCAGCGGTTCTTGATGAACTTCCTGCCCGAAGAAAAGCGCCCGCAGGAGGTCATCGCCTTCACCAAAGGCCGCCTTGCCGCCACCTATACTGTGCTGAACGACCATCTGACGGGCCGCGACTGGATCGCCACCGATACCCTGACAACTGCTGACATCTCCTGCGCGGGCTATCTCTATTACCCTGAGCCGTTCGGCTTTGAGCGCACCGCCTTCCCCGCCATCGACGCTTGGTTGACGCGCCTCAGCGACACACCCGGCTGAAAACGCCCCTATGACCTGCTGCCCGCGCCGACCGTGGGCAAAGACAATCGGAGCTAACATGACCGACGCCTATATCTACGACACCGTTCGCACCCCCCGTGGCAAGGGCCGCAAGGATGGCAGCTTGCATGAGGTGACCTCTGCGCGTCTCTCCGCGGTCGTTCTCAACGCGCTCAAGGAACGCAACGGGCTTGAGGGCCACGCGGTCGAGGACGTGATCTGGGGCAACGCCACCCAAGTGGCTGAGCAGGGTGGATGCCTTGCGCGCACCGCAGTGCTCGCCTCCGATCTGGACCAATCCATTCCCGGCCTGTCGATCAACCGTTTCTGCGCGTCGGGGCTTGAGGCCGTGAACATCGCCGCAAATCAGATCAAGGGCGGCGCAGGCCAAGCCTATATCGCAGGCGGGGTCGAAATGATGGGCCGCGTGCCGATGGGCAGTGATGGTGCCGCAATTGCCGTTGATCCTTCCATCGCGATGAAAACCTATTTCGTGCCACAAGGAATCTCCGCCGATATCATCGCCACAGAGTATGGTTTTTCGCGCGATGACGCCGACGCGCTGGCCGTCGAATCCCAGAACCGCGCCGCCGCCGCTTGGGCCGACAACCGCTTCGCCAAATCCGTCATCACCGTGCGCGACATCAACGGCCTGCCTATCCTTGATCGCGACGAATACATGCGTCCGGGCACCGATATGCAGTCGCTCGGCGCGCTGAAAGCCAGCTTCAAGGACATGGGCGAAAGCATGCCCGGTTTCGACAAAATCGCCCTGATGCGCTACCCGCATCTTGAGCGGATCAACCATATCCACCACGCAGGCAACTCGTCGGGGATCGTGGACGGTTCGGCTGGTATCTTGATCGGCAATAAAGAATTCGGCGAGGCCCACGGCCTAAAACCCCGCGCAATCATCCGCGCGACCTGCAAGATCGGCACCGATCCGACGATCATGCTGACAGGCCCGGTGCCTGCAACCCAGAAGATCCTCGCGGATTCCGGGATGAGCATCAACGACATCGACCTGTTCGAGGTCAACGAGGCGTTCTCAAGCGTCGTTCTGCGCTTTATGCAGGCCTTCGATGTGGCCCCCGCCAAGGTCAATCCCAACGGCGGCTCCATCGCGATGGGCCATCCTTTGGGCGCAACCGGTGCGATCATCCTGGGCACGCTGCTCGACGAGCTGGAGCGCACTGGCAAGGGCACAGGTCTTGCAACACTTTGTGTGGCCTCCGGCATGGGCGCCGCCACAATTATCGAGCGCGTGTGATGCGCAAACTCGACCTAACCTCGGCCCCGTTCCTAAGCTTCGCGGCGGACGATCCGCTTGGGGCGGCCCGGCGATGGGCTGTGGGCGACGCAGGTGGGCTCACGCAATTCGGGGTGGCAATTGAAGAACTGTCTGCGGGGGCAGCGTCATCCGAGCGGCACTGGCACAGTGATGAGGATGAGCTTATTTATGTTCTCGACGGAGCTATCACGCTGGTCGAGGATGACGGCGCTACCTCCCTCAAACCCGGCGACGCGGTTGCCTGGCCAGCGAACCGGCCCAACGCACACCGGCTCGAAAACCACTCGACCTCGACGGTCCGGTTCCTTGTGGTCGGCAAGCGCTCTGCGACTGACACCGTTCACTATCCCGATCTCGGTCAAACCCGCGTTCGCGCGGCAGACGGATCATGGCAGCTTACCGGACCGGGCGGCACGCTTATCGAGGAAGGGGGACATGCGAATGCCTAAACTCGAACTCGCCACCGTGCCGGTCAAAACCGGCTCAATCTACCCTGCACCTTATGATGCGCTCATGACCGGACGGTCGTCGTTGCGTCTAGGACAATCGGGTGGGCTGAGCCAGTTCGGCGTGAACATTGTCACGCTTGAGGTCGGAGCCACTTCCAGTTTGCGACACTGGCACCTCAAAGAAGACGAATTCGTCATGATCCTTGAGGGCACCTGTCACCTGATCGAAGACGACGGGGCCACGTCAATGAAAGTCGGTGATTGCGCCGCATTCCCCGCGAACACACCCAACGGCCACTGCTTCGAAAATCGCAGCGAGGCCGCCGCAAAATTCCTCGTCGTGGGCAGCAAAATGCCAGACGAAGAAGCCACGTATTCCGATGTCGATCTCCATGTGAAGATCACGGACGCAGGTCCGATCTTCTCGCACTGGGACGGCACACCCTTTCAGGGAGCTAAGTAAATGACTGACTTTACACTCGAAAAACATGCCGACGGCGCTGCTATCATCACTTGGGACTGCCCTGGCCGTCCAATGAACGTGCTGACGCGCGAAGCATTCTCACTCGTCGAAGATATGCTCGATGACTGCTTGGCTGATGACGCAGTCAAGGGCATCGTCATAACCTCCGGCAAGGCCGACTTCGCCGCTGGGATGGACCTAAACGTTCTCGCAGCCGTGGCCGCTGAAGGCGGCGAGCACCCCGAACAAGCCACGTTCGATTTCATCATGAACGGCCACCGCATCTTGCGTAAGATCGAGCGCGCCGGGATGGACCCGAAAACCCTCAAGGGCGGCAAGCCTATTGCGACCGCCATGCCCGGCACCGGCCTCGGCATCGGGTTTGAAATCCCACTGGCCACGCACCGCATCTTCGCGGCACCAAATCCTAAAGCCAAAATCGGCCTGCCCGAAATCTTGGTTGGTATCTTTCCCGGCGCAGGTGGGACGACCCGCCTTGTGCGCAAGATGGGCGCAATGGCCGCCAGCCCCTACCTGCTGGAAGGCAAGCCCCTCGCGCCCGACAAAGCCAAAGCCGCTGGCCTGATCGCCGAGGTCGTCGAAGACCCCATTGCCGCCGCGCGCGCTTGGGTTCTGCAAGCCACAGACGCCGATCTCGTCAAGCCGTGGGACCAAAAGGGCTACAAAATGCCCGGCGGCGCGCCCTACCACCCTGCTGGCTTCATGACCTATGTGGGTGCCTCCGCGATGGTCCATGCCAACACATGGGGCGTCTATCCGGCGGCCAAGGCGCTGCTTTGCGCCGCATATGAGGGCGCGCTTGTGCCCTTCGACACAGCGCTCAAGATCGAGGCGCGCTATTTCACCTCAGTTCTTGTGAACCCATCATCATCCGCCATGATCCGGTCGCTGTTCATCAATAAGACAGCACTCGAAAAAGGCGCTGTACGCCCCGCAGGCATCCCCAGCCAAGCCGTCAAAAAGGTCGGTATTCTAGGCGCAGGCATGATGGGCGCCGGCATCGCTTATGTGTCGGCCAAGGCCGGGATCGAGGTCGTGCTGCTAGACCAACAACAAGCCGCCGCCGACAAGGGCAAGGCCTACTCGGAAGCGCTGCTCGACAAGGCCATCAGCCGCAAGCGCTCTACGCCCGAGAAGAAGGACGCGCTGCTCAACCTCATCGAGGCCACCACCGATTATCAAGCCCTCAAGGATTGCGACCTGATCGTGGAGGCGGTGTTTGAGGACCCCGCAATCAAAGCCACCGTCACCAAAGCGGTCGAGGCCGTCGTGAGCGAGGATACCATCTTCGCAACCAACACCTCCACCTTGCCGATTGGCGAGCTTGCAAAGGCCAGCACACGGCCTGAGCAGTTCATCGGCATCCACTTCTTCTCGCCCGTAGACAAGATGTTGCTGGTCGAGATCATCAAGGGAGCCCAGACTGGCGACCGTGCCACGGCCAAAGCGCTCGACTTCGTGCGCCAGATCCGCAAAACGCCCATCGTGGTTAATGACGCGCGCTTCTTCTACGCCAACCGCTGCATCATCCCCTATATCAACGAGGGGATCCGCATGGTCGCTGAGGGCGTGTCGCCGTCGCTGATCGAGAACGCCGCCAAGTTGGTCGGGATGCCGCTGGGTCCGCTTCAACTCGTGGATGAAACCTCCATCGATCTCGGAGTCAAGATCGCCAAGGCAACCCGCGCGGCCATGGGCGACGCCTATCCAGACGGGGCAGTTGACGAGGTGATTTTCTGGATGGCAGACGAAAACCGCCTCGGCAAAAAGGTCGGGGCCGGATTTTACAGCTATGACGAAAAGGGCAAACGCCAAGGACTCTGGGACGGGCTCTCGGCCAAATATCCAGTGGCCGAGGACCAACCCGACCTGATCGAAGTCCAACACCGCCTTCTGTTCGCACAAGTGCTAGAGGCGGTACGCGCGCTCGAAGATGGGGTCCTGATGGACATCCGCGAGGGCGATGTGGGGGCGATCCTAGGATGGGGGTTCGCGCCATGGAGTGGGGGACCGCTGAGCTGGCTCGACATGCTCGGAACACCTTACGCAGCCGAGCGGTGCGATGCGTTGACCGAGACCTACGGCGAGCGCTTCAAGTGCCCTGACTTGCTGCGCGAAATGGCCAAGAAAAGCCAACGGTTCTACAAACGCTTCGCGCCCGAGAAAAAAGCCGCTTAGGGCGGTCCAGCCACCGAGGCGACACACAAAGAAGGCTCCCGAGAGGGGGCCTTTTTTGTTCGAGAAAAGGCCGCACATATTCGCTGCGCTGAGTGCCAAGGCCTGCTCCACTCAGTTGATCTTGTCTCGGTTTAGTCTCAAGCCGCCTACTCTCCTCGCCACCCGAGCCCCATGCTCATGGCCGTTGCCGCCTTGCGCACGGCCTCGACCACCTTGCTGCCCACCACGTCTGTCACGTTCGTAGCACTCACTGCCGCAACAACCTCACCCGACATATCCAGCACGGGCGCTGCAACGCTGGAAATCCCGCTCTCGAACCGGCCAATGCTTTGGACATGGTCTGCTCCGATGTCTTGGCGGCGTGCCTCTAGCACACGCATGAGCGATCCTCGGTCGAGGTCTCCATACAGCTGCCGCAACTCACGCTCGGTCTTGCACGCGAGAAATATCCGGCCCATCGCCGTGGTCGCGGCGGGCAAGCGGCTGCCGACATGGACCAGCGATGACAGGCCCTGGGCCGCGGGCATGCGCAACAGATAGAGCACATGCCGCCCGTCGAGCACCCCCAGATGTGTGGACCAATCAATCTCGTCTCGAAGTTTTTCAAGCGCAGGCTGTGCTACCTCCAGCAACTCGCGACTGGCATGGTAGCCGTAGCTAAGGCGCAGCACTGATGGGCCGAGGCGGTAATGATGGCCCTCCTGCGTTGGCAGCAAATAGCCTTCACTGACCAAAGTATGGACGCTGCGGAAGGCGGCAGAGCGCGTAATCCCAAGCGCGCCTGCGATCTCAGACAGCGTCAATTCCGGCTTGCGCGGCGTGAAGGTTTGCAGCACTGCAAGCCCGCGCTTGAGGCCCGGAACCGTATAGGGGTCTTTTTCATCGGTCATATCTGTTTCACCCGCAAAACGCACTCTTCCCAAATGAGGTCCTATCCTTAGTTTGCGGTCAAGGTTTAACGCGAAGGATGACGAGATGAATATGATGAAAGGCACGCCCAACCCATTGGCGCAGGCGCTCACCGCCAGCACGGGTCGTTTCACAGACAAAACATTCGACTGGAACGCGTTCCCCTCGAACACCGGCTTTACCGAACTTGCCCGCGCACAGATGCGCTATATCGGGGCTGGCGGCTCGCCCAAGGTCGGCGACACCAGCACCTTAAAGCCTGAAAATTTCACGCTCAGCCTGATCTATAAAGAGCCCGGCAAATACGCCGCCTGCCACAGCCACGAGATCGAGGAGAGCTTTCTGATCATCGACGGCACGCTGATTGTCGGCTGGGAAAAGGACGGCGAAGTGGTCGAGGTAAACCTTGGTCCAAAAGACATGATCCTGAACGCCCGCGAAATCGGCCACGGCTTCCGCGTTGACGGCGTCGAGCCGGTGATGATGTCGATCAGCGTCGATGTCGGCAAGCCGCTGCCGCCCGTCTATCACTACCACCCTAAGGAGCATCCCGCCGAGCTGGCCCGCACTTTTGGCGCGGCACCCGGCAAGACAATGAAATACGATCCCGCAGGCGATCACCCGATCCAGAAGCTGATGTCGGAATTCGTCGTGCGCTACACCGACCTGCCAACGATCTGGGAGCACGCGGGCTTCACGCGTAAGGTCTATGTCGGCAACACACCGGGCGCGATCCAGCACGACACTTGCCGCAAGGAAATGTGGGGCCTCCCCTCGCTGGCCGCAATCAAGCCGTACACACGCGATGTGGACGAGGCGATTTTGTGCCTTGAGGGCGCGATTGAAGTCATCTGGATCGACGCGGATGGCAATGAGGCCGTGACCGAACTTGGTCCCCGCGATCTGGTCCGTACTCCCGCAGGCCAAGCCCATTGCATCCGCAATCCGGGTGCTGGGGCGGCGACGCTTTGGACGGTGATTGGCAGCTCTGAAGACGACGCCATCACCTACGAGGCCGCATAATGGCCGCTGCACGAACCGACGCATTCAAGGACCGGTGGGCCGAGGCGCAAGCTACCTCTGGTCGGCCCGAGCTGGCGTATCAAAGCGTTGGGCGCGTGATTTCGCCCGAGGAAAAGGTGCTCGCCGCAGCCATGATGGAGATTTACGGCGCAGGCGCTGTCAGCTTGAGCGACGTTGCCGAAAAGCTGTCTGAACGCGCGATTGTGGCCCCCATGTCGGGTCAAACCGCTTGGGACGCCGATCTGCTAGAGGATGAGCTGCGCGCTGCTAATGAAACGCTCGACGCCAGCTACCAAGCCCATGGATACGGCGCTTAACACATGACCCCTCGCCTCCGGTCCCTTAGGGCTCGGGGGCCTCATCACAGCAAGCAAGGGAGGTTCGCTCATGGCGACTGAAACACCGCTCCGCGCCCGCGTCGAGACCCGCATCAACGAAGGCCTCAAGGGCCAATGGTATCCCGTCGCCAAATCGGTCGAGATCAAAGGCACCAAGCCCTACGGGACCATGCTGCTTGGCCAAAAGATCGTGCTATGGCGCGACGGCGCAGGCGATATCAAGTGTATCGAGGATTTCTGCCCCCATCGCGGCGCCCCCCTCAGCTACGGCGAAATTCACGAGGGCAATATCGGCTGCAGGTATCACGGCGTCGTCGTCGATGGCACTGGCACCGTGCAGCGTGTGCCTGCAATGCCGGACTGCGCAATGGAAGGCCGCAAGGCGCTCAAGGACTTTCGGGTCGAGGAGCACAGCGACGCGGTGTTCGTCTACATCCCCTCGACTGAGCGCCCTGAGCCGCCCGAATTGCGCGTGCCGGACGAGTTGAACGATCCGTCGTGGACAGGCTTTCTGTGCACCGCCGTGTGGGACGTGAACTACCGTTACGCGCTCGACAATCTCGCCGACCCGATGCACGGCTGCTACCTGCACGCCGAAAGCTTCACACTGGCGTTCGGGTCCAAGCAAGACCTTCTCGAATTGAACGAGAAAGACGAAGGCTTCCACGTCACCCGCGTCGGTCAGGTCGGATCTAACTTCGACTGGACCGAGTTTGTCGTGACCAATGGCGGCATGTTCTGCTTTCTCGACATCCCCTATCCGCCTGCGGCTGGACCCGGCGGCAACATGCGTATCCTTGGTTTTGTCAGCCCCATGGGGCCGCGCAAGTGCAAGGTCTTCTTCTGGCGCATCCGCCAAGTCGAAGGAGCCGCGCGTGACAGCTGGCGGTTTCTCTACCGCGCAGCGCTTGAGCAGCGCCATTGGAGCGTGCTTGAGCAAGACCGCGTGATGCTTGAGGGCATGGAGGATGACGCGCGTACTCGCGAGATGCTGTATCAACACGACATTGGCGTCGCGCACTTGCGCCGAGCCCTGAACAAGGCCGCAAAAACTCAGCTGATGGCGGAAGACGCAGCAAAGGTGGCCGCCGAATGAACCTGTCTGGACGCCACATCTTGATTACCGGGGCCGCGCGCGGCCTTGGTGCAGTTCTGGCGAAAGCCGCAGCCGAAGCAGATGCCTGCCTGACGCTGGCCGATATTGCCGAAGAAGAAGGCCGCGCGGTCGCCAAGGACCTGAACGCGGCGTTTCACCCGGTCGATTTGGGCGATCCCGACAGTATCACCACCCTTGCCGGGTCGATCACTGGGCCATTGCACGGGCTGGTCAACAACGGCGCGATTGCCACCGGGATTGGCGGTATCGGCTTTGAGGATGTCGAGATCGACACATGGGACCGCGTCATGCGTGTGAACGTGCGTGGTACATGGTTGGCGATCCGCGCGATGGCGCCTGCGCTGCGGGCTTCTGGGTCCGGACGGATCGTGAATGTGGCATCGGACACAGCCCTTTGGGGCGCACCGAACCTGATCAGCTATACCGCCTCTAAGGGTGCGGTGATCTCGATGACGCGGTCATTGTCGCGGGAACTGGGCAGCGATGGCATTGGCATCACGGCAATTGCGCCGGGCATTTTAACGACCGAGAGCACCGAATACGTCCCCGAAGCGCGTCACCATCAATATGAGAGCGGCCGCGCGGTCCAAGGCCCGCAACCACCCGAGGATGTCGCCCCAACGGTGATGTTCCTGCTCAGCGAAGGCGCGTTGACGCTAACGGGCCAAGTGCTGCCTGTGAACCGAGGCTTCGTGTTCACATGACACCCGGTGAACTGCGCGCGGCACTTGCGATCCCGTGGGCGCATGGAGAGCATTTTGCCGCCACAGGCGAGACCGTTTCCGACCCGGCCAACCTCGACGGTCTGACCTTGCGCAGCTTCGATCTGTCAGGCGCTGAGTTTAAGGCGGGGCTATCGGCCCGCAAATCCACATTTCGTGGGATGTCTTGGCTGAAGGGTGCGCGGGTTTCCGGCGTTCTCAATCTGTCGGGGGCAGTGCTGCGCAACGACTTGCGCCTTGATGGCCTTATCTGCGACCGCCTGATCTTGACCGGCGCACGGGCCCAAGGCGTGATTGATCTAGACGGCGCGCAGATCGGTGCCCTGCACTTGGACGATTGCGTTTGTTTGGCCAATGTCTCGCTCGGCGGGGTGCAGATTTCCGGGACGCTCGATCTAAGCGGCAGCGATTTAATGGGCGGAATTTGGGCGAGGAGCTCGCAGATTGGCGCGGTATCAAGCGAGGGTCTGCTGATCGAAGGTCGAGCGGTCGACTTCTAGCTGCCCTTGATCTGGGCTTCGGCCTCGGCGTTCAAACGCGCAAGCTCGCCGTAGAACCCATCGACCTTACCTTGCGCACCTGCTGCCAACCCCGCATTGCGCGCCGCCAGATCGGTGACGTCCTCGCGCGCGCCAGCTTCGCCCACCGCGCGTGAAACGTCTTGGACGAATTTGCAAACGGGTGCGCGAACCTCGCCGAACCGGATGAGCGCTTCAGGCACGCTATCAGCTGCCGCCAACACTTGCGCTAAAACCACCGCATCTTGCATCGCCATTGCGCCGCCTTGGCCCATAAACGGGGTCGAGGCGTGACTGGCATCGCCGATCAGCAGCACGCGGCCCCGGTGCCACGGCAACGGCATGACAACTTCTTCGACGGCGGTGAACAGCACCTCGCTGGTGTCATCGATCGCATCGAGGAACGGTGAGGCAGCACCGACAAATTCGGCGAACCGTGCCCGCATCTCGCCCGGCCAATCAGCGCGTGGGATATGACCCAGCTTAGGCTCAGCCACGGTCCCGAAAGTATAAAGCTTATCATCGCTGATCGGCATGATCCCGTAGCGTTTGGCAGGGCCCATCATCATGATCTTGTCGGTCAACTCTGACGGGCGCGTATGCACGGAGCGCCAGACAGTGAAGCCCGTATAGCGCGGCTCGATCCCCACACCGATCAGCTTGCGGGTGTCTGAGCGGATACCATCCGCCCCCAGCATCAAATCAAAGCTCTCGGTTGTGCCGTCCGCGAAGGTCACGCCAACTTCAGACCCTTGCTCGTGTAGCGCGCGCACCGTTTGTCCCAGATCGACCGAGACGCCCAGCGCGCTCAGCCGCGTTGCCAGAACGCGGTGCAATTCCGCCCGCTTGATGCCGAGGATCGCAGGCACACGGCCTTCGCGCGCGGTCGGATAGGTGGTTGCGGTGATCTCCGCGCCGGTGTGGTCGAAATAGGCGTTACGGCCTTCAGGCACGGCAAACCCGGTCTCCAGGATCGCGTCCAGCACGCCCAGATCGTCAAGGCAACTCAGCCCGTTGGCATAGACAAAGATGCCACTGCTTTGGAAACGCCATTCTGTCTGCGCCTCAATGATCCGCACACAGTGGCCTGCCGAGGCCAGTGCAATTCCCGCCGAGCATCCGGCAATACCGCCGCCGACGATTAAGATGCGTTGAGGGGAGAGGGCCATGGCGTTACGCTCGGTTGGTGGCGATGAGGGATTTGTCGCGCAGCGCGATCTGGCGCTGGATCATCGCGTGCAACATCGCGGTTTTACGGGACTGGGCACTGGGCGCAGACCACAGGTTAGTCAGCTCAGCCGGATCGCTGTTCAGGTCATACAGCTCGCCCAGATCAGAGCCCTCGAACACGCTTAGCCGCCAGCTTTCATAGACGAGCGACCGGATAGACGTATCCGCATCAGGATCAATATAGACGCCAATGCCCGGATCCTCGATCAGTACCGGCAGATCAGGCGCGTCTTTGGCAAAGACATCGCGGCCTTGCATGCCAACTGGCACTTTGATTCCGGCGCGTTGCAGCAGGGTCGGGGCGAAATCGATGGCGCTAGCGTGCAGGGCCGAGACACTTGATACAGCCTGCGGATCGGCCCAAACGAACGGCACCCGGATCACCCCATGGCTGTGGACACCGTGCTTCAGAACCGTGCCGTGATCGCCCATATAGTCGCCGTGATCGGACATGAAACAGATGACCGTCTCACCCGTCAGACCTTGCGCGTCGAGCTGTGCCAGCAACTTGCCAATCACATCATCGACCATCGTGATCGCCCCGTAATTCAGCGCGATCATGCGGCGCAAAGTGGCCTCGTCCACATGAAACGGCCAATAGGCGTCGGGATTTTTGTCGCCCAGCGCATAGGCATCCAAGACGTGCTCGGGCAAATCTTCGCGGTCGCCGGTGCGGTGTGCAAAGCTTGCGGGCAGATCGATCTCAGCCGGATCATAGAGGTCGTGGTATCGACCCGGTGGCGTAAACGGATGGTGCGGATCAGGGAAGGACACGACGAGCAGGAAGGGTCGGTCGTCCTGCTCGGTCAGAAACTCGGACGCCATCTCGCCAACATAGCTCGTCGGGTAAAGCGCCTCGGGCACCGCCGTGCGCCAGATTTGCGGGGCGTCCGGGGCCTCGTTCGAGATCGCTTGTGCGCGCCCACGCGGGTCCGGCGCACCGTCCAGTTTGCCCGCGAGCCACGCCGAGTAATGCCCCTCCATCTGATCGCCGTGCCCAATACACAGCCGCACATGATCGAAGCCATAATAGGGGCTTGGGAACGCGCGGTCTGGATCGCTCGTCCACGCGCCGCGCACCTCTTGGCCGAAGCCTTCGCCACGGCGCTGGGTGCGGCGGGCAAGATCGAAGGGGGCTGCGACAGCCTCCCCTTCCCCGGCTTGCGCACGCGGTTTGGCCGGAATGTTCGATACGTTTTGAAAATGCGCTTTGCCGACCAGACCCGTCCGGTAGCCTGCATCGCGCAGCACATCGGCATAGGTCGTCGCATCAAGACCCAAAGGAATTCCGTTCTGCCGACACCCATTCACCGAAGTCATCTGCCCGGTCGCCAAGGCGGCACGGTTCGGCTGGCAAATCGGGTTGGCCACATAGAAGCGATCAAACCGAGTGCCGCGCGCCGCAAGACTGTCGATATGAGGCGTCTGGACAATCTGATTGCCGTAGCAGCCCAGATGATCGGCGCGCTGTTGGTCGGTCATTAAGACGATGAAATTGGGGCGTACTTCGGTCATCACCATCCTACCGGAACATATATTCGACTGGTCCGGTCACCAGCACGGGGAAGTAGAACAGGATGGCAATCGCCAGCAGGTCGCAGATTATAAACGGCATCGCAGCCCGGTAGATCTGGTTCATCGTGGTGCCTTTGGGTGCCACGGCTTTCATCACAAAAAGCGCTGCCCCAAGCGGCGGCGAGGTCGCACCTGTCTCAATCGAGACCAGATACATCGCGGCAAACCAGATCGGATCGAAGCCGAACTGGATTACGATAGGGATGAAAATCGGCAGGGTGATCAGCATGATCGGCAGCGGTCCCATGAACATGCCAAGAAAAATCACCGAGATCAGCATCATGATGATGATGGTCTCTTTGGACACATCCAACGAAACGATGGCATCGACCATCCCGAAGGTGGCTCCGGTGAAGGCCAGAAGCTGGGTGAAGGCCACCGCCCCAGATACGATCAGCAAGACCATGACCGAGATGTTGGTGCTGCTGAACATAGTTTTGGAAAAGACGCTCCAGCTCAGCCGGCCCTTCAAAGCCGCCAGCGCAAGCGTGGCGAACGCGCCTGTTGCTGCGGCCTCGCTCGGCGTGGCGATGCCCAAGAAAATCACGCCCACGACCGAGAAGACGACCAACGTCAGCGGCAGGATATTGATCACCGTAGCACTCAGCTTTTCCGACAACGGCACATGCGGGACGTCAAACGAGGGCGCGATATCAGGCTCGATCGTGCAGCGGATATAGATATAGAGCGCATAAAGCACCGCCATCAGCAGGCCCGGCACGATGATGCCGATTAAAATGCGCCCGATGGACAGATCACCAATCACCCCCAGAACAACGGCAAGCGAGCTGGGTGGGATCATGATCGCAAGACCAGCCGACCCGAGGATTGGCCCCAACGACATCGGTTTTTTATAGCCGCGCTTTTCCATTTCCGGAACCAACGACGAGCCCAGCAGCGCAATCGAGCCCATCGAATTGCCCGTCAGGGTCGAGAACAGCACACCGCCGCCCACAGCCATGAACGCCAGCCGCCCGCGCAAGCGCCCAAACCATTTGTCGAGCGTATCCATCAGGTCAATGGCAATGCGCGATTGGAACATCGCCTCGCCCATAATCATGAACAGCGCGATGGGCACTAAGGTGAAGCTGGACAGCGAGTCGACGGTATTCAGCACCAATTGCTGAACCCCGTTGATGCCGCCGAGCAGAATGTACGAGCCGACCAGATTAACCGCGAGGAACGAGAACGCCACCGGCAGGCCCATCGTCATCAAGATCAACAGCGGCGTCAGGACGATTGCGATTACGAAATACCACTCCACCGCTAAATATCCTCGCCCGCAAAGGACCGCAGGCCTTTGTCGAGAAATTGAAAGCTCATTAGGAACATTCCCAGCGGCAGGGCGGCAGTAATCCAAAAGCTATAGGGGGTCATCACTGTGGATTGGCGCACGCCCACTTGGTACTGATCGATAACGACCATAATGCCGACGACTGTCAGGGTCGCGCAGATCGCAAGGCCCAAAGTCGCGTTCGTAACTGCCGCAACACGCCGCCATCCGGGGCCCAGATTGTCATACACGATGTCCAAAACAACGTGCATGTTCTTTTCCAGAAGGTAGGGCGCGCCGAGGAATGTGATGAACAACAGCGAGTATTCGCTAACCTCAATCACCCAGAGGCGCGACTGGCCGAAGATCGCACGACTGAGCACTTCCCAAAGGATGATCGTGGCGACGAAAAATAAGATTGCTGCGCCAAAACCCGCGCAGAAGAGGTTCAATCGACTGAAGACCCGAACAACGGTCTGATAAAAGTGCGGCATAAGTCTGATTGATCCCGGGGGGGTGTCCTGCCGGGGAACGCCCCCGGCAGATTAGTGTGTGTCTGCTTTTGCAGCTTAGTCCAGCATACTGCGCAACTCGGCGGCGATTTCGTCACCTGCACTGGCAGCAAGCGCGCCCCATGCAGCGTCCATGGCGATTTGCTCCAGCTCAGCTGCCTCTTCGGCGGACAGCTCAAGCCGGTTGAAGCCAGCCGCATCCATATCGGCCACGCCCTTTGCCAGATCATCGGCCCAGATGGTGTCCAACTCAGGCGCAAGCTCGTCGCGCAGGAAGGTAATCAACTCGGCTTGGACATCCGCAGGCACCTCAGCCCATGTGTCTTTGTTCACCAAAACCGGGAAACCCGCGCGGTAGACGCCCGGATAGATCACAGTGTCCACAACGCCTTCATACTGCATGTGGTTGCCAACTGGCCCCTGCATGAAACCGTCGATTGTTCCGCGCTCCATGGCGGTGAAAATCTCGCCCATCGGCAAAACAATCGCTTCGGCGCCAAGGGCTTGGACCAGCGGCAAAAGCGCTGGGAACACCCGGATGCGCTTGCCTTCAAGATCGGCAAGGCTGGTAACAGGATCAGCCATATAGATCAGGAAGTCCAAGTCGGTCGCAGGGATTTCGCCAAGATAGACAAGGTCTTTTTCTGCATGCAGCTCGGTCATGCGCTCGTGGTAGTTGGTCTCGGCGATCTCAGCGTAGCTTTTGAACGACAGGTTCATTGTGCCCGATGTTGGCACCAGACCCGAGTAATAGCTTGGGCTGGTATAGGTCATGTCCATCGCGCCGTTGCGTACAGCTTCGGCCTGACCGAATGGCGGCAGAACTTCTGGACCACCGCGCCAGTTGATCTTGATCCGGCCCTCAAAACGCTCGTTGACGGCATCGACGAACATCCCAAACGGTGCCGCAATCGAGACCGGCTTCGGAACCAGCGTCACGGCATTCATCGAGACTTCAGCAGTGGCAGGTGCGGCCAGAACGGCGGCGACGAGCGCGGACTTCAGAAGGTGTTTCATAGTATCTCCCGTTGGTTATTATTATGTTATTTCAGGTCTGTGGCCCAGGCATTGTAGCCGTAGACCCAGTCGGCATTGCTGCCTTTCTTCAACCACTCATTGGCCAATGAGCTTTCTTGGATTTTGGCAGTGCGCGGTTTGCGCTCGGCCTCGTAGGTCTCAAGTGCAGCTGCGATGGTGTCAGCGGTCACATCTGTTAAAGCGCGCCCGAGCACGACCGCATCCTCGATTGCCATGCACGCGCCCTGTGCCATAAACGGCACCATCGGGTGTGCAGCATCCCCCAGGATTGTCGCGCGACCCTTGGCCCACTGATCCATCGGATCGCGGACATGCAGCGCCGAGCGCGTGACGACCTCGCAGGCCTCCAGCAACTTGCGCGCATCGGGGTGGAAATTGGCATAGACAGCCCGCAACTCAGTCACATCGCCGGGCAGCGTCCAGCCCTCTTCGGTCCAGCCGTCTTGGGGCGTGGTGGCAAAGACGAAAATCTCTTTGCCTTGGGTCAGCGGGAAAGTGACGATCTGCTTTTCAGGCACCTCGCCCCACCACTTTGTGAACGCATCAGAATCCGGCAAGTCCTTGGCGTTCTCAGCCGGGAAGACGCCACGATACGAAACCATGCCGGTGAATTTGGGATTGTCCTCGCCCCACAGGGCCGTGCGCACGACTGAATGGATACCGTCCGCGCCAACGACCAGATCGAAGCTTCTGCGGGTGCCATCTGCCAGCGTAATCGTCGCGTCTGTCTCGCCCAATTCCAAGGCCGTCACAGACGAGGCCAGATGCAGGCAGTCATCGGGAAGCTGGCCGCGCAGGGCGTTCAGCAAGTCCGCGCGGTGGATGGTCAGTTGCGGCGCGCCATATTTTTCTTCGGCAGCAGAACTCATCGGTAGGCGAGATGTCTCCTCGCCTGTGATCCCGTCGCGGCTGATGCGGTATGTCGGGCGAGAAGAGTGTTCGCGCAGGTAGCCGCCGACGCCAAGCCTATCGAGCGC
Source organism: Dinoroseobacter sp. (assembly GCA_034111085.1). GTDB lineage: Bacteria > Pseudomonadota > Alphaproteobacteria > Rhodobacterales > Rhodobacteraceae > Dinoroseobacter. The sequence continues at coordinate 44,725 of JAWUXZ010000020.1, forward strand.
GAACACTGCATTCGGCGTGAGGTTCACATCCGCACCGACGCGGTTCATCGCGCGGGCCTGCTCAAAAACTTCAACGTCATGTCCGGCTTTACGCAGGGCAATGGCGGCGCATAAACCACCCACCCCACCTCCGCTAATGCCAACCTTTAGTTTCGACATTCCAGCTCTACCATCCCAGCATATATGTTCTAATGTGAACATGTTGTTCAAATATTAGGAGCCTTTACGTCGCAGGTCAAGGAATTCTGCGCCAGCCACAAAGGTCTGGCAATAAAATGGGCAGTTTGCTACGGAATAAACGTTCAAATAAGCTAAAGCTGTTCTAATGTGTGCACACTCGGGGCACAGGAGGCCATGATGGCAACGTTGGACGGATCAGCCAGTTACTCAGTTCCGCCGGTCGAGCGCGCGATCAAACTGCTGCGCTATATCGGCGGTGGTAAGACCTGTCGCAACCTGTCGACCGCCTCCAAAGACCTCTGCATCAACCGCACGACCCTGATCCGCCTGATCCATACGCTGCTCGACACCCGCATGATCGAAGAGATCGCCGAGGGGGCTGGCTACCGACTAGGCGCTGGCCTGATCAGCCTTGGCGCGCAAGCCATTCACGGGCGCGATATCGTGCAGATCTGCCAGCCAATTTTGGCCGACCTCGTTGCTGACACCGGCATGTCGGCGCATGTGGGCATTCTTGACGGGCGCGACATCATCTATCTGGGGCGCGAGACGCCGAACACCCACTTGGTCAGCAATGTGCGCGCCGGATCGCGGTTGCCTGCGCATGCGTCCTCCATCGGGCGAGTGATCTTGGCCGAGTTGCCCGTCCCGCAACTTGAAGCGCTCTTTGCCGATGCCGCCCTCAGTGCCACGTCCGACAAAACGCCCGTGACGGTTGAGGCGGTGGTGCTGCAAGCCATCGCCGACAAAGCCGCCCGCGTGGCGTGGAGCGAAGGTAATTTCGAGCAAGGCATCGGGTCGTGCGCCGCAGTGATCCGCGATCATACAGGAGGGCCCGTTGGAGGTCTAAACGTATCGGGGCCACAATCTGCATTTGTGGCGGAAACCGAAGCCGGCACTACGGCGATCCGGGACGCGGTTTTGCATGCTGCCAACCGCGCATCCATGGAACTGGGTTACGCGAAACGCAGCTAAGGCCAGCGCGCCCAAGGGTGCGGCGCGCCAGACATATCCTCGTAGATCGACTTTTGCGCTTGATAGGCGCGCAGACCCGCCCGGCCCTTCTCGCGGCCCATTCCGCTAGCCCCGTCTCCGCCAAACGGCGTAGAGATGGAGAACTGCTTATAGGTGTTAACCCACACCGTGCCCGCCTTGATCGCGCGCGCGATGCGCCAGCATTTGGGGTGATCTTTCGACCAGATCCCACATGCCAGCCCGTATTCGTTGTCGTTAGATTTGGCGATCACGTCGGCCTCATCCTCGAACGACTGAACCACAAGGACTGGGCCAAAAATCTCTTCACGGCATGCCCGCGCCGTATTGGGCAGGCCCGCGATAATCGTGGGCATGTAGTAGGCACCGTTGTCATAAGCCGCCCCTTCTGGAGCTGCGCCGCCCGTCAGGATTTCACCGCCTTCTTCGCGGGCCAGATCGACATACGCCTCAACCGACGCGCGGTGGTCGGCGTGAACGAGCGACGAGACCTGCGTATCCGTGTCAAACGGATGGCCGACCTTCAGGGCTTTGGTCGCGGTCACAAGACGCTCGACAAAGCTGTCATAAATGTTGGCCTGCACGAACAGGCGCGAGCCCGCGATGCAACTTTGGCCCGAGGACGAGAATACCCCAAACAAAATGCCCGCAATCGCCTGATCCACATCACAATCATCAAACACGATTGTCGGGGATTTACCGCCCAATTCCAGGGATATAGGCATCAGTTTTTCAGCCGCCGCATGGGCGAGGTGGCGTCCGGTGGAGGTCCCGCCAGTGAAGGACACCTTAGCAATATCAGCGTGCTCGACCAGCAAGTTGCCAACCTCGCGCCCCGATCCCGGCAGGACCGAAAACAGCCCCTTTGGCAGACCGCTTTCGTCAATGATCCGTGCGAGTTCAAGCGCTACCAGAGGCGACCAGCTTGCGGGCTTCAGCAGGACTGCATTCCCAGCAGCCAAGGCAGGCGCGACCTTCTGGGCGTCCGATGCAATGGGCGAATTCCACGGCGTAATCGCAGCCACGAGGCCCAGCGCATCATGCACGGAATAGGTCAGGTAGTCGCCGCGCGGGACCGTTAGCAATTCGTCAGATGTCTCTAGCACCGCGCCGAAATAGCGGAAAGTGGCGGCGGCAGACATTGCCAGCGCGCGGGTCTCGCCAAGGTTTTTAGAGGTATCGCGGCTTTGAGTCCACGCGATCCGGTCAATATTGGCTGTGATGCCGTCTGATATCTTATAGAGATATTGCGCGCGTTCATGCGCCTTCAACCCCTGCCACACCGGATCTGATTGCGCGATCTTGGCGCGGGTGATTGCAAGCTCCACATCCTCGGTAGAGGCCCCGTTCAGAGTTTGGTTTTCCACACCCTCGGCGGCAAAGGTCGAGGTGATCGCCGCGCCGCGCCCCTTGGCCCAAACGCCCCCGATATATATCGCGCCGTTGCTGAACGCATGTTCCATGGGCGGTCCTTAGATTATGACGGCGGCCGAGCGGTTGCGCAGCGCGCGCGCTAGGCTCAGCACGGTGGATTGAGAGGTCTTGGGGTTCAGCTTTGATGGCTTGCCAACCAGCGTCATCTCGAAATCAACAGCGCCCGAGCGGACGGAAAACGCGTGGGTGTTGGCGGTGACCGTCGGGTCAGCGATGAGGCGCACTTGGGTCGCGTCAAAGCCTACCCCGGCCAGCGCGAGGGTCGCCGCGACATTGGCGTTCTTGGGATACTGGCGCGCCGCATCGCGGGCAGATCCTTCGAAGAAGATGTTGGCTTCGGTCAACGCTGCTAGGTCCACGGCGTCCTCTGCAGGCGATCCGGCCCATGCGTGCGGCGGTTTGCGACCCGTGTAGATTACTTCGGTGATGCCCGATAAGCGCGCGGCAGCCAGCGCGTCGATCCCGCCAATGGCCCCGGCTGGCAGGGTCAGTTGCGCGCCACTTTTCTGGGCTGCACTTTGCAACCGCTCAAACAGACCTTCTTCGGAAAACGCGCCAATGGAGGCCGCGATGAAATCCACCCCAGCGCTCAGAACATCCGCACCAAACATCCCAACCGCCGAATGCCCGGCGCATTCCATGACCACATCGGGCGAGGCCGCAAGCATGGTAGCGAGATCATCAGTGATCGAGACTTCGGCGCGCCCAGCAACCAACGCCACCGCCTCTATTTGCGTCGCCTCAACTTTGCCAGATCGCACCAAAATGGTCAGGCGCGCAGGCAAGCCTTCCGGCGTCTCGGCCAGCACATACATCAGCCCCTGCGCAATCGCACCGAACCCGATCAGACCGAGGTGCACGCTCATGTTTTGCCGCCTGCCGCGCCCGCTGGCGGGCCTGCAAACTGCTCAGCGAACGGGCCGATTGCGACCATATCAACCTCGACCAGAACCGGGCCCTTGGCGCTCATCGTCCCATCGAACGTCTCGGCAAAGCCCTCAATATCGCTGACCTTCACATGGGGCATATCAATCGCATCACACAGCTTGCCGAAGTTAGGCGTCTTGAGCGCGGAATAGTGCCGCCGCCCGTCATATTGCGCGTCCTGAATGTTCTCGATCACGCCGTAGGCCGCGTCGTTCATCAGCACAAAGGTGATGTCGAGGTCTTCATCCACAGCCGTAATCAACTCCGCAATCCCAAGCATCGCGCCACCATCCCCCAGCAGCGTCACCGTGCGCGCACCGGGTGATCCAACAGCAGCCCCAATGCCCATTGCAATGCCCTGCCCGATGCCACCACCCAACGCATGAACCCCGAGATTGGGCGCGGCAAACTGCACATAGCGATTGCCGAAGGTGGAGTTCGAGATCGTCACATCACGCACCCAAGGATGCCCGCCTTTGGGCACAACGCAGAGCAAATGATCAGCAACCGTCTGATACGGGCCAAGCCGCCCACGCAGCGCGCCTTCGGATTTGGCTCGCGCAATTGCGATGTCGTAGGTTTGCTGAGGATCTACATCGAGGGCATCTGGCAACCGCTCTAGCAGCCCGCGCAACGCAAGTTTCGCATCGGCGCACAGGAACACATCGACCGGGTAATTGCGCCCCGATTGGGTCTGGTCGCAGTCGATCTGGATCAAGGGTTTGGGCAGTTCCATCTTGTTGTTAAGCGTCTCATTGCCGCGCAGGCGCGAGCCGACGACAATCATCAAGTCGGACTTGGCGTAAACCGAGCGCGCCTCTGGTGTCATGTTGAACGCACCGAGCGTCGCGCCGTTCTGCTCAGGCACAACCGCGCGGCCTTGAGTGGAGGTGACTGCGCCGAAACCGCGCGCGACCAGTTCAGTCGCCTCTGCTGACGCCATGCGCGCGCCGCCTCCCAGCCAAATCATCGGGCGTTTCGCGGCTTTGACGCGGGCGGCAAGTGCGTCCAGCGCCTCGGGCGACGGATACGGGATCGCGGCGATGGGAACGCTGCAAGGCGCGGCAGGTACCGCCGCCAAGCGCTGCACATCGACAGGGATTTCCAAGCTGACAGGCCCGGTGGGCGGGGTAGACGCGGCGCGCACGGCGGCCTCAAGCATCCCAACCGCAGACTTCTCATCCCAGATGCGGAAATAGGCTTTGGACACGCCACGCAACATCTCGGGTTGTTTCGGGACATCGTGGATAGCAGCGCGGTCGCGGTCCATAAACTCGCGATCAATCTGGGTGGTGATGTGCACAACCTTGCTGCCAGCGGTCAGCGCCTCGGCCTGCGCGCCTGCTGCGTTTCCTGCCGCCGTGCCGGTCGACGTCAGACACACGCCAACCTCGCCAGATACGCGGCTGAACGCATCGGCCATATTCATCGCCCCGGCCTCGCCACGCGCAGGCACAAAACGGATGCGGCCTTGCTCGGCAATGCCGTCGAGGATCGGCATATTGTGGATCGAGATCACCCCGAAAATTGTCGTCACTCCGAGGTCTGCAAGGCAGCGCGCGATCTGATAGCCGACTGTTTCCGTCATTGTTGTCTCTCTTGTCATGTCGTCACGCAAAGCGGGATACCCCGCCGGAAATCTCTAGCTGAGCGCCGGTGATGTAGCTGGCAGCAGGCGAGGCGAGAAACACCAACGCGCGCGCGGGCTCATCCGGTGTACCGAGCCGTCCGAGGGGGATTTTCTTCTTAGCTGCAAGCGCTCTGAACCAATCCTCGCGGCTTTGGTTCTGGTCTTCGCGCGCCTCATAGCGGCGTTGCCACTGGTTGCTGTCCACGAGGCCCAGCAGGATCGAATTCACCCGGATATCCGGAGCCAACTCAGTCGCCAGCGATTTCAGCAAGTTTTGCACGCCACTGCGCGCGGCCGAGGTGCACACCATGTGCGGCTCTGGCTGGTAGGCGAGCAGAGAATTTACCGCCGCGATAGCCCCTTGGCCTGAGGTGCGCAGCATCGGCGCGAAGGCGTGAATTGGATTGAGTTGCGAGAAGAACTTTAACTCCAACTCCTCGCGCCAATCATCGTCGGTTGTGTCCGCAAAAGTCGACACACGGCCTTGCCCAGCGTTGGTCACAAGTGCAGCACAGCCCCCGAATTTGTCTTGGACCGCCCCTGCAAAGGCGTCCACTTCGGCGCGCTTAAGCACCGAAAAAGCACGCGACAAAATCCGGTCCGCGCCAAACTCCACTGCCAAATCCGCATGAACCGCCGCCAACCGCTCGGCCCCGCGCGCACAAAACGCGACACTCGCACCTTCCGCCAACAGGCAACGCACAGTCGCAAGGCCAATGCCCGACGAGCCACCTGTTACAACAACGGTCTTGCCTGAAAGGCCCAGATCCACCCCTAGTCCTCCGGGAAACCGGGATCGGGGCGCCCGCCCATCACAGCTCGCATTGCAGGTGTCGGCGGGCCTGCGGTCATCCACTGATCCATCACCTCAGGATCGGTGCGCGCCCAAACCTTAGCCTCATGAGTGGCTTCGTCGATTTGCAGAACGTCGGCGGTGAACTCGATCACAAAGCCGGAAGGCGAGACGAAATACGCGAACGGATTGTTACCCGGCCCATGCCGCCCCGGACCCCAACTGGGCACCTGGCCCTTTTGCTTCATCCGGCCAATCCCGCGCATGAAACTATCGATGCCGGGCATCTCAAACGCGACGTGATTAACCGACGCATATTTGGCGCGCACCAGCGCAATCGCATGATGATCGCTGCCACAGCGCAGGAACACCATTTGGTCAGCGGAATAGTCTGAGGTCCGAAAGCCGAGCACATCTTGATACCATTTCTGCACCCCGTCCATATCGCGCGTGTTCAGCACCACGTGTGACACCTTACGCGGATAGGCGTGGACGGTTTCCGCCTCGCGGGTTGCAATATCGGTGGTGAAACGCAGGCGGCGGTTATCTGGATCGAGCAGCTCAAACCCATAGCCACCGATGGCGTCCTCGAACATTGCAGGCGCACCCAGCGTCTTGACGTCTTGCCCGGTCACCTGCGCGTAAAGCGCGTCCATCGCGGTGCGGTCTGCCATGCCGAAATGGATGTATTCGATCCCATATGTATCATCGTCTTTCAGCCCGTAGATAAACGGCTCGGATCCGGTGCCACGCAGGTAGGTGATGCCATCCGCTTTTTCGCCAACCTCAAGACCCCATTGGTCGAGGTAGAAATCAGTAGTATCAGTGATACCCGGCGCGCGCATGACGAGGCCGCGCAGGTGGCCGGCTCGGATCTGGTCGGTCATTTGAGGTCTCCAATTGGGTTCGCGGCTGAACTGAGGGCCTCTTGCAAGGCCGACACAAACGCATCTGGCTTCTGTATATAGACCGCATGGCCCGCCTCGGCGATGCGCGTGATTGCAGGCATGGCGCGCAGTCCGGCCCAGGCTTGGGCGGCGGCGATGGTTTGCGCCTCGGGCGTTACGACATCCTGCGCGCCGACAATGAAGCTGCACGGGGTTTTCACCTGCGCCATGGTGGCAGCCAGATCACCGCCCGCCAGCATCCGCACGGCTTGCGCGTAGCCAAGTGGGTTGACCTGCGCCATGGCCGCTTCAACCTGAGCGACAACATCAAGGGCTTGGTCTGGGGCGTAGACAAGTCGCGCAGCGCGGGTCTTTGCAAACACGTCTGGGCCTAGCGATTTCAGGTCGGTGATCCGTTTGGCAACGCTTGGCGGCATGTCTTTATCATCGCTCACGCCGTAACCTTGCGCGCAGGCGGCAAGCACCAGATGCGAGACGCGCTGAGGGTTGGCTTGCGCAAACGCAGCCGCAATCAGCGTGCCGAGCGAGTGACTAACAAGACAGCAAGACGTGATGCCTAGGTCATCAAGGAACCCTTCAAGCGCGCGCGCGTAGTCATGCGCAGTTGGCCAGTCCTGCTCTAAGGCCGACGACCCACCATACCCCGGCGCGTTCCATGCAATCAGTCGGTAGGGGGGCGACATCCGCTCAAATACCGGCGCGAACGAGTCCGCAGTGGACCCGATCCCGTGCAGGAACACGATGGCGGGGCCCTCTCCAGCGCGCTCAGCATAGCAGATGCTTCCACGCGTGCGCGGCAGTGCCATGGTCTGCGATCTAAGCGGCGCGGTCATCAGCGGTATAAATCCAATGAGAGTTCATTTATGAACGATGTGTTCACGAATTATGCCCCAAGCAGGTTGGTCCCGTCAAGGCAAAAGCCCAGCGCCCCCGTTTGCGACATTGCGTCGCGTTTGAGACAGACCTAGTCGCTTTTTCGCGCAGGCTATATCTATCGAAAGAAGGATCAGCGCATGGCAATAACCTGCAAGGTGGTCTTGGTGCATTACACCATAGGCGCAGCCCGTGGACGCGCGGCGCGCGGGGACCCAGCGCAAGACTAACATCGTCTTTCCCTGTACCAATCCCCTTCTAAGGTTATGCCCACATGAACGTTATTGCTCCTCGCCGCTCCGGCGGTCGTGCCGCCCGACGCGCAATCCGCGCTGCCCCCGTTGTCGACGCACTGCGCTCGATCCGTCCGGGGATGAGCGGCGGTTCCCTCAAAGTCCTCAGCCCCGAGCAAATTGACCAAATCCACGAGGCCGCGATTGAGGCCCTAGAGACCATCGGTCTTGTCGATGCCCCCGAAAGTGGCATCGCCTACATGACTGGCGTAGGTGCCATCTTAGGCGAGGACGGACGTATCCGTTTCCCGCGCGCGGTGGTCGAGGAGGCGCTTGAGAAAAGCTGCAAGGACCTCACGCTTCACGGTCGCGATCCGCGCTACGACCTGCATTTGCTTGGCACGAAAGTCCATTACGGCACGGCAGGCGCTGCGGTGAATATGGTCGATGTCGAAGGGCGCAATTACCGCGATAGCACCGTCCAAGACCTGCATGACGCGTGCCGGATTTGCGATGTGCTCGACAACATCCATTTTGTGCAGCGCCCCATGGTGGCACGCGATATTCCCAACAACCGCGAGCTGGATCTGAATACGATCTATGCCTGCTGTTCGGGCACCAACAAACATATCGGCACCTCGTTCTCAGAGCCTGACTTTGTCACCCCCGCGCTAGAGCTGCTGCACATGATTGCGGGCGGCGAAGACGCGTGGCGCGCGCGGCCCTTTGTCAGCAACTCTAACTGCTTTGTTGTGCCACCGATGAAATTTGCCACCGAGGCCTGTCAGGTGATGGAACGCTGCATCGAAGGCGGGATGCCGGTGCTGCTTCTGAGCGCAGGCATGGCCGGGGCCACCGCGCCGTCGTCAATTGCAGGTGCGATTGTGCAGGCGACCGCCGAATGCCTCGCGGGCCTCGTCTATGTAAACGCCATCGCCCCCGGACATCCGGCGATCTTCGGGACATGGCCTTTCGGGCTTGATCTCCGCTCGGGTGCAATGACCGGCGGATCGGGCGAGCAGGCTTTGCTGTCTTCAGGTTGCGCGCAGATGCACCAACGTTACGGACTTCCCGGCGGTGCGGTTGGCGGGATCACCGATGCCAAGCTGCCGGACATGCAGGCTGGCTGGGAAGCAATGTGTTCCAACGTCATGGCAGGCCTGTCGGGACTGAACATGGTCTACGAGGCGGCTGGAATGCATGCGTCTTTGCTGGGCTTTTGCCACGAGTCGCTGATCCTGTCGGATGACCTTATCGGCCACGCCATGCGCTGCGTGCGCGGGATCGAAGTGAATGAAGAGACTATGGCGCTCGATCAGATGCGGCAGGTCTGTATGGGCGGGCCGGGTCATTATCTGGGCACCAATCAGACCTTGGCGCGGATGCAGTCGGACTACGTCTATCCGTCGCTCGGGGATCGCACTTCGCCCAAGGAGTGGGTCGAGGTGGACAAGCCCGATCTGATCAAGAAGGCCATTGCGCGCAAAGAAGCCATCCTTGCCACCCAACCTGCTGCGAAGTTTGATCCGGCGGTTGATGCGGCGATCCGGGCGCAGTTCAATATTCATCTGCCCAGCACCTGAGCAAAGAAAAGGGGCCGCACAAATGGCGGCCCCAATCTTAGGTCTATGGTAGCGCAGGCCTATTCGGCAGGCTGAGCACCCATTTCGTCATGGGTTACGGGAAGACCCTGCTTTTCACGACGGCCATCACGCCAGATCGCTTTCAGCAAGGAAATCCCCATCAGCACCATCACGAGGCTGAAGGGCAGTGCACCGATCACCATCGCGGTCTGAATGGCCCCAAGGCCGCCCGCCACAATTAACGCACCAACAACCAACGCCAGTGCCGCACCCCAGAACAGGATATGCGGACGCGCCTTCGGGCCTTCGTCTCCACCCGCGTTGATCGTATTGATGATCAAGACAGCCGAGTCAGCCGAAGTTACGAGGTAGGTCAAAAGCAAGACCACCACGATCAGCGACATAACCCACGCCATAGTCTCGCTCAGGATCACAGCGATCGTCGCAAAGAGCTGATCGGAAGCAGGCGCATCAAAGATTGCACCCTGAGCCACGCCGCTCAGTTCAAGATCAATCGCCGTGCCGCCAACGATGGCAAACCAGACGAAACACATGATCGACGGGATCACCAAAGCGCCCAGCACATACTCACGGATCGTGCGACCCTTAGAGATACGCGCAAGGAACACGCCCACAAACGGTGCAAACGCGATCCACCAAGCCCAGTAGAAGATGGACCAGCTACCCTGCCAGCCAGAGAGTTGTGACGCCTCAGACCCTTCGACGCCGTCACTGACCCAGACAGTCATGATGTTGCCGGGGATAGAGATGATGTAGTCAAACATGCCCACGAACAGGGTCGACAGACCAAAGAAGGTCGATCCGAATATGAGGAAGAACGCCAGCAGGAAGAAGCTGAGGCCCATGTTTATGTTCGACAGCCACTTGATGCCTTTGCCAACGCCGGACAGCGCCGACAACGTAGACGCGCCCATAATGACGATCAAAGCCACAATAATCGCGAGAGTGGACGTCTTCTGCCCACCATCAGCTGTTGCAGTGTAAAGCCAATCGCCAACGCCGATGCGCGACAGACCTGCCACGAACTGCTCAACGCCGAAGCCAAGGGTTTGCGAAACACCCAGCACGGTCGCAACCACGGCCACGATATCGACGATGTGACCCACTGGACCGGACAAGGACTTGCCGAAAATCGGGGCAAGGGCGGACCGGATCGTCAAAGGCAAGCCGCGACGGTACGAAAAATAGGCCAAAGACAGACCCACAATCGCGTAGGACGCCCAAGCAGCGAGCCCCCAATGCGTGAACGACCACACATAGGCCGCGCGCACGTTGTCCGCGTCGCCCCCAGTTGTGAGGCCTTGGATCACGTTGGGGTTGGTCTGCAAGTGATAGATCGGCTCAGCCGTTGCAAAGGTCAGCATACCAATACCGATACCGGCCCCGAACATCATCGAGAACCACGAGAAATTGGAAAACTCCGGCTTGTCATCGGGCAAGCCCAGTTTCAGCCGTCCCGCAGCTGGCCATAGCGCCAGCACAAGGCAAAGCACGACATAAAAGGCCATCGCGTAGACATACCAGTAGTTGAAGCTGGAAAGGATGAAGCTGTTCATCGCGCCAAGAACCGTGCCCGCCTGTTCTGGGAACCCAACGGCCCAGACAATCAGCGCACCCACGAGAATCTTGGCGGTGATGGTAACATCTTTGGTGAAGCCTTTGTAAAAACCGCTTTCGGCGGTCTTAATAGGTAGCTCCGTTAATGGTGGTTTAATCGACATTCTGTCCCCCTCCCTCGGGGCTGAGCGGTTTTATTTCCGCTCTGTTCTGGTGGCTTTTCCACCTTGGTCCGGACTGCGCGTCCCACCTCTTTCAGATGGTTTTTTCGTCTGCGCATCCTCTCAACCAAAATAAGATCAATTTGACGCTCTATTAACAGTAAGCGAAATTTCGCGCATCGCCAACCCTAAGCCGGCGCCAGTCTTTTAACGGGCGTTAGGCGACACATCCGGGCAGTTTTCGACACGGACCACCTGTTTGTTCACGACGGAACGGCGGGTTTGGGTCCATTCCCCCTCGCCTTCCCACACCTGCGCCGCCATGTTGCAGACAGCAATTTCCAGCGCCGGAGCGACCCCATGACAATTCCCTCAACAATGACCGCGATGGTGACGATGGGGCATGGCGGCCCTGAAAAGATGGAACTTCACCATGACTGGCCTGTCCCGCATCCCGCGCCGGGCGAGGTGCTGGTCCGCGTTGGGGCCTGCGGGCTGAACAACACAGACGTAAACACCCGCGTTGGATGGTATTCCAAGGCGGTGACCCAAGCCACCAGCGGTGACGGGTTCGACACCGATAGCGACGAAGATCCGTCATGGGGTGCGGCCCCCATCGGTTTCCCTCGCATCCAAGGCGCAGATGTGTGCGGTCAGATCGTGGCCGTGGGAGCAGGCGTAGATGCCGGGCGTACCGGCCAGCGCATTATCGGCGACACTTGGCTACGCGATGCGGATGATCCGGGCGATATAAACAAGACCGGCTATCTCGGGTCCGAGCGTGACGGCGGCTTTGCCCAGTTCACGACGATGCCGTCGGTCAATGCGATTGCGATCACCTCAACCTTGTCAGATGCCGAGTTGGCGACTTTTTCATGCTCGTCTTCGACCGCTGAAGGGATGCTCGTGCGCGCGGGCGTCACTGGCGCTGATACGGTGCTGGTGCCGGGAGCCTCGGGCGGGGTTGGCAGCGCGTTGGTGCAATTGGCCAAGCGGCGCGGGGCGCGAGTGATCGCATTGGCGTCCGAGGCCAAACATGCCGATGTGCTTGCACTCGGGGCCGACCGGGTATTGCCGCGCGCACCTGAAGACCTGCGAGCCGCTTTGGGCGACGAGAAGATAACCGTTCTCGCAGATGTTGTCGGCGGAGAGTATTGGCCAACACTGCTAGAGATAATTGAGCGCGGCGGGCGGCTGACCACCTCAGGCGCAATTGCCGGACCTATTGTGGCACTCGATTTGCGCACGCTGTATTTGCGCGACCTGACCTTCACCGGATCAACCGTAATCGCCCCAGAGGTGTTCCAAAACCTCGTGCGTTATATAGAGGCCGGCGAAATCCGCCCCGCGCTGGCTGCCACTTATCCGCTGGCCGAGCTGCACGCCGCGCAAACCGTGTTCATCGACAAGAAACACACCGGTAATATCGTCGTTGTGCCGTGATTGCAGCCGTCCTTGCGGGCTATCCTGAGGCAGCGCGCGCACAAGCAAATCGGCTCGCCACCCTGATCCGTCATGAAGCCGCGCGCATAGATGTCGGCCCGCTGACCGAGACCCTCAAATGGGGCGAGCCTGCGTTTCTGACCGAGGCGACAAAATCCGGCACCACGATCCGCATGGCGTGGAAGCCCAAAGCGCCGGACGTTCTGCAGATGCTCGTTGGGTGCCAAACAAGCCTCGTTGATACGTGGCGCGACCGATTTCCCGAGCTGCGCTATGCAGGCAACCGCGCGGTTTTACTGGCGCTCGATGCGCCCTTGCCCGAGGATGCGGTGCGGTCGTGCATCGCGCTCGCCCTCACCTACCACCGGCGCTAATGCGCGCCATCAACACTGGCACCAACACCGACAGGATCGCCAAACGAATAACGTGATGCGTCGCCACAAAAGTCGGGTCTAGGCCCAGTTGAACGGCAATCGCGGCCATTGCCTCTACTCCGCCGGGCGCGAAGGCCACGATCAGCAGCGCGGGCGAGACGCCAAGCACGCCAAATGCCAAACCCACACCGATCGCCGCGCAGATCACCGTGATCGCCGTGACCGCACACCCCGCCGCCAGCACCTTGCGCAGCGCGCCTAAATCTTGGCCAGAGAACCTGCTGCCGATCAGCGCGCCCATCATCAGAAATGCAGCCGTGATCAGCGGGTCGGGCAAGCGTCCCGGCGTCAGCCCCGCGACATGGCCGACCGCGCTGAAAATCATGCCGCCCAGTAAGAAAGCTGCAGGCACATTCAGGCGGGTGAAAACCACGCTCAGAACCAGCGCGCCTGCGACCAAGATAGCGCCTGCCTGCACCCCCATGATCTCGGACGGCAACACTTGCAGGCCGGTTGCGCCAAAGATCCGCTCGACCAGCAAGGGCAGTGCGAGGGTCATGAAAAGCACGCGAATGCTCTGGATCATGCCGACGACGGGGGTGTTTGCGCCCTTGTCGAGCGCAATGCTGAGCACAAAGCTCAGATGTCCGGGGGTCGAGGCGAGCGTTGCAGTGGTGCGGTCATAGCCAAACGCGCGCTCCATCAGATTGCGGCTAGCGATAAGCGCGACCAGCAAAGCCACCGCCATGATCGCAAGGCTCAGGGGCCATGTTGCTATGCCCGCAAGCGCCTCGCGGGTAACTCCGGTCCCGATGTTGATGCCGAGCGCGATAAAGCAGGTGTTGCGCAGCCAGACAGGGATCACCACGTGCAGGCCCAACAGACCCGCGACCGAGACTGCCGCCGCCGATCCAGTTAAGGGTGCCGCCGGAAACCCAATCAGCCAAAACAGGCCTGCGCCCAGTGCGGCCACCAATGCGGTAAGCGCGATTGACCGCGCGGTCTCAATCGCCGTCATAGGTCCATCTATAGTTGGGCGGCGTCGGTCCCTTGTTGCGCCCGCCTTGTTCTGTCTGCTCCCACGCATGGGCCAGTATCCCGACCGAGCGTGACAGGCAAAAAAGGCCGCGTGCCAGCGGTGGTGCAAAGCCCAATTCGGCGTAGATCACAGCTGTGGCCCCGTCGATATTCATTGGAAGCGGCGTGCCCTTGCGCGCGCTGATCTCGGCCTCGATTGCCTCGCCGATCTCGGCAAAGCGCCCGTGGCAGATGCCAGCTTCCGCCGCCTCGCGCACAAGCGCCATCAAGCGCGGCGCACGTGGGTCGACAGGCTTGTGAAAGCGGTGGCCAAAGCCGGGGATGATTTTTCCGCGGGTCTCGCTCCAAGCGTCCAGCGCGTCCGGTAGCTTTCCGTCAAAGGCCGCTATGTGGTGATACAATTCCACCGCTTGCTCGCCCGCCCCGCCATGGACATCGCCCAGCATGTTGACAGCACTCGCCATCGCATTGTTCAGGGGCAATCCGCAGGTCACAGCCATGCGCGCGGCCGCAATGCTTGGGGCTTGCGGGCCGTGATCGACCGCCGAGACCAATGCCGCCTCAAACAACCGTGCTTGGCCGTCGCTGGGCACATCACCGCGCAGCATCAGCCAGATCATTTGCGGGAACGACACGTTGCCGATCAGGTCTTGGATGGGGTGGCCGCGCAGCGAAATCTTGCCCGGCTCCATCTCGATAATCGAGGTGCGCCACCAGTCCGATACATCACTCAAATCACGCCCTCCGCTTGCAAGTTTGCCAGCGCATCCTCGTCCACACCTAGGCTTGCGTAAATGCGCGCATTGTCTTGGCCCAGCTCCGGTGGCGCGGTCGCCGCTTTCGGACGGGTGCCGTCGATAATAACCGGGGCGGCCAGCAATTCCAGATCGCCGTAGCTCGCCAGCAATTCGCGGTCGCGCACCTGCGGCTCAGATAAGATATCGCCAACGCTGAGCACAGGCCCCGTGGGCACCCCAAGCGCGGACAGTGCTTGCACCCAATGGGCGGCTGTCTTCGTCTTCAAGGACGTTTCCAACGCGGCCCGCAGCGCATGGCGATTGCGTTTGCGGTCCTCGCGAGTGGCGTAGTCCGGGTCACTCAGCAAGTCATTGCGCCCCAAGTGCTGCGCCAGCGCCTGCCATTGCACGTCGCGGTTGGCGGCGATGTTGATCGGTTTGTCCGCCGTCGCAAACGTGCCCGATGGGGCGGAGGTGAAATTCTCGTTGCCCTGCGGTTTTGGGTCAACGCCCCCGATCAGGTGGTTCGACACAACCCAGCCCATCGACGACAACACCGCGTCGGTCATCGACACATCAAGGAATGCCCCGCGCGGCGACGCGTTCAGCGCTGAGGCAATCGCGAACGCCGCCGTCATACCGCCCATCGTATCGGCAAGCGGATAGCCAACACGCAGGGGTGCGCTTTGTGCATCGCCGGTCACGCTCATCACACCCGACACGCCTTGCACGATCTGGTCGTAAGCCGGGTTGTCCTTCCAAGGGCCGTCTTGTCCAAAGCCCGAGATTGCGCAGTAGATCAGCGCTGGATTGACGTCGCGCAGCACTTCATATCCCACCCCCAAGCGGTCCATCACGCCGGGGCGGTAGTTCTCGACCACCACATCGGCCCCCGCCACCATGCGCTTGAGCAGGTCTTTGCCAGCATTTGCCTTCAAATTCAGCGTCACCGATGCTTTGCCGGCATTCTGCGCCAGAAAGCTGATGCCCATATTGGCGGCGGATCTGACCGGATCAGCGCCCAGCTGACGCGCCAAATCACCGGAACCGGGGCGCTCAACCTTCACGACCTCAGCCCCCATCAGGGCCAGTTGGTAACACGCGTAAGGCCCCGCCAGCACATTCGTCAGATCGAGAACGCGGACCCCCGAGAGGGGGCCAGCAGTCTTAGTCACCATCTGCCACGCCTTGTTGGCGCAGACGTGCACGGCGCGCGCGGTAGCTCGGCAAGATCACGAGGAACGCCGCAATCACCAGCAAACCCATGGTCATGGGCCGCTCAAGGACGAAACCGAAGCCGTCATAAAGCTGCATGGAGCGTGAGAAGTTGTTCTCTAGCATCGAGCCAAGAATGAACCCGATCAGCAGCGGCGCAAGTGGGTAATCCGCGAACTTCAGGATCGTCGCAGCAACCCCGAGACCCACAAGGATCAACAACTCCGTCGCGTTGTTCTGCCCGATATAGGCCCCCATCAGCGTGAAAAACAGGATGAATGGGATCAGATAGGTGCGCGGCACCAACAGCACTTTAGCAATATAAGGGATCAACGGCAGGTTCAGGATCAACAGAACCACGTTGCCCAGATACATTGAGATAATCACCGACCAGAAAATCTCAGGCTGGTCGATCATCAAGCGCGGGCCGGGGGTGACGTTCAGCGCAATCAGCGCGCCAAGCAAGATTGCCGTGGTGCCAGAGCCCGGAATGCCCAGCGTCAAAAGGGGCACGAACGAGCCTGTGCAGGCCGCGTTATTGGCGCTCTCAGGTGCAGCGAGGCCCTTCAGCGAGCCTTTTCCGAACATATCTTGGTCGGCTTTCGGTGCGATGTTGCGCTCTACCGCGTAGCCTAGGAAGCTGGCAATCGTAGCGCCCGCACCCGGCAAAACGCCGATCAGGAAGCCCTGCACCGATTGGCGGCCAATGACCGGAGCGATGGAAAGCGCCTCCGCCCGTGTGATGCGCAGATCCTTGATCTCGCTCGTTGCGCCTTCGGTCTTGGACCGGCTCGGATCGAGCACCAGATACAGCGCTTCAGGCAACGCAAACATCGCCATCGCCAGCGTGATAAAGCCGATGCCCGATTGCAGGTCCATCACGCCCATGGTGAAGCGCGGCAGGTTGAACAAAGCGCCCTCGCCGATCGTTGCCAGCATCAAACCGCACAAGGTCATCAGCAGCGCCTTGCCGACTTGGCCCGTGCCCGCGAAGGCCGCGATGGCCGACAGACCCACGACCATCAGCGCGAAATACTCAGCCGAGTGGAACAGCAACGCGACCGAGGCCAGCATTGGCGCAAAAATCATCAACAAGATTGCGCCAATGGTGCCGCCAGCAAAACTCGCAATAGCAGCCACAGTCAGCGCTTTGCCCGCCTTGCCTTGGCGCGTCAGCGGATAGCCGTCAAAGCTTGAAGCCACGGTGGAGGCAACGCCCGGCGCATTGATCAGGATTGACGAGGTCGACCCGCCAAAGATCGCGCCATAATAGACGCCCGCCAGAAGGATAATCGCGGCAGATGGATCGCCCAAGGTAATGGCGACGGGGATCATGATGGCGATGATGCTCATGGGGCCGAGGCCCGGCAACATGCCAATGAACGTGCCGATCAGGCAACCGCCGATTACCATGAGAATGTTGGTCACCGAGAAGGCCGTTGTCAGGCCAATCATAAGTCCTTCAAGCATGGTCTATGTCCCCAAAAAGAAGGGCCAAGGGCGCAGGAAGATGCCCAGAACCTCTTGTACCAGATACCAAATCGACCCGGCAGCAATAAGTGCCACAGGGATCAAAACGATGAACTTACGCTCGCCCAGCAACACCGCGCCGAAGATTAGAAAACCGCTCGTGGACAGCAGGAAACCCGCCGTGCGCAACATCAATGCGTATGCCACCATCAGCAGAAGAAGCATCACCGCTTGGCCGATTTTATAATCACCCAGACGCGTGTAATCGATGTCGCCTTCCTTTGGACCACCAGTGCCCTTCTCGAACCCTAGCAAGATGAGAAGGCAGCAGATGATCGCCAAAACCGACAGAATTTTGGGGAATGTAGAGGGCCAAACCGGGTTTCGGCGCATGAACGGTGCCATGCCTTGGTCCATAGTGAAAAAGGCCGTGTAGCCATAGACGAGGCAGATCATAAGAATGATCAGCGCGATCCAACGATCTAGCGCCATGCTCCTCTCCCCCCTAAAATATGAAGTGCGGGGCCGTTTTAAGTTTGGCCCTCTGCAAAGTGAACGCCCACACGAATGCGGGCGTCCTTTTGTCGTTGTGCAGCAGGGCTTACAGGAAGCCCAGCTCGCGCATCAGATCACCGATAACCTGCTCTTGCTCAAGCAAGAAGGCACGGAACTCTTCGCCCGAATTGTGGATGTTTACCCAACCATTGGTTGCGCGAACGGTTTCCCACTCATCGGTCTCGTACATCTTCTCAAGCGCCATCTGGTAGGCGGCAACAGTCTCTGCGGGCATGCCTGGTGCGCCGAAGAAGCCACGCCAGTTAACGAAGGTGGTGTCGATGCCCTGCTCCATCATGGTCGGAGCGTCTGCATAAGCTGCAACACGCTCAGGAGCGGTCACACCAATGATGCGCACTTCGCCTGCTTCGGCCAAGGCAACTGCCTCAGAGAAACCGGTTGAAAGCGCTGCGATCTCGCCCGACAGCAATGCTGCCATGGCTTTGCCGCCTGCATCGTATGGGATGTACTTCACAGCGGTGGGATCTTCGCCAGCCGCTTGCATCACCAAGGCTGCCACGAGGTGATCCATGCCGCCGGGGACGGAACCGCCGCCCATGGCTGTGGCGCCCATGTCGGCCTTATAGGCGTCGACGAGGTCGGACATGGAGTTGATCGGGCTGTCTTTGCCAACCACGATTGCTGCATAGTCACCGATGGTGCCCGCAACGAGGGTCAGGTCAGAGAAGTTGTACGGAAAAACGCCTGTCAGCGAGCGGATAACGATGGGGGTGGAGTTCACCATCAACGTGCCGTTCTGGCTGTCTGCGTTCTCGATCAGGTAACCAATGGCTTTACCGCCACCGCCGCCGGACATGTTCTCGTAGGATGCGCTGCCGATCAGACCTGCGCCCACAAGCGCCTCGCCTGTGCCACGTGCAGTGCCGTCCCAACCACCACCGGCGCCGCCGGGGATCAGGAAGTGAATGCTGTCTACAACTTGATGGCCGTCCGCGTATGCAGGGGCGCCAAAGCTGATTGCGGCTGCAGTTGCAGCCACCATAACCCGGCGGGTCAGGTTCAAATTCGTCATAGTTTCCTCCCAATTGACAAAGGACAGTCGTTGCCGCCCTTGTGCAAAGGCAACCACGCTTAGCTGACATGGACCTGTCACGGGAGGAGGGAGAGGATGCGGTTTTTACTGGTCGAAGACAACGCACAGCTTGCCGCCGCCGTTGTGGACCGCCTGACGCTGGACGGCCATGTGGTCGATCACGCTGGCCGGATTGGCGAGGCCGAGGATTACACCGCAACTACGGATTACGATCTGATTTTGCTGGATATTATGCTGCCCGATGGCGATGGACGCACGTTCCTGTCGCGCCATCGCGCCGCACGAGATGAGACGCCTGTGATTGTTCTGACCGCTCGATCCGAGGTGTCTGACCGGGTCGGGATGCTCGATCTTGGGGCCGATGATTACCTTACAAAACCTTTCGATTTCTCGGAACTCGAGGCCCGCGTACGCGCCGTTTTGCGTCGAAAGGGTGGGTCCAGCTCTAACATCAAGCGATTCGGCGATCTCGAATTCGACCCCTTAGCAGGCGTGCTGGGTGTGGGCGGCGAACGGATCTCGCTGCGTAATAGAGAACTACGATTGCTCGAGGTGTTCCTTGGCGCGCCGGGTATGATTTTCTCCAAAACCAAGCTGGTGGACCGCCTGTTTTCTTACGAGGAAGACGTGTCCGAGAACGCCATCGAGGTCTATGTGGGCCGCCTGCGCAAACATCTTGCAGCCAGTGCCGTCGAGATCACGACCGTGCGCGGCCTCGGCTACCGTTTGACGGCTCCCGAATGATTTCACTGCGCGCAGGCTCAATCCGCCGCCGCTTGACGGTGCAGCTTGTCGGCTCAGCCGCCCTGCTGGCCGCGATCTTATATCTGGTCGTGCAAGACTTCGCCCGCGATCTGGCCCAGCAAGCCCAAGACAGCATCCTCGTGGCCTCCGTCACCTCGATCCTTGATGCGGCGTCTGTGCGCGCGGGCGAGATCAGCGTCGATATCCCCTATACCGCTCTATCAATGCTCGGCACGCTCAGCGACGACCGCGTATTCTATACCGTCAAGATCGGCGAGGCAGTCCTGACGGGCTATGACGATCTGCCCGTGTCGAAGACGGATTTTGACGCCAGCGGTCAGCGCTTTTCCACCACCGAATATCGCGGCGAGGATGTGCGATTCGTCACCGGCACCCGCCAGCTTAGCGTCGAAGGCAGGACCGAGCGGATGTTGGTCACCGTCGCCCAGACCCGTGACCGTCAGCAGGCGATCTTGGCGCAAATCACCCGCACATCGCTTCTCATGGGCCTCGGCTTCTTTGTGATCGCCGCAATTCTTGCGCTGCTTGCGGCCCAAAGCGCTGTGCGTCCGGTCAACCGCCTCGCCGAAATCGTGTCGCGGCGCGGGCCTGACGATTTGCGCCCGGTCACAGCACCTGTGCCCGACGAGATGTTGCCACTGGTCTCGTCGCTCAATTCCTTCATCTCACGCCTGCAAACTTCGCTGACCCGGTCCGAAGAGTTCATCGCCGAGGCCGCACACCGCGTCCGCACACCGCTCGCCACCGTGCGCACCCAAGCCGAGGTGGCCTTGCGCAGGGTGGAGCGCCCTGAAAACCGCGCCTCGCTGAAAGACATGATCCGCGCGATCGACGAAAGCAGCCGTGCTGCCGGACAGCTTCTGGATCACGCGATGGTCAGTTTGCGCGCCGATCAGCTAGCACAGGCCGAGGTTGAGATACCCGCTCTGATCCAAGAAGTTGTCGACCGCCTTGGCCCGGTGGCCGAGTTGAAAGACATCGACCTAACCGTGGACGACCTGCCCAAGCTCAGCGCCAATGGCGACCGCATCCTGCTGCAAAACGCTGTCAGCAACATCCTCGACAACGCAATCAAATACTCGCCACGCGAAAGCGCTATCCACATCTCGCTTGAGGCGGACACCCAAACCCTGACCCTGCATGTGCGCGATGGCGGTCCCGGCTTTCCCCATGGTGGCGAAGACCGTTTGCGCGACCGCTTTGCGCGTGGTCAAAACGCCGAAGGTACCGTCGGATCCGGTCTTGGGCTGACAATCGTGGACGAGGTGGCGCGCGCGCATGGCGGCACGCTGACATTTGGCAATTCTAACCCCGGAGGTGGTGCATGCGTGTCTCTATCCTTGCCGTTGTCCTAAGTCTTGCCACGCTTGCGGCCCAAGCCTTCGAGATCGAGGATCAAACCCTCTTTCCCGCAGATGGTCGCGACACTTTGCGCGTGATCTCCACCGCCGATACCGACTTGTTCGCGCTGCTGGTGCGCTCTTTTCAGGCTGCAAATCCCGGCATCACCGTCGATTACGTCACCGCCAGCTCAAGCCAGGTGATGGCCGCGATCAGCGGCGGGGCGGCGTTCGATGTGGCGATTTCATCGGCTATGGACCTGCAAACCAAGCTCGCCAATGACGGCTTTGCGCTGCGCCACACGTCTGATCAAACTGAGGCGCTGCCCGATTTCGGCACATGGCGCGATCAGGTCTTTGCGTTCACCCAAGAAAGTGCGGCCATCGTCATTTCGCCCAGCGCATTTGCCGACCTGCCGATCCCCGAGACGCGGCAGGAATTGATCGCTATCTTGCGCGCTCATCCCGAACGGTTCGCCGGGCGCGTCGGTACCTATGATGTGCGTAGCTCTGGGCTCGGCTATTTGTTCGCCACGCAAGATGCGCGCAGTTCCGATACTTATTGGCGCTTGACCGAGGTGATGGGCAGCCTTGGCGCGCAGCTCTATTGTTGCTCGTCGGATATGATAGAGGACGTCAGCACGGGCCGCATCGCGGTCGCGTATAATGTGCTGGGCAGTTACGCCGCCGCACGGGTCGAGTTGGGCGAAACCATCCGCATTATCGAGCCGTCCGATTTCACTACACTGATGCTGCGCTCGGCCCTGATCCCGGTCAGCGCAGCGCGCCCCGATCTGGGCGGGCGCTTCATCGATCACCTTATTACGGCAGGCTGGAACGGTGGCGAGAGCGGCGATTACCCGTTCCCACCGATCAACCCAGATGCGTTCCCCGGCGACAATGCGCTGCGCCCCATTCGACTGGGCCCAGGGCTGTTGGTGTTCCTAGACCGCCTGAAACGGCAGCAATTCTTGGAAGAGTGGGAAAACGCCATTCTGCAATAGCAGCTTGATCGCGCGCGGCTTCTGGGCTTTGCTACCACCATAGGTAGAGGTGGAGAGACAAACATGCGCAAGATGCTGATCGCTGGGATCACCGCACTGGCCTTGCCCAGCGCCACCCTCGCCCAAACCTGCGGACCTGATACGTTCAGTAATCCGGCTGCGGCCTCGGGTGTTTTCGGCTCAGGCGCTGTCACGGTTGCCGCCGTTGGCGACATCATGGCCCACCGTGCAGTCCAGCGCGACGCGGCGGCCAACGGCTATGCCAATCACTACGCCTCCGTCGCCTCTTTCCTGCGCCGCGCGGACCTGACCATCGGCAATCTGGAAACGCCTGTGGCCCAGAACACCCTGCCCGGCGGGCGCGAGACAACATCGCCACCGCAGAGTGTTTTCGATGATCGGGTCTATTCCGGCTATCCAACCTTCAACGCCCATCCCAGCCTAGTCAGCGCGCTGAAAGGTGCGGGCTTTGATGTGCTGCAGACCGCCAACAACCATGCGCTTGATCGCGGCCCCGCTGGTGTCGACCGAACGCTGGCTGCGATCCATGCACAAGGTCTTGGCGCGACAGGCACTCGGTCGCGCGCCGAGCCGTCCGCGCCTTGGGCCACGCTGACACGTGCTGGCGGCAAGCGCATCGCCGTGCTCGCCTGCACCTTTTCGGTCAACGGATTGGCGGACCCAAATCACCAAGCGCTGCGCTGTTTCTCGCAACAGGCCGAGGTGCTGTCCACTATTGCTGCCCTCGCCCAAAGTTCCAGCGTCGACGCGGTCCTGTTCACCCCACATTGGGGCACCGAATACAGCCACACACCGACCAACCAGCAGCGCCGCCTCGCCCGCGCGGCCTTAGACGCCGGTGCCGCAGCCGTCATCGGCACGCACCCACACGTGCTGCAACCTATTGAGGCCTACACAACCAGCGACGGACGCCCCGGTTTCATCGCCTATTCCATGGGCAATTTTATTTCGTCGCAGTGGAGCGTTGCCCGCCGCAACTCTGCCATTCTGTTCTTCGATCTGGTCCGCTCTGGCGGCCAACTTGTGGCCCGCGCCCCGCGCTATCTGCCAACGCGGGTGATGCCCTATCGCACGGGCGGCTGGCGGATTATACCGACCGAGGCCATTGCTGATGGCGCGGCGGGGCTTGCGCATGTGACACGGATACTCGGGCCACAGGGCCGGTTGGGCCTGCGTGATCTGGGCGCGCGCGTGGCGTGCAACTAAACCTCCACTGGACCCAATTCGCGGGCCTTGATCTCCGAGACCCGCTCGCGCACATCGTTGCCAATCACTCCCTCTCGCGGAGCGTCGCGTATCGTTGTGAACCAATGCGCCTCAGGCGACCTTCCGGCCCTACGTTGCGGCCACTCTAACGCCCGCAGCACCGCCTCGGCCTCGGGCGGCAAGCGGTCGGGGATTTCCGCACCCTGAAGCGTCGCCCAAACCCCCGTCCAGAGCCGCCCAACGGACCACGGATTATAGCCGCCGCCGCCAAGCACCAAGTAATGCGGGCTTAGTTCTCGAAGTGCGGCAACTACGGCCCAATGGGCGTTGTTCGACAGCTCCAGCCGCGACAACGGATCCTCGGTCACCGCATCCGCCCCGCATTGCAAAACCACCGCGTCGGGCTGGAAGCGTGCGACCAGAGGCAAGATCACCTCATCGCGCACACGCGCCATCTCGGTGTCGTTAAACCCTTTCGGAACAGGGATATTCACCGCCGAGCCGCCAGCGCGATCTTCCAGCGCCCCAGTGAACGGCCAGCGCTTTTGTTCGTGGACAGATATCATCAAGACCTCGGGATCACCCGCAAACGCCGCCTCCACCCCGTCGGGGTGATGCGCGTCGATATCCACATAAGCGATGCGTTGGTGCCCTTGACGGCGCAGCGACAACATCGCCAGCACCGGATCGTTGAGGTAGCAAAACCCGTTGGCCCGGTCCGGAAACCCGTGATGCGTGCCCCCTGCCGGATGATAGACAACGCCTGGACGACGCAATAACTCGCCCGCAAGCAGCGAACCACCTGCCGATGTTGCGGGCCTGCTGAAAATCTCAGGAAACACCGGGTTGGAATGGGTGCCGATGTTGTGGCGCGCGCGGACCGCCTCACTTATCTCCCCTGCAGCCTCGGCCGCTTGCAACGCAGCCACATATTCGGGCGTATGCCACACATGCAGCGCGGCGGGTTTGGCCCTTGGCGAGGTTTGGAATTGCGCACGCGGCAACCACCCCATTGCGCGGCTCAGATCCATCACGGTCGAGACCCTCGGGATGCGCAATGGATGCGTCCCCCCATAGGAAGATCGGCGGTAAATCTCATGGCCTAGAAATGTCGGAGTGATGGCGCGCGCCCCCTTGCTACGCCCCATAGCCTAGCCCCGATCCCAGCCGCTGCAACTGCGACCCCTTCTCAAAACGCCAATCATGCCTTATATTAAGGCCGTATCGCACCGAGCGCTCTAAGACGCGCGATTTCGACAGAGCAGGACAGACCCCAAAAGTGGCCCACCGCACGCAAACATCCCAGAAGCTCGAAAGCTTCCCGCTGGCCATGAAGCGGACAGGCAAGCGGGATGTACGTACGCAATTTGCAGCACTGTGCTTCAAGCGGACCCGGAAAGGCACCAAAGTTCTGCTGGTGTCGAGCCGTGACACCGGGCGTTGGGTGATCCCTAAAGGCTGGCCAATGGACGCCAAGACCGCCCAGCAATGCGCCGCAATCGAGGCCTGGGAAGAGGCTGGCGTGCGCGGCCCTGTAAGCGACGGCTGCATCGGTATCTACTCGTATATCAAAGAACTCGACACAGGCGTGGACCTGCCCATCGTGGTTGCGGTGTTTTCTTTGCGGGTGCGCGAGTTTGAAAAGACCTATCCCGAGGCGGAAGAGCGCCAGCGCAAATGGGTGTCGCTGCGCAAAGCGGCCCGTCTTGTTGACGAGCCCGAGCTTGCCCAGCTGCTGATCCGCTTCAAGGGTCGGTAGCACGCGTGGGATTTGCCCGTTGAAATTTGCCGCCAGCCCTATACCTTTGATATATCGCGCCCTTCAGACAGGTCTCAATCATGATCCGCTATGCCCTCAAATGCGCCAATGGCCATGAGTTCGACAGCTGGTTCGCCTCCGCCGAGGCGTTCGAGACGTTGCTCACGCGCGGCCTTGCGACCTGTGGCACCTGCGGGTCGCCGAAAGTCGAGAAGACCTTGATGGCCCCCGGCGTGCGCACCACCAAAGGCAAAGAGGTCGCTGAGGTTGCCAAAGAAGCGCCCGTCTTGCTGGCGACCCCGTCCAGCAAAGTTGAAGTCGCGATTGCCGAGTTGCGCGCGAAGATCGAGGCCAACTCCGACTATGTCGGCCCGAAATTTGCCGCCGAGGCGCGCAAAATGCATGACGGCGACGCGCCCACCCGCGCAATCTTCGGCGAGGCGAACCCAGCAGAGGCCAAGGCCCTGATCGAGGACGGCGTGCCGATTTTACCCCTGCCGTTTGGCCCCAAGCAGAAAGCCAACTAGCCCATGCCAAGTGTTATCACCGGGGCCAATCGCGGGATCGGTGCCGCTTTGCTGAGCGAACTCAGCGCGCACGGCACCTCCGTTCTGGGCACCACCCGCCAACCTCAGCCGCCGCTGTTTCGCGCCGATGTGACCGATAAATCCAGTCTCGACGCGCTTGCCACCCATCTGGACGGCCAAAGTGTTCCGCTTTTGGTGTGCAATGCGGGCGTGCTGCTGGACCGCAACTACGACCTCGCCACGGATTATGCGCCCGAAGATTGGGCGCAGGGCTTCGCGGTCAATGCGACGGGCGCGTTTCTTGCGATCCAAGCTTTGCTACCGCATCTGCAACAGGCCGCCAGTGAAACCGGTATCGCCAAAATCGCGATCATTTCCAGCCAGATGGGATCGAACACGCTCGCACCCGGTGGCAGCTATATCTACCGCGCCTCTAAGGCCGCTGCCGTCAATCTGGGCCGCAACCTCGCCACCGATCTGCACGATCTGGGCATTGCCGTGGGGATCTATCACCCCGGCTGGGTGCGCACCGATATGGGCTCAGATGCCGCCGCGATCAGCCCGCAAGAAAGTGCCGCGGGCCTCGCTGAGCGCTTTACCGCCCTGTCGCTCGAAACCACGGGCTGCTTCGAGACTTGGGACGGGCGCGATCATCCGCTGTAGTGCAGGTGTAACAACGCAGCCCACCTCTTGCCCAAACGCGCAGATTGCCCTACTCCCCGCCGGGTCCAACAAAGGGAGAGGGCATGTCCACCCTCGTCATGAAATTCGGCGGAACGTCTGTCGCAAATCTCGACCGCATCAAGCGGGCGGCCAAGCGCGTAGGGCTAGAGGTCTCTAAGGGCCACAACGTCATTGTCATCGTGTCGGCCATGTCCGGCAAAACCAACGAGCTTGTCGGCTGGGTCGGCGAGACCTCGCCGTTGTTTGATGCGCGCGAGTATGACGCTGTGGTGTCATCGGGCGAGAACGTCACCGCTGGCCTGATGGCGCTGACATTGCAGGAAATGGACGTGCCTGCGCGGTCTTGGCAGGGCTGGCAGGTGCCGGTCATGACCACATCGGCCCATGCCAACGCCCGTATTGAGGCCATCCCGACCGCCAATATCGAAGCCAAGTTCGCCGAGGGCATGAAGGTTGCCGTGGTCGCCGGGTTCCAAGGCGTCAGCCCCGAGGGCCGGATCACAACGCTTGGACGCGGTGGGTCCGACACCACGGCTGTAGCGTTTGCGGCAGCTTTTGATGCGGTGCGCTGCGATATCTACACTGATGTCGACGGGGTCTACACGACTGACCCGCGCATCTGCTCGAAAGCACGCAAACTCGACAAGATCGCGTTTGAGGAAATGCTGGAACTGGCCTCGCTGGGCGCAAAAGTGCTGCAAACCCGCTCGGTTGAATTGGCGATGCGCTTCAAGGTGAAGCTGCGCGTCTTGTCATCGTTTGAAGAACCATCCGACGCGGCGGGAACGCTTGTGTGCGATGAGGAGGAAATCATGGAATCCAATATCGTGTCGGGCGTGGCCTACAGCCGCGATGAAGCCAAAATGACTTTGATTGGGGTCGAAGACATCCCCGGTATTGCGGCGGCTATTTTTGGGCCCTTGTCGGAGTCGGGTGTGAACGTCGATATGATCGTCCAGAACATCTCGGAGGAGGGCAAAACGGATATGACCTTCTCATGCCCAACCGACCAAGTGTTGCGCGCCACCAAGTCGATGGAAGATGCGCAGGTTGCTGGCCACATTAGCTACGCTGAGCTGGTTGCAGACAAGGACGTGGCGAAGGTCTCGGTTGTTGGAATCGGGATGCGGTCCCATGCAGGGGTTGCGGCCCAAATGTTCAAAGCGCTGCGCGATGAGAACATCAACATCAAGGTCATCACAACGTCCGAGATCAAGATAAGCGTGCTGATTGATCGCAAGTACATCGAGCTTGCTGTGCGGGCGTTGCATGACAGTTTTGGGCTAGAAACGGCAGGCTAAGCGGCGGCTCATCTGTCTTTAACCTCCAGTGATATATAACTAAAAATCCTTCGATCTTCGTCGGTTTTTGTGAATAGTTCTACATTGGAGGTACGCACAAAAAATTAAGACAGCGCGCGCCATCCCGCTTGGAAACCACACATAAATCTCGCGCGCCGTGGCCACAATTTGCTCATCCACCTGTCCGCGCACATTACCCGCAAATCCGCATCGGCAGTTTTCCAGTTCCGCCCACATTTACGGCCCGCAGCAAAGCAACATAGCGCATGGTCCCGCTTCCTTCGGCTTTCACGCTAACACGAGACCAAACCAGAAATCCCCGTTTCGCATCGGTTTCGTTTGTGGTCTATCATTGCCCCGCACAAGCGACCGGGAGGCCCCCACATGCCGACAGGCAAAGAATCGGAATCGCGCAAGCTGCTGCGGCGGTTACAGGCGACCCTCGCTGACGCTGGGGCCGGGCAAGAGCGGCTCGACAAAATCACGCATCTGATCGCCGACAGCATCGGCACGGAAGTGTGCTCCATCTACCTGTTCCGCGACGCAGATACGCTTGAGTTATGCGCGACCGAAGGCCTCAACGCTGCTGCCGTCCACCAAACACGGATGAGGCGCGGCGAGGGTCTCGTGGGTCGCGTCGCAAAACAAGGCCGCGCGATCAACACCGCCAACGCCCCAGCCACACGCGGGTTCCGCTTCATGCCAGAGACCGGCGAGGAGGTGTTTTCATCCTTCCTCGGCGTGCCAATCCAGCGCTTGGGCGAGATGCGCGGCGTGCTGGTCATCCAGTCCAAAGAGGCGCGCGAGTTTTCCGACGACGAATTTTATGCCCTCGAAGTCGTCGCCATGGTGCTGGCCGAAATGGCCGAGCTCGGCGCATTCGTCGGCGAAGGCGAAGCCCTGCGCGCACCGCATATGAACCAGGTCATGCTCAAAGGCAGCGTGGCCCAAGAAGGCGTCGCGGCGGGTCATGTGTGGCTGCACGAGCCGCGCGTCGTGATCACCAATCCGGTTGCCGATGATCCAGATGTTGAGCGCGAACGCCTTGATAAGGCAGTCGATAAGCTGCGTATTTCCGTCGATCAAATGCTCAACCGCGCCGGACCCAAGGGTGGCGAGCAGCTTGAGGTGCTAGAAGCCTACCGGATGTTTGCCAATTCCAAGGGCTGGATGCGGCGCATGTGCGAGGGTATCGAGCGCGGTCTGTCGGCTGAGGCCGCAGTGGAGAAAGAACAAACCGCCGCGCGCACCCGGATGGGTCAAGTTCCCGACGCCTATCTGCGCGACCGCCTGCACGATCTCGATGATCTGTCGAACCGCTTGCTGCGCCAGCTGACGGGCCAAGGCAAGGAAACTGGCGCCCAGATGCCCGAAAACCCGATTCTAGTGGCGCGCTATATCGGCCCGGCTGAGTTGCTCGATTATGGTCGCTCGCTGAAGGGGATCATCCTTGAGGAAGGCTCCGTCGGATCACACGCCACCATCGTCGCGCGCGCGCTCGCGATCCCGCTGCTGATCAGCGTCAAAGGCATCTCCAACGAGGCGTTGAACGGCGATCCGGTGCTTGTGGACGGCGAACAAGGCATCGTCCATCTGCGCCCCGACGATCAGGTCCAATCTGCCTTTCGCGATAAAATGGCGATGCAGGCCAAGGCGCAGGAGCGGTATACCTCTATCCGCGACACGCCTGCGCTGACGCCCTGCGGAACCACGATCCGGCTGGATATGAACGCTGGCCTGATGGCCGATTTGCCATCGCTGAAGAACTCTGGCGCGTCTGGCGTGGGCCTGTTTCGTACCGAATTGCAGTTTCTGACGCGCTCTAAGGTGCCGCGCCGTGGCGAGTTGGCCGCACTTTATGGCAGGGTCATGGACGCGGCTGAGGGCAAGCGCGTGTGCTTCCGCACGCTTGATATCGGGTCCGATAAAGTGCTGCCCTATATGAAACCCCAAGATGAGCCGAACCCCGCTTTGGGTTGGCGCGCGATCCGTGTTGGCCTCGATAAACCCGGTGTGATGCGGATGCAGTTGCAGGCCTTGATCCGTGCCGCCAACGGGCGACCTCTGTCGGTGATGTTCCCGTTTGTGGCGCAGATGGAAGAGTTCACCCAAGCCCGCGATATGCTGCTGCGCGAGATCGAAAACGAAGGAAAACTTGGCCATGTTTTACCGGAAGACGTCGAGATCGGCGCAATGCTGGAGACGCCTAGCCTCGCCTTCGCGCCGCGTCATTTCTTCGAGTTGGCCGATTTTATCTCGATCGGCGGTAACGACCTCAAGCAATTTTTCTTCGCAGCTGATCGCGAGAACGAACGTGTGCGCCGCCGTTATGACACGCTGAATGTCAGCTTCCTGAGCTTCATAGAACAGATCGTCATGCGCTGTGCGGCCACGGAAACGCCGCTCAGTTTTTGTGGTGAAGATGCTGGCCGTCCTGTCGAAGCTCTGGCCTTCGCAGGGATGGGCTTGCGCGCCTTGTCGATGCGCCCAGCCTCCATCGGTCCGGTCAAACACTTGCTGCTCAGGTCCGATCTGCGCGAGGTTCGCAGCGTGATTAACGAGGCGCGCGCGAATGGGGCCATGACTGTGCGCCCAGCGCTGATGGAGTGGTTGCGTCAGCAGCACTAGCAGCCGCAACATCTAAGGTAACGATTGATTAGTAAGTCACTAAACCTGAGCCTGCCCGATGTCCTCGGATCAATATCCGGTTTGGCGCAGCAACAGGTTGGTCCGTCGCGTCAGGGCCGCACTGTTGCCGACAATCGAAATGTCATCACACACGGATGACGCGATATATTCTGCCACGTCCAAAGGCATATGCGGACGAATGTTCAGCAGGAAGCTAACAAAGCCGGGATGGGTGCCGTTGATGAGCTCCCATTGGGGCACCGGACCCCGCTCGCACGGGTTGTGATATGTGTTGGAACCCACCTGTTGCGCAGCAGACATGCTTGCGCCCAGAACGGCAATCGCCAAAACGGATGAGAATAGCTTTCGACAAGTCATAAAATGTCCCCGCATGTCATCGCCCAGTGTCAGGCGCGCGCCTAGGATGCGTGCGGACTGAGGCAGGATCAAGTGAAACGCCGAAGACAAACTGTTGCGCAAACAGATACAGTGCTAACCTGCCTTGCGAATGCGCGGCCTCTGCACGCGCGCGCTGAAATCCGCGATCAGGCTGGCGCGATCCTCGTCCAGATCATCCGACAGTCGGCGCAGACCGAAATGAATGCGCGCCATATCTTGGTAGTAGCTGGTGAATGCATAGTTAATCGCAGCCCCCGCAACGGCCCCCAGCAGGGGCACGGTTTGCGCTGCCAGCTTCTGGCCCAGCACCGTTGCCAAGCGCGGGGCTACGCGGGCCAGCAGGCTCTGCAACGTCGCACCGGTCAGCCCAAGGCGCATGGACAGAAAGCTGGTGTCGATCCCGTCATCCTCGGCCAAAGGACCGGCGGCGGCGAAGACCTGCACGCAGTCCATGCGCGTGCCCTCCTCTGCCGGATCAAACCCATGCTCGGCGGCGATGCCTTGTACGGCGCGCAGAATCACCGTCGTGGTAACGGGCAACTCGGCCACAGAAGACGGCAAACCGCCAAAGCCACCAGCCGCCCCCGTGCCCATGGTGATGACGGTGTTCAGCCAGTCCTTCTGGTCCGGCAATGCAGCACGCGAACGCGCGGCAACATCAAAGGAGGTCTCAAGTGCTGCACGGGTCACCCCGTCGAGTTGGTCTGTCACGCTTTTTGGTAGGCGTTTTATCACGCTTTCGGCCTGTCCACCCAGCAACCCAAGCACCTGCATCCCGACCCCATTGGCGCTGCGGTAGCGCGCAGCCAGCGCGTCGAGGACCAATTCGCGGTCGGGGGTCACGGGGATCAAATCGGTGCCGGTCATGCGGGGCCTCTTGCGTAAATTCCTCCCTCTCAAGGTGGGTCGCTCACGTCTGCGTTACAAGTCCGCCTTCTCGACTGCACCCGCAAGACCGTCCCAAGCGCCGGGGTGCAGGGCGAGACCGAGCACCCGGTCGGGGTTCGTGGGCGGCGGCATCTTGATCCCTGCCATCGTGCGAAACCCGAAGCGGGCATAATAGGGCGCATCGCCGACAAGCAGCACACGCGCCCATCCGCAAGTCTTTGCAACCCCAAGGCTTTCGAGCATCATGTGACCGCCAAGCCCTTCGCCCTGGCGCGTCGGATGCACCGCGATTGGCCCCAACAGCAGCACCGACTGGCCGGCAACGCTCACAGGCCAATACCGGATCGCCCCACCGCAAATGCCCAGATCATCGCGGGCCACAAGGCACAGGTCCGCCACGCGTGGCACCCCTTCGCGCAAGCGGTAGGAGGACAGCGCCTCGCGCCCGGGCGCAAAGCACAGGTCATACAAGGCTTCGACCTCCCAGCGGTCCTCGTCAGTCTCGCAGCTCAGTTCCACGTTGGCTGTTCCTTGCCCTTTTCGCCGCGCGGCCCTAGCACGAGAAAAGCCTGTGCGCAAAGAGGAGCCTTGTGATGTTCTATAAACCCGAAGACGGCCACGGCCTGCCGCATAACCCGTTTAACGCCCTTGTGTCGCCTCGGCCCATCGGCTGGATTTCGACGCGCGGCACAGATGGATCGGAAAACCTTGCGCCTTATTCGTTCTTCAACGCAGTAGCTTACGTGCCGCCACAGGTGATGTTTGCCTCAACCAGCGCCAAACCGGACCGCGGCGACACCAAGGATTCGGTGTCCAATATCCGCGAGACAGGCGTGTTTTGTGTGAACATCGTGGAATACGCGATGCGCGATGCGATGAACATCTCGTCAGGCCCTTGGCCGCGCGAGGTCGACGAGTTTGCCCAAGCAGGCGTCGAGCGCACTGAATGCGATACCATTGCCTGCTCGCGCGTGGCCGCAGCGCCCGCGAACCTCGAATGCAAACTGACCCAGATCGTGCAACTGCCAGGGGCCGCGAATTTTGCGGTGTTTGGCGAGGTGACAGGCATCCATATGCGCGACGATTGCATTGTGGATGGACAGTTTGACGTGACCACGTTCCAGCCGCTGGCACGGCTTGGCTACCGGGATTACACACGCGTTTCCGAGCTATTTTCGCTGCAACGCCCCGGCGAATGAGTATTTTTGCCTAGAAGAAACTGAGGGGTTTCTTCTAGGCCTAAAATACTCAGAAAGCCTTAATGCCCGCCAAGGATACCCGTGCGCACACCGTAATTCGCCGCAATCTGGTAGTCGGGATCATCGTCGCTATCGACCATCAACTGACCGGCCTTGGTCAAAAGCTGGTGACAATCGCGGCTAAGATGGCGCAGCTCTATTGCTTTGCCCGCGTCTTGATACTTGCCGGCAACTGCCTCGATCGCTTGCAACGCACTTTGGTCGGCAACCCGGCTATCGGCGAAATCTACAATCACGCGCGATGGGTCGGTTTCGGGGCTGAACAGTTCGGTGAAACCGTCCGCGGACCCGAAGAACAGCGGCCCTTGGACTTGGTAGACCTTCGCGCCCTCGGGCGTCTCGTAGATTTTGGCGTGGATGCGCGTGGCGTTAGACCATGCGTAGGCCAGCGCCGAGACGATCACGCCCACAACCACGGCTGTGGCAAGATCGGTCATCACGGTCACGGCTGTGACCAGCACAATCACAGCGGCGTCGGTACGGGGCACTTTGCGCAAGATGCGGAACGAGTTCCACGCGAAGGTGCCTATCACGACCATGAACATCACGCCCACAAGTGCTGCGAGGGGGATTTGTTCGATCAGCGGAGCGGCGAACAAGATAAAGATCAACAAGAACAACGCCGCCGCGATCCCGGCGATCCGCGTGCGGCCCCCGGATTTCACGTTGATCATCGACTGGCCGATCATCGCGCAACCGCCCATGCCGCCGAAGAAGCCGGTGACGGTGTTTGCAACGCCTTGGGCGACGCATTCTTGGGACGCACCCCCACGCTCGTTGGTCATCTCGCCGACGAGGTTCAGGGTTAGCAGGCTCTCGATCAAGCCGATTGCCGCAAGGATCATCGCGTAGGGCAGGATGATCTGGAACGTCTCCCATGTGAGGGGGACGGTGGGGATATGAAAGGCGGGTAATCCACCCTGGATGGAGGCCATGTCGCCAACGCGCGGCACGTCGATGCCGAACGCGATCACGATACCGGCGACCACAAGGATGCCTGCAAGGGGCGCGGGGATAAAGCTGGTGACTTTAGGAGTGCCCCAGATCACAGCCATCGTAAGGGCTACAAGGCCGAGCATGATGATCAAGGACCAACCGGCAAGCCATTCGCCCCCGGACATACCGTGGCCTGAGGCAACGGCTGTTCCGGGCACTTGGAATTGCGAAAGTTGGGCGAGGAAAATCACAATCGCGAGGCCGTTTACGAAGCCGAGCATCACTGGATGCGGCACCAGCCGGATGAACCTACCGAGCTGGAACACCCCTGCCCCGATCTGGATTGCGCCCATCAGGACCACTGTTGCGAACAGGTATTCGACGCCGTGCTGGGCCACGAGGCTAACCATGACGACCGCAAGCGCACCTGTTGCCCCCGAGATCATTCCGGGGCGTCCACCAACCACGGCTGTGATAATGCCCACGATGAAGGCCGCATAGAGCCCGACGAGGGGGTTTACGCCTGCCACGAACGAGAATGCCACTGCCTCAGGCACCAGCGCAAGCGCGACGGTGAGGCCGGACAGAAGCTCTATCCGCCAGCGCTCTAGCGTGATGCCTTTGGGGTTCAGCGACGAAGAGAATTCAGACGCGTTCAAACGGTCTGCAAAGGCAGCCAACATGGTGCGGGGCATGAATACGGGTTCCGGGGGGTTAGGAAGAGGTTTTGCGGCGTCTTTGACACGAATTACACGAAGACGCACGGCATTCTTGCGAACACCTGACAGCGCTACCCCCGCGCGTGAACCCCAAAAAGCGCGGATGCGGCCCTGCGCCCCATGCAAACCGGGCACTTATGCGCCCATGCAAGCCATCCGCCATTGCAATTCGGGGCCCCTTCGCAACAATCAGCGCAACGGCATATGCAAGGACGACGGATAGATGGACACGATGATCGGGGTTATCGGCGGCTCGGGCCTGTATGAGATCGACGGGCTGCAGGACGCGAACTGGCAAACGGTGGACAGCCCGTGGGGCACGCCATCGGATCAGATCCTGACCGGGCGCTTGGAAGGTGTCTCAATGGCGTTTCTGCCGCGACACGGGCGCGGGCATGTGCATTCGCCGAGCACCGTGCCCTACCGTGCCAATATCGACGCGCTCAAACGCATTGGCGTGACGGATGTGATTTCGGTCAGTGCGTGCGGGTCGTTCCGCGAGGAAATGGTGCCGGGCGATTTCGTCGTGGTCGATCAATTCATCGACCGGACGTTTGCGCGCGAGAAGAGCTTTTTTGGCACCGGACTTGTCGGCCATGTCAGCGTGGCGCATCCAACATGTCCGCGTCTTGGGACGGCGTGTCTTGAGGCGGGTCGCGCAGGCGGGATCACCATGCATGATGGTGGGACCTACTTGGCAATGGAGGGTCCGCAGTTCTCAAGCATCGCGGAATCGAAGATGTACCGGGAAAGCTGGGGCTGCGACGTGATCGGCATGACCAATATGCCGGAAGCGAAACTGGCCCGCGAGGCCGAGCTTTGTTATGCCAGCGTCGCTATGATCACCGACTATGACAGTTGGCACCCTGAGCACGGTGCCGTCGATATTACCGAGATCATCAAGACGCTGGGGGCAAACTCGGTCAACGCCAAGGGGCTGGTCGCGCGGCTGCCTGCACTTTTGGGTGCGGATCGCGCTCCTTGCCCGCATGGCTGTGATCGCGCGCTAGAGTATGCCTTGATGACCGCGCCCGAGAAGCGCGATCCTGCTTTGCTCGCAAAGCTCGATGCAGTTGCGGGGCGGGTGCTGTAATGGCGATTGAGCTTTGGTTGGCCTTTGTTGCGGCGTCCACCGCGCTGTTGTTGATCCCCGGCCCGACGGTGTTGCTGGTGCTGAGTTATGCGCTGAGCAAAGGCCGCTCGGTTGCTGTGGCCTCGGCGGCGGGCGTGGCACTTGGCGATCTGGTAGCGATGACGACCTCGCTGTTGGGGCTTGGCGCGCTGGTACTGGCTTCGGCGACCGCGTTCACGGTTTTGAAGTGGCTCGGCGCGGCCTATCTGGTGTGGCTCGGCGTGAAGCTGCTGCGCTCGGCCCCATCCGAGGGTTTGGGCGAGATAGTGCAAAGCCGCGATGTGACGGCGGCTAGCGTGTTTCGGCATGCAGCTGTGGTGACGGCGCTGAACCCAAAGGGCATTGCATTTTTCATCGCCTTTGTTCCGCAATTCGTAGATACTTCGACGGCTCTTCTGCCGCAGTTTGCAATTTTGATCGCGACGTTTGTGGGCTTGGCTGCGCTGAACGCCTTTGCCTATGCCCTGCTCGCCGACACGCTACGCGCCTCGATTGGGCGGGCCTCGGTCATCACTTGGCTGACCCGCGCGGGCGGCGGCGCATTGATCGCGATGGGCGTGGCGACTGCAGCCCTGCGGCGCGGAACGGCCTGAGATGGTGCGTAGCTCTATGGGTCTGATCTGCCTTTTGGCGATGATCTCGCTGGCAAGCCCGGCGCGCGCAACCGATTTTGTGCTCAGCGAAGGCATTCTGAGCGATGCGGAGTTCTACCAGTTGGTCAGTTGCGGTGCTGCGCCGCGCGGCGCGTGCCGTGACCAGCCGATCAAATGGCCCGCAGATAAGCGCCAGAACTTGACGATTGGTATTGCCCAGCGTGACGCCGGGTTTCCAAGCCGAACCGCGCGGTTTGTGCTGCTGGGCCTGCGCAATGCTGTGCGGCAGGTGAACCGGATCGGCGCGGATGTACGGCTCAATGAGGTCACAGCGGGGAGTGCTGCGGATATCTTGATCTATCTTCAGGACACCCCCGAAGGCGGGCGGATTGAGGGCACTGGGCTGCGCGGCCTTGATGGTGTGGCCATTGAGATCGGGCGATTTCATGTGCTGTGGGATCGCAACCGCGAGATCACCCGTGCGGGCATCGTGCTGAGCCGCGATCTTAACCCACGCCATGCAGCCTCGGTTATCCTTGAGGAGATCGTGCAAAGCCTTGGGCTGATCTGGGACATTCGCAACCCAGCCTACCGCGACCGCAGTATCTTTGACGAGGACAGCAACCGCGTGACAGCCTTGCGCGGACAGGACATTATCGCGCTGAGGCAGCACTATCCGGGGGGACAAAGATGAAGGTTTTGGCGTTTGCAATCGCCGCACTGCTGGCCGGGCCGGTGCATGCGATAGAGTTTGTCGAGACGGACCTGTTTCTGGATGACGAGAGCTTCTACCGCGTTGTGGCTTGCGGGGCAGCACCTGAGGCCGAGTGTTCACGACCCATGGCGCGCTGGCCGGTTGAACGCGCGCGCACTCTGACCGTCGGGATCGCGAATATCGACGCGGATTTCCCGACCTACAAACTCAGCTGGGCAAACGCCGCCGTCGACGAGGCGATTGCCGAGATCAATGCTGCCGGCGCGGATCTGCGCATCACCCGGCGCGCGGACGGTCTTGCCGCCGACATTCCGATCTTTCTGACAGGTGCTGGGCGCGGCGACGCGGTGTCTGGTACCGGATACCGCGGCCTCGATGGGTCGATTATTCAGGCCGGGCTGGTCACGCTTTGGTGGCAAGACGGCGCGATCAGCACCGCAGCGGTTGCCCTCAGCGCGGATGTGCGCAGACGTTCCATCCGGTCAGTGATGCTGGAGGAGCTCGTCCAAGCGCTTGGTCTGTCCACAGATATTCGCGGGCCAGCGTATCGCGGGCGATCGATCTTTGATGAAGACACCAACGCGGTCACGCAGCTTCTGGGCCAAGACGCCGATGCCTTGCGCCGCCATTATCCACTTACCGACGCGCTGCGCCAATCTGCCAGCCAATAACGTTTTTCCCAAAAAGGACATCGACCCTATGCCCCCTGTTCGCACCGTCCGCGACTATATCCGCACGATCCCTGACTTTCCGCATAAGGGGATCATGTTCCGCGATGTCACCACCCTGTTTCTGGACCCGCGCGGCCTGCGGCTGGCGATTGACCAATTGCTCGCGCCTTATGTTGGCATGCAGATCGACAAGATTGCAGGTCTGGAAGCCCGTGGATTCATCCTTGGCGGCGCTGTCGCGCACCAGCTGAGCCGGGGATTTGTGCCGATCCGCAAGAAGGGCAAACTACCGGGCAAAACCATCGAGCAGGATTATACGCTGGAATACGGGCAGGCGACGGTCGAGATTCACGACGATTGCTTGCAGCCGGGCGAGAAAGTGCTGCTGGTCGATGATCTGTTGGCCACGGGCGGCACGGCGCAGGCCGGGATCAAGCTGATCGAGCAGCTAGGGGCCGAAGTTGTGGGCTGTGCGTTTGTGATTGATTTGCCCGACCTTGGGGGGCGCAAATTGCTTGAGGATATGGGCCAAGAGGTCCACGCGCTGACCTCATTTGAAGGCGATTGATTTGGCCGGCGCTTTTTTGAGAGCTGCTTAACGTTTTGGCAAGGGATTCTGCGTTAAAGCTAAGGCCCCATAGAATGTGGGTTTGCTTGCAAGTTTCTTGATGAAGCCCTCGGTTTCCCTCTGCCGGAGCACCATCACTATCCTAGCTTGACGCCGCGCCCCACTAGGCGGGGCGTCAATTGCTTGGCGCGCGTCGCAGAACTGCACCTGGATTGCAGATACCGTGCGGATCAAGCGCATCCTTAATCGCACGCATCGCCGCTAATTTCGTGGGATCGCCGTAGCGCTCCAGATCATCGACCTTTAGGCGCCCAATGCCATGCTCGGCACTGACCGACCCGCCAAAGCTGTGGGTCAGATCGTGGACAGTGCGCTTGATCGTTTTGCGCGCATCCTCATAGTCCGCGCGGCTTTTACCTGCGTCGGGGAACACGTTGAAATGCAGGTTTCCGTCGCCCACATGGCCAAAGCAATTGACGCGGAAGGGTCCGAGCGCTGCGATGGCTTGTGTCCCTTGCGTGATGAAGTCGGGGATCGACGACAGCGGGACAGAGATGTCATGGGACGAAACCGACCCGATCCGGCGATTTGCCTCGGGGATAGTTTCGCGGAT
>JAWUXZ010000021.1:0-22188 GCA_034111085.1 Dinoroseobacter sp.
CCTTCGACACGCTGCTCGGGATAGGTGCCCGTCTCGCGCCTGCAACCTATCGCGATTTCGTCGACCAGCGCGTCTGAAAGCCATCTTTCATTGTGAAAAGCTACGCTTTATGCGCCCAAGCTGCGCCGCAAATTGACCCGCTCCGCGCCTCAGGCCCCAATCATCAGCTCTGTCGCCTCAACATGTAGATCCGCCGGAACAAAGGGGATAAGCCTTTCAGCTTATAATGAAGAAGTTGTCATTCCAGATGGCCCTTGTGTCCAAGTTGAGTTCAGAAGGGTCCGAAAAGTGACCGGAGTCTCGTAGATACTTCAAGAGCGCGCAGCGACGATTTCAACCTATGACTATGCCGCATTGTTTGATGGATTTTTGTCCGGTTCGTCCCAAATGATTTCAAAACTGTTCGACATTTGTCCAGTGCGGAACCTCAAGATCGCGCAACCCGCCCTAACACATAACAGCTATTCTTCGTCTGCTGGCGCGCTCCGGCAGACGGCGCTCAAACTGCGCCATTCGTCATTCGTCATTCGTCATTCGTCATTCGTAGAGATGATGCCTCCGGTTTTCAGTCAAGATATCTTGCAACAAATGCGCCCATTGTTCGAGCTTGGGTTTGAGTTCTGCGGTGACCTTACCTAGTGTATTCAGTGTTTTGAGCACACCAGATAACCTCGCCGCGGTCGATGCGTGCACGGTGCGCCATACAAACCCCGTTAGCGCGCAGATGGCACAGACCGGATTTGTTGGCGCGCGTACTCATGAGGATGACTTCATAGTTTGTTAGGCCGGTTTAATCTTCCATGGTTTCCCTGCTTGCCCTATGCTGCGATCATCGAAGACAGCGGCGGACTAAATCGCGGATTGCACCTCTAGTGTATGCGCTACGGATTATGCGAAGCTTACCGCGCACACTGGGGGATTCAGGGCGTTTGCGCAAAATACTAACTCACTTGAAGCACCTCGCCTCGACGCGCTCGAATAATATACAGCCTGTTCAGCATTCAATCGACGCTCAGGTCTCTCATGTCGGCTCCTGACGTGAAGACCACACGAATAGCGGTGACATTGCCGTCTGATTATCGTTTTGAACCAAGCCTGCTCCGCCTGCTTGAGGCGTTAAGTGCTGACGCAAGATTTACGCTCTTGGCGTTGGAAACTGTGAGAACCGGCGCAAAACCTCTTACAAGATTGCTTGACGGATATCTTGCCGTTGAGGCGAGATTTGCAACTCCGCGCGCAGTGATTGCCACCCCCTCCTTCGATCAAATTGAGCCGTCTTTGGCTCCAATTCCTAAGCAAGATCCGTTAGACGGTAGCGCACTCAATATCGATGTGATCCTTGATTTTGCGGAACTTACTGATGCCGACGCGGACACTTTCAGCTGCCACGCGCATCACGGTCTGTGGCGCCTTTCAACGACCTCTGACGCGGCAGGTATCGCTGAGGCATTCACAGGCGCATCCACGTCCCGTGTCACGCTTCGATCTCGCAAAGGCGGCGTTTGGGGCGTGCTGGGAACGGCCCAATATGACGTCAAATTTCTCGCCTCTCGTAACCGCGCCTATCTGCGCGCGAAAGCTGTGCATGTCGTCTTACACGCGCTCGTGAATCTTAACGCACTTCCTGCCAAGTCAGACGTAACACTTGATGCGCCTAGCCCAAATTCGATTGCCTTGATCCCATACGCTGGCCGTGTCGTCATTGAGACAACTCGACGCCTGCGAGACAAATTCAGAGCGCGCTTGGGGGGGCGTCCGGGTCGTTTCGTCTTGCGGGTTTGCAAAGGCACGCCGCTGGACTTCGATCTGGCATCTGGCATCCCCCATGAGGCCCCGAAAGGTCACTTTTGGGCTGATCCCTTTGTACATATCTCAGGCACAGAAACTCATGTTTTTTATGAAGATTTTGACTATGGGCGCGGGCTGGGCCACCTCTGCGTTGCGCGATTGGACGGCGACACCTTTACCGTGCTCGGCGACACACACCATCCGCAGCACCACTTATCCTACCCCCATGTTTTCGACCATGATGGTGAGATGTACATGCTTTTGGAAAGCGGACAGATCGCGCGGCAGGAGGTGTGGCGCGCGACGGACTATCCGCTGAAATGGACGCTAGACAAGACGATTTTCGAAGGGTTGCCCTGTGCCGATACGACATTGTTCCAGCATGGCGGCGAGTGGTGGCTGTTTACCAATATCTGCCGAGACAGTTTTGACGATTTTTGCAGTGAACTTTACGCCTTCCGTGTCGATGGCCCTGGGTTAAACAAGATCGAACCGCACAGTCTGAACCCGATTGTGTTGGGCGCTGATGTCGCACGAGGGGCCGGTCGCGTCTTTGAGCAGGACGGCAAATTTTACCGCCCTTCGCAAGACAACACCCATGGCACCTATGGCTACGGGCTGAACATTATGGAGATTGAGGCGTTGTCGCTGGACACTTATTCTGAGCGCCGCGTCCGCCATATCACGCCCGATGATGCGCCGGGTATTATCGGCTGCCACCATATCGACCGCGTTGACGAGGGCCGCGTTATCGTGGATGTGCGCTTCCGTTAAGGCGTTGGCAGGATGAGGACTTTGCGCTTCAACAGCGTGCCTATGACTGCGCACCAAATCACTGTAAGTGCTGCAATCGTCAGTGACAGGCCTGCAACGGGGCTCATCATCCCGCGCGCCGGATCGAGTAAATAGATCAGCAAAACGCACACCGCCGTTAGAACCAATCCGGGGACGAGTGCTTCGAACAGCTCTGCGGATTTGAGCTTGGTCACCGACATCATCAAAACAACTGACACGAGTGCCATGGTGAGGTTACTCAGCAAAACAGCCGTCGCTGCGGCCTCACCCGAGGAACGGCCGAATGCTAAGAGTGCTGCAACCATCAATACAGCCCCGGCCAACCGCACGTAGAACTGGACCTTTGTTTTTCCCAAACAGGTCATCGTTGGCTCCAGCAGGAATGTAATGCTGGAGGTTGCGCGCCCCAATGAAAGGATCGACACGATCACCGCGACCGCGCCCCAGCTTGGAGCAAACAGCGCCTCAACAATCGGTTCGGCCAAAAGGCTGATCGACACCATCACCGGTGCGATCAACGCAAAACCGAGTGCCATGTTTTGCTTCCATGCGATGCGGATTTCCCCTTGCGCACTTTGCGCCTCAAGCCGTGCAAACCGTGCCCAGCTGATTGCTGCAAGCGGTTGCAGGACGACGTCTGCGGCGGTGTTGGCCACGCGTGATCCGGCGCGGTACGCCCCCACTGCGCCCGCGTTCAGGAACGCACCGAGGATCAAATCCGCGCCGTAGTTCGACGACATCGCCAACGCGGAAGACCCCCAAAGCGGCCAGGCCTCGCCCAAGGACGTGCGGCCCACTTCACGTCGAAATCGCAAGCGTGGCCGGCGGCGCACAATCGCCGTCGAAAGCAGCGCGGAAAACAGTGTGGAGGCATAGCGCGACGCAATCAGTGCCTCGATCCCGAAACCTGCGCGGAACATCACGAGTGCAGCAATCAACCCGATAACTTCAGAGGCCAGCACTGACAGGCTCGTCACCCGTATCCAGCCATCGCGCATCAACTGCGCCTCGTTCCACGCGCCCAAGACCGCAACCCTCGGAATCGGGGCTAGAAATAGCCGCGCAAACGCTGTGCCCCCTGCCCCGACGTCGCCGACAAGCAATCCCGCCAAAGTCATGACGAGCGTCCCGAGCGCGCCCATGCCCAGCTGCATCCAGAAGAACGTATCGACGTTACACTCCAGATCTTTGGTGCGCAGCAGAACGTGGTAGACGCCTGTGTAGACGAGTGTCGTGAAAATCACCGTGACGGCCCAAGCAATCGCGTAGCTGCCAAACTCGCCCAGATCGAGCGCGCGCGAAGCCACCATAATCAAAGCAAATCCGTTGATCTGTGCGCCCACCCGCGCTGCAACGCCCACCGCATAGGGTGAAAAGAGGGATGAAAGCGCGTTCATGTCATGACACCCGAGGGGCTTAGCCCGCCGCCAATAGGGGGGCTATATGGGCTGGGCTAATCCCATGAGTGGCCAGAAACCTAGTCATCCCCGAGCGGAAATTGTTTTCGTCAAAGCCTTTTGCATGGGCGATCAACTTAGCTGGGTCCACATCATAGCGGCGTTCCGCCTCGAAAGTTTGAACGGCAGTCATCAGCGCGTTGAGGGTTTGTTCGTGGAAATACATCCCCGTTTGGCCGTCAATAACGGTGTCGAGCACCCCGCCTTTGCCATACGCGATCACAGGGCGCCCTGCGGCCATGACCTCGACGGGTAAGATGCCGAAATCCTCTTCGCCAGGGAAGATCAGCGCGCGACATGCAGCAAAATAGCGGCGCAGTTTTTCGTCAGATACCCGGCCCAAGAACCGCACATTGGTGCCCGCGTTTGCGGCCAACTCGCGCACGGCTTTGTCCGGCCCGCCAATCACGACAAGCGGCAAACCAAGTTTGGTGAAGGCCTCAACCGCCAAATCGGGGCGCTTATAGGCGTTCAGCTCGCCCGCATAGAGGTAAAAAGAGCCGAGTTCGGTGTTTTTTGCAGGCGCGAACCCTGCCACATCAATGGGCGGATGGATGACGCGCGACGGGCGGCGCCAGTATTTCTCGATCCGGTTTTGGACGAACCGAGAGTTGGCCGCAAAATCATCGACCCGAGCTGCGCTTACCACGTCCCATGTGCGCAGGTCAGATGTCAGTTTCGACATCATATGGCGCGTAAACGGATCGGAATTAGCGCGGTAGACGCCGTAATGGTCCCAGATATAGCGCATCGGCGAGTGCACGTAGCACAGATGCTTGGCCTCGGGCGGGGCGATCACACCCTTGGCAGGCCCGGATTCCGACGAAATCACCAGATCGTAGCCTGAAAGGTCCAATTCCTCCAATGCGCGGGGCATTTTGGAGACGTATTTGGTGTACATTTTGGCAGCCATAGGCAGGCGCGCAATGGATGTGGTCGTGACTTTATGGCTGCGGATCAGGGGACTGACCCGATCGGGATCATAGACATGGGTAAAGATATCGGCCTGCGGAAACATCCGGCACAGCGCTTCCAGCACCTTCTCGCCACCGCGCATTCCGACCAGCCAATAATGAATGAGTGCTACCTTCATCGGCACATTCTTTGACAGATATGGGCGCGATAGCCCCCCGACGTGGACGGACCCAATATGGGACAGCGATGCAGTACGTCGTAGATCAGTCATACCGATAATATCCTAGCCGTTCGATCGGGGCTTTGTTGAGGATCACGCCCTGCACACTCAGTGACATTTCATACAGCATATTCAGGCCATCTCGGACCTCACTGCGTTGGGTCGCGTCATGCTCGATCAAGTAAAGACGGGTCTCAGCGGCGCGCGCTATAATGATTGCATCAGCCACGGCCAGCAACGCGGGTCCATCAATGATAACAACGTCGTAGATCGACTTGAGTTCTTCGACCATCGGCTTGAGCCAGATCGTAGACAGCTCTTCGGCGACATCGGGGCGCGGGCCCGAACCGACCAGCACGTCAAAGGGCAATTCGCTGGGCGAATAGATCGCGTCCTGCAAAGAGACCGTGCCGCTGATATAGTCGGCGATGTCGTGCTTCATCTTCCAGCGAAACGCGCCTTGCAAGGTGCTACGGCGCAGATCGCAATCCACGATAATGACCGAGCGGCCTACTTTCGCAGCCAATTCAGCCAAGGCCACAGCCGTCATTGTTTTGCCTTCGCCGGGGGCTGAGGACAGGATCATAACGC
The DNA here is from genome assembly GCA_034111085.1 of Dinoroseobacter sp. Taxonomy (GTDB): domain Bacteria; phylum Pseudomonadota; class Alphaproteobacteria; order Rhodobacterales; family Rhodobacteraceae; genus Dinoroseobacter. Next base: position 5,767 of record JAWUXZ010000021.1, read on the forward strand.
ACTCGGAAATCTGCGTCTCGTCGCGCATGAGTACTGTCGTGCGCAGATGTCGGATACGCTCTGCATAAGGCGAGTATGGGTTCTTGCGCAGGTCTTTGATCGCACCTTTGAGCGAGTTCCACTTTGCTTCCGGCAATGTCGCGACCACGGGCAGACCTGTTTCGCGCACGACTTCGCGGGCCGTGCGGAAGGTCGTGGCGGTCATCTCGTTAAAGAACACTGCAATTGCAGCTAGCGACAGAGCGACCGCTGCGCCGAGCACGGCCATAATCTTGGGGCGCGGGGCTGACGGCGATATGGGCAGCGTTGCCCGTTCGATCAATTTGGCATCGGCCTTTTGCAGACGCTGCTGCGTGCGCGTTTCCGTAAGGCGCGTCAGCATGGTCTCATAGGTTTGGCGTGCGGCGACGGCTTCACGCTCAAGTTGGCGCAGACCGATTTCACCGCGCGAAATTTGCAGCACGCGCCCTTCCATTTGCACGATGCTTTCACGCAGGCTCAGTTCGCGAAATTGGGCTACTTCGGCTTCGCTGCGGCGCACTTCGCGTACATTCAGAACTTCGGCGGCAATGCCGTCTTGGATGCGGACGAGATCGCTTAGGATCGGCGCGCGACGCGGATGCTCGGGCCCAACGGTTTCGGCCCAGACCGCATCTTGCCTGCGCAACTCGACCGCTTGGGTGCGCAGCGCATTTATTGCTGGACTAGAGACCACGGTAACGGCCTCGTCCAAACTGTCGGCGGCCAGAAGCCGGTCAAGCAGTTGAACTTGCGCCTCGGCAGTCACCCGTTCGCCGCTTGCGACAATAAGTTGGTTGTTCAGCGTCGTGATCTGTTGGGTGGCATTTTCCAGCGCGCCGCCATTTGCCAACAGGCTCTCGGTGCGCATAACGGCGATGGCTTCTTCTTTGTCGGCGACCTCGACTTCTAATATCTCCAACCGATCTTCAAGCCAGACCGTCGCCTGGCCGACTGTGTCTTGGCGCCCTTCGACTTGCAGAGCGATGTAGCGGTCCACAATCATGTTGGTAATGTCATAGGCCAGCTGCGGAAATTCCGACGCAAACTCGACCACAATCACATAGCTGTCTTTCTCAGCATAGACCGAGAGGTCTTCGTGAATAAGCGCGATGAGCGTGCTCATCCGGTTTTGCTGAGCGCGGGGCTCCATCATCGCGAAATCGCCACGCGCGGCTGAGGGATCAATCGCGGCAAGCGCCTCGAATCCCATCATGAGGATCACGTCTTCCATCAAGATGTTGGATACTAGGATAGCGATTTCGCCGTTCATGATTTGAACAGATGGCTTGAGGTCAGCAACAACCTCGCCGCCGGAGAAAATCTGCGCCTTGCGTGGATCAAGGATCAGCTTGGCCGAGGCCGAATAGCTGGGCGTCATCAGCGAAACCAGAAGGAACACAACTGTGCCCGCCGTCACGGCAGCCCCAAACAATAGCATCCAGCGGCGCCGAAACACTTGCCCCAGCACCCGAAGCTCGATGGCATCGGGGTCATGGTGATCAACAGGCTGACTGACGCGACTTCCAAGCCGCAACGTCTCTGGCTTTAGAATGCCACTGTTCATTGCTTACCTAACATTGCACTTGCGTCCGGGGCTCAGGCGCACACCCATGATCTGCCAAAGTACGGAACAGGTAGGATCGACGCAGGCACTTTCCCCCGGATACTTGGGGTCTGTCATTGCATCCGAAAGAGACCAGAATAGGGCAAGTTGTCAATTTTCAAGCGGTTTCAGAGGCGTATTTGACCCAACTCAAGATACAGTGGGTGCGGCTGCTCGGGTTTGTTTCGCCAAAAAAGTCGGACTATTCTGGTGCTAGCAAATGAGTGTTGTGAATCCTGCGTGCTTCAAGCGATGTCTCGCGCAAACTAAAGCTCTGAAATTAAAGGCTCCTTGAAAGCAGTTCCCAAATCGCCCTTGCCCAGCCCGTAAGTGTTCCAGCTGATTTCACAATTTGAACATCTTTCCAGCAAAACAATCGTTCACTACGTTTCTACGAGTTCGCGCACCAAAGCCCCGGAGTCCTATGGAAATCGTTCCGAGCACCTTTCTATCGCTGGCCGCGATAGCGCTCCTTTTCCGGCTCGGGCCGTATAAAGGGCTGTGGGCGTTTCTCGTTGTGGCCCCGTTTGGGGCGGCAGCGGCGTTCAACTTACCTGCCGTTGGCGGCGTCACTATTGGTCAACTAGAGTTTGCGATTTGTGCGCTGACGCTGACGGTATTTCTCATGCCCCAAGGCCCCAACCAGTTCTTTGGCACATTGCGCCCGGGCCAAGCCGGGTTCTGGATGCTGCTTTTGATCCTTTATTGCTTGCTATCGAGTTTCTTTTTCCCGCGCATCTTTGCAGGCCAAACCGAGATTTTCAGCCTGTCACGCGCGCTCAATACCAAGGGGATTATCTCAGTCCCGCTCCAGCCTTCGAACGGCAATATATCCCAACCCATGCTGTTCTTGCTGGCCGCCCTTTGCTTTACCTCTCTTGCCACCCTATTTCGCGTGCGCCCCGACGAGAAGGCCGTCGTAAAGGCCTTAATGATTGTCACCAGTGTCAATTTCATACTCGGGTGGCTCGATGTCATCACCTTTGCCGCCGGGATGGAGGCTCTGCTAGAACCGATCCGCACCGCCAATTATGATATGTTGATCAGTCACCGCATGGCCGGAATCAAACGCATGATCGGTGGGATGCCAGAAGCCTCAACCTACGGCGGGTTCTCCCTCGGTCTGTTTGGAATTTGGATGCATTACTGGATAACCGGGCCGAAAACGCCGTGGGTCACGGTGATGTTTTTGATGGCGACGATCTCGGTTCTGCGCTCAACCTCGTCGGGAGCATATGTGGCGTTGGTAGTCCTTCTGGCTATCTATTCGATTGGTTGGGCGTTGCTGGCCGGGCGTGGCAAAGTTTCGCCGCGCGCGGCAGTGCTGATTTTCGCAGGTGTCATAGGTTTTTGGATCTGTACGGTCGCGATTGTCGCTGGCTATCAGTTGGTTGAGCCGATCACGGTATTCTTCGACAATACGCTGTTGAACAAACTTGAAAGCGATTCCGGGGTGGAGCGCGGCGGTTGGAACACTCAAGCCTTTGCCAATTTCACTGACACTTGGTTTCTCGGTGCGGGCCTCGGCAGTGTGCGCGCCTCCAACTGGTTTTTGGCTTGTTTGGGCAGCATTGGCATCATTGGGACAGCGTTCTACCTTGCTTTTATTGGATCGATCGCCCGCGCGCCCGCCGAAACCGGCAACGAGGCGCGCGATGCGATCATTCAGTCGCTTAAGATCGGCTGCTTGGCGCTTTTGATTGCTGCTCTACTGACCGCCTCAACACCGAACCTTGGGACATTCTTTTACGTCTTAGCGGGTTTGTCGGTCGGCCTGTCGCGCAGCGCCTACCGTGGCCCTATGCCAAGTCGCCGTTTCCCCCCCTCTTTCGGAGGCAATTCATATGCGACCTAACGCAATCCTTCTGGCGTGCCTCGCAGCACTTGCCGCCCCGTCTGCAACAGCGCTCGAGTTGCACGGTCCAATCCTAGGTGCAGCCTCAAATTTCAGCCAAACTTGGGCGCCGGGACCATTATCCGGGGCTGCTGACATCGGCATCACGGAGTACCGCGACGAGATCTTGTGGCAGTATATCGAGCAAGACGATGGCAGCTTGGCCTTCCGCTCGCGCCGCGAAGCCTATCCCAGCATTCTCACCGCCCACGATGCATCCATGACCTTCCTCGTCTATACGGGCCATCCAAAATGGGAAGGCGGGCGTGTCCCCCTGACTGTTGAGGGTCGCGCCGCTTTTGCTGACTATACCGCCCGCATTGTCGAGCGGTTTCCCTTGATCCACAGCGTCGAGGTGGGCAACGAGTTCAACGCCGACTTCTTTACCAATGCCGAAAGCTGGCCGCAGGACTTTGAGACGCGCGCAGCGGCCTATATTGCTCTGCTTAAGGCGACAAAAGATGCCGTCCATGCTGCCAATCCCGAAATCCGTATGCTCGGCGGCGCGGCGCATTCTATCCCAATCGCTTGGGTGGAGCCTTTGATGCGCCTAGGCGCTGGCAAGCATATGGACGCATTCGTCATCCACCCCTACGATACCGCGCCCGAGCAACTGGCCCGCCAAATTGCCCTCATGCGCGCTGTTCCGGGGATGGAGGAGATGCCGCTGGAGGTCACCGAATTCGGCACACTGGATCCGCAGATCGCAGCCGGATACCTGATGCGCATGTATTGTCAGATGGCTTTGTCAGGTGTCACCGGGGCGGCTTGGTATCCGTTCAGCCATCGCGGCGACGGGCTGATCCCGTTGCTGGAAAACGACGGCTCGGCTACTGATGTGGGAGAAACCTACGCCTTTATCGGCGAGATGTTCCAAGGGCTGCCCGTGACGGATGTGGCCCCCGATCCGTTCACTTATACGTGCCGCTTTGGCGACAATGCACTGGTGATCTGGGGTGCGCCGCGCCCATTGACACTGACTGATCCCGCAGCACAGGTCTTTGATGTCCGAGGCCGCCGTCAAACTGGTCCATTCCAGTTGTCGCGCATTGATCCATTGGTGATCCTGTCTGGTGTGCCAGTCGATCTTGGGACGACCTTCGCACTCGCCCCGCAGCGCGTGGTGGCCGATAGCTTTGACCAGTTCACTTACTCAGATGATGGGCCCTTCACCCGCCATGTCCTACACCGAGGCGAGGAGGTCCCGCTGCAAACCCGTCCCGGCCAAGAAACCAACGGAGTTCCATGGTCCCCTTATCTGGGGTTTGATCCAGACGGGACCGTGCGCGCGGGCGCCGGATGGGCGGCCCCGTCGGCATGGGGCGCAGATGATCCACTCGCCGTGGTCCACCGCTACACATCGACGGCTGCACAGCGCGTTTCCGTCGTCATTCAAGCGGATCCCAGTGAAGCCAGCACCGACGGCGTAACCATCAAAATCGTGCTCAACGGCAAGCTTCTGGATGCGTACATCGTCACGAGCCCAACGAAAATTAACCTTGAGGGCGTTGTGCTGGCCGTGGGCGATCATCTCGATGTCCAACTTGGCCCCAATCTGACGCCTGAAAGTGATTGGACCCAACTTCGTATTACGATGTTTGAGGCACCATGAACCAACACGCCGACATATCCCCACCTGAGGCGCTGGTTTCCACGCTCGCCCTGCCGACCCGCGTGGTCGTGATCAATGATCACAGCACCTCCAACGGTGGCACGGCAGCTTTGGCGCTATTGTCGATCCGTCACTTGCGCGCGCGCGGCATCCCTGTGACGCTGATCTGCGGCGATGATGGCGAAAATCCCGAACTGAAAGCGCTTGGCGTTGAGGTCTGTGCACTTGGCAGCGCGGACCTTCTCAAGTTGCCGGGGCATAAGGCTGCGATGCGCGGCATTCACTACAAAGCGGCGCTCGCACTGGTCAAAAAGGTCATCGCCAAGCGCGACAACCCCTCCACGATTTACCATGTCCACGGCTGGGCGCAGATCCTGTCGCCCGCGATCTTCCGCGCCCTGGACGGTGTCGCCCCGCGCACTTATCTGCACGCTCATGATGCGTTTTTGGCCTGCCCGAACGGCATGTATATGGACTACCAGCGCGGCGAAGTTTGCACGCGGCACCCACTCAGCGCCTCTTGCATCACCACCCATTGCGATAAGCGCTCCTACGGTCAAAAGCTGTGGCGGGTGGCGCGCCATAGCGCGTTATTTGCAAATCTCGATCGCCAAGCGCCATGGGCCGGTCTGATCACGATCCATCCCGATGTGGGCGAAAAGTTCATCCGTGCGGGCTATCCAAGTGATCTGATCCGTGTGCTGCGCAATCCGGCAAAGCCCTACAGTGCGGTCCGCATCCGGGCCGAAGAAAACGCGACGCTCGTCTATGTCGGACGCCTTGAGCGCGATAAGGGCGTCATGGACCTTGTTGAGGCCGCCGCGCGCAGCGCCACCAAGCTGCGCCTGATCGGAGATGGTGCGCTGAGCAGCGAGATAGCCGCGCGCTTTGCAAATGTCGAATTGGCAGGTTGGCAATCGACCGAACAGATCACTGCACTCGTCCAAGACGCGCGCGCGCTAGTTATGCCTTCGCACCATCCCGAGCCGTTCGCATTGGTGTTGCCTGAGGCGATCCAAAGTGGGTTGCCTGTGCTCGTATCTGACACCGCGCTCATGGCCGCCGAGATTGAGGCAGGTGGGTTCGGGCAGCAGTTCAACGTGCAACACGCGGCTGAGTTTGACGGCGCCATTGCGCATCTTATGGCCCTGCCCCGCGCCGAGATGGCCGAGATGAGCACACGCGGCTTCACATCCGGCGCAGGTCTGTCGATGACCCAAGACAGCTGGGCCGAGGGGCTACTTTCGCTGTATGGGACTGCCCTACATTAATCACAGCTGACAACTACAAAGCCCGCCAATATTGTCTCAATTTGGCATAATTTTCCGACCCACCGCCTCAACACGCCCATTCTTTATGTCATTATAGAATACAATGAATGGTAAACTATCTGATTGTTCATCCACCGCACTTCTCATTTTCTAATTTACAAATACCTAAACCCCACAATTACTCTAAATATGCCGCTCAGCCCTCGAGATTCTACGATACGCCGAATACCGCAACTTGACCCCAACCCAGAAGATGCGCCACTCAAGTGTGGGGAGTACCCCCGTCCGAGGAACAATAAATGGCCCTTGCAACCCTAAAGACCGCCGTAGTCATCGCCTCCAAAGGCAGATCTGAGACGTTGCGCAGTCTCATCCCATTCTTGAACGCCCAAACCCAAGCCCCGACACAGCTGATCTTGGCCGTGACCGCGCGCGAGGATGCTGACTTTGACTTGGCCGATTTGCTGGCACCTCATATCCCGGGCGAGGTCATTTACGGGCCACCGGGCTCGAGCAAACAGCGCAATGCTGGGCTTGATTGCATGCGCGATGACATCGATCTGGTTGTTTTTTACGACGATGATTTCCTGCCGTCGCGGTTCGCGCTGGAAAACATCGCGGCCGCATTCGCGCAGAACCCGGACGTGTCCGGCATGTCTGGCCATCTTTTGGCGGACGGAATTCATTCCCAAGGCGTCAGTTTTTTTGAAGCGAAGGCAATGATTGAAGTGTGGGATGAGGCGCATAATCCTCAGGAAAACAGGCGTGATGTGACGATATCAGACTATGTGGGCCTTTATGGGTGCAACATGGCTGTACGCCGTTCAGCAATTGCAGATCTGCGATTTGATGAACGCCTGCCTGCGTATGGCTGGCTGGAGGACCTCGATTTCGGCGCTCGCCTGCCCGGTCGAACGGTGATGACGGATGCTTTCTCAGGCGTGCATCTTGGCACACGCAGCGGGCGTGAAACCAATGGCGAGCTGTTGGGCTACAGCCAGATGGTGAACCCCCACTACCTCTATCGCAAAGGCTCGATCACTCGGTCCCATGCCGCTTTGCGCGCTTCCAAGAACCTCGCTACAAATCTCGCGAAGTCCCTTCGACCAGAGCCTTGGGTGGACCGCTCAGCGCGCCTGCGCGGCAACCTGATCGGCATCCGCGATTTGCTTACCGGTCAGGCCGACCCAGGTCGGATTGAGCATTGGCAACAAAACGTCCGCGCACCCGCCAACTAAACGTCACGTTTTTTTGTACGACCAGTCAGCCCCGCTTCTGCGGGGCTTTTTGCTGTGCCCATTCAGTATTCTGCGGCATCCCGCAACAGAGTGTTTCCAAATAAGGATCTATTAAAAAAAGGCGGAAACATGTCAATTTATGGGCATTAGTAAATCGTATTTATACCCAATTTATAAGGATACTCGCCATGCCCGCCGATATGTCCGCCGCACCCACCCATGTTGAAGCCGCCTTTGGGCTGACAACTGCGCCCCGCGCGATGCCGCTGCCAACAGGTATTCTGAAAACCACGCTAGACCATTGCGGCGCCGCGATCGCACTTTTGCTTCTTTCACCTGTCTTCGCAGTGATCGCGCTTATCTCATATCTCAGCCAAGACGGTTCGATCTTCTTCGCACACACCAGGATCGGGAAAGGCGGCAAAGAGTTTGGCTGTCTGAAGTTCCGCACCATGGTGCCCAAGGCGGAAGAAATTCTCGCCCAAATCCTCGCCTCTGATCCTATTGCGCGTGAGGAATGGAACACCAATTTCAAGTTTGAACATGATCCGCGCATCACCCGCTTTGGGGCGTTCCTGCGCAAGACCAGCCTTGATGAGCTGCCCCAGTTCTTGAACGTCCTTGTCGGCGAGATGTCCCTTGTTGGCCCGCGCCCAATCACCCGCAAGGAGGGCGCGCTCTATGGTCGTCACTTCGCGGCATACAAGTCCATCCGCCCCGGTATAACCGGTCTGTGGCAGATCAGTGGGCGCAGCGACACAACCTATGACCAGCGTGTCGCCCTTGATGTGTCCTATATCCGCGACCTCAGCTTTGTGCGCGACGTGCAAATCTTGTTCCTAACCGTGTTGACGGTGCTGCTGCGGCGCGGAGCCGTCTAGGCGCGCTCACGCCACCTCGAACGAAGACACAAACCCTCTTCGCCAATCCGGTGGCGAGGGTTTTGCGTGTCAGCACGCTCCGCCTAGGCGCGCAGAATGCTTTCGGCCTCAGCAAGCAAAGCCTTCAGTCGCGCCGTCTTCGCGGCCCCCAGCCCTTTAGCCAGTCGTGCTTCATGGGCGATCACTTGCGTTTTGACATCCAACAGGAAGACTAGCCCGAACGCTGTCAGCGCAATATGGAACGAACGTTTGTCGGTGCTCGAGCGTTCCCGCAGGGCGAGCCCGTGCTTTTCCAGCTTGGCCAAGAAGGGCGTTAGGCTGGATTTGTCCATCTCAACCGCGCGCGCCAGATTGGAGGCGTTGATGCCGGGATTGGCCTCGATCAACACCAAAATCCCAAGCTGACCCGGTGACAGCTCAAACCCTTCGGTCGTGCTTTTGAAATCCGCAAACAGAGCCGTTTGGGTCCGGCGCAGCGCGTAACCAATGAAGTCTGGCAGAACGCCGTAATCCAGATCGACGGCTGGGGCGGCATTGCTTTGCATCTCGGGAGGCATCGTTGGTTTGGTCATATCTCGCCTCCTCGCTTGGCAAAGCGTTCGAGCACGAAGGTGACCAGTTCACGGAAAACATTCAAGTTATCCAAGTGGGTCAGGTCCGCCGGAATGAACGGAGCGACGCCAAGAATGATCGTGGTCCGGCCGTTCAAAACAAACGAATGTTTGCAGCGGAGTTTGATGGTTGAGATAATATAGTTGGACGTAAAACTATATTTTGTGACCAAAAGGGTCTATTATTATAGCATGAACCACGCCTGCACGGCGTCGTTTGCCTGCGATCGAGGAGTGTGAAATGGCGGAACGGTCCTTCAAGAATGAGGTTCTGAAGCTGCGCGCAGGTGCTGGTGAGACCTTTCACGGCGAAGGCATTCTGGCTGTCACCAAGGGCCTTTTACAATCTGGCGTCAGCTATGTGGGTGGCTATCAAGGCGCGCCAGTCTCGCATTTGATTGACGTGTTGGTCGATTCCTCGGACCTTCTGGACGAGCTGGGCGTGCATCTGGAAACCTGTACCAACGAGGCCTCTGCGGCTGCTCTACTAGGCGCTTCCATTAACTATCCAGTGCGCGGTGCGGTGGCGTGGAAGTCGATCGTTGGCACAAATGTGGCCTCCGACGCGCTGTCAAATCTTGCCCCAGCGGGCGTCATGGGCGGCGCATTGATTGTAGTGGGCGAGGATTACGGCGAAGGCGCTTCTGTTATCCAAGAACGCACCCATGCAATCGGATTGAAATCTGGCATCTGGCTGATGAACCCGCGTCCCGATCTTGGTCATATCGTCGACATGGTGGAGACCTCGTTTGAGCTGTCCGAGCGCACGAACACCCCTGTTTTCATGGAGCTGCGCATCCGTGCGTGCCATGTCACCGGCGAGTTTGAGGCCCGCGATAACCGTGAAGGTGCCGTATCGCGCAAGAACCGCGCCTCCGGCCCGCCGAAGTTTGACTACGCGCGCCTCGCGCACCCACCCGCGACGTTTAATTAAGAAAAACTGAAGGTCGAAGTGCGCCGTCCCGAGGCCGAGCGTTTCATCATTGACCGCAAGCTGAACGAGGACATGGGACCAAGTGCAGGCGACACGGGCATCCTTATACAAGGCGGGCTTTATAATGCGCTGATGCGCGCGATGCACCATCACGGGCTGACTGATCAAGCGGGCCAACCGATCTGGCCTGTCAAAGTGCTGAACGTCGTGCATCCGCTTGCCAAAGACGAGATCCGCGCGTTCTGCCAAGGCAAATCGCACGTGCTGGTGGTCGAAGAGGGCAATCCTGAGTTTATCGAGGAAGAGATCAACACCATCCTACGCCGCGCCGATATCCAGACGCGCCTGTATGGCAAAGAGGTCTTCCCGGTCGCGGGCGAATACACCATCGAAGTGCTGACGCGCGGCTTGCAAGCTATGCGCAAGCGTATCGACGAGGTGGTTCCGTTGTCGCTAGAACAACGCCTCGACAGCCTTGATGCGTGGCGCGCTGGATCGCTGGATCTGCTGGGCGGATCTGTGCCTGAACGCCCGCCGACCTTCTGCACCGGGTGTCCTGAGCGGCCTGTGTTCACCGCGATCAAACTGCTGGAGCGCGACATCGGCAAGATCCATGTTGCTGCCGATATTGGTTGTCACGCGCTGGCGACCTTCGCGCCGTTCAGCCTCAGCAATTCCATCCTCGGCTACGGGATGAGCCTTGCAAGCGCTGCGGGCGTCGGCCCCATATCACAAAAGCGCCCAATTGCGATCATGGGCGATGGCGGGTTCTGGCATAACGGACTGGTTACGGGCGTGTCCTCGTCGCTGTTTAACAAGGGCGACGGCGTGCTGATCATCATGCAAAACGGCTATACCTCGGCCACGGGCATCCAATGGTTGCCGTCTTCGCAAGAGACGCGTCATGGCACCAATTTGGGCGGTGAAAGCCATGCCAATATCGAAAAGACCCTAAAAAGCCTTGGCGTGCGCTGGCTTAGACGCATCCGCAGCTACTCGGTTGAGACGATGCGCAGCACCTTGCACGAGGCAATGACAACCGACAAACCGGGCCTGAAAGTGGTGATTGCTGACGGCGAATGCCAACTTGCGCGGCAACGGCGTTTGCGCAGCGAGACTGCCAAAAAACGCGCAGAAGGCAAGCGCATGGTGCGGGTGCGCTACGGCATCGATGATGAGACTTGCACGGGCGATCACAGCTGTATCCGCCTGTCGGGTTGTCCTTCGCTATCGATCAAACCCACCCGCGATCCGCTGCGCACAGACCCCGTCGCCACCGTGGTTGATAGCTGTGTTGGGTGCGGGCATTGCGGCGAGGTTGCCCACGTCGCTGTGCTGTGTCCGTCGTTTTACCGCACCGAGATTGTTGAGAACCCCAACCGCTGGGACAAGATGCGCAGCCGCGTTTTGCGCAGCATCATCTGCTGGCTGCAAAGTCGCCATAGCGATCTGCGCCCCGCCGCGACCACTCCCGAGCCCGCTGAATGAGTGCCCCTCAACCCCTGACGATCCTGATTGCCGCGATGGGCGGCGAAGGCGGCGGCGTTCTGGCCAATTGGCTGGTAGGTGCAGCGCGCCGCGAAGGCCACAAGGTGCAATCCACGTCCATTCCCGGCGTCGCCCAACGCACCGGGGCCACGACCTACTATATCGAGATGACGCGCCAAAAGGATGATCCAGCGCCGATCTTTTGCCTGTCACCGATGCCGGGCGATGTGGACATCATGGTCGCGACTGAGTTTCTGGAAGCCGGGCGCGCGATCTCCAAGGGGTTCGTGACGCCAGACCGCACATTGCTTATCGCCTCGACCCACCGTGTCTTTGCGATTGCTGAACGCAGCGCGATGGGCAACGGGCGCTTTGAAATCGGCAAGTTATTCACGGCGGCCAAGGAACAATCGCAGCAGGCGATCTTGTTTGATATGGACGCGGCCGCCCAAGAGGCCTCCAGCGTGCTCAATGCGGTTTTGCTTGGCGCACTTGCAGGTTCAGGCCGGTTGCCAATCGCGCCAGATGCGCTCGAGGACGGCATCCGCGCCGAGGGTAAAGCGGTCGAGAGCAACATTTCTGGCTTCCGTTTTGGTCTGGCTCATGCACGTGGCGAAGTCACAGCGCTTGCCACCCGCTCGGCACCAACGGCGCGTAATGGCCGCGCGGCCACGGCGGATCTAAGCGCTGCGGTGGACCGCGATATCCTGCCCGCCGCGCGCGAGATTGCCCATGAAGGGGTACGGCGTCTGGTGATGTATCAGGGGCCTAAGTATGCGGCGCTCTACCTCGACCGATTGGTGGCCTCTCAGGCGGTTGAGGTTGAACAAAACGGCGACGGCAAACTGACCCGTGAGGTGGCGCGCCAACTGGCGGTCCGCATGTCGTTCGAGGACATCATCCGCGTTGCCCAGGTCAAAGCCAGCGCCCACCGGTTTGAGGATGTCGCCCGCGAGGTGCGCGCAGCGGACGCGCCATTCCAGATCGTCGACTACTTCAAGCCGGGAATAGAGGAAGTGTGCAGCCTGCTGCCCCCGCGCCTCGCCCGCCCAATGCTGGCCTATTCCAAGCGCAAAGGTTGGTTGGGCACCAAGTACTGGGGGATGCACATTCGCACGACCGGGCTGTGGGGGTATTTGCGCGTCTACGGTCTATCGCGGCTGAAAGGCCTGCGCCCGTACAGCCTGCGCTATGTGGAAGAACAAGACCGTATTGAGGCGTGGCTGGCCCTTGTGGCCGATTGCGCCCGCCGGGATTTGGGGTTGGCGCGTGAGGTTTGCCACTGTGCGCGCCTGATCAAAGGCTACGGCGATACCTTCGCGCGCGGGCTGGCGAACTACGACAAGATCAAGACCCGGGCGATCAACCAAGCGCTAAACGCCAACTGGCCCGCGCCCGTGGTGGCCGAGGCGGTTGCAAACGCGCGGGTGGCCGCATTGGCCGATCCCGAAGGCGAACGTCTCGACGACACCATCGCCAGCATTTATGCGCAGGTGACAACGAAGGTGGTGTCACCAAAGCTTGTGTCAGTGACGTAGAGGGACGCGCGAATGAACACCGCTGATGTGACAGCGACGACCTCGCCCGCCCTGCCCTTTCACGTGACCGTGACCGTGACCGTGACCGACGAAGTAAAAGCTCGGATGCCTGCGGTCGAGTGGCGCAATCGAAATGCTACCAACCTTGCGTTTTCCATGCGGCCTGAGCTTTTTTCGTCAGAACCTTGATCTGACCCAACTTTCGGTGGGCAAAACGCCACAAAATGGGCCCGCCGTTATTGATCAGGTCTATGGTGTTCCAAGTGCTGGCGCGACTGCACCCGCTCCGGCCCTGAAAGTGAGCAAAGCTATGGCTAAGCGCGCGCCGGGCGAGGTCCCAGTACCAGAGGCGTTCTCGAACTGGATTGTGAGCCCAACCAATATGAATGCAGCCCTGGATGACTTGCATGACATTCTGTTGATTGTTCCGTTTTCTTGCCCATTCTTGGTTTAACGCAACAAGGTGGTGGGGTGGGCGTAAAACTCAAATGCGGCAGGTTCAGGTGCGCTACACTTTTGCCCGAAGTTACCGCTTTTGGGGGCTAGCTCAACCGTTCGATCCAACAACCTGTGCTACAGCGCCCTTCCTGAACATATCCGTAAACCGAATGACCCTACCAATATCGGTCTGTCCTAGGTTCAAAAACCAACAAGCAAGGCCCCTACAAATCTAAGGGCCCTTCAGACAGCCGTCAGCGGCGGGCCAGGCAAGCGGAGCACCCGGTCGGCGCGTTCGAAATTTACGAAACAGCGCGACCATGGGCTTTAGTGGGATCAGCGCTTGCGGTTACGTCTCTCAGCATAGCGTCGGTCACGTTCTGCTTTGCGCTCCGCTTCTTGCGCGATTGCTTGTTCGGCAGCCTCGGCACGTTCCACTACAAGGCTGGCTGCATGCTCTGCCGCTTGCGCTGCCTCAAGCTTAACAACCTCAGCTAGTTGCCGCGCGAGATCCTCTTTTTCTTGCAACTGCAGCGCCGCCTTGGCTTTTCGTTTTACTTCACGCGCCGCAGCTACGGCTTGCTTTTCTGCGCGCTTTGCCAGCTTCTTGGGATCATCCGCCGCCGCTTTAAAGCGTTCAAGCTGATCACGCTTCGCCTCGGTTGCACTCTTGAGACGCCCGTCAAAGCCATCTCCATTAGAATTTTTCATATCTTCATTGCTCACTTCAGTACGGCTTAGGGGCTGTGAGAGTTCCAAGCCAAATATTCAACGTCTGTCGACTTAACCTTGCGGAAGCCCGACCGATAGGTCGCATAACTCACTGGCTTACGCGTCGCAATAGAAAACCGATCGCTCAAACCGCATGCGAGGGCCAAAAAGCACAACAAAACCATAGGCTGAGGTCTGTTTTTGGGCAGCCGTTCGCGTCCGCCATCAGTCTGGGTATATGCGTTAATACGCTGCAGGCCCGAGGTCGGCAATGCGACAATGGCGAAAGCCGACATTCGAACTGCAAGGACTGGATATTCTACCTCTCAAATAGGACATCGGACATCACGATGGTGGCATCGCTTCGATCAGTTGACCGCAAACGCAAGCTTCCAGCTGAAACTCTCCACTCCACGTTCTGTGCAAGATTGCGGCCAGTCGCTGGATCAGTTGCATTGAAGCTAAACGCTACGATGCCGTCTCGTTGAATTCCAAAAATCCTCGCACTGCCGATGCCATCTGGGTTAGCCCAACGCCCGGTGATCCGGTCAACGCCATCTGAGCCAGTCAAGGTGCCGGATACGGTCAGCCGCCGCCCAGGCACGACGCACTGGCCTGACAGGGTCAGGGTCAGCGTCGCCATGACGTAATCATTGGTAATCTGGCAGCGTACGGTTTCCTGAGGCCCCTGCTGCGTTTGTCGCGCCCAGCCGGATCCTCGCCAAGTGCCGTCCATGTCGGCGAGAGGTTCAGCCGTTCCTACTGAGCCAGCGACGATTGCTACCATAAACGTGATTTTAGACAGATACATTTCCTGTCCTTTTCCAAGTTAGCAAAGCAGGCAACAAAAGCAGATCAATCAGCAATGCGGCCCAAAGCGTCACGATCATCATGCCCCCGAAAAGGCGGATCGGGGTGAACTCGCTAAACAGGGTTACAGACAATCCAATGGTCAACAAAAGTGTCGTTAGCACCATGACCTGCCCTGCCGATCTGGCCGCTGTCACAACGGCCTGCTCTACTGTTTGGCCACTGGCCCTCGCGCCCGAGAAACGGCTGAGAAAGTGAACCGTGTCATCGACGGCAATTCCGAACGCGATTGTCAGCGCGAGAACAGATGTGGGGGTGAGTTGACCCTGTGCCCAAAGGTGCAGCGATGCGGCGGTGATCATCAAAGGGAGGATGTTGGGGAGAATAATAACGGGCAACAAACGGGCTGAGCGAAACGCAACAGCGACCACAAACGTTGCCCCGAGCGCTGCCACGATTAAACCAAATGACAGTTGCTCTATCAGGCTAACGGCTTCTTGGCGCATGATTGTTGGTAGGCCGACTATAGGGTCTGCCCCCGCTGTGAGGGCGGTGTCGTAGACCAAATCGAACTGCGCCAATGTTGCGTCGCTGCGCATTGGCTCAGGCAAAGACACAAAGATACGCGACGTGTCGTGGCCACTGCGTAGCTGGTCCACCAGTGCTTGTGGCAAGGTTTCCAGCTCTTGTTGCGAGGGCGGCTTGTCCGGATGGCCCAGCCAGCGGGCAAAATTCACTTCCGAAAGCACGGTTCCTGAGGGGCTGACTGCTTCAAGTTTCTCGACCAAGTCATGGGTTTGGGTCCAATCACCAGTGGTTTGCGCAACCATCTGGAAAACGCCACCAAAGTCGTTTGAAATAGCATCATTCGTTTCCAAAGTAGCACTGCCATCGGGCAGATTTTGGTAGAGTGGAAACCATGCTTTCGTTTGGCTGAAACCAACTGTCGCAACTGCTAAAATCAGGACACAAACTGCGAGTGTTACACGAGGCCGCGCGGTGCCAATTGCTGTCAGACGCAGTGCGAAAGCTGTGCTGCTGTGCGGGACCGGCTTACCAGATAGGGTGATAATTCGCCCAAGCAGCGCAAATGTCACGATGACGATGGCAAAAGACAGCATCGTTCCAACCATGCCCAGAACGGCAAATTCGAAGAGCTGTGCGTTGCCAGTCAGTGTGATGCTGGCGAACGCGACCGCCGTTGTCAGCGCCGTCAATGCACATGCAGGGCCAACGGTCTCGACGGCACCTCGTAGCGTTCCGTTCTCTTTCAAATGCCCAGCCAGATGCACACCATCGGCGACACCCAACACCAGCAATAGGATTGGGATCACATTGCTCAAGACAGTGATTGGATAGCCGAGCCAGACCG
>JAWUXZ010000022.1:0-15106 GCA_034111085.1 Dinoroseobacter sp.
GGCCCCCCCCCGATGAGGCTAGGTTAGCTTACTCGGTGCGATACCAGTCAGCTACATTCCACAACTCGCTGTCCCACACGTTCAGCTGAACACCACCAAGGGTGTTTGCATGTGCGGAAAGACGACCACGGTGAACCAGCGGGATCATTCCGCCTTCGATCACCATCATGTCGTTGAGTTCACGGCCAATACGGGCGCGCTCAGCGAAATCAGCGGTCTTGGTCAGCTCAGTGTGCAGAGCGTCATAGGCCGGGTCACAGAAGCGGGAGATGTTCTCGCCCTGCCACTGGGTGTCTGGACGCGGTGCCTTATCGCACAGACCGTTGGCCAGATAGGCTTGTGGGTCGGTGCCGTTGAAGGTGTTAGCGTACATTTGCACGTCGGCGTAGAACTTCTGGAAGGTGTCAGGTGAACCTGCGTCCCCACCAAAGAAGACAGACGAGTCGAGGTTGCGAAGTTCAACTTCGAGGCCGATCTGCTCCCACCACTGCTTGATCAGGGCTTGGAAGTCCTGACGCACAGCGTTGGTCGAAGTTTGGTACAGGATGCTCATTGGCAAACCGTCCGGGGTTTCCCGTACGCCGTCGCCATCAGTGTCCACATAGCCAGCTGCTTCGAGCATGGCGTTTGCACCGTCGATGTCCTGGACGTCGCAAGACAGCGCCTCGGAGTTGAACGCTGCAGGTGCCGGAACCCAGTTACAGGTTACTTTACCAGCTTGGCCGTAACCGATTTCCACCAGAAGCGGACGGTCGATTGCCATGGACAATGCGTTATAGACTTCCGGGTCGCCGAGGAACGGATGCGGACGGATAACCGAACGCTCGTCTGGGCCAAGTGCCGAGTCTGGGTTGGTATTGTTGAGCATGATGCGCTCGACCAGTGGGCCAAAGCCAGCCACAGGTGTGCCGAGGCCACCCTCAGCCATTGCAGCAATTACGTCGGGTGCAAGTTGCAGGTTCCAAGCGTAATCGAACTCGCCGGTTTCCATGACCGCACGACCAGCTGCGGTTGCGTCGCCGCCGCCTTTGAAGGTCACGGCCGCGAAGGCAGGCTTGCCCTCATGACGGAAGTTCTCGTTGGCAACCATCTGGATCACGGCGTTGGTGCGGAATTCCGTCACAACGAAGGGGCCAGTGCCAATTGGGTTGAAGTTCTGCTCGGTGCAGGTGGAGCCCGCTGCGCCCAAACAATCGGCGAACTGAGCCGCTTGCAGGATGGGGCTTTCGCCGCCAACGAACGGACCATACGGATTAGGGGTCGGGCCTTCAAACGTTACAACAACCGTCAGGTCATCGGGGGTATCAACGCTGATCACGCCATCGAACTTGGTCTGCTGTGCGCAGCCGCCTTCAGGATGGGTGCAATAGTCATAGCTGAATTTCACGTCGGCGCTGGTGAACGCAGTGCCATCGGACCAAGTGATGCCCGGTGTGATGCTCCAAGTGATCGTGGTCAGGTCCTCGGACACGCCGCCATTGCCGACAGTCGGGACTTCGTTAACGAGCCATGGAACCAATTCGCCCAGCTCATTGTAGCGTGCAAGCGGCTCTAGGATCATCGAGGCAGCCTCAACGTCTTTTGTGCCACCCGACAGGAACGGGTTCAAAGTTGACGGTGCCTGCCAATAGATGATGCGGACTTCGCCGTCGCGGCCACGGTCGCCCTCATGGGCAGCACCGAAGGCCATTGGGGCAATTGCCAGCATGGCAACGGCACCGAATAGCGCTGATTTCATTTGCATATTTAACTCCTTGATGGACACGTAAATGCCTCTGGTCGTGATGGTCCGATCCGTCCTTAGAAAGCCATTGAAGCGCGAGCGCTCCGCTGTCCTTCCGGTCGATACCAGCCAAGTAAGGTACGGAAAGAACCGTACCACAGAGGACTAGTCAGACTGAGTTGCGACCAAATTGCAAGCACTGCCGCAAGATTGAGCAGACCAAATGCCCCTATTTCCTGCATTGCACTTGTGGGCACGCTACTTTTTTAATCACCCGCTTGACCTTTCGACCTAAGCGCGGGCAGGGTTTGACTTGGCTAACCCGCTGGCCGCAGATAGAGACAGCGCCCCGAATAGAGGGCCACCTCACAGGGAAAAAATATGCTCGACCATGATCCGACCGGCCCGGTCGCCTCGATACGTAATCTTCAGGTCTCGTTTCAGACCAAAGATGGCCCTGTCGTCGGCGTCAAAGATATCAGTTTCGACATCGCACCTGGCGAAACCGTATGCGTGGTTGGCGAATCTGGCTCCGGCAAGTCCGTCTCGGCACTGTCGCTGATGCGGCTGGTAGAGTTTGGTGGCGGCCACATTACAGGCGGCCAGCTGCTGTTTGATCGCGGCCCTGCCGGGCGCTTGGACATGGCCGATACCGACCCTGAGCTGGCCCGGACGATTCGCGGCAACGAGATCGGGATGATCTTCCAAGAGCCTATGACAGCGCTGAACCCGGTCTTCACCATTGGTAAACAACTTGCCGAAGGCCTGATGCTGCACAAAGGGCTCAATACCAAAGAGGCAGAGGTCAAAGTCCTTGATTTGCTGCGCCAAGTCCGCATTCCCGAACCCGAACGCCGCTTGACCCAATACCCCCACGAGTTGTCCGGCGGGATGCGCCAGCGCGTTGTGATCGCCATGGCCTTGGCCTGCGAGCCACGCTTGCTGATCGCAGACGAGCCGACCACAGCACTCGACGTGACGATCCAAGCCGAAATCCTCGCGCTGATCGACCGCTTGAAGCGCGAAACGGGCACAGCAGTCTTATTTATCACCCATGATATGGCGGTGGTTGCACAGATGGCCGACCGCGTCGTCGTGATGTTTCGCGGCGAGAAGGTCGAAGAGGGCACCGTCGAGGAGGTCTTCGAGAACCCGAAGATGGACTATACCAAGGCGCTGCTAGCGGCTGTCCCGAAGCTGGGCGAGATGACCGGCAAAGACGCGCCCGAGCCGATGCGCCTGATTGGCGAGCCGGCCCCAGTGCCGATTGCGCCCACCCACGAGCCCGGCGAAAAACCGATCCTTGAGGTTAAGCACCTGATCACGCGCTTTCCGGTGCGCGGCGGCTTCTTCCGGCGCATCGTGGCCAATGTCCACGCCGTTGAGGATCTGTCGTTTAGCATCCCGCGCGGTGAAACCCTTAGCCTTGTAGGCGAAAGCGGGTGCGGCAAGTCCAGCGCTGGCCGGTCGATCCTGCGGTTGGTGGAGCCTTTATCTGGCGAGATCAGCCTGAACGGTGAGGACGTTATGGCGATGGCGCCCGAGCGTTTGCGCCAATCGCGTGCCGATATGCAGATGATTTTCCAAGACCCGTTTGCCTCGCTTAACCCGATGATGCGCTTGGTTGAACAAGTGGCTGAGCCGATGAAGAACTTCGGCAACAAGTCCAAATCCGAGATCAAAGACCGGGTTGCGATGCTGTTTGACCGGGTAGAGCTGCCGCGCAGTTTCCTCTACCGCTATCCGCATGAATTGTCTGGCGGCCAACGCCAGCGCGTCGCCATTGCGCGCGCCTTGGCACTGAACCCCAAGCTGATCATCGCGGATGAAGCGGTCTCGGCGCTCGATGTGTCCGTGCAAGCCCAAGTGCTGAACCTGCTGCTGGAACTGCAAGCCGATCTGGGCATCTCGATGCTGTTTATCAGTCACGACATGGCCGTGGTGGAGCGCGTATCGCACCGCGTCGGCGTTATGTTTCTGGGACGGATCGTCGAGACGGGCACCCGCAGGCAGGTCTTCGAGAACCCGCTTCATCCCTATACCAAGCAGCTGATGTCCGCCGTTCCGCGTGCTGATCCGCGCAACAAGACCATCGGCATGGAGCTGAATTTCAGACCAATCCCCTCGCCGATCTTCTCGATCGAGCATCAGGCCGAGCCAAGCGTCTATGACGATATGGGCGACGGGCATTTGGTGCTGAAGGGCAATTGGGGCGGGTTTGAGCACTAGATCATGACCACCCCGACCCTCACGCCTCGCGCCTTGCTTGAACATCTTGTCAGCTTTCCAACCGTCAGCCGCGACAGCAATCTGCCCCTGACCGATTGGGTGCAGAATTACCTGTCATCCCACGGGATCGAGAGCCACCGCCAACTCGACGAGACCGGGCAGAAAGCCTCGATCTACGCCCATGTCGGACCCATGGAGGATGGCGGCGTCCTGCTATCTGGACATACCGATGTTGTGCCCGTGGACGGCCAAGACTGGACGACCGACCCGTTTGAGGTGACCGAAAAAGACGGCAAGCTATATGGGCGCGGCACCTGCGATATGAAGGGCTTCGACGCGCTGGCCATCTGGGCGCTGGTGGAGGCCTCAAAGCGCGACCTCAAGCGCCCGTTGCAGATCGCATTGACCCGCGACGAGGAAATCGGCTGCCTTGGCGAGCCGGTCCTGATCCCCGAAATGCTGGGCGTTATCCCGCGGGCCGAAGCTGTGATCGTGGGCGAGCCGTCCTCGATGCGCGTCGTCACGGGCCACAAAGGCGGGATCGGCATCACCACCCATGTGCACGGGTTCGAGGTGCATTCGTCGTTGATGCACACAGGCGTCTCAGCGATCCTCGAGGCGGCGAAGCTGATAGATTTCGCCACGACACTGAACGCCCAGAACCGCGCCAAGCCTGTGTCCGAGATCGCCGCGATGTTCGACCCGCCATGGACCACCGCCCATGTCGGCGTCATCCAAGGCGGCACCGCCCATAATATCACTGCCAAAGACTGCATCTTCGGTTTTGATTTTCGCGCTGTGCCGGGCGAGGAACTGTCTGATTGGGCGCAGGTCTACCGCGATAAAGTTGCCGAGGTGGAGCGTGAGATGCAGGCGGTCGTGCCCGACACGAAGATCGTGCTGGAGCAGCGCTTTGACGTGCCGCCGCTGCAGCCCGAAACAGATGGGGCTGCCGAAGTGCTCGCCCGCGCGCTGACCGGTGACAATGCGACAAACGTCGTCAGCTACGGCACCGAGGCTGGTCAATTCCAGCAGGGGGGCTATTCTGCTGTTGTGTGCGGGCCCGGCGATATCGCCCAAGCCCACCAACCAGACGAGTTTATAGAAATTTCGCAATTCAACGCAGGTCAGGCTTTCATGGAAAAGCTCGTTGACCGCTTGAGCACTTGAAGGAGAGGCTGTGATGCCCGTTAAGAATCGTTTTGCCGAAATGCTGCCCGAAATCACCGAATGGCGCCGCGACTTTCACGAGAACCCAGAGCTCCTGTTCGAGGTGCACCGCACCGCCGGGATCGTGGCCGAGAAGCTTAAAGAATTCGGCGTCGACGAGATCGTCACCGGGATGGGCCGCACCGGGGTTGTTGGCGTCATCAAAGGCAAGACCAACACCTCCGGCAAGGTCATCGGGCTGCGCGCTGACATGGATGCGCTGCCGATCTTTGAGGATACCGGGCTTGAGTATGCCTCCAAAACACCGGGCGCGATGCATGCCTGCGGCCATGACGGGCACACCGCGATGCTGCTGGGTGCGGCCAAATACCTATCCGAGACCCGCAATTTCGATGGCACAGCCATCGTCATATTCCAGCCCGCCGAAGAAGGTGGCGGTGGGGGCCGCGAGATGGTCGAGGACGGCTTGATGGACAAGTTCGGCATCGACGAGGTCTACGGTATGCACAACTGGCCCGGCCAGCCTGTCGGTGAATTCTCGATCCGGTCGGGCGCGTTCTTTGCGGCTGCCGATCTGTTCACGATCACGGTCACGGGCAAAGGTGGCCATGCCGCCAAGCCCCAAGAAACCGTCGACACCACGGTTATTGCGTCTCACATCGTGCTGGCGCTGCAAACCATCGTGTCGCGCAACCTTGACCCGATCAAACAGCTCGTCGTTTCTGTCACCAGCTTCGAGACCGAAAGCAAAGCCCACAACGTGATCCCAGAGACTGTGACTATGAAAGGCACGGTGCGCACGCTCGCCCTTGACGTCCAAGACATGGCCCAAGCGCGCTTGACCGAGATTGTCGAGCGCACGGCACAGGCCTTTGGCGGTTCGGCCTCAGTCGATTACCTGCGCAACTATCCGGTGATGGTGAACTCCGAAGATCAGACCGCATTTGCCGCCGAGGTCGCAGTGTCCGTGTCTGGCGATTGCGACACCAATGCGCCGCTGGTAATGGGCGGCGAGGACTTCTCGTTTCTGTCGAATGCGCGCCCGGGTGCTTATATCCTCGTGGGCAATGGCGACACGGCCGCGGTACATCACCCCAAATACAATTTCTCCGACGAAGCAATCCCGGCGGGCTGCTCGTGGTATGCCGAAGTTGTGGAACAGCGGATGCCAGCGGCTTGATTTAGCGCTGACGAAGGACCGAGGCCACGGACCCGCGAAACGTGTCGCAGGACCGTGGCCTCAGCCCCGTCGTAACTTGGCGCACCCGAAATATTGGGAACAACGAGGGGGCCAAGACTGCTGAGGCCGATCAATAGCCAACCCCCATGTTCAATATAGAACAGTCTCTCGATTGGGAACATCACCCGGATGGGTGATAAGCTATAATTCCTGACGATTTCGCTCTGACTGCTGACCCGGCGCGCTGTTTGCAAAGCGCCTCTTGGCAGCGAAAGCGTTTTAACCTCATATAAGTGCGACATTAGAAGGATTTCGCCCGTGACCCATCAGGCTTGGAAGACCGTCATCATCACGGAAAAGTTACTGGTGGACCGCGTGGCCGAAATTATCGAAGCCAATGGCGGCACTGGCTACACCTATGTGTCGGCTGGCGGTAAAG
Source organism: Dinoroseobacter sp. (assembly GCA_034111085.1). GTDB lineage: Bacteria > Pseudomonadota > Alphaproteobacteria > Rhodobacterales > Rhodobacteraceae > Dinoroseobacter. The sequence goes on from JAWUXZ010000022.1 coordinate 6,742, forward strand.
GCAGTCGCGGCAAGCGTGCCACGACCGACCGTGCGGCAGTGGTGGACGGGCTAAGCAACGTCAAGATTGAGGTAATTACGCCCGATCATGCGAGCGCCGAAGCGATTGCCGAGGCCGTGGCCGCGCAGTTTTTCGAGAACTTCTCGGGCATCACTTACCTTGAGCCCGTTGAGATTCTGCGCCAGCATAAGTTCGTGCCAGCCTAAAAATGCCCGGAGCCGGCGTGTTTTTGGGGCCCCTAAAACCGAGCCTAGAAAATCGCTTCGGCCATCGCAATGAACAGCGGAATACCAATCGCGATCGCGACCGGCGTGCCTACGGATGTGGACGAACCGATATAGCTCGACGGGTTTGCTGACGGGATCGCCGCACGCAATGTGGGCGGGCCGGAAATGTCGGAACTGGACGCAGCAATCACCGCTAAAAGCACCACGCCGCCGGGGCTGAATCCCGTGACTATATGGGCGACATAGCCCAAGCCAAAGCCCATCAAGCCGTGGATCAGCGGGGCGGCGACGCCGTAGACCACATACCAATGGGCGACGCGGCGCATCTCGTTCAGGCGCTGATATGCTTCCATTCCCATGATCAGCATCAAGACCGACAAGAAGCCCCGGAACAGTGGATCGTAGAAGCTGTCAAACACGCGCTCAGGCCGTGTCAGCAGCCCCAATGCAAGGCCCAGCAGAAGCGCCGATAGCGCCCGAGCCTTGCAGACTTTCCTTGACGATGGGCCACAGCTTTACCTTGGCCGCTTTACCGCCGGTTTGCTTGGCTTTGTGCAGGTTTGCCAACACTATAGCCAGGAGAAGGGCCGGGATGTCCATGAACGGATAGAGCGCTGGAACCCACGCCTCATAGGCTACGTTCGCCTCATCCAAGACCACCATAGCCGCCGCAAAGGTCGAGGCAGAAACCGCGCCAAACAGACCCGCCGTCGCAATCGCATCCTCGGTCTTCACGCCCGGTAAGTAGGCCAGCGTGTAGCGGCCAATGGCGACAATCGCGAGCCCGAGAATCACCGAGATCAACGCAGGCAGCGCCATATCAGCAAGCTCGGCCTCGCGGATTTCCATGCCACCCTTAATGCCAATGCGCAGCAGCAACATGAACACGATGAACTGGTAGATTGCGCTCGGGATTTGTAGTTTTGAGCCGAACGCGCTAGCAGCATACCGCCCACCAGGAAACCAAGCGTTGGGCTTTGCAACTGCGAGGCAAACCGGGCGAAAAAGTCGAGCAGAAGCTCCATTGGCAGTCTCTCAGCTAAGTTTTCGTCGGGGGTGGCTTGTCGTGATGGGTTTTGCGGGCAGGGTCAATCGGGTATCAGCCGCAGCCCGTTTCGCAGGTGATCTCGCTACGGCTTGGGTCACGGCTTGGGGTATTGTTACGCGCCAGCTTGCCAATCCGCCTCGGTGGAGTTTTCTGCCACCAACCGCGCATTGCGCAGGTCGTTCTGTTCGGCCCGCGCGACGGCCTCGGGCTGAGATAACCCGTGATCAAGCCAACGTTGTATCAGGCGGTCGCGCAGAACGGGCAGGGGCACATCCAGCATTACCGACAGATCCCAGTGGTGCTTCATCTGCTCCCAAACGGGTGCGTCAAGCAGGAGGTAATTGCCCTCTATCACCACCGTATCGCAGTCGCTTCCGATGTATCCGGCCCCAGCGATGGAGATGTCGCGCGCACGCTCGAACACCGGATAGCTGATGTCATCCTCGTGCCCAAGCCGCTCGACCAGCCGCAGAAGGCCTGTCGCGTCAAATGTCTCTGGCGCGCCTTTGCGGCTTAGCAGTCCGCGTTCGATTAGGATCGGGTTGTGTAGATGAAACCCGTCCATCGGCACCAGTTGTGCAGCACATCCCGCAGCGACCAATCGCGCGACAAGTTGCTCGGAAAGCGTGGATTTGCCGCTCGCGGGTGCGCCGACAATCGCCACGATCCGACGTTTGGCTTTCCGGGGGGCCCCGAGCACCCGGTCTTCGAGCGCGCCCGCCTTCACACTAGCCACCTGTATGGCTCATATGCCTGCTGACCTGCCCATCGGCGGTTTGGCGCGAATAGTCGAAATCATGGCCCTTTGGCTTGCGCGATATCGCCTCGCGGATCGCATCCTTGAGCAGTTCGTCCTGCGCACTCGCCCTGAGCGGCGCACGTAGATCGGCCATATCCTCTTGGCCGAGGCACATATACAACTCGCCCGTGCAGGTCAGACGCACCCGGTTACAGCTCTCGCAGAAATTGTGGCTTAGCGGTGTGATGAACCCGATCTTCTGGCCAGTCTCCTCAAGCCGCACATAACGCGCAGGACCGCCCGTGCGCTCGGCCAGATCGGTGACAGTGTAATGCGAGGTGTAGGCATCGCGGACATCGCGCAAGGACCAGAATTGCCCAACGCGGTCCTCGCCGCCCAGATCGCCCATCGGCATAACTTCGATCCATGTCAGGCCCATTTGGCGTGACGCGCACCACGCGGTCAGGCTTTCCAGCTCGCCCTCGTTGAAGCCTTTCAAGGCCACCGCGTTAATCTTAACCTTCAAGCCCGCCTTTTGGGCTGCATCAAGGCCGCGCAAAACCTGCGGCAAGCGTCCCCAGCGGGTGACGCGCGCAAATTTATCCTCGTCGAGCGTATCGAGCGACACGTTGATCCGGCGGACTCCGGCGGCAAACAGATCATCTGCAAACCGCTCAAGCTGGCTGCCATTTGTGGTCAGCGTTAACTCTTCCAGCGCGCCCGATTCCAGATGCCGCGACATCGACCGGAAGAACGTCATGATACCCTTGCGCACCAACGGCTCGCCGCCGGTGATCCGCAGCTTGCGCACCCCGAGCCCGATGAAGGTCGAGCACATGCGGTCTAGCTCTTCCAGCGTCAGCAGCTCTTTTTTCGGCAAGAACTGCATCGCCTCGGACATGCAATAGACGCAGCGAAAATCGCAGCGGTCGGTCACTGACACACGCAGATAGGTGATTGCGCGCGCGAACGGGTCGATAAGGGGTGCGGTCTGTTCCATGGCCGCACGCTATTGGGGGTGTGCGGGGCTTGCAAGGGCGCGCAGGGTAGGCGACATTTATGTGATGAGAACATTGATTTTGATTGGGACGGCGAGCCTTGGACTTTCGGGCTGCGCTGATATTGATTTGCTCGGACCAAGGGGCGACGATGTCCCTTTGCCAGCGGTGTTTGAGGGCCAAGTGCAGGTGCCGGGGGTGGACACGATCCGACCCTTGGCGCGTCCGGGCGAGGGGGCCACAGTCCCAAGCGCGCCTTTGGCAACGGGCGAATTGGGCCGCTCGACCGTGTCGCTGGGGGATCCGACCCAGGGAGGCTTGTGGCTGGAAACCCCGCTTGTCAGCGTTGAGCGTCCCGGTCGCGTCTCGGTCCCCGCAACAGGACGGTTCGCGCAAGTCACCTTACGGCCCGGACCACAGGGCGGTGCTCGCGCGTCGTTGCAAACCTTGCAGACGCTGGGCCTGTCGCCCGCCGCGCTGACAGAGATCGTGATCTACGGACAATGAGCGCGCCAAACCCTCGCCGCATTTTGCCGTTTCAGCCCGAGCATGGCGGTTGGGACGCGTGTCGCGCTGCATTCAAATGGCCGGATCTGGCAGAGTTCAACATTGCCGAGGCGTGTTGTGACAGTTGGGCAAGCGGCGCGCCGGACCGGATTGCGCTGACGGATATCGGCCCGGATATGGCCCGCAAAGACTGGAGCTACGGCGCGCTCAAAGACGCGTCCGACCGCTTTGCCACGGTGCTTGCAGCCTCCGGCGTTGGGCGCGGCGATGTGGTGGCGGTGTTGCTGCCGCAAAGCCCCGAGACCTTGATCGCGCATTTCGCCGCCCACAAACTGGGCGCGATCTCGTTGCCGCTGTTTACCTTGTTTATGTCCGACGCACTCGCCTATCGCCTGAGGGATTCCGGGGCCAAGGCCGTGGTGACGACGGCCGAAAAATCCGAAGAAGTCGCCGCCCTTTGGCCCGAGCTTCCTGCCCTCAAAGGCGTTTGGACCACCACGCGCGCCAGAACCTTGATGCGCGATTTCTGGGCGGAAACCCACGCCGCAATCCCCCTGCAAACCCCGACCAAAACCACTCCTGATGATCCGGCGATGATCATCTACACCTCGGGCACGACGGGCGACCCTAAGGGCGTGCTGCACGGCCACCGCTTCCTGATAGGGCACCTGCCATCGCTGGAGGTCACCCATCCCACCATCGATACGCCGGGGGCTGTCTGCTGGACGCCCGCTGATTGGGCATGGATTGGCGGGCTGATGGATTTAGCTCTGCCCAGCCTCTATTACGGTGCGCGCCTTATCAGCCACCGGATGCGCAAATTTGCGCCCGAGGCCGCCTATGATTTGATGCGATCCGAGCGCACCACTCATCTGTTCTTGCCGCCCACCGTCTTGAAACTGATGCGCGGGGTGCCAGCGCCTTCGGGCCTCTGTGTCACCTCGATCTCGTCGGGCGGTGAAAGCCTCGGTGCCGACTTGCTCGCATGGGGCCGCACGGAAATCGGCGCGCCGATCAACGAAATCTACGGCCAGACCGAATGCAACCTTGTGCTGAACGCGGTGCCAGACGTGATGGCAGCGCCGCCCGGTGCAATGGGCCTGCCGGTGCCGGGCCACGACGTCCAAGTGCAACGGGCAGATGGGACGGAAGCAGACGCCGGCGAGGAAGGCGAGATCGTTGTGCGCCGTGGCACGCCGGTGATGTTTTTGCGCTACTGGAACAAGCCTGCACAGACAGAAGCCAAGTTTCGCGGCGACTGGTTGCGCACGGGCGATCTGGGGGCGCGAGATGTGGCTGGATACGTGCGGTTTGCTGCGCGCGACGACGATGTGATTACCTCATCGGGCTACAGGATCGGGCCTTCCGAGATTGAGGTCTGTTTGGGCGCGCACTCCGCCGTGGTCATGGCCGCGGTGGTCGGGATCCCCGATCCGGTGCGCACCGAGGCCGTCAAAGCGTTCGTTGTGCTGCGCGAAGGCGAGGTCTGGTCGCAGGCGCTGGGGGCCGCACTGATCCAACACGTGCGCGACCACGTCAGCCCCCATGTGGCCCCGAGATTTGTTGAGCCGATCGAGGCGCTGCCAATGACCGCGACGGGCAAGATATTGAGGCGGGCGTTAAGGGAGGTGGGGTAGGCAAGAGTTTAGGTGGTCAGTCCCTGCTCAGCGCCTTGATCAAAGCTTGCCCCTCACGCGGCACTGTCTCGTAATGCCCTGCCGGTCAAAGGGATCGTGGCGCTTCCATTCCGAATTTGCCCCATAATGCATCCTTCCATTCCCGAGAACAGATCGCACCATTTCTAGAACAACCCGACGCTCGGTCCAAAAGACTTGATCGGATGGAAAATCAGCGTCAACATAAAAGGGAAGGCGCTCCACTTTTGGAATGTCAGATAAATGTTGGGTGCATCTCAGATACCGTGGCCCAATTAGGGCCATGAGCGCTCAGAGCTTTTTTGAGCGGCACCCAGACATCCAGAGGTGGTATAATGACGACTTTGCTTTCCCAAAAGCTGCCTAAGCTGTTCTCAATGCTCCTCGTTGGCGTATTTGCGGCCAGTCTTGGCCCAACCCCTTCATATGGCGAAGACATCCATATGGGCAGAATCCACCCCGAATGCGTGGCTATCCTAGACAGTGGTGGCGCTATAGGGCCGGGCTGCTGTAACTTTGGCGTTAACCCCGACCCCGGTTGTAAGGTAACTCCGGACACGGCTTGGGCCGGAATTGGCCCAGGTTGTTGCTTGATGGAAGGCCAAGCCAATAGTTCCCCCATCGATAATGATTTGCCTGAGCTGCCATGCCCAGAAGGCACTTCGTGCGGTGATGGCTGATCAGGGCGCAGGTCTTGGATCGACGCTCTGCGTGATCAAGCGACGTTTTCTGCTTCGACCTTGAACAGTCGGTCCAGCGAGTTGTCTGCGACGACAGCAGCTTTGCCGCCCGAGTAGGCCCCGTATGGCGGTGATGGCCTGCGTCGAGCCCTTTGTGACGGGTGCCGAAACGAGAACATTTTGACTTTAAGGGCGGGAAGCAGGCCTTGGCTAGGCTTTCACCAAGGTCCGCTGTGCCCGACACCTACCACTTCCTCAAGCGCTTTAAGCCCTAGCAGGACCGGCTAACCGCGCGACCCAAATCACTGCAAGCCCCACACATGTCAGCACAGAAGCGGTCGTCGAAAGTGCTTTTACAACTGAAGAAAAACTGGCGAAATGAACTAGCGCATCCGACAAATTCGGCCCGCTGTGGATCATGAGAACAATTCCCAAATTCTCTGAATAGTCGGCAATTGCTGCTGCGACGGCGCAGATCAGTCCTGCAAACGCCAATTTGCGGTAGGGCACGCGCGCTCGAAGCCAAACAATCGTTGCCATCAATGTGAGGGCCATAATTCCAGGATAGAGTGTATCCAGCGGTATCTGATAGGTCAGATAATACGCCCGTCCTTGCGCCCCCAAGCCCTCAAGAACTTGAGCCGCCTCCAGAGGGCTGTAGCCCAATGGGCGCATATCAAACGGTATCTGTCCAGATATAGCCTCGATCGCAGGCAACGTGACAGTGATCATCAGCAGATATAATCCGCTTGCCACCAGCCCCAGAAGAATCGCCGCCAAGCCGGGTCGACGGGAGAAAACTTGCATCATCATTTTTAGCTCCTTTTGCTCACTGAAACTTGCTCAGTTTGGCGAACGGGCGCATTATCATTTGATAAGGAGATCTTAGATGGACTTGCCGACGTTTCTTTCGCAGTCGCCTGACCTCGGGGACCCGGCCAGTGCTACAAAACTGGCCACGCGCTGGACTTCCGCTTTGGCGCGAAAAGGGACGTTTGTTGCCGTTCAGGGCGAACCTGAAACGCACGAGTACATAGTTTTAGATGGGCGCGTTGCCAGTTGCATAATTGACGCCGAAGGTCGCGCCGTCTGTGTCGGTATGTACGTCGGTCCCTGCGTCGTGACGCCCCAAGTTGCCAGGTCAAATGAGGGCATATCGCTCGTGTCGATTGAGGCGAAGACAGACGCCTTAGTTGCACGTCTAGACAGCGCAGCACTGACAACATTGATGCTTGAAAATGAGCCAATCCGCGATTGGGCCAACGATGTTTTGCGTCGCGAGTTGAGTAGAAAAGCGGACCGCGAATGGTGTCTGGCGGCGCTCGGGGGGGCTGAGCGCCTGATATGGTTTCGGGAAAGATATCCGGGCTATGAGCAGCAGTTCAGCCATTCTCTAATCGCCTCCTTTATAGGGATCACCCCTGTCACATTCAGTCGGCTCAGAAATAGTGCGTAGACTAACTGATTATGGGATCTAGTCGCAGACGCACCGGTCATTCTGGGCGGGGAGGGGGCGTTCAAAAAGCCCTTCACGGACGTCCGATGTGCGGACAAGGTCACCGTCTGCTGCAAGTGCAAAAAGCTGTTGATGACGGCTTCATTTCTTCTTGAGACGCCTTACGAGGTCTTGTCTAAACCATGGCTCTGTGCATCGAAATATAGGGATATCTCATGAACACTAAATCGACCAGTCGAGGTGTAGCGATTGCGCTGAGCATCAGCGTTACCGTTCTATCGTTCGCGCCAGAAATTAGCCAAGCTCAGAGCCACGCAGGGAGTTATGACACCTCGCAAAATTCCAGTTGCTCAGATCCTGCGTCGGTTATCACATGGGACAGCGCGAGCATCCTAGGAGCCGACGCCAGCGGGACACCCTTTAATTGTTCTTTGGGCCAGGAATTTTCAGCCGGCACCGGCGTGGCAGGCTATCATGCTAAGTGCATTATCGATGAACAGACTTTCAAAGATAACGTCATCATCGGGCCAGTACATGGAGGCCTCGATGGTTCGTTCGTAGTCACATTCCCTTGGGGTACAACCTTAGAAATTTATAAGTGCTCTTGAAGCTCTTCTCGGCTCGACGCCCTGAGCGGAGATAAAATCACAACATTCGTTGTGAAAAGGGATCCGCTCCCACAACACTAACAAATGCAACGCTGTGTTCGGCTACGACGCGGCTTTGTTGCACAAATCGGTTGAAGGGATTCATGTCGTGAATCCATCATGATAGCAGAAGGCATGAGCAGCTGGGCCCCAACGAAGTACAAGACAGCAAACTGGTCGTCTTACAATGACAGTCTGAAGCAGCGTGGATCGCTGTCGATCCGTTGACCGGCAGTCGCTGCTTGCAGCGATGAGAGGTTGGTTTGACCCTGAGATGGGCTGGGTGCCACCGCCGAATGGAAGGCGCGGACGGCAACAGAGTTTCAGCGACGCGGCTATCCAGACGTGCCTGACTTTGAAGGTGCTGTTCGGGCTCCCATTGCGGCAGACCACTGGTTTTGTGCAAAG
>JAWUXZ010000023.1:0-54418 GCA_034111085.1 Dinoroseobacter sp.
CGCCCGCGCGCCTTGGCGGACGCAAGAGCCGATGATCGCCGAAATGCGCCTGCAATTTTGGCGCGATGTGGTCGAGGAGGCTGCTGCCGGAAAGCCTGCGCGCGCCCATGAAGTTGCAGCCCCTTTGACAAACCTTATCCAAGCCAAACGCTTGCCGGGGGAGGTGTTGGACAACATCGTCGCGGCCCGGCGTTGGGATATCTATAAGGAGGCCCATGAAGATGCGGCCGCACTCAGCGCCTATCTTGATGATACGGCGGGTAGTCTGATGTGGGCGGCGGCACTCGTGTTGGGGGCTAAGGCTTCAGATGAGATTGCAGTGCGTACTTTGGGCCAAGCCACAGGCGTTGCCGCGTTATTCCAAGCGGTGCCAGATCTGGAGGCGCGCGGTCGCATTCCCTTAGTTGACGCACGTGCTGAGGCAATTGCAGAGCTGGCGAATACTGCACTCATCAACATAGATACGGCGCTTTGCGCGAAATTACCCAAAGCGATCCAGCCCGCTCTGTGGCCATCGGTAAGTGCGCGAACTGTCCTGCAACAAGCATCTCAAGACCCGGCGCGGGTGGCCCTGGGCACGCTTGAGGCGAGCGATCTTGGGATAACTCTGCGACTTGCCCGCTACAGCCTTTTGGGTGGTTACTGAGCCGTCTCGCCTGGTCGCATTACCAACCAGATCAGCGCGCCCCCGGCCAAGGTCAGGAATGGCACCATCGCCATATTAACGAAGGTCCAGCCTGCCACAACGTCCGGGCCGGAATGGATCAAACCGCCAGAGGCCAGAGAGGCGACCGTCACGCAGCCGAACACCAACAGATCATTCATGCCTTGGACAACGCCTTTTTCCTCAGGCCGTGTGTTGGCCGCAAGCATCGTCGTCGCGCCGATAAAGCCGAAATTCCAGCCGACCCCGAGCAGCATTAACGCGCCAAAGAAGTTCCACAACTCGACCCCCATCATTGCCACACCGCCACCTGCTGCGAGGATCACAAGGCCAGCTGCAACGATCTTTTCTGTCCCAAATCGCGCAATCAAATGCCCGGTAATAAACGACGGCGCGAACATTGCCAGCACATGCGCGGACACAATATCGGCGGCGTTTCCGGTGGTGAAGCCGCATCCGACGACAGCCAGCGGTGTCGAGGTCATAACGAGGTTCATCAGCGCATAGGCGACCATGGCGCAGATTACGGCGACGAGAATGCCGGGCTCTTTTAAGATCTCCAGCCGTGAGCGCACGGCGCGGTCGGTCGCGGTCGGTTTCTGCGGCTTGGGGATATCGAGCAGGAAGAAAGTCCCCATGCCGATAATGTTGATCGAGAAGGCGACAATATATGTGCCAAGGAACGGCACCGCGAAGATATCCGTCGTGACCTTAACCAATTGCGGGCCGATCAAGGCGGACACGAGGCCCCCAGCCAGCACATACGAAATCGCTTTGGGACGGAAGGCCTCAGACGCGGTGTCTGCGGCGGCGAAGCGGTAAAACCCCTGCGCGCTCATATAGATACCGGTCATGTAGCTGCCGACGAGGAAGATTGGAAAGCTGGCCACTGCCAGACCGTAGGCGGCAATAATCGACCCAATCGCGCCCCCGACTGCGCCCAGAAGGAAGCCAAACCGCCGCCCACGTGCTTGCATTACCATCGAAAGCCAAGGGGCTGTGGTCATCGACCCGAATACGATCATCGAGATCGGCAAAGTTGCCAGCAACGGCGTCGGAGCCAGCATCTGGCCAGCCAGACCACCGATCACGAAGATCATGGTTATTTGGCTGCCAAGGAAGGCCTGCGCTGCGACCAGTACGGCGACGTTGCGCTTGGCCACGCGATCATCAACGGGGCCTGCATCTGAAGTTTTTTGGGGTTCGGTCACACTCATACAGTGATCTCTAGACCCAAATGCGCTGATTTGGAATACGCCCTTTTCGCCGCCGAGATCCCGTCCTAGGGTGCGCTCATGGACGTGGGCCGCATCATTAAGTCAGACGCCTGCGTGGCCGAAGGGGCGGCGTGGTTGGCGGCCCTCGATCCTCGGCTTAAGACCGCGTTGGAGGCGACAGGAAAACTTCCCCTGCGCCTGAAACCTGATGGGTTTGAGACGTTGCTGAATGCGATCATCAGCCAGCAAGTCAGCGTGGCTTCGGCCAGTGCAATTTTCGGGCGGATGCAGGTGGCGGGCATGACCGATCCAGATCGCGTTAATGCTGCAACGGACGATGACCTTCGCGCTTGCGGGCTTAGCCGTCAGAAGATTCGGTATTCAAAGGCGCTGGCTGAGGCGCAGATTGACTATCCAAGCTTGCGCAACATCCCCAATGATCAGGTGGTCGCCACCTTAACGCAAGTGTCCGGTGTTGGCCGCTGGACCGCCGAGATTTATGCCATGTTCAGCCTCGGGCGCGCCGATATTTTTGCGCCCGCCGACCTTGCTTTGCAGGAAAGCGCGCGGCTTTTGTTTGACTTGCCAGATCGCCCGAAAGAGGGCGCGTTGCGTAAGATGTCCGAAGACTGGTCGCCGTGGCGCGGAGTGGCCGCGCGGTTGCTTTTTGCCTATTATCACGTCGCCAAAGACCGAGAAGGAATACGATGACACGGATACTCGACAGCAACCGCACGGGCGCAACCCAAGGCTCGGCCAAGCGGCTGGTGGTATTTTTGCACGGCTATGGCGCAGACGGGGCAGACCTGCTGGGGCTGGCCGACCCACTTGGCCCCAACCTGCCCGATACGGCCTTTGTGGCACCTAACGCACCTGAGCGCTGCATCGGAAATCCGACGGGATTTCAGTGGTTTCCTATCCCCTGGATCGATGGATCTTCCGAAGAAGAGGCCGAAGCAGGTCTGCGCAGCGCAGCCGACGATCTGAACGCCTATCTTGATGCTGTGATGGCGGAAGAAGGTGTGACGGCGGCTCAGACTGCACTGGTTGGCTTTTCCCAAGGCACGATGATTGCGCTGCATGTAGCCCCTCGGCGCGATGATGCAGTGGCGGCGGTTGTGGGCTTTTCGGGTCGCTTGCTTAGCCCTGATCTACTGGCTGATGAGGTCAAACAAAAACCAGCGATTTTGTTGATCCATGGCGATGCAGATGAGGTGGTGCCGGTGGCGTCATTGCCCGAGGCCGGCAATGCGTTGAGTGCTGCGGGCTTTGAGGTTTTCGCCCATATCTCCAAGGGGACAGGGCATGGGATTGCGCCGGATGGGTTGCAAGTGGCCCTCGCGTTTCTGCGTGATCGCTTCGGCCTCGACTAGTCATTTGGCTGTCATACGCTGCGGTTAGATCAGCCCGAGCCACCGACACATGTTGGGGGTTGTCAGGTTGAGAACGCCAGATATAGTGATCGAATGTCGGGGCGGGTTCCCCCGCTCTGATGCCAATCACTCGGCAGACAGGGCGGAGACGGAGTCGTAGATGGACGGAGATTTCAGGACACATTTTGTTCGCGAGCCGCAAGGCCTCAAGCATTACCCCGCTTTGGTGCTCAACGCCGATTATCGACCACTATCCTATTACCCGCTATCGCTTTGGTCGTGGCAGGAGGCGGTGAAGGCGGCTTTCCTCGACCGGGTGTCAATCGTTGCAGAATACGACCGTGTGGTGCGCAGTCCGACGATGGAAATCGCGATCCCATCGGTCGTGGTCCTCAAAGACTACGTGAAGCCACAAAAACGCGTCGCTTTTACCCGATTCAACCTGTTTTTGCGCGACGAGTTCATGTGCCAGTATTGCGGGGGCAAGGGCGATCTAACCTTCGATCACGTTGTGCCGCGTGCGCGCGGCGGCGTGACAAGCTGGGAGAATGTGGTCGCGGCCTGCTCGCCGTGCAATCTGCGCAAAGGGGCCAAGATGTTGCAGCGCGCGGGGATGCATTTGCGAAAGGCCCCAGTGCAGCCGGGGGCAGAGCGGTTGCGCAATACTGGCCGCAAATTTCCACCCAACTATCTGCATGAAAGCTGGATGGATTTTCTATACTGGGATGCAGAATTGGACGCCTAGGCGGAACAACTCGCCCCACCCAGCACGCAAAACTTCGCACAATGGGGATGGTTCAGCGACACCTCACCCTCGGCCTGTTCTAGCGATGTGCCGAGCTCAAATTCCGGGCTGTAGGGCAGCAGCGTACAGGCTAGAACCGCAGGCTTTTGTGCGCCGCGCCGTTTGACGACCATGCGCGAGGATGAACACATAACATCCGCTGGTTTCTTGTTTAAGATGTCCCAGCAAGCGGTTGTAATTTCAGGCACATCAACGGTCTCATCCATCTCGGGAAACAGCACCGTTTCGCCCGGATGAGCCGCGTCAATCTCAAAGCCCTCTCGCGTATAGAGGCTTGCATAGCCCTCACGTGATGCCATGTCCGTCTCGCCCCAAACTGTGCGGCCCGCGACTGTCATGGTGATCCCGGCATCGCGCAACCAGCGCATGCCGACCAACGTTTTCTCAAAGCTGCCTGCGCCGCGTTCTTTGTCATGCAGGGCTTGTGACCAATGATCGACACTAATCCTAAGGGTCAATTTGGTGCCGTAATCGGCTTGCAACTGCACCAGCCCCGCGCGCATGGATTTGCGCATCATTGGGCGCATCGCATTGGTCAAGATCAGCACGTCGTAGCCGCGCTTCAGCGACGCCTCGGTCATCTCGATCATCTCGGGATTCATGAACGGCTCGCCACCGGTGAAGGCAATTTCGCGCACGTCCCATTTGCGATCTTCCAACTGGTCGAGGTAGTCTTCCACCTCGGCGGTTGTAATATAGACCAGCCGATCATTGGTCGGACTTGAAGCAATATAGCAGTTCACGCATTCGATGTTGCACAATGTGCCGGTGTTGAACCAAAGCGTCTCAGGGTTGGATAACGCGACTTTCGCACGCTGCTCGCCCTTGGCGGTGGTCTCAGGGTCCGAAAACTTGGCCTGAACCTCGGAAAACGCGATATCTTTCATCAAACCGGAACCTTATTGCTATCTTTGCGCCAAGCCGTAGCCTGTTGCGGTTGGATCCGAAACCCGGTGGGCGGCCAGTCTAACGCAGTCGTGACCATCCAACGCAGCGATTTGTGCCGTAAAGGGTGCTGGACTTGGGTTTTGGGTGCGCGTATTGCCAACTCGTTAGCGCTAACGAATTTTGACAAAGCGGCCCTGCGCCGTCACGCGAAGGACATGACATGGCAACACGCGTCATCCCAGTAGAGGTTTTTGACCTTGTAATTTTCGGTGGCACGGGCGATTTGGCCCAGCGCAAAATTCTGCCCGGTCTTTACCGTCGCTTTCATGCAGGCCAAATGCCGCCCGAAGCGCGCATAATTGGCGCTGCTCGCAGCGATATGAACGAGGACGCCTACCGTGCGCTCGTGCGCGGCGCGATTGAAAGCTACGTCTCTGAGAGCTTGCGCGAGGTTGAGGTGATCGATGCGTTTTTGGCCCAAGTCAGCTACATCACGCTTGATGCGCGCGGCGAGGGGGGGTGGACCGAGCTCAAATCGCAAGTGCGCGACGAGGTTGTGCAAGCCTTCTACTTCTCAGTTGGGCCGGGTCTGTTCGCCGATCTGGCGGAGCGGCTGCACAAATACGGTTTGGCCAAGCCCCAAACCCGGATTGTGGTCGAAAAACCATTTGGTCGCGATCTGGCGTCGGCCAAAGCGCTGAACGCTGATCTTGTCGGCGCCTTCAGTGAAGATCAGATTTACCGCATCGATCACTATCTTGGTAAAGAGACGGTTCAAAACTTAATGGCCGTGCGATTTGGCAACGTGTTGTTCGAGCCGCTCTGGAACGCGCAATATGTCGATCACATCCAGATCACGGTTGCTGAGACCGTTGGCGTCGGCGGGCGCGGGGGCTATTATGATAAATCCGGTGCGATGCGCGATATGGTGCAGAACCACCTGATGCAACTTTTGTGTCTGATCGCGATGGAGCCGCCCAATCACTTCGACCCCGATGCCGTACGCGACGAAAAGCTAAAGGTGATCCGCGCGCTTGATCCCGTGCAGCCCGACGAAATTGTACGCGGGCAATACCGCGCCGATGAGGACGAGCCTGGGTATCTCGACGAAGTCGGCGACCCAACCAGCCGCACCGAGAGCTTTATTGCGCTGAAAACCCACATCTCCAACTGGCGTTGGAACGGCACGCCGTTTTATTTGCGAACTGGCAAACGCCTTGGCAAGCGTATGTCCGAGATTGTGGTTAATTTCAAAGAACCACCCCATTCAATCTTCGGAAAAGACGCAGGTGGCAGCTGCAATGTGCTGACGATCCGGTTGCAACCCGATGAGGGCATGACGCTTTCGGTGACAATCAAAGAGCCCGGTCCGGGCGGGATGCGCCTGATCGACGTGCCGCTGGATATGAGTTTTGCAGAGGCGCTTGGCACGGAAAACGATGAAATGCCAGATGCTTACGAGCGGTTGATCATGGACGTTATTCGCGGAAACCAAACGCTGTTTATGCGCGGAGATGAGGTTGAAGCTGCTTGGCGTTGGACGGACCCATTGATCCAAGGCTGGGAAGCGCGCGAAGATAAGCCGAAATCGTATAAGCCCGGCGGCTCGGGCCCTGAGGATGCGTCGATTTTGCTGCACCGCGATGGGCGTCGCTGGCGGGATCTGGAAGCATGATCGACCTGATCGAATATCCTGACCGCGACCTGCTGATGCTGGGCCTTGCGAACAAGCTGGCAGGGGCGTTGCGGCGCGATTTGAATACCAAACAACGTGTATCGTTTTCGGTGCCGGGGGGGACAACGCCCGGCCCGGTGTTTGATATGCTGTCGGCGGTTGATCTGGCTTGGGACCGGATCGATGTGATCTTGAATGACGAGCGCTGGGTGCCTGAAACATCCGAGCGGTCAAACACAGCGCTGTTGCGGCGACGGCTATTGATCGACAAAGCCGCAGCCGGGACACTCGTGCCGCTACGATCTGATGCGGATACGCCGGAAGAAGGGCTCGATGGGCTGCTGGGCGCGGTCTCGGGCTGTTTGCCGCTTGATATTTTGTTGGTTGGGATGGGCACGGACATGCACACAGCGTCGCTGTTTCCGGGTGCCGACCAGCTAGACGCTGCCCTCGCCGAGGGTGCGCCTGCCTTGATGGCAATGCGCGCGCCCGGTGCACCTGAGCCTCGGATCACACTGACAGCTCCAGTTTTGAGGGCTGCGGTTGAGACGCATATCTTGATCACTGGGGCCGAGAAGTTAGAGGCGCTGCGCAAAGCACAGACGCTGCGAGATGAACGCGACGCTCCGATCCGCGTCGTGCTGAACACCGCGACGGTGCATTGGGCACCTTGAGTTTTTGCAGAGAGTTTTCGAATGACCAACCGCATCTGGGATGATCTTGAGGCACAACGCGCGCGTCTGGAAAACACACCAATTCTCGAGCTTTTTTCCGATCCTGAACGCGCTGTAGCGTTTTCGGTCCGGCAAGATGATATGCTTTTTGACTACTCGAAGACCGTGATCGACGCTGAGGCGCGGGAAGCGTTGCTGTCGCTGGCTGCGACTAAAAATATCGCTGAGCGCCGGGATGCGATGTTTGCAGGCGAAAAGATCAACGAAACTGAGAATCGGGCGGTTTTACACACAGCTCTTAGATCTGACGACGATCATATATTCGTGGACGGCACCGACGTGCTGCCAGAGATTCGTGCAATCCGGGCGCGGATGGCTGAATTTGCCAACGCAGTTCGCAGCGGCACATATCAAGGCCATGGCGGGGCAATCACCGATGTCGTCAATATCGGCATTGGCGGCTCGGACCTTGGCCCTGCGATGGCTTGCATTGCGTTATCGCCTTTTGCCGACGGTCCGCGTACGCATTTCGTGTCCAACATTGATGGCGCGCAGATTGCAGAAACGCTGAGCGACCTTGATCCCAAGACAACGCTGGTTCTGGTGGCGTCTAAAACATTCACTACAATTGAGACTATGACCAACGCAGCGACTGCGAAGGCGTGGATGGCGGCCGAGGTCGCTGATCCTGCGTCCCAGTTTGCGGCCCTTTCGACTGCGCTCGACAAGACCACAGCGTTTGGGATCGCGCCTGAGCGGGTCTTTGGGTTCGAGGATTGGGTCGGCGGTCGCTATTCGGTTTGGGGGCCGATTGGCCTGTCGCTGATGTTAGCAATCGGGCCGGAGCAGTTCGAAGAATTCCTCGGTGGCGCGGCGGCCATGGACCATCATTTCTGCGACGCGCCGCTTGCCCAGAACCTGCCGGTCATGTTGGCCCTCGTCGGGCTGTGGCATCATCAGGTTTGCGGTCATCCGACACGGGCTGTTTTACCCTACGATCAACGTCTTTCGCGCCTGCCTGCGTATCTTCAACAGCTAGAGATGGAGAGTAACGGCAAGAGCACCCAGATGGATGGCAGCGATGTCACCCACACTGTAGGTCCTATCGTTTGGGGCGAGCCGGGCACCAACGGTCAGCATGCGTTTTACCAGTTGATTCACCAAGGTCGCCAAACAGTGCCGTGCGAATTTATCGTTGCAGCCCAAGGACATGAAGCGCATCTTTCACACCAACATGATCTACTTTTGGCAAACTGCCTTGCGCAATCTGAGGCCTTGATGCGCGGGCGCGATTTTGAGACTGCGCAAGCCATGATGGCCGACAAAGGCCTGACCGGAGCAGAGCGGGACCGCCAAGCGCGCCACCGTGTTTTTTCAGGCAACAGGCCTTCTACAACGCTGATCTATCCTAAGTTGACCCCTTTCGTGCTTGGCCAGATCATCGCACTTTATGAACACCGGGTTTTTGTCGAAGGCGTGATCCTTGGGATCAATTCGTTTGATCAATGGGGGGTGGAGCTGGGCAAGGAGCTTGCTGTGGCGCTTCAGCCGCTCGTCGAAGGCGGCGATGCAAGCGCCAAAGACGGATCAACCCAAGCGCTGCTAAGGTTTATCCAAGACAACAGATAGTGGCTTAAGCCTTTGTTGCGCCGTCTATATCCCGAAAACGTGACACGAGGTCATCTGGCAACATCCGCTTGGTCTTGCCGTTCGGCTCGACCATCACAATTACCGATTGTCCGGTAACTTTGACACCGTCTGAGAAGCAGACATATTCCATCGTGAAGCTGGTATTGCGATAGTTCGCTGTCCGGCACGCGACGAGATAATCATCGTTCAGGTGCATCGGCGCGAGATACTCTGCTGTCTGCGCGCGCATCACCACTTGGGGATCGCCCGGCTTATAACCTGTCATGCCCCATTCCACGAAATAGCGTACGCGGATCATTTCAAACCACTGTAAGTAGGCGACATTATTGACGTGGTTCAGTTGATCGATTTCAGCAAACCGAACGCGGTCGCGAATACCGTAGCTCCATCGTCCGGGCACACCCGCACCCTCGATCTGATCCGGGGTCAGCGGGGTCAGATATGGCAATTGCATTGCGACCTCATGAGGTGGAAGTGGAGCGGGCGATCGGGATCGAACCGACGACATTCAGCTTGGGAAGCTGACGTTCTACCACTGAACTACGCCCGCAGCGGCATCTTGCTAACCCGCGCTTTTGGCCCCGTCAAGCAGCCTCGACAAGTCCGACCTGCGCGCTCTAGGTAGATGCGAGCGCGACAGGGAGGTGCAGATGAAGATCGTTATTCTAGGGGCAGGCGGGATGCTTGGGGCAAAACTTGCCGCGCGTCTTGCAGACGGTGCGCTTGGCGAGGTTAACCTTACCCTTATAGATCGTGTTGCCCCTCAAGGTTCTGACAGTGCAGTGAAAATTCAACTGGATCTCGCGGCCCAAAATGCCATGCAGACGGTTGCGGACCTGAAACCTGATCTCGTTTACCATCTTGCGGCGGTCGTATCTGGCCAAGCAGAGGCCGAGTTTGACACAGGCTACAGTGCAAACCTCGACCTTACGCGCGCGTTGGCTGAGGCCATGCGCGGTCTTGGAACCAACCCACGGTTGATATTCTCGTCTTCGCTCGCGGTCTATGGTCCACCATTCCCGATGCCTGTGCCCGACGACTTCCGCCCGACGCCCGCCTCCAGCTACGGTACCCAGAAGGCGATGGCCGAATTGATGCTTGCGGATTACACGCGCAAGGGCTTTTTGCGCGCGCAATCGCTACGGTTGCCGACAGTATCCATACGTCCCGGTCTGCCCAATGCCGCTGCGTCTGGCTTCTTGTCGGGCATCTTGCGCGAGCCCCTGCACCTAGAACCCGCGACTTTACCCGTGGCCGAGCGCACGCCTGTTTGGATCGCATCGCCGGACATTACGGTCTCAGGACTGATCCATGCTGCGTCCCTGTCTTGGGGGCAAGTTAACGATCTGAACCCTCTGAACTTGCGCGGTATCTCGGTAACCGTGGCTGAGATGCTTGCGGCCCTTGGCCGTCTTGCAGGGCCAGATGTCCGCGCGCTGGTCACCTCAAAGCCTGACGAGGCTGTCGCTCGCATCGTCACCTCTTGGCCGCAAGCCTTTGATACGGCTCGCGCCGAAGCGCTTGGCTTTCCTGTCAATACCGGCATCGACCAGATTATAGCCGAGTATTGCGGCCAGTTTGCCCCCGACGCCTTGCGGACCTGAACCGTGCGACTAAGTTAGCGCTCAACGTAATCAGGAGCGAAAACCATGGCGAAAACGGCATTTTTGGGTCTGGGCGTGATGGGCGCGCCGATGGCAGGCTATTTGGCTAAGGCGGGCCACGAGGTCAGCGTATTTAACCGTACGGCCGCAAAAGCCGAGGCCTGGGTGGCAAAGCATGGCGGACGTTTCGCGGCGAGCCCGCGCATGGCTGCCCAAGGCGCGGATTTCGTGATGATTTGCGTTGGCAATGATGACGATTTGCGCGCGGTGGTCCTCTGTGAAGATGGCGCTTTGGCGGGGCTTTCCGCAGGCGCAATAATCGTCGATCACACAACGGCTAGCGCGGATGTTGCGCGTGAGCTTGCTGAAATTTGCGCCCAAAAGGGCGTTGGTTTTGTTGATGCACCGGTGTCCGGCGGCCAAGCAGGTGCCGAAAACGGACAACTTGCGATCATGTGCGGTGGCACTCAGGATGACTACGCCAAAGCAGATCCGATCATGGCAGCCTATGCGAAAGCCTGCTCGCGGTTTGGCGATGTGGGTGCGGGCCAAATCACTAAGATGGTAAACCAGATTTGTATCGCGAGCCTCGTCCAAGGTATTTCAGAGGGCATTAATTTCGCCGAAAAAGCAGGGCTTGATGCAGGTGCTGTGGCAAAGTTGGTGGCCCAGGGCGCGGGCGGATCTTGGCAGTTGACAAACCGTCATGAGACGATGATCGCAGGTGAATTCGAGCACGGCTTTGCGGTCGACTGGATGCGCAAAGACATGGGAATCGCGCTCGCGCAGGCAAAGTCGATGGGCGTGTCGTTGCCAATGACTGCCTTGGTCGATCAGTTTTATAGCGATGTGCAAGCCATGGGCGGCGGGCGCTGGGATACCTCCAGCCTGATACAACGCCTGCGCAAGCTGCAAGGCGATATCTGATGGCAACCGCGCTCAGCGATGCCGAATTGCTGCGCGCAATGTTTGACGCGGCGGTGGCTGCGGCTGATCCGGGCTTGGCCGTGCCGCGTGTGTTGCCTGCTAAGCCGCCGGGGCGCGTTTTTGTGGTCGGCGGTGGCAAAGCCAGTGCGCGGATGGCCCAAGCCGTCGAGGAGAAATGGGGCCCCTGCGAAGGGCTGGTGATCGTTCCGCATGGTGCGAAATTGCCCACCCAAGGGATTGAGATCGTGGAGGCCGCCCATCCCGTACCGGACAAAGCGGGGTCTGAGGCCGCTCAGCGGATGCTGGCGATGGTCGAAAGCCTTGGCGAGGGTGATATGGCGCTGTGCTTGATCTCGGGTGGTGGATCATCGTTGATGGCAGCACCGGGTCTGGGCCTGTCGCTGGCCGATAAGCAGGCGATTAACGCGGCACTTCTGGCCTCTGGCGCGCCGATTGGCGAGATGAACGTCGTGCGCAAGCATCTTTCGGCAGTAAAGGGCGGACGGTTGGCAGCAGCGGCTTATCCTGCGCTGGTGATGACGTTGACTATATCAGATGTGCCCGGCGACGATCCGTCGATTATCGCGTCCGGTCCAACTGTGCCGGATGCGTCCACGGTCGATGATGCCCGCGCGATCATTGCGCGATATCGCCTAAGTCTGCCGCCGACCGTTGCGGCCTTTCTTGACACAGACGAGGCGGAGACGCCCAAAGCCAATCACCCGGTCTTCGCACAGGCCGAGACGCATCTGGTCGCAGCCCCCCAAGCCTCGCTAGAAGCCGCAGCTGATGTGGCGCGCGCCCATGGGGTGACGCCGCTTTTGCTGGGCGACGCGCTTGAAGGCGAGGCGCGCGAGTTGGGCACTGTATTTGCCGGGATTGCCGCGAGCTGTTTGCGCCACGCTATGCCCGCGAGGCCACCTGTTGTGTTGATCTCAGGCGGTGAGACCACCGTTACCGTTAAGGGCTCCGCCGGGCAGGGCGGTCGCAATTCTGAGTTTCTGCTGTCGTTTGCCATGAAAGCCCCGCGCGGGGTGTCGGGCATTGCGTGCGACACCGACGGGATTGACGGGAAATCTGATGCGGCGGGGGCGATCTGGACGCGCGAAGTCGCACAAGCCGCTATCGATCTGGACCCCGCGAGCTTTCTGGCGGGCCATGACAGCTACAGTTTTTTTGAGGCCGCTGGTGGGCTGGTCAAAACCGGACCAACCCATACCAACGTCAACGATTTTCGCGCGATCCTGATCCGCTAGGCGCGCGGGCGCCGCCGCCGCCCACCGGCACCACCGCCACCTGAGTTGAACGAAACTGCAGGTAGGCTGACGATTTTGCTGAGTTCGGGGAACGGATCAACGGCGTTTGGGATTGCGTTTGCATTGACGAAATGCTCTTGGAATTTCGGCTCAAGCGCAGTTTCTACCTTGTGGATCTCGTGGACAGTTTGCTCAATCCGGCGGCGTGCGGCCACATTGCACAGCGCAATCCGTGCGCCCGTTCCTGCCGCATTGCCCGCACTTGTGACCTTGTCGAGCTTCACATCAGGGATCATGCCCAGCACCATCGCGTGCTTTGGCGAGATATGGGCACCAAACGCGCCCGCCAGCGTGACACGGTCCACTTTATCCACGCCCATCTCGTCCATCAGAAGCTTTGCGCCTGCATAAAGCGCTGATTTTGCGAGCTGAATTGCGCGGATGTCGCCTTGGGTGACGCTGATAAGCGGGCCACCTGTTTCGCGCGCATCATGGACAACATACGAATGGGTGCGCCCTTCGGGAATGTTGCGCGAAGTGCCGGTCTGCTCGGCCGAACCAATGAGGCCCGAAGGATCAAGCAGGCCCGCCATCCGCATTTCGGCAACCGCCTCGATAATGCCCGAGCCGCAAATACCGGTAATGCCAGCGGCGCCGACGGCCTCGGTGAATCCGTCCTCATCCGACCAAATCTCGGTGCCGATCACGCGGAAGCGGGGTTCTTTGGTGTCGGGGTTGATCTCAATCCGTTCAATTGCGCCGGGGGCCGCGCGCTGTCCGGCGCTGATCTGTGCACCCTCAAAGGCCGGGCCCGTGGGGCTGGAGCACGCGAGCACCTTGATCGAGTTGCCCAGCAGAATTTCTGCGTTGGTGCCGACATCGACGACAAGAACGAGGTCTTCGGATTTGTTAGGCTCTTCGCTTAGCGCAACAGCAGCGGCATCGGCCCCGACATGGCCGGCAATACAAGGCAGTATATAAACTTGCCCGTTTGCAGACATTGAAGTCAAATCAAGGTCTTGCGCGGTGATGTTTAGCGCATCTGAGGTCGCCAGTGCGAACGGGGCTTGGCCAAGTTCCACCGGATCGATGCCCAAAAGCAGGTGGTGCATGACCGGATTGCAAACAAACACCGCCTCAACGATTTGCTGTGGGTTGATGTCTGCCTCATTGGCAACTTCGTCGGCCAAGGAATTGAGCGCGTCGCGCACGACCTTCGTCATCTCCACATCGCCGCCGGGGTTCATCATCACATAAGACACGCGGCTCATCAGGTCTTCGCCAAAGCGGATTTGCGGGTTCATCACCCCCGCTGAGGCCAGAACATCACCCGTTGTCAGATCGCACAGATGGGCGGCAATTGTTGTCGACCCAAGGTCCACAGCCAGCCCATAAAGCCCGCCCTCGTGGTAGCCAGGCCAGATGTCGACGACCTTGGCGGTCCCATCGGCACTGCCTTGGTGAATTGCCAAAGTAATCGCCCATTTCTCTTTGCGCAGAACGGGTTGCAGGCGGCGCAGCAATGGCAAAGACATCGTGATTTGAGGCAGATCAAAGCTGTCGGTAAGGGCCTTAGACACGCGCTCTAGATCACCGGAGGGCTCGTGCATGTCGGGCTCTAGCACTTCGACATAATAGAGCTTGGTGGCAGGATCCATCGTGATCGCACGCACTGCGGCAGCCTTGCGAACCACCTGTTTGTGGACCTGACTTTCGGGCGGCACATCGACAACGATGTCGCCTTGAACCGTGGCCTGACAGCCCAAGCGCCTGCCATCGAGCAAGCCGCGCTTGTCTTTATAGCGCTGCTCTACTGAGTTCCATTCCGATAGGGCCTCGGGCGCCGAGGTCACGCCATGCTTGGAGAACGCGCCATAGGCCGGTGCGATCTGGCATTTCGAACAAATCCCGCGCCCTCCGCACACGCTGTCGAGGTCTACACCAAGTTTGCGCGCTGCCGTCAGGATCGGCGTGCCAATCGGAAAATGGCCACGCTTGCCGGAAGGGGTGAAAATGACGAGGGGGGAGGTGTCGGTCATAGCGTCCTCAAGACAAAATACCCGGACCGATCAACCACACCAGCAAAGGCACGGGCGCGACGGCTAGGGCGAGGGTCAAAATCGTGGCTTTGGGCAGAAACAGCCCGGAAAGCCCGGCAAGCAGAAGTATTCCACCCCCGCCGCCAATCAAGGACGAGCCGGGCAGGTTGATCAAAAGCGCCAGTGCCACATAGCGAAACCGCACCGGCCAATCGCCAAGCCATGTTGGCAACGCGTTGCGAAACAGCGCTAGCCTGTGGGCATCTGACAGCGGTTGCAGGTGATCGAGAAATGCACAGAGTTTGATCAGGCGCAGATCGAGCAGCAGGTTGCGTAGCACATGCGCGGGCATCGATCGCCCGATCATAAATGCGGTGCCGAGACCAATAAGGGTTGCCAGATACACCGCAGGGGCGGCAGTAGCCCCTTGCAAGACAAGCAACGTCACGCCGATCTCGACCCCGGGCACGAAAGGGATGGCAAGCAACAGCGCGTAGCCCGCCAGCAGTAATCCCAAAACGCTGAGCTGCGCCCATGGCATCGATCCGTCGAGCGGTGCAGTGGTCGCCATGACCCAGACGAGCATGGCATGCACGACGAAGACCACCGCGCCAATCACTGCGAAGCGCAAGACCATGCGAAACAGCGTCACGCGCCACGGTGCGGGCGTCGGAATGGGGGGCGTGGGCGTCACGAGGGGATGTGGCCTGAGTGGTTGAGGGTAAGAAGTAATCAGCTGTCACGCTCAGGAGTATCTGGGTCCGTGTCAAGCAAGCAAGCGAAGAGGTGCGCTTGGTTTGCAAGATCGCCTTAGATCGGGATGTGCGCGGTTTCGTGGACAGATCGTAGCGATGCTTCGGTGAACAGTTGCTTCGCAAACGAGCTGTCGACTGCGGAGACCGCAAATGGTCAGAAACGTGTCGCCGCAATCGATCATGTGAAAGCCGCGTTGCTGAACTCCTTTGGCCCCCAATCAACGGATACGGAGAGGAACGACAGCGCCAGTCGTCGTCACTTTCGCGGGACCGGTATGTAAAATCCAAAGCACCGGTTCGGGGCCATGAATTGCCACGGGCTGAGACAACTAGGACGTGGCCGCGCGACGCCAGCAAACTGGTTAAGGCTTCGCGTCGCGCTGTCATGTTTCTAGCTGCGCCGACGCCGACGCCCACCTGCGCGCCCACCGAGCAGGGCCGCATCTGGGTCTTTGTTGAACTCGATCCAAGCGCCACCCGACGCATCTTGATCGCACAAAAAATTGGCCGCTCGGATTGCTTCCATTTCCTTGCCCGCGCGCGCTTTTGTAGAGCCCATGCCGAACAGTTTCACAAACGTCTCGTCGTCCATATCTGCCGGGATCACGACGCCAGCCGCCTCGAGAGCGGCCTTTTTCTCGGCGATTTTCAGCGGACCAACGGGCAAGGCGATCGGGTTCATAATTGCACTGGTCATGCCCGCTTGCATCGCCATAGGCAGGAATGCGTTGTTGATACCGTGGCGGTTTGGCAGGCCAAACGAGATATTCGACGCACCGCAGGTGGTGTTCACGCCCAGCTCTTCGCGCAAACGCCGCACAAGCGTAAAGACCTGCAAACCTGCACTGCCCATCGCGCCCACAGGCATCACCAGCGGATCCACAACGATATCATGGGCTGGGATGCCAAAATCTGCGGCGCGCTCGACAATCCTTTTGGCCACGGCAAAACGCACGTCAGGATCCTCAGATATCCCGGTATCGTCGTTCGAAATTGCCACAACAGGCACGTTGTATTTCTTGACCAGCGGCAGGACCAATTCCATCCGCTCTTCCTCGCCCGTGACCGAGTTCAGCAGTGGGCGGCCATGAGCGGCTGCCAAGCCCTGCTCAAGCGCGCCAGGAACCGAGCTGTCGATGCACAAAGGCACATCGACGACGGCTTGGACGCGTTCGATAAGTTCTCTCATCAACGTTGGCTCGACAAAGTTGTTGTCTGCGTAGCGCGGATCTGCGGCCATTTTGCCTGAGAACACGGCCCCCGAGTTCACGTCGAGCACATTTGCCCCCGCCAACACCTGCGCAATCGCATCCGCCTCGACCCGGCTGAAATCGCCGCGCTCCAGTTCTTCATTCAGAACTTTACGCCCGGTTGGGTTGATGCGCTCGCCGATCACGCAAAACGGCTCGTCAAAGCCGATGACAACGGTTTTGGTCTTAGATTCGACAATCGTGCGGGTCATTTCGGGAAGCTTTCTAGGTAAATCAGGCTGTTGCGACGGCGGCGACATCACCGCGTTGCGTTGCGAGCCAAGCGGCGGAGGTCTTGATGCCGCCAAGAGGGAATATGTGCAATTGTTCGATCAGGCTCGCTGGATTGGCAGCTTTATGTGCGGCAATCCCGGCGACCAGCTCGGTAGGCTCAAACGGCATGATCAGCTTGGTTACATCGCGTGCGCGGCGTTGAAGCACCCGCAAGGACGGGCCAACACCGCAAGCGATGGCGAATTTGATCATGGTTTGCAGTTTGGCGGGGCCTGCGATGCCAAGATGGATCGGCAAGGTGAAACCTTCTTCCGCCAAGCGGGTTGCCCATGCGATGATCGGATCTGCTTCAAACGCAAACTGGGTTGCGAGGGCCATTTTGGCATCTGTACGCTCGGAAAACGCCTGCTTCCAGCGCAGCGCGTCCATGACAGCCGCGTCGCCGCCCTTAGGGTCGATGTCTTTGCTGCCTTCTGGATGGCCCGCCACATGCAGGTTCTCGAACCCGGCTTTGTCAAACAGACCCGTTTCCATCAACTGCATAGAGCAGTGGAAATCACCGCGCGGTTTGTCGACGCCACCTGCGAGCAGCAAAGCCTGCTTCACGCCTGCTTCGCCCTGATAGCGCGCGATCCAATCACCAAGCATCGCCTCATCGGCAATGATGCGCGCCGGAAAATGTGGCATCACCTCAAACCCGTCGGCCGCAATCCGTTTGGCAGTCGCAACCATGTCCTCGATGGGCGTCCCGTCGATATGAGCGATATACACACGGGTGCCTTGGGGCAGGATCGCACTGAAATCTTCGACCTTTTCAGCTGTGCGCGGCATCACCTCAATCGAGGCGTTCTGGAGCATAGGGCGCAAGTTGCCAGTGGCGACGGGCGCAGCTTTGGTGCGGAACGGCAAAAGGGCCATGGTGAACTCCCAGAAAGACGTGGCGCGCGAGGTGCGCATTTAAGCCCTGCCGTCGTTTTCGATCAGCGCCTTGAGCTTATCTTGGTCGTATTCGGCCTCTAGCCTTGCGGCTTCGGCGCGCACGACGTCTTCTGGGTCACCTGCGACCTCTATTGGGTCCGATTTGCGCCATTCCGACAGGTAGGCATCGGCATCTTTGGCCCCAACCTTCATGGCCGCACGGTCAATGGCTTGCTCAAACCGCTCGGTAAGTTGTTTTTTTGATCCACTGCGGCCTTTGCCAACAATGACTTGGGCCGGGATGTCGCGCCAATATACGATGGTCATTTGTGGCATGTGGTTTGTCTTTCCAAATCAAGCAGTGTCAATCGCACTGTGCGCAGAAGGGGCGGCGAGATATCGTGCATTCTCGACATCTTGCAGCATCTCAGCGACGCCTGCACGGTGTAGCGAGGGCGCGCAGCTCGCACCATAGGGGCGGGCTGGAAAACGATTCATCAAGATCATGAGGAGGCTCGGCCCGGTACGGCCTCAATGCTTGCCAGCGTCTCAGAGGCCGCATAGCATCGCGTGATTATTCGACATGCCCCGAGGAGGATCCGGCATGGCGCAGCAGCGCCCCCCTCATATAGGTCGCCACCTGACACAAGTGGCACCCTCAGCGCCTTCGCAAGCGTCGGATCGTCCTGATCCGGCGGACTTGTATGCAGCGCTTGACTTGGGGACAAATTCTTGCCGGATGTTGATTGCGCAGCCTAAAGGCAGCCAATTTCATGTGGTCGATAGTTTTTCAAAATCCGTGCAGCTGGGCCAAGGGCTAGAGGCAACAGGATCGCTATCGCGTGCCTCAATGGCGCGCACGGTCGGGGCGCTGAAAATCTGTCAGAAGAAGCTATCGCGTCACGGTGTCAAACGGATGCGGCTTGTGGCGACAGAGGCTTGCCGCCGCGCCACCAATGCGCGCGAATTTATCAAGCTTGTAGAGCGTGACACGAAACTGGCCCTTGAGATCATCGAGCCCGAAGAAGAGGCCCGCCTTGCCGTGGTCAGCTGCGCGCCGCTGGTCTCTACCAAAACCGAGCAATTGCTTGTCGTAGATATCGGCGGCGGGTCCACGGAGCTGGTCTGGATCGACCTTAGCCGTGTGCCGCGTCTGGACCGTCCGCGCGCAATCATGCGGCTGCATTCAGGGTTCGAGGCCGGCTTGTCGGATCTACCTGCGGCTAAGGTTGTGGACTGGATCAGCGTGCCCCTCGGGGTGGTGACGCTGAAGGACCAGTTTGAGGATGTGCAGGACGACCCGGCCCGATTTGCATTGATGAGTTGGTTCTTTGAGGAAAACCTTGCCGAATTCTCGCCCTATAAAGAGCCGAACCAGGTCCGCGAGGGCTTCCAGATAATCGGCACCAGCGGCACAGTCACAACCGTTGCTGCGTCCCATCTGGGCCTCAAGCGCTATGATCGCAACAAGGTTGACGGATTGCGGATGACCTCGGACCAGATCGACAGTGTGATCCAGAACTATCTGGCACTCGGTCCAATAGGTCGGCGCGATGACCCTCGGATCGGGCGGGACCGACAAGCGTTGATCATGTCTGGCGCCGCAATCTTGCAGGCTTTGCTAAGGGTTTGGCCGACGGACAGGCTCAGCGTGGCCGATCGCGGTCTGCGCGAGGGGTTGCTTTATGCGCAGATGAGCGCGGACGGCGTGTTAGAAGACGGGCCTTTCTAGACCCAGCCCCCCTTGCGGGCGCGGGGATTTGAGTATTTGTGCCTAGGTGAAAACGAGGGCAATGCAGATGGTAAAGACACCGGCCAAAAACAGCGGACGCGGAATGCGCGATTTGCGTGTGAGGGTGAAAACCGCTCGCGGGCGTAAGCTGTCCTCGACGCTCTGGTTGGAGCGCCAACTCAACGATCCTTATGTCCAGCGTGCCAAAGCCGAAGGCATGCGCGGGCGGGCGGCCTATAAAATCCTCGAGATCGACGACAAGTACCGCTTTCTCGTGCCCGGTGCGCGGGTCGTGGACCTCGGTGCGGCCCCTGGTGGCTGGGCACAGGTCGCAGTGGAGCGCATAAATGCGCTTGGCGAAAAGAAGGGCAAGGCCATCGGACGTATCCTTGGCGTTGATCTTCAAGACATGGATGCAATTCCGGGCGCTGAGCTGCATGTGCTCGACTTCATGGAAGACGATGCCGACCAGAAAGTGAAGGAGTGGCTGGGTGGTCCCGCCGATGTGGTCATGAGTGATATGGCCGCTTCGTCGTCTGGGCACAAACAAACCGACCACTTGCGGATTGTGGCTTTGTGCGAAGCCGCCGCCTATTTTGCGTTCGACGTGCTCGAGCCGGGTGGGACATTCGTGGCCAAAGTGCTGGCCGGCGGGGCCGAGGGCAGTTTGCAGGCAATCTTGAAGAAGCGGTTTGTGAAGGTTTCGCATATGAAACCGCCCGCGTCTCGATCCGACAGCTCCGAGAAGTTCGTGGTGGCGACGGGCTTCAAAGGCCCGCTGGTGCAAGACGATGCCTAACCGCAGATTTTAGGTTTTGTGGCTATCAAAGCGGGGGCTGCACACCCTCGTTCAAATATTCCTTTTGGTCGCATTTCGACTTTGGAATGAGGGCCGCAACCAGCACAAACTAAAGATATTTTTAGCGTTTTCATATGCCTGCTGCTACCCTGGCCGGAATATCGGCTTTCCCCTGCCAAAGTTTTTTTCATGCGACTGACAACTCGAACCAATCTTGCAATGCGTGCGTTGATGTTTTGCGCAGTCAATCAAGACCGCACCGTGCGCACCTCGGAAGTGGCCGAGAAGTGCAACGCGTCGGAAAACCATCTGGGGCAGGTGATCAACACGCTTAGCCACGAGGGGTATGTCAACACCCTGCGCGGGCGCGGGGGCGGGTTGAGGTTGGCGCAAACGCCGGAGCAGATCAGTGTCGGTGAAGTGATGCGCCTTTTGGAGGCGGCAACGCCGTTCACCGAGTGCTTCCACGCCGACGGCAATACCTGCCCGATTGTGAGCGTGTGCAAACTGAAGCCAGCGCTGAGCAGGGCGCTGGAGGCGTTCTATACTGAGTTGGACCGTGTGACGCTCGAGGACTTGGTTGCGGGCAATACTGGGCTAGAGCAGTTGTTTGGCAACCCGGCCACGTGAACTGAACGCAATTGTATTGGCGGTTCACGAAAGGGAAGTGACCACGTGAGGTTGAGGCCAGAGATCGTGTCTACGCCGCGTGTTGGTTGTCTGAACAACGAACCAGCGTCTCGGAGAGGTTAATCGGCTCACAATACAGCGGCAACGTTCACGGGAAGGCTTTCCGCTTGGAGAATTCTAGCTGAAAGGTCGTGTTGTGAAAAAAAATAGCCCTAGCAGTCTCGCTGATCATTGTGACCGCTTCTTTGAGTTCTGCGCAAATAGTTAATTTGGGTACCGCGCAATCGGATGAAGGCGGTTCTCCGGAGACCCTAGAAAATGGCGCTTCGAACGAGACACTTATGTTCGAATCGGATTTTGAGAGTGACACCATCATGAACTTTACGACGGGCGCAGATCCAACTCCAAGTTGCGAAAATGGCGGCCTTCCTGCGGATCAATGCCTCGTCGAAGAGTAAGCAGTTGTTGTAGTTTTCTCCCAGTTTTGGGCCGGAAAGAGCGTTTCGGTTTACGCCTTAGGTCTCGAAAAACAGCGCAGACACAGGCTGATCGGTGATAACTGTGCTCGAATAGACCTACGCTTCTTGCGCACGGCTCGGCAGTTGGAACACCGCCTCGAACCCTTCGACACGGCCTTTTATCGGTGAATGCATGATTAACGATGTCTGCGCCCCATCAGCAATTGCTTGTACGATTGAAAGGCCAAGACCGTTGCCTTTTGCCGCTGTTTGGCCTCGCTCAAACCGAGCGGTTAGATGAGACAGCGTGTCGGGGGAAACGGGTGGCCCATCATTCACCACGCACAATTTGCCATCATCGGTCAGTTGCACTGTGATAGGTGTGTCATCGCTGCCGTGCCGCAGCGCGTTTTCGAGCAAGTTTCTAACCACGATAGCAAAGGCGTCCGGATCAAGGTCAGATAGCACTGGGTCTTGCGCGAGTATATTATGGATACGTGCTGGTCCGGCTATCTGTTCAAAGTCAGCTAGGACCAAGTTCAGCACCGGCCGCATGTCTGACGCGGATTCGCGACGCAAACGTCCACCCTCAGCCCGTGCCAGTTGCATGAGTTTCTCAGAAAGGCGGGTTAGCCGTTTAAGCGCGACTTCAATCTCTGCCGCGCGCTGCGCTGCATAGGGATCGGAGGTCTCAGCCATAAGTCTTTGTGTCTGAGCCAATGCCGCCGCCACAGGAGTGCGCAATTCATGCGCTGCATTGGCGGTAAAGCTACGTTCCGCGTCAAGCGTCCGTCCCAGTCGATCTAGCACGTCATTAACGGCTGATGCCACGGGTTTGATTTCATCTGGAAGGCTGCCCCCAACAACTGCCGAAAGGTTTTGGGCACCTCGACTGGCCAGTGCATCACTAAACCGTCGCACGGGTCTCAGACTACGTCGGACGATCCAAAACACACCAAACAAGCCGAACGGAATGACCACAATCAAGGGCAGGGCAAGCCCGGCTGCTACCTCACGTGCCGCCTCGGCGCGGTGGCTAAGCGGCTCTGCGACCGCGATGATAATCGTACCCTGTAACGCGGCATCATAGTAAAGTCGGTGTGTCATCGTCTGGCGAAATCCCATGCCGTCGAAGGCGGGGAAGTCTTTGTCGTCGGCTGTGTGTGACCTTAGCAGGACACGCCCCTGATCATCGTGCACGATGTAGGTAAAATACTCATCGTGTTGGCGCAGAGTTGCAATGCGCTGGCTAATCCCCACCTCTTCGCGGCTGATGATATCCATAACGACCAACGGCAAGATGCGTTGTGCGGTTTCTTCTAATGTGGAATCGAACACTTCGTTCATTTCACCGCGCAGCAGGGTTGCCGTGGCCCAAGCCGAGGCAAGCCACAACAACGTCAACCCGACCCCGAGAGCCAACGCCAATCGTGCTTGCAACGAGCCAGGCATTCTCATGGCGAACCCAACCTGTAACCAAGACCGCGCACGGTCTCGATCCGTTCGCGTCCCAGCTTCTTGCGAAGTCGGCTGACATGCACCTCGATGGTGTTGCTTTCAATCTCAGCGTTGAAGGAATAGAGCCGCTCTTCCAGCTGAGCCTTGGACAAAAGTTGTCCCGGGCGTTGAACAAAGCATTCGAACAGGACCCATTCGCGGGCGGTCAACGCCACCGGCTTGCCGCCGCGAAAGACAGATCGCGCAGCAAGGTCGATCTCCAGATCACCCAAGGTGACCAGTGGATTAGGGTTGCCCGCATAGCGTCGCGCCACGGCACCGACCCGTGCAGACAGTTCCGACAGATCGAAAGGTTTGATCATGTAGTCATCGGCACCGGCGTTCAGGCCTTCAATGCGGTCGCTGATCTGGTCGAGCGCAGTCAGGATGATAACTGGCGTCACGTCACCGCGCTTTCTAAGGGTGCGCAAAAAGGGTTGGCCTCGTCCGTCAGGCAGCATCAGATCGAGAAGGATCAGGTCGTAATTGGCGACATCCAGATACTCGCCCGCCCCGTCCAACCGAATGGCCCAGTCGATGGAATGCCCGTCAGCAGCAATCTGATCGCGCACCGCAGCCCCCAACACCGTATCATCCTCGATCAGCAGCACACGCATATCTGTCTTTTCCTGTTCCGTTAGTGTCCCTCGTATCACCGACAAAGCTGACGCGCACCTGAAGCACAAATCCGGCGCACTTCAGTTAGGCGTCAGGTCTGCAGGTTACAAAGCGCCATCAACCTAGGTTTCAGGAGACCGAACAATGAAGACCTATCTGATTACAAAGCCTCTCGTACTTAGCCTCATATTTGGTCTTGGTACGGCAAGTATCGCCCTTGCCGACGACGATTGCAGGGTGCCCATGGCTGATTGGCAACCACGCGGCGCCGTGCAGCAAATGGCCGAGACCCAAGGATGGACAGTGCGCCGGATCAAAACCGATGACGGCTGCTATGAAATCAAGGGCCGCGATGCAGATGGACGCGAGATCGAGGTCAAAGTTGATCCCGCCACTTTGGAAATCGTCGATTTTGAATACGAGAATGATCACGACGAAGACACCCTCCAGCGCGACACTGCTGCACCGGAAGGTACGGTTAATCCGCCGGCAAACGGCTTGCTCACCCCCGGCACTGTTCCAGTTGTTGAGCAATGATTGGCGTTCGCATGTTGCGTGGCACTGATGACTGCGGTGATGCTGGAACCGTTTGAAAGCGTCTAACCCAAGCCCGCAATTCGCAGGCCGCCCGTCCTACCGACCCACCTAATTGAACCCGCCGCCGATCAAGGCGCTGCGGGTTTTTCGCTTCCAGCCAACCTGACGCCAAGCTGAAGCGAATTTCTGTATTCGGTCAGGAAAGCATCAGACTGCCCGAGCATACAGAGACCGTAACAACTTGCTCTGGAGACTTTTGATGAAAACCCTACTCGCTGCCTTGGCCCTGACCACCGCTCTCACTGGTCCAGCGCTGGCCCGTCCTGTCACACTGACAGTCAACATGAACCAGTATGGCGGCGATGGAGCCTATCTTGCCCTGTATGTCACCGATGCGCAGGGCACATATGTGGACAGCCTCTGGATGGCTGGGGGTAAGTCGAAATATTACAGACATCTGAGCGACTGGCATCGCGCAGTGGGCGGCAATACCGCAGAGATCAACGGAATAACCGGGGCCAGTGTTGGAGCAGGACGTCAACTGAATATCACGCTTGATCTGGCTGATGCCCTGTTTGATGCGGGCTATAAACTTCACATCGACGCCTCGGTGGAAGACAGGCGTGACAGCCCGTCTGAAGCTGTTGTGGCGCTGACCACAACAGGTGCAGGTCAGCCGGTCTCAGGTCGCCGCTACATCCGTGATTTTACATACGACATGTAAGCTGGGCCGAAGGATATTCGTCATGCTGCGTTCCGTGCACAAATTCCCCGGCCTAATCGCTGCTCTGTTGATCGTAGTCATGACACTCAGCGGTGCGGTGCTTAGCATCATTCCCGCGTTAGAGGCTGTGCAAGCCCCACCGCAGTCCGAACCAACCCTAACTGTCGCCGCATTGGCGGATCGTGTGGCAGCCACTTATCCCGGTGTCGAACAAATCCGCCGCGCACCCTCAGGACAGATTGCGGCATTCTACTTTGACGCCGGCCAACCCGGAGCGGTGATCATCGACCCTGCCACAGGTGCGGGTGTGACAGATTACGAACCTTCCGCGTTCCAGCGTTGGATGACCAACCTGCACCGTTCACTGTTTCTGGACGATGCCGGACGGCTTATTGTGGCGGCGGGGGCGGCGGCGCTGCTCGTGCTTTCTATCTCGGGCCTAAAGCTCACGGCACGGCGGGTCGGGGGATGGCGGCGCTTCTTCTGTCGTTTGCGAGGCCCATTGCTGAAACGTCTGCATATTGAGGTGGCACGGGTTGGCGTTGCTGGCCTTATGCTGTCCTCGGTTACAGCGTTATTCATGACTGCCAGCACATTTGATTTGCTGCCCACTGGAAGCACACCAGCATTCCCAAGCGAAACCAGTAATCAGATAGGCGCTGACCCCGCTGCAATGGCTGCGCTGCGCGAAACGCCGGTCAATGCGATGCGCGAGCTGACCTTTCCCTATCCCGGCGATCCTACGGATGTATTTTCCCTGAAAACCGCCAGCGGTGAAGGGTATCTTGATCAGGGAACCGGAGAGTTGCTGATCTGGGCCGATGCTGGGTTTTGGCAACGCCTGACAGAAACCATCTATATGCTGCACACCGGTCAGGGCATGGCTTGGCTTGGGGTGATCCTCGGGGTGATGACACTTGGTGCGCCATTTATGGCGGTGTCAGGGGTGATAATATGGGTTCAAGGCCGCCATACGCGACCTCGGATTAACGGTAATATTGCGGCTGGCAAGGCTGATATTATCTTGCTGATTGGCAGCGAAGGCGGCAGCACATGGGGCTTTGCCTCGACACTGCATGCGGCCCTAACTCAGGCAGGGCATAAGGTGCACGCCGCCCCGATGTCGCAGTTTTCATGCGGTAAATACTCGCTGGCCAAGTGCGTGATCGTGCTGGCCGCCACCTATGGCGAGGGGAACGCCCCGGCTTCGGCCAAAGGGTTTCTTGACCGGCTGGCGGCGTTGCCAAATGCCCCTGACATGCCTTTAGCTGTCTTGGGGTTTGGGGATCGTAAGTTCCCAAAATTCTGCGCTTTTGCAGCCGATGTGGCCCGCTTGGCCGATGAAAAAGGTTGGGCGCAAGTTATTCCGATGGGGATTGTGGACCGCCAATCGCCGCAACAATTCGCACGCTGGGGGCGCGATTTAGGTGCTTCAATCGGTCAACCGTTGGAACTGTCACACAGTCCCGCCATCCCGCGTAGCCATGCTCTGACCCTAATCTCACGTCGCGATTACGGCGAGCAAATGCAGACCCCCGCCGCGATCCTGCGCTTCGCAATCCCAAAAATCGGGCTCTGGGTGCGGTTGAAAGGGCAGGGTTTGGGGCGGTTCGCTGCTGGCGATTTGTTAGGGATTGTTCCTGAAGGCTCGCATGTGCCGCGGTTCTATTCTCTGGCTTCGGGGCGTGGCGACGACTTCATCGAAATCTGTGTTAGCCGTCATCCCGGCGGGCTTTGTTCGGGGCAGCTTATGGACTTAGGCTTAGGTGATTGCGTTCAAGGCTTTGTGCGCCACAACCCTGATTTCCGCCCCGCCAAAAACCGCAAACCTATCATTCTGATCGGCGCAGGAACTGGGATCGGCCCATTGGCTGGCTTTGCACGTGCAAATCACGCGGGTCGCCCAATGCACCTGTATTTTGGCGCGCGGCATCCCGATTGTGATCTTTTCTACGCGCAGGAGATGCAGGGCTGGCAGGAAAACGGTAACCTTGCCGCAGTCACCACGGCGTTCTCCCGCACCGGCACGCGAACCTATGTGCAGGACGCTTTGCGCAATGACGCGGCTCAGATCGCTCGATTGATTGGGAGTGGCGCGCAGGTGCTGGTGTGTGGCGGCCGCGATATGGCCGAAGGGGTGACCACTGCACTGGCGGAAATTCTAACGTCTGCCGGAATGACGCCCGCAGTGATGAAAGCAGAGGGACGTTATGTTGAAGACACCTACTGATCTCGTGCGCCACGCGTTTCACGGCCCAACGATGGGCACCCGGTGGTCGGCGCTGTTCTATACCCCAGCAGAGAAGGCCCCCAAGCAGGTCCAAGCGGCACTGGCCGAATGCGTTAAAACAGTGGACCGTCAAATGTCTACGTGGAAACCCGACAGCGATTTGATGCGCATCAATCACGCACCAGTCGGGGAATGGGTTCCCGCACCAGCGAAGCTGATGGAAGTTCTGATCAAGGGGTTGGAGATTGGCAGGCTTTCAGGTGGCGCATTCGACATCGGAATGGGGGACGTCGTCAACGCATGGGGGTTTGGGCCGCATGAGGCGGACAGCCATGCTATCCGTGCCGCTTTGGGCAAGGCGCGACTTTCAGCGCATCAGGTTTTGGAGCTTGATAGCGATAGGTTGCAAGTGCGCAAACAAGCCCCGATTTCACTCGATCTTTCTGGCATTGCGAAGGGGTATGCCGTGGATCAAATGATGGAGGCGCTTCGCAGTTTTGGCATCACCGACACTCTGGTGGGGCTTGATGGCGAGATGAGAGCCTGCGGCTTACGGCCAGATGGTCGCCCTTGGACTGTAGCTGTTGAACGTCCCGATTATGAGACACGGGCACCGCTATCAATCATCGAATTGGACAATAGTGCGGTGGCCACATCAGGCGACTACCGGCATTGGGTCGAAGTTGGAGATCAGCGCCTCTCGCATACGATGAACCCTATTCGAAGTGGTCCGCTAACGAATGCACCCGCATCGGTCACGGTTCTTGCTGAAACCTGTATGGAGGCCGATGCTTGGGCGACGGCCCTGATGGTGTCCAGTATGGAACAAGGCGCGATATTGGCCCATGAAAACAGTCTGAAAGCGCTCTATATCCACCGCGATGTCACGGGCTTGCGGCAGACCCGTGTTGGATGGACAATGTCCAACAGCTCGACTGAAACTCAATCTTCATTTCGAAATGCAAGGGAATCTTAATGGTTCGCCTTCAAGCTAAAGCCATTTTATATCGCGCGCTCGCCGCCATGACTGCTACAGCAGCAGTCGGTTCGATTTTCAATGTCGTAGAGTGAATATACACCTTAGTAGAGTATAGTGGATTTATTCTTTTTGATCGTTCATGGATGTTTGTCTGCACCGGGCATGCTGTTGCAGGGCCAGAACACCAACATGCCGCAGCATACGGCGAAGCCTTGTTGGTCCAGTTTATTACGAGCTTAATCATGTACCAGTTGCCGATGTGATGGTGTCTTCGTCGTCGTCATATCCCCATTAGTCCAAGGTTATCTGGAATATGCATGCCTAAAGAAGGGTGATCAGCTTTGCTGAGAAGTTTCTACATGCGTGGATGACGGATGCCCGAGCCTACCTTCGTCGGGTTCAGGAAACAAAGTTGCTCAGAACTCGCTAGGAAACCGGCATTGGGTTTGCGCGCCCGCGCCATGGGTGAGCGGCTGACGGTGAAGCGTATGTGAACGAATGACATGCCGCGCAGGCGCTTTTTACCAAAGCAACCTCTCGCGCATATACCCAGAGTGGAGGTGGCGTGGCCCGTTTGCTCAGGACTGAATCCGAGAGCGTTGACAACAGGGGGGCGTCCTCCTATTTGCAGTTAGTGACTACTCACTAACTTAACGGAAGATCCATGGTTCTTCGCAAATCAGCTGATCATCGCAAGGCAGAAATCGTCATGGCGATGCTGCGTCTGGCAGACGAGCTCGGCCCGGATCGATTGACGACAAACGCGGTGGCAAAGGTCGTGGGCCTCACGCAACCGGGGATATTTCGCCATTTTCCCACCAAGCAGGATTTATGGCTCGCGGTCGCAGCCCATATCACCGAACAAATGAGCGGGGCGTGGGCGGCTGTCTTGGAGCAAAAGCTAGATCCACAACTCCGTATCGAGGCGCTCATCCGTGTGCAGTTACACCAAATAACTGAAAACCCAGCAATCCCGGCAATTTTGCATTCTCGTGAGTTGCAGTCTGGGAATGCCCTTTTGCGCGCGCAATTCATCGAGCTGATGACACGATTTCAAGCGCTCCTGGTCGAAGCATTGACCGAGGGTGGCGCGCACGGGGTTTTCCGAACCGATCTCGCGCCGAAGGATTCAGCGATTATGCTTATCTCGCTCGTCCAAGGGCTGGCGATCCGCTGGTCGCTGGGTCAGCGCGCATTCTCACTTGAAGCCGAGGGTGCGCGCTTGATGCGCTGTCAAATCGCCCTGTTGAAGGTGCCACCTGAAATGAAGGAAATTTCATGACATTGCCGTCAAAGCGCAGCTTTTTGGGATTGATTGTTGTCGCAGCTCTTGCGGGTGGCGGTTGGTTTTTCATGACTGAGCGCCCCGTGCTGGTGCCTGTCGTAGTTGCCGAGCAAGGCGTAGCGGTCAGGGTTTATGGCCTGGGGACAGTCGAAGCGCGCATCGTATCGAAAGTCGGGTTCGAAGTCGGTGCAGCGTTGACCGAACTTCTAGTGGACAGCAACGATACCGTAACCAAAGGTCAGGTTCTTGCCCGGCTGCATCCAGTAGAGCAGGAGGCCCGTGTTGGCCGAGCAGAAGCTGGCGTTACGGCGTCCGAGGCGGCGATCTTGAAGGCTGAAGCCAATGTCGAACGGGCCAGAGCAGTCTTGGCGCAGCGCGTTGCGGCAAATGTGCGCCAGCAGGAATTGGCCTCACGCAGCGCAATTGCGGCGACCTCGGCTGAGGAAGCCGAGCGCGATGTCGTCGTCGCTGCCGCTGAACTGACTGTTGCGCAAAGCGAGGTGGCTGTGGTGACGGCGCAGGCCTCAGACGCACGCGCAGCCTTGCGCTATGAGCAAACTCTTTTAGATCACCATGTGCTGACAGCGCCGTTTGATGCCGTCATCGTCGAGCGTCATGCCGAGGCGGGCACCGTGGTGCGAGCTGGCGATGTGATCTTCACCCTGATGGATCCAAAAACTGTCTGGGTTCAGGCCTATATCGACGAGGGTCGCGCTGGCGAATTGGCAATTGCGCAGGTTGCAGAAATTCGGCTGCGGTCTTTGCCGCATTCGGTGTTCACTGGCGTGGTTGCGCGCATCGGCATCGAAAGTGACCGGGTCAACGAGGAAC
The DNA here is from genome assembly GCA_034111085.1 of Dinoroseobacter sp. GTDB lineage: Bacteria > Pseudomonadota > Alphaproteobacteria > Rhodobacterales > Rhodobacteraceae > Dinoroseobacter. The sequence goes on from JAWUXZ010000023.1 coordinate 30,250, forward strand.
GCCGAGTCTGGATTACCTGCTCCGATTGCCCGGATCAGGTGTTTCTTGGCGAACAGGCCGAAGTGCGGATCACCACGGTCATCCTTGCAGATGCACTGCTGGTGCCGGAAGTCGCAGTTCAGGGCTTTGACGGTCATCGGGGTAGCGTCTGGGTGGTCCAGGACGGTCGATCGACACAAGTCCCCCTCATCTTTGGTCATCGAACCGAAGATGCACGGGTCGACGTCGTCTCAGGTCTTCCAGAAGGCGCGCAGATCGTGGCCAACCCGATCACGGGCCTGACCGAAGGGCGGCTTGCACGGGTAAAGGGGGAGGCGTCATGAACCTTGCATGGCGCGATGTACGTCACAATCTGTTCCGCTTCATCCTGACCTGTCTGGGTCTGGGCCTGCTTATGACAGTCGTTCTGGCGATGATGGGCATCTACAATGGTCTGGTTGCTGATGCTCTGAACATTGTGAAGGCACCGCAGGCAGATCTCTGGGTGGTTGAGGCCGACACGCAGGGACCGTTTGCGGAAGCCTCGAGAATTCCCAATGACACGCGTGACGCGGTGGCGAGGTTGCACGGGGTAACAGAGGCCGGCAGCATTACCTATCAGACCATTGAAGCACCCTTTGGCGGCGCGGTGCTGCGGCTCTATGTCATCGGTTATGAACGTGGTCGTCTGGGCGGTCCACAAACCATCTTGGAAGGGCGCAACCTTGAGGTCAGTCACTTTGAATTGGTTGCAGACGCCAAAACCGGGCTAATCCTTGGCGATACCATCGAACTGGGACGCAATCGATTTAAAGTCGTAGGTCTTGTCGCCGACACGATGAATTCAGGTGGCGATCCTGCGATCTTCATTACCTTGGCCGATGCGCAGGTGCTGCAAACCCAGCTTGCTCCGCCAGCGGCTCGTGTGCAGGCCGCACGCGGAGGCGTAGCCGCAGGTGGGGCCACAGTTGCTGCAATTATCGCGCGGCTTGACGCCAATGTGGACCCGCAAAGCGTGGCACAGACGGTTCGGCAGTGGAAGCACCTCTCAGCCCTGACCCAAGCCGACCAAGAAGACATCCTGATCAAATCTGTCGTGGACAAGGCGCGCAAACAGATCGGCCTGTTCTTGGGGATTTTGCTGACAGTGTCCGCCGTGGTCATCGCGCTAATCATATACACGATGACAATGGAAAAGCTGAAACAGATCGCCACGCTGAAGCTGATCGGGGCGCCCGACAGCACCATCATCGCGCTGATTGTGCAGCAATCTGTGGCTCTGGGTGTGGTGGGGCTAGCGATCGGGCTCGGCCTGATCTTGACGGTAAAGGACTATTTCCCCCGGCGCGTGCTGCTGGAACCTGCCAACGCATTGGCGCTGACAGGAATCATCCTGGTCGTCTGTATTCTGGCCTCAGGACTTGGCGTACGGGCCGCGTTAAAGGTGGATCCCGCCACCGCCTTGGGGGGCTAATCGATGCTTGATGACAACCGCAGAGTGATCGTCGATATCGAGGGCGTGGCCAAGCATTACGGTGATGGCGAGGCGCGCGTCGACGCCCTTCGCAACGTTGATCTGAAGGTGCACGCGGGTGAGGTCGTGGCGCTATTGGGGCCATCTGGTTCAGGCAAGACGACACTCCTAAACATCATAGGCTGCATCATTGATCCCTCCGAAGGACAGGTCAGCCTTGATGGAGAGTTGGTTTATGATCAGCGCTGGCTGCGCGGCGATCTGCGAAAACTGCGACTAGATAAAGTTGGTTTCATCTTTCAGGCGCATAATCTTTTGCCATTCCTGAATGCGACGGACAACGTTGCCCTCGTGCTGCAGCTTGCAGGCAAGACCCGCGCACAAGCACAGGCCCGCGCGCAGGATTTGTTGGACTATCTTGAAGTTGGAAATCGCGCCCGCGCCATGCCCGCTCTTTTGTCAGGGGGCGAGGCGCAACGGGTTGCGATTGCCCGCGCACTCGCCAACAGCCCGCGCATCATCTTGGCCGATGAACCCACCGCCGCACTCGACAGCAAACGCGCCGGGATTGTGATGGATCTCATGCGTAAACTGGCAGCGGAACAGGATGCTTGCATCATTGCTGTAACCCATGATGAAAAGATACTTGACCGCTTTGACCACTTGTTTCACTTGCGCGACGGCCGTCTGGAAAATGACAAACGAGATGAAAAATGACGGCGAAAATATCAGTCTCTAGGGGGCTTCGGGTCGCGGCAGGCATTGCGATTGTGTTTGGTGCTTTGAGCGTTGTTTCAGGAGGAATAGCGCTGTTTGGAGGTCCCGCTGCACAGTCCGCGGCAGGGAATACGGTTCCGTTCGTATTGTGGTTTAATTTTCTGTCGGGCTTTGCCTATGTGCTTGCCGGAATAGGGATTATGATGCGCAAACCGTGGGGCCGCGTGCTTTCTATCGCCCTTGCGATTGCCATCGTCGCGGTCTTCGCTCTGTTTGGATGGCATGTTTTCCGTGGCGGCGCCTATGAGATGCGCACTATGGGCGCAATGGTTCTACGCGCTTCGATCTGGATCGGTATTTCCGTCTTTTTACGCCGATCTGACACAGGACAGACCTAAGCGATGCGCCGACCCCACCTTCCTGATCTGAGATTCAGCCCCGATGGATGTATTATCGGGGAGTTTCTCCATAGAGCGCTCAACAGAGTTTCTCAGCAATATTGACATGGTCGTGGGGCCGCGCGGTCACCGCCGGTGGCCAGATGCGGTGAAGGCGCAGATTGTGTCCGAGACGTTGGTGGAGGGCGCATCGGTGGGCGCTGTGGCACGGCGGTATGACGCGTGCCAATCACCTTTCTGAATGGCGGCGGATGGCACGGGAGGGCAAGCTGGTTTTACCCGCCTTGGCTGAGGACCCAGCCTTTGCCCCATTGGTTGTGCGCGAAGATGTTGAGGCGAGACCTGAACCAGCGCTGCCACCGTTGGATCTGATCTGTGGCGGAGTCACTGTGCGATTGGATGCAGGCACATCAGCCGCGCGCATTGCCGAGATTGCCCGCGCCTTGAAGGCGCTCTCATGATGCTTCCTTCGAACCGGGTGCGGATCGTCGTGGCGACCAAGCCGGTAGACTTCCGCAAAGGTCATGATGGTCTGGCAGCGCTTGTCAAAAACGAGCTGCGCAAGAACCCCTTCACTGGAACGGTTTTTGTGTTCCGCTCAAAGCGGGCAGATCGACTGAAGCTGCTGTATTGGGACGGCACTGGTTTGATCATGGCCTACAAGCGATTAGAGGAACACACCTTCACTTGGCCTGCGATCAAAGATGGTCTGATGGCGCTGAACCATGCGCAGTTTGAAGCACTGTTCTCGGGCTTGGACTGCGCAAAGTAAGAGCTTTGTCGGTGCGTCCCCCCACTGCGGCAGAGTGAATCAGGCGGGGGTTTGCAGGGGGGGGGTAGAGCGTTGGAAATGATAGTCATACCCAATGTCAAAACCAGCCGATCTTCCCGATGATGTTGAGGTCCTGAAGGCGCTTCTCGTCGCTTCAGAGGACCGCAATCTGCGTAAGCAGGATCGTATTGATCAATTGGAGAAACTGGTCGCTGACTTCAAACGCGCCCTGTTTGGCGCATGATCCGAGAAGACTGATCCTGAGCAATTTGAGCTAGCGCTGGAAGGCATCGAAACAGCGATGGCGGCGGTCCACGCGGAAGACGAAGCAGTGGATCCGCCTGCATCACGCGCTGCAAAACCGCGCAAGACTAACCGTGGCTCTCTCCCCAAACATTTACCGCATATTGAAGAGGTGATTGAGCCCGAGCAGATGACATGCGGCTGCGGCGCTGAACGGCATGCACCAGCGCGCCTGATCCCAGGCGGCATGCCGACTGAGGCCACCGTGGCGCATGTTCTTGTCAGCAAATACGCTGATCACATGCCGCTGTATCGTCAGGCACAGATTTATAGCCGCCAAGGCATCGATCTGGATCGATCCACCCTCGCAGGATGGGTCGGCAAAGCAGCCTATGAGCTGCGACCCGTGTATGATGCGTTGATTGCCGATCTGAAGGGTTCAACAAAACTCTTTATGCCCTCTCGGCAGCATGCTCTGCATGCGCCTGCCGGGTAATAGATGAGACGCGCGCACCCGTGCTGGATCCCGGTTAACGCAAAACCAAAACCGGATACTTCTGGGCGCTGGCCCGCGATGACCGGCCATGGGGTGGTGTTGCTCCGCCGGGCGTCGCCTTTACCTATGCGCCGGGGCGGTCCGGCCAATTTGCAGATGATATATTGAAAGGCTTCTCGGGCATCCTCCAAGTTGATGGCTATGCAGGTTATAACCGCCTGCTCAAACGCACAAATGACCAAGTTGCACTCGCTTATTGTTGGGCTCATGCGCGGCGTAAACTGCATGAGGTTGCACAAGCGGGCACAGCCCCCATCGCTGAAGCGGGGTTAAAGCAGATCGCTGCACTCTACCGGATTGAAAAGGATATCCGAGGTCTGACCCCAGAGGCTCGACTGGCGGCACGGCAAGACCGGTCAGCGCAATTAATCACCGCGTTTGAAGTGTGGCTCACAACCAACCGTGCGCGCCTCTCAGCCAAGGCCCCACTGGGCAAAGCGCTCAAATACATCGCGAAATATTGGGACGGCTTGATCCTGTTCCTAACAGATGGCCGCATCGAGATGGACAATAATGCCGTCGAGCGCACGATCCGGCCTATTGCTTTGAACCGCAAAAACGCTCTCTTCGCAGGTCATGATGCCGGTGCCATAAACTGGGGCGTTATCGCATCCCTGATCGAGACCTGCAAATTGAACGGTGTCGATCCGAATACCTATCTCGCCGATACGCTCACAGCCATCGTCGCAGGCCACAAACAAAGCAAGATCAACGACCTGATGCCGTGGAACTATGGCAAATAGGTGGGATCGGCGCACCGCTTACTGACAGACCCAGCCCCCAAGGCTACCTTAATCATCCCAATGATTTGCGTCTTTGTAACCTGCTTTCGCCTCCAACAAATCGGATGCGCTGGTGGGGCACCGACCAAATATGCGATGCACAGCAAGCGGGTGCCGGAAGTGTGATATGACAAACCGACATAAAACCAAATTACCCACACCGCAGAGACCAGAATTCACGTTCGGGCCGCGTGTTGGATGGCTGAACAACAAAACAGCGGGCGAAAGATGGTTGATCGGACCAAAGGTCAGTGGCAGAATTAATGAGAACGCAATCGACTTAGGCTCAGGACTCATAACCAGAATATCACGGTTGCAGCGAGTGCGATTGCCGAGAGGAAGACGGTTGGTGATCTGTCATAGCGTGTTGCGACCCGCCTCAAGTCCTTGAGCCTCCCAAACATTCTCTCGATACGGTTGCGTCGCCTGTAACGTCTCTTGTCATACTTGACGATTTTCTTGCGCGACTTGCGCCCAGGAATGCAGGGCTTTGTCTATAAGGGCTTTGCGGAACCAGTCAGCGTCATAGCCTCTGTCAGCAAGGAGCCATTCAGCCTCCGGCAGGCCATTCATCAAAGCGGCAGCGCCAGTGTATTCACTTACTCGTTGCCCGACAGGCGATGCTTGCATCGCTGAGAGGGGGCCCTGCTTTGATAAAGAAACGGATAGGTCGTCCGCTGGTGTCTGTGATCGCATGCAATGTGGTATTCATGCCGCCCTTGGTCTGTCCAATCAGGCGGCCTTTCCCCCCTTTTTTAACCGTAGGCTGGACGCCGTACGATGTGCTTTGACCCTCTCAAGGTTTGCAAGCAAACCACTGCCGGGCAATGGGTATGTGGCATCAATAGAGATAGTTTTATTGTCCGGCGTTTGTTCGGCCAGTCCCATCATGAGCCGAGCGAACACGCCCACATCACTCCCGTTGACCGGAAAGGCATGCAATTCATGCCTGAGAGGGGGCGCTTCCAACGATTGTACAGTGTCTTCGGCGGCCCATACTCGACGGGTGCATCACACCATCGTAGACGGGGCTCCGCCCGTTCATGCCTTGATACGTCCACTGGACGTCTCATCGGGCCAACGGCCCGAAACGTCATGTACCCCATTGCGATTGATGAAGATAATGCCACTCAGCACACGAAGATCATCCACGCGAGCACGACCTCGGCTCTTTGGAAAGTACGGCCGCAGCCGCTGTATTTGCGCCTCAGTCAGCCAATACAAATTGCTCATGATATTCTCCAACAACTGGGGATTGTGAATCATGGCAACGCGACAAGCTCAATTACTTAATGGGTCCTGACCCTAAGCTACATTGTAGAAGTAATTGTTGTGGGTCAGAATGAGCATTCGAGCTACGTGGATGATTGGCGCAGCTTTCATTTCAATCTTTCGACCTGTTTCACCCCATTTCATCCTGACATTCTAAAACGCCCTCAAGCCCGACCATGGTGCCACCCAGATCAATGGCCATCACTTCATATCCATCATGGTACAGCGTCAGAGTGAACTTCGCGGCAATGTCCCACAGAAAGTCGGGGTTGCTGAAATAGATGTCTGCGCCTGGCAAACCCCCAAGATAGATGCCGGTTGCTTCGCCAGAGTATTCAGCGCCATCGAGATCAAACAAAATATCGTAAGTCACACCTTCTTCAATGTCGCCCCATGCTTCGTTGAAAGCGGTTATGTATCCGGCTCCTACATTGCGATCAAAACCGATACGAACAACGGACCCGTCCTGATACGCCGCCTGAATCAGGCAACCATCACCTAATGAAGGGTCGACAAAGATGTCCCAGCCGCCGCCGGTGCCCCATTGTTCAAGCTCTTGCGCCGTCACGGCCGTGGTTGCGAGTATAAGCGCCAGAGCGGCAGCCATTCGGGTCAAGGTTTTGATCATCTGGGATATCTCCAATTTCTTGGGTTTTGGCTTTTTCTGTTCTGAGGGGCATTCTCGAAGTAGAAAGCCGTCCTAAGAATCTTGACTCCATTTTGGGCATCAATCAAGCCCGTTGCGCAAGATTCACTATAGTCCGGGCATCCAACGCACCCCCTGAGCACGACTTCAGGTCTCAAGGTAAACGAAGCACACTCTCCCGCTCCGACTAAGTTGTCCGTTGATTATGAGCACCGGCCTCGTGCGCCCAAGACCTAAGCATATTTCTGGTACCTTTCATGTCCTCACATCGGCATTCTGGAAGCTTGGCTGTGGTTGAGGCGAGGCAAGCGACCCGCTTTGCGATGCACTGACTGCGGAGGTCGTCGGTATAACCGTCGCTTTGTCATGCGACTGCTAGGATGACACAGGCAGCTTTTGCGCCTGATGTGCACATTCCAAGTGTATTTTCTATAAGGGGAAAATTGTGGGGAAACCAAGTTGGAGGTTCATTTTACCCAACAATATCAAGGATGTAGTTGGCGGAGAGACAGGGATTCGAACCCTGGGAACCCGTAAAGGCTCAACGGTTTTCGAGACCGCCCCGTTCGACCACTCCGGCACCTCTCCGCATCGGTGTGGTTCGCGGTCTCTAGCCAATAGGGGCGGGGGGATCAATAGCTCTTGCGTTGAATTTACCGCCGCTGCCCTTGGAAAGCACTGCTCAAGGCATTATCCCTTTAAGCAACAGGCGCGCACGCAAGATGCGCCGCCAAAATTAGACACCCCGGAGGGGACCTTATGCGAGCATTTATAATGGTAGCGGCGATTGCATTGGTCATTCCGTTTCAAGCCGTTGGCGACCCCGCACGCGCGGACCGCCTGATCGATGTCACGCGGCTGACTGAAGTGCTCGGTGTGATGCGTGAGGAGGGGCTCTCTTACGCCGAAAGCCTCGAGGCGGATCTGTTTCCGGGCCAAGGTGGGCGCGCTTGGATGGGCGAGGCAGACCGGATTCATGCGCTTGAACGCTCCCTCGCCGATATGCGAGGCTCGTTGACCGAAACGTTGGGCAAAGACACGATTGATCCGGCGATTGCATTTTTTGCCTCGCCACTTGGCCAGAAGATCGTCGCGGCAGAGCTTAGTGCGCGCGCGGCGATGCTCGATGAGGAGGTCGATGCGATTGCCTCAGAGGCTCTGGCTGAAAAGATAGCCGAGAATGACCCGCGTCTGGACGCCCTGCGGCGGTTCGTCGATGTGAACGATCTGATCGAGTCGAATGTCGTCGGCGGTCTGAACTCGAACCTCGCCTTCTACCGTGGCCTTGTGGATGGCGGCGCGTTTGAGGGTGATATTACTGAAAGCCAGATGCTGGCTGAGGTTTTGGAACAAGAAGCGGACCTGCGCATTAGCAGCGAAGAGTGGCTGCTCAGCTACCTCGGCCTCGCCTATTCCGCACTGAACGATGCAGAGCTTGAAGCTTATATCGAGATGTCAGACACCGAGGCCGGAGGGGCCTTCAACCGCGCCGTTTTCGAGGCATTTGACGTGCTATTCAACCGGACTTCTTACGAGTTGGGCAAGGCTGCGGCACGGTTCATGACGGCTGAGGATGCCTAGGAAAACGCTGGGGCGCGCTTGCTTGACAGCCCTAGCCGTATCCCGCATATAAGCCCCACCGCGCGACCTTTTATGGCCACGCGGCTTTTTTTGTCATGACGCTCCGATCCGGGGGCGCGCTGCCCGAGGTGCCGAAAGGCGCAACACCCATACCGGGGACCGTAGGGCGCGGATTTATAAGGAAGACGCTATGTTTGCGGTCCTCAAGACCGGCGGCAAGCAGTACAAAGTTCGCTCAGGCGACGTATTGCAAGTCGAGAAATTGTCAGCTGATGCTGGCGAGACGGTACAATTCAACGATATTCTGATGCTTGGTGGCGATGCCCCAGTTGTTGGCGCGCCTATGGTCGCCGATGCTGGCGTTCAGGCCGAAGTCCTTGACCAGATCAAGGGCGTTAAGACGATCAACTTTGTGCGCCGTCGCCGGAAGCACTCGTCCAAGCGCACCAAAGGTCACCGTCAAAAGCTGACCCTGGTTAAGATCACCGAAATCCTCGCCGCTGGCGCAGGTGCATCTGGTGTAAAAGCTGCTCTTGGTGGCACGACAGCGCCTGCCGCTGCGGTAGACGCAGCGCCAAAGAAAGCCGCATCTAAGAAAGCAGAGGCCGCCAAGACTTCGGCGCCCAAAGCAAAGGCAGAGGCAACTCCGGTTGCCGAGAAGGCCAAAGCAGCCCCCGCGATTGCGGCGACAGGCGGCGATGACCTGAAAAAGCTGTCGGGCGTTGGTCCTGCACTTGAGAAGAAGCTCCACGCGAACGGTGTTACAACCTTTGCGCAAATCGCAGCATGGGGTGAGGCCGATATTACCGAGTTCGACGAGAAATTGTCGTTCAAAGGTCGTATCGAGCGTGAAGGCTGGGTGGCGCAAGCTGCCGAGCTGTCCAAAGGCTAAAGGAGCAACACGAGATGGCACATAAAAAAGCTGGCGGTTCCTCCCGCAACGGTCGCGACTCCGCTGGACGTCGTTTGGGCGTAAAACTCTATGGTGGCGAGCGCGCCATTCCGGGTAACATCATCGTGCGTCAGCGCGGTAATAAGTGGTGGCCGGGTGAAGGCGTTGGCGAAGGCAAAGATCATACGCTTTTCGCAGTTGTCGAAGGTCACGTGACTTTCCGCAAAGGCTTCAAGGGTCGCACGTTTATTTCCGTGCTCCCGGCAGCGAAGGCGGCTGAATAGCCCGTTCCGCGCTCAAAGCATATCGCCTTTGAGGAGGGACCGGGTTGATCCGGTCCCTTCTTTCGTTTTACCCCCTGCGCGCGTAGGGGTGATCTTGTGAACCAGCCTTTGGGCGGCCATCTGAATGGCTGGGGGAGACTAGTCATGACGCTTGATGCAAATGCCGTTGCCCTCACGCAGGCCAATGCCAGCAAAGTTATTTCGGCCGATCGGTTTGTGCTGCGTCCTTTGCGGTCCTCAGATGCTGGGCTGATGTCATTTTACATGGGCGATCGGCGCGTGGCCGATATGACGACCTCGATCCCGCACCCCTTGCCACCCGGTTCGTCAGAGGCGTTGATCGCCAAGCTCACAGCGCCCGCAAGCACTGAAGTGGCTTGGGCACTGGACGGGACCAGACATGGTGGGTCGGAACTTCTTGGCGTAATCTTTTTGGAAAAGATGGATCGCGACCAATCCGAGATCAGCTACTGGGTTGCGCCCGCGTTCTGGAACACGGGCTTTGCCAGCGAGGCAGTCAGTGCTTTGGTGGAGGCAAACCCGCTAGAGAACGCGACGATGTTCGGGTCGGTCTTTCAAGACAACCCGATCTCAGCGCGCGTATTGACCAATGCTGGGTTTGAATACCTGGGCGATGCAGAAGCGTTCTCTGTTGCGCGCATCGCCAAAGTTCCGACGTGGACCTACTTGAAGAAATATCGCTAAGCTACTGACCTACCAATATTAACTGAATACTGGACACCCTGTTATGAAGTTCCTGGACCTCTGCAAAGTTAATATCCGGTCTGGATCGGGCGGCGGTGGCGCTGTGAGTTTCCGCCGTGAGAAATACATTGAATATGGCGGCCCAGATGGCGGTGATGGCGGCAACGGCGGCGATGTGTGGGTGGAGGCCGTCGATGGCCTGAACACCCTGATCGACTTTCGCTACCAACAGCACTTCTTCGCCAAGGGCGGGCAGGGCGGCATGGGCCGTCAGCGCACTGGTAAAGACGGTGACAATATTGTGCTGCGCGTCCCTGTTGGCACTGAAGTGCTGGACGAGGACGAAGAAACCGTAATCGCGGATATTACCGAGCTTGGCCAGCGCGTGCGCATTGCCAAGGGGGGCAATGGCGGTTTCGGCAACCTTCACTTCAAATCTGCCACCAACCAAGCGCCTCGACGCGCCAATGCCGGACAGCCGGGGGTGGAGCGGATAATTTGGCTGCGCCTGAAGCTGATTGCCGATGCCGGTTTGCTGGGCTTGCCCAATGCCGGGAAATCTACGTTTCTCGCCGCGACGTCTAATGCGCGGCCCAAGATTGCGGACTATCCGTTCACCACGTTGCACCCCAACCTCGGAGTTGTGGGCATTGACGGGGCAGAGTTCGTTATCGCCGATATTCCCGGTTTGATTGCAGGCGCACATGAAGGCCTCGGCCTCGGCGTTCGGTTCTTGGGCCATGTAGAGCGTTGCGCAGTTCTTCTTCATCTCGTTGATGGCACGTCTGAGGATGTCGCGGGCGATTACGCCACGATCATACATGAGCTTGAAGCTTACGGCGGTCATCTGGCCGACAAGCCGCGCGTGACTGCACTGAACAAAATCGACGCGCTCGATGATGATGTGCGCGCCGAGCGTTTGGCGGAATTGGAAGCCGCGGTGGGCGGTCCGGTATTTGCAATGTCCGGTGTCAGCCGCGAAGGTCTTGACGACGTGCTGCGTATGGTTCGCCGGCGTATCTTAGGGGCGCGCCAAGCCGAAGCAGCGGCGGAGGAAACGGTCGAAGCCTGGAAACCCTAGCATGACTGCGTTGCAAACCAGTAGGTTACTGCCCAAGCTTGAAGCATCTCAGCGCACGGTCATTAAAATCGGCTCGGCGCTTTTGATCGACGCTAAGACGGGTGATCTACGTGAAAACTGGTTAACGGGCCTCGCACAAGATGTGGCTGATGCACGCGCGCGCGGCACCGATGTGATCCTCGTGTCGTCGGGCTCCATCGCGCTGGGACGCGGGATACTGGGCCTGATCAAGACGACATTGCCCCTAGAGCATTCGCAAGCCGCCGCGGCTGTTGGCCAAATTCGGCTTGCGCAGGCGTATCAAGAAGTGCTCGCAGCGCACGGGCTAAAGGCGGCGCAAGTGCTCGTCACGCTTGAGGATACTGAGGACCGCCGCCGTTATTTGAATGTGCGCGCGACGCTCGGCGCTTTGCTGTCATTCGGCGTCATTCCCATCGTCAACGAAAACGATACCGTGGCCACCGACGAGATCCGCTACGGTGACAATGACCGTCTCGCAGCACAGGTCGCAGCGCTGACCGGGGCAGACACGTGTGTGCTGCTGTCAGACGTGGACGGATTCTATTCCGCCAACCCCAAAGATGATCCGGACGCGAAACGCTACGACGTGATCGAGGCAATCACGCCTGAGATAGAGGCGATGGCGGGTGATGCGGGCTCTGGCCTCTCGAAGGGCGGGATGCGTACAAAGGTCATGGCTGCGCGGACGGCAACAGCGGCTGGCTGCGCATTGGCGATTGCTGAGGGGCGTGGAATGCGGCCGCTACGAGCGCTGATTGAGGGCGCTCCGGCGACATGGTTCACGGCCAAGCACGACCCACAAGCCGCCCGAAAACAGTGGATCGGTGCGATGAAACCGCGTGGCGAGATCACGATTGATGCAGGTGCGGTGCGCGCGCTCGGACAAGGAAAATCGCTTTTGCCTGCCGGGATTGTATCGGTCAGTGGTCAATTTGGGCGCGGCGAGCCTGTTGCGCTGCTGGGGCCAAAGGGCGCGCTTGGCATCGGCCTGACGCGCTATACTGCCGACGAGGCGCGCGCGATTGCAGGCCACCATAGCGATGACATTGGTGATATTCTCGGCTATGAGGGCCGCGCCGTTCTTATTCATCGAGACGACATGGTTCTCAGCTAAATCACGGGGAATACAGATGAAAAATTACGATACAGACATTCCCGCTTTGATGGCCGACATTGGTGCACGTGCAAAAGCAGCCGCCGCTGAGATGGCGTTTGCGAGCGCCGAGGCCAAAGCTACAGCGCTGACATCTGCCGCTGACGCTATTTGGGCGAACTGCGCGGCAATCCTTGAGGCCAACGCGCTCGATATGGCGTATGGGCGCGACAAAGGCCTCAGCGCTGCGATGCTGGACCGCTTAGAACTAGACACGCCACGCATCCAAAGCATCGTAGATGGCCTGCGCGCAATTGCGGGCCAAGCCGATCCCGTTGGCGCCGTGATTGACGGCTGGGACATGCCCACCGGTCTGCATATTGAGCGCGTGCGCACGCCGCTCGGGGTCATCGGCGTTATCTACGAATCTCGTCCCAACGTGACCGCCGACGCGGGCGCGCTGTGCTTGAAGGCTGGCAATTGCGTGATCCTGCGCGGCGGATCTGAGAGCTTTCATTCCGCAACGGCGATCCATGCAGGTTTGCTCGTCGGTCTGCGTGCTTCTGGCCTGCCCGAAGCTGCGATCCAGCTTGTTCCGACCCGTGACCGAGCAGCGGTGGGCGAGATGTTAACCATGACCGGAACGATTGACGTGATCGTGCCGCGCGGCGGAAAAGGTCTGGTCGGCCGTGTTCAAGCCGACGCGCGGGTGCCTGTGTTTGCGCATCTGGAAGGCATTTGCCACATCTACGTAGACAAAGACGCCGATCCAACAAAGGCCCGTGCGGTCGTGCTGAACGCCAAAACGCGCCGCACCGGCATTTGCGGGGCGGCGGAATGTTTGCTGGTTCACAAAGACATAGCGCACACACTCGGCCAGAAGATTGTCGATGATTTGAAAGTGGCCGGCGTTGAAGTGCGCGCCGAAGGCTTAGAAGGATCGGTTCTAGCGACCAAAGACGACTGGGGCACCGAATACCTCGACATGATTATTGCCGCGCGCGTTGTCGATGATCTGGACGCTGCGATGGATCATATCCGCACATACGGCTCCAGCCATACTGAAGCGATCCTGACCGAGGATACTTCGGCGGCTGCACGTTTCTTTACCGAACTCGACAGCGCGATCTTGATGCACAACGCTTCAACCCAGTTTGCCGATGGTGGTGAATTCGGCATGGGTGCCGAGATCGGAATTGCCACCGGCAAACTGCATGCGCGCGGACCCGTGGGTGCGGTGCAGCTGACCAGTTATAAATATTGCGTAACAGGCGACGGAACGGTTCGGACCTAAGTACCTAAATCAAAACACGAATTTCGCACTCTTGCAGGTTGATTTGCAAGCGGCGTCGCGAGATTTGGATCTGTTCGGCCAGCAAGCCAAACTGCACTTGCGCGGGGCGAAGCACGGTGGTGTCTGCGGGGTCCGAAAGCTTTGCCCAGAGCGTTTCGTCGATCACCATGCGGTCGGCAACCGCCTTAATCTCGCGTCCGGCATGGCCATCGGTGACGGTAACCGCGCCGCCGTAAGGCAGGGCAGCCTCTATGCATTGCAGGATCAAAAACGCCAGTTTTGCTTCCGAACGCGGCTGATCATCGGGCAGCCAGCTTACCTGCATACGTCCGGTGTGGAACATCGCCTTCAACACCGCACGCATTTCGGATCCGCGCACCACCTGCGCTTCATCAGAGTGGCCGTATGCGATCCGAAAGAACCTGATCCGTGCATTGGCGCTTTCCACGCTTTCAGCAATCAACGCCATTTCAGGGCTTTGCGCCTGACCAGACATTTGCAGAAGCTCAAGCCCATTGCCAATCGCGCCCAAAGGGCTGATCAGATCATGACAGATACGCGAGCCTACAAGGGCTGTGAGTTCGCTGCGCTGGATGTCAGGCATGGGCTAGCTTTCGTGAGGGATGGAAAAAAATGGACGAGTTTTCTAATTTGAACGCCGTCCTTGCTCCGGGAATGCTGGTGCGCCATCCCGACCAACCCGACTGGGGCATTGGCCAAGTGCAGTCTAACATCAACGGGCGCGTCACAGTCAATTTTCCGGAGACCGGCAAGCAAGTGCTCGACGGACGCCGGATCGCCTTAGAGATGGTGTTTGACGCCAATTGATCATCTCCTAAGCTAAAACATGGCTAAGTTAACGTCGTGCTAACACGGTTAACACAATTGCACAACTTTAGGCTGAGTTGCAGGGCAAAACTCGCGCGAGCGTTTCAGATTGCGGCACCCCTTCGCTTTGATTAGGACGTCTCAAGTCCTCGTTTTGGATGGGGTTTGAACGTGGTAAACATGGATGTTTGATGCAGACTGAGGACGCATATTTGCAAGTTAGGCCAGCGCAAACCGAGCGTGATATTCTTAGCGCGCAACGCCTGCGTTACCGCGTATTTGTTGAAGAGCTGGGCGGCGACGGACCCCTTGTGGACCATGATGCGCGACTTGAACGCGACCGTTTTGACGCCCATTGTGAACATCTGCTGCTGATCGACACCCGGCGCGATACTGAAGCGATGGACGATGTTGTCGGGGTCTACCGCCTCATGACGCAGCAAAGCGCGCACGCGGCGGGCAGTTTTTATTCTGAGGCCGAATACGATTTGGCAGCGCTACACGGCTCTGGGCGTAAGTTGTTGGAACTGGGCCGCTCTTGTCTGCACCCGGACTACCGGGGCGGCACCGGCATGTTGCAACTTTGGCAAGGCTTGGCCGAATATGTGCAACAGACGGATGTCGAGGTTCTGTTCGGGGTTGCCAGCTTTCACGGCACGGATGTTGCTTCGCTCGCGGGACCTTTGTCGTTGCTACATCACCGCTACCTTGCGCCTGAGCCGCTGCGTGTGCGCGCGCGCAATATGCAGTCGATGGACTTGGTGGCCGAGGCCGATCTAGATCGGATCTCCGCTCTGCGCGAGACACCAGCCTTGATCAAAGCCTACCTGCGCCTTGGGGGCTGTGTGGGCGAGGGGGCGTTTGTGGATCACGCGTTCAACACCACGGATGTCTGTTTGGTGATGGATACCGACCGTCTAAGTGCAGCTCACCGGGCGATCTATACGCGGCGCGGGGGCTAGTTGATGCTTTGGGGGATGGACGAGCCACCGCTTGAGGACAAAAAAATTGGCCCTTTAGGGTACCTTTGGCTGGTGTTGCGCGGAATTTTGGTCGGCGGTGTCACCTATGGCTGCCTTTTGGTTTTGCTCGTGGTGCGTCTTGTGGAATGGCCGCTTTTTGGTCTGCGCCGCCCGGTGACGCCTTGGATCACGCAAGCGGTCTGTCGGTTCGCGTTTTTCGGGATGGGAATGCCTGTCACGGTCCATGGAACGCCTATGACCCATCGCGGCGCGATTGTTTCCAACCATCTGTCTTGGCTAGATATTTTTGCGCTGAACGCGCGTCAGAACGTCTATTTCGTCGCCAAATCCGAGGTCGCAAAATGGCCGGGCATCGGCTGGCTGGCGCGCGCGACGGGTACAGTGTTCATTGCGCGTAAATCCTCTGAGGCAGCAGCGCAAAAAGTGGTGTTTGAGGATCGCTTGCGGGCGGGGCACCGGTTGGTGTTTTTCCCAGAAGGCACCAGCTCAGACGGTTTGCGTGTTTTGCCTTTTAAATCAACACTCTTTGCGGCATTCTTCGCGCCAGAGATGCGTGATATCTTGCATATTCAGCCGGTGTCACTGGTCTATCACGCGCCCCCGAATGCTGAACCTCGGTTCTATGGTTGGTGGGCGGAGATGGAGTTCTTGCCTCATATGCTGCGTGTTCTCGCCCAATCGCCACAAGGGCGGGTGGAAATTGTGTTTCATCCCGAACTACGTGTCGCCGATTATGCCGATCGCAAGGCCTTGGCAAAAGCCTGCGAAACTCTTGTGCGTCAAGGGGTTGAGGCGCGGTTAACCAAGCCCGTCTAGACCAACGCGCCTGAGCACCTCTTTTGGACTTTCTCCAGCCTTCCGGTAGGTCGAGATCGCCCTTGCGTCATCGCGTTTGGCCAAGCGCTTACCGTTCTCGTCGCGCATCAGCGTATGGTGGTGCCATTTCAGCTCAGGCAGGTTGAGCAGACATTGCATCAAACGGTGCAGCGGCGTTGCCTCCCACAGATCAGCGCCACGAACGACTTCTGTAATTTCTTGAGCAGCATCATCGATGACGACCGAAAGGTGATAGGATGTTCCCATGTCCCTACGGGCCATCACCACGTCGCCGATTGCGTCCTGGAAGTGGGTCGCGTCGTAACTATGATGGCCGTCATAGATTGGGCCAGTCTCGATAGTGCTCAGGCTTTGCAAAGGCTTGTTGCGCGCAAGATAGGTGAGGGCCGCATGCATATTCAGACGCAGCGCATCATTTGGCGTGGCGTCAGACATAGGGCGGTGTCGGCAGGTGCCGGGGTAGATCAGTCCGTCAGGACCGTGGAAAGGCGTGCCTTCCTGCGGTGCTGATAAGGCGGCGCGAATGTCAGCACGGGCGCATCTGCATGGATATAACAGGCCAAGCGTTGCCAAGTGTTCGAGTGCAGTCTTGTAGTGCCGCTGGCGATCAGATTGCAGAAGAACTGGCACCTCCCAGCTCAGCCCAATCCATGACAGGTCATCATATATTTGATTTTCCCAGTCTTTCGAACTTCTTGCGCTGTCAATATCCTCGATACGCAGCAAAAACCTTCCGCCCGAGAGCAGAGCGCGCCTATAGCCAATTGCTGCTGAATAGACATGCCCCAGATGCAAGGGGCCAGTTGGCGAGGGGGCAAAGCGGGTGATATACATCCGGTAGTGTTCAGGTTTTCAACACATAGACTGTAGAGCTTAGGCCAATGCCCGGAATATGCGGTCCGTGTTCTTGAAACACGAGCTTGGCACCTTTGGCGATATGCTCGTCGATTTTTGCTGGAAAGCGCGGATCTTCCAGCGCGTGATCATTGTAGGACCAAACAAAAAGGCCGCTGGGTTTTACCGCCGCAATCGCAGCGTCAAACGCCTCGGGTGGCGCGCTTCCTGCGCCAATCACGCCAACGGCCGCGACGACATCGTATCCACCGGGCAATGCCGCACCTGCTGGGACGACGAACGTGTTTGAATAGATGCCCTTGGCTTTAGCCTTCGCCAGCATCTCAACCGACAGATCGCAGCCGTGTAAATTGGCAAATCCTTTGAACTGAAACGCCGTCCCAGAAACCCCTGTTCCACATCCGAAATCGAGGATCGAGGCATCCAGCGGAACCCCAAGCGACAGCAGTGCGGCCGCACACCGTCCGGGTGTGGCGTAGCCTTGCGACATTAGCTCATTGTCGTAACTATCTGACCACGCGTCGTAATAGTCACGCACGGCCTCGGAAGATTTCAGATTATAGACCTTCGAAAGGTAGGCTTTTTCACTCATGAAAATAGCCTAACACTGCCTATGCTGCTTGCGCCAGTCCAAGCCATTCGTTCCACGCCGCTTTTGCGCGATCCGTATAGGCCTTGTAGCGCGTCATACGGTTGCGCCGCCCACCCTTAGCGTCAATTGGTGGAAATAATCCGAAATTGACATTCATCGGTTGGAAGGTCTTGGCCTCTGCACCGCCGGTTATATGGTTGACGAGCGCGCCCATTGCCGTCTCAAGCGGCGGCGTTGAGATCGGTGTGCCAAGCATCTCAGACGCGGTAAGGCGACCTGCCAGCAGCCCAATCGCGGCGCTTTCCACATAACCTTCAACGCCGGTGATCTGGCCTGCAAAACGGATATGCGGATGCGCGCGCCATTTCAGATCGGCCCCCAGCAATGTTGGTGAATTCAGAAACGTGTTGCGATGAATGCCGCCGAGGCGTGCGAATTTCGCGTCCTCTAACCCCGGTATCATCCGAAGGACTTCTGTTTGTGCGCCGTACTTCATCTTGGTTTGAAAGCCAACGATATTATATAGTGTTCCCAAAGCGTTATCGCGTCGCAACTGCACAACGGCATAGGGTTTCACATCAGGTTGGTGCGGATTGGTCAGGCCAACCGGCTTCATCGGGCCAAAACGAAGGGTCTCGCGGCCGCGCTCTGCCATCACCTCGATTGGAAGGCATCCATCGAAATACCCGGCGGTTTCGCCTTCCTTGAACTCTGATTTATCGGCACCAAGAAGCGCGTCGATGAAGCCCTCGTACTGCTCTCGGTCCATTGGGCAGTTGAGATACGCGGTGCGGTCTTCTTCGGTTTCGCCTTTGTCATAGCGCGACTGCATCCATGCTTTCGACATATCAATGCTGTCGTGATACAGGATCGGAGCAATCGCGTCGAAAAACGCCAAAGCCTCGGCACCTGTTTGCGCTTGAATTGAGGCGGCCAATGCCCCCGATGTCAGCGGGCCCGTTGCTATGATCCACTGTCCAGTATTCGGAATTTCCGATATTTCTTTGTAGCTTACTTCGATAAGTGGATGTGCCATTAAGCGCTCTGTGACCGAAGCCGCGAATGGATCGCGGTCCACGGCTAGAGCGCCACCAGCGGGCAGGGAGTGCTTATCAGCCATCTCCATAATCAGACCGCCAGCCGCGCGCATTTCCCAATGCAGCAGTCCAACGGCGTTCTGTTCGTCGTCATCAGACCTGAAGGAATTTGAGCACACCATTTCGGCCAGATGCCCGGTGCGGTGCGCGAAAGTCTCAACCTTCGGGCGCATCTCGTACAAAGTGACTGGGACGCCCATTTGAGCGGCCTGCCACGCGGCCTCGGACCCGGCCATGCCGCCTCCGATGATATGTAATCGTTCTGTCATGGCGCTTAGATAGGCCAAGGGCAGCGCGAGGGAAACCTCATGCTGCCCAGAAATTTTTCTCTCTGGTCGTTAGAAGGCTTCGCGCCAGCTGCAACGGTCGTTGATCGCATAACGGCCACCGCCAAAGATGGCTAAGGGCAGGGCAAAGACTGTCGCGAGTGCCAGCTTGATCGCCAAGGTTGCACCGCCGATTTCGGGCATCACCATCGCGGGTAAGACCAGCAAGATACCACCCAAAGCGGCAACAACGTTGGTCTTGATCCCAAACATTAGCCAGATCGAGATCACGAAGTACAGAACGCCAAAGGCGACGTTGTGGTAAAAGAATGCGTCGAGGCCAGAGGCCACGGTCGGGATATAGTGCATATCGATATGGGGCAGAAGCCCAACGAATGCCTCGATCATTAGGGTACAGGACAAACAGATGCGGAACGCCAGGCGGAACCAGTCGGTCAGAGTGTGCATCGTAGACCTCGCTTTGTTCAAAAGGACTTGTGGCAAAGCCGCTCATCCGGTCTTCGCACCTTCGTTAGGCCTGATGATTGCGGCAGTGCTCGTGCCGACCTGTGTTGAGGGTAAGGAATGATTAAGGCATTTTCGCCTCAATCGAGGGGGAATTTGGCTGCAAAAACAACTAAGGCGCCCAAATACCGGACGCCCCGTTCATGTTTCGTGAGCCGTTAAAGCGCTATAAAGAAGCTATTCTGCGCTGCTTTCGGTCTCGTCTTGATCGTCGCCTTGATCTGCAATCCATGCGACAGACACAACCTCTTCGCCCGCGGCCGTGTTGAAGACCTTAACGCCACCAGCCCCCCGCGACCGGAAGCTGATCCCGCCTACTGGGCAGCGAATTGACTGACCGGTCGAGGTCGCCAGCATAATCTGATCATCCATTTCCACCGGGAAACAGGCCACCAGATCGCCACCGCGCATGGGTTTGTCCATCGCGGCCACACCTTGGCCCCCGCGCCCACGCACAGGATAGTCGTGGCTTGAGCTGAGCTTGCCAGCACCAGACTTGGTGATCGTCAGGATCAAATCTTCCGCCGCAGACATCTCGACATAGCGATCGCTTGAGAAATTCGGGTCAGCCACCGCATCATCATCGCTGTCGCCCTCGGCGTCATCGACCAGACCCGCCATCGCACGACGCATCTTGAGATAGGCCGCGCGCTGTTCAGAGCTTGCTTCGAAGTGCCGGATTACAGCCATCGACACGACACTATCGCCCGATGCCAGTCTGATCCCACGTACCCCGGTCGACTCGCGGCTTTGGAACACGCGCACGTCGGTGGTGCGGAACCGGATCGCGCGCCCGAGCGCCGTGACCAGCATCACGTCATCGGTGTCTTCGCAAATACGCGCCTTCACCAATTCCACGCCCTCGGGCAGCTTCATCGCAATCTTGCCGTTGCGCATCACATTGGCGAAATCACTCAGCGCGTTGCGGCGCACATCACCCGCGGAAGTGGCGAACATCACCTGTAGGGACGCCCAATCTTCCTCGTCGCGGTCCACTGGCATCACAGCGGCAATCCCGACACCCATCTGGATCGGCAGGATATTCACAATCGCTTTGCCGCGTGCGCTGCGACCGCCCATTGGCAAACGCCACGTCTTCATCTTGTAGACCATGCCGTCGGCGGTAAAAAATAACAGCGGCGTGTGGGTGTTGGCCACAAACAGCGAGGTGACGACATCGTCTTCTTTCAAAGCGCCGCCGGACACACCTTTGCCGCCGCGTTTCTGAGCGCGAAAATCGACCAATGGCGTGCGTTTGATGTAGCCCGACTGAGTGATCGTGACGACCATGTCTTCACGCTCGATCAGGTCTTCGTCGTCTAGATCGCCGAAATGCTCGACGATTTCTGTGCGGCGCGGCACGGCGAAGTCTTCACGAACCTCGCTCAATTCTGCCGAGATGATTGCCATGATCCGCGAGCGAGACCGCAAGATGTCTAGATAATCAGTGATCTTTGCCGCCAAGGTTTCCAGCTCGTCCGTCACCTCGGTCACGCCAAGTTGGGTCAGGCGTTGCAGGCGCAGCTCGAGGATCGCGCGCGCTTGGGTTTCCGACAAGAAGTATGTGCCATCTTCGTTAACGCGGTGGCTGGGATCGTCGATCAGCTGGATATAGCTCGCGATATCGCCCGCAGGCCATGCGCGCGTCATTAACTTGCTACGCGCCTCGGCAGCGTCGGCAGCCGCACGGATTGTGGCCACCACTTCGTCCACGTTGGACACAGCAACTGCCAAACCGCACAAAATATGGCTGCGTTCGCGCGCTTTGCGCAGCTCGAACGCGGTGCGGCGGGCAACAACCTCTTCGCGGAAAGCCAAGAAGGCGGTCAGGAAATCTCGCAGAGTTAACTGCTCGGGCCGTCCGCCATTCAGCGCCAGCATGTTGCAGGCAAATGAGGTCTGCATTGGAGTGAAGCGAAACAGCTGGTTCAGCACAACATCGGCGGTCGCATCGCGCTTCAGCTCGATCACCACGCGTACACCAATGCGGTCAGATTCGTCTTGGACAAGCGAAATGCCCTCGACCCGCTTCTCGCGCACCAGATCAGCAATCCGCTGGATCAGCGTGGCCTTGTTGACCTGATAGGGAATCTCGTCGAGCACGATGGCAAAACGGTCTTTGCGAACCTCTTCAATCCGGGTTTTTGCGCGGATAATGACGCTGCCGCGCCCTTCCATATAGGCTTTGCGCGCGCCCGTGCGGCCCAAGATCAGCCCGCCGGTGGGGAAATCGGGGGCAGGGATGTATTGCATCAGATCTTCGCTGCTCAAGTCCGGCGTCTCGATCAGCGCGAGGGTTGCGTCGATCACTTCGCCCAGATTGTGCGGTGGAATATTTGTGGCCATGCCGACTGCAATACCGCCAGCACCATTAACCAACATGTTCGGAAAGCGCGCGGGCAGAACCGTCGGCTCAAGGTCTTTGCCGTCGTAGTTGTCCTGAAAATCAACCGTATCTTTCTCGATATCTGCCAGCAGGGCGGCGGCAGGCTTGTCCATGCGCACTTCGGTATAGCGCATTGCGGCCGGGTTATCGCCGTCCATCGATCCGAAATTGCCTTGCCCATCGAGCAGCGGCAGTGACATCGAAAAATCCTGCGCCATCCGTACGAGCGCATCGTAAATCGCCGAGTCGCCGTGCGGGTGATACTTACCCATCACATCGCCAACGGGACGTGCTGACTTGCGGTAGGATTTGTCGTGGCTGTTGCCGGTTTCGTGCATCGCGTACAGGATACGGCGGTGGACGGGCTTGAGACCGTCGCGCAGATCCGGAATTGCGCGCGAAATGATCACGCTCATGGCATAGTCGAGGAAGGAGGTTTTCATCTCCTCCGTGATCGAAATGCTGGGACCATCGTAAACCGCCTTTTTGGGCTGGTTTTCGTCTTCGTTTTCAGGGCCTTCGGGGGTGTCGCTCACTAGGATCGCCGCCTTCTTCAGATCGCACAAGATTTAGTTGTGCTGAGTATATCCTGACCTTCATCTTGCGTGCAAGCGAGCGGAGCGCCGTCATATGTTGATATGAAGCGGGAAGTCTAAATCATTGGATTTATGAGGTAAAACTGGCGAGAGCGGTACCGCTCGGCAACAGGTAGCCCACAGAGCACACATACCGTGCCGCAGCCCCGCGAATTAGGCCGCCCGAACGCTCCGCCACAAGGCCAAACCCCACACGCAAACGAATCCCAGCGACACGATTGCGTTCCAGTTTGCCATCGACAAACCGAGGAGCTCCCAAGGGATCTCGTCGCAGCGCACCAAGGGCGCTTCTAGGATCTGGTTCAGCAGATCTTCGGCGCTCATCCCGCCCACATTGGTGTTAGATGTACAGGTGGAGGGGCCGTCCCAAAGGTCGCGCTCGACCCCAGAATGGAACACTGCGATCGCAGTCCCCACAAGGCTTGCGCAAAGCCCAATCACGGCCGCCAACGGAGCACTCAGCAGGCCCAGAACTCCAGCGAGTGCGGCAATTGCATGCGGCCAGCGCTGCCAGATGCACATCGCGCAGGGGGCCAAGCCGCCAAGATATTGAAAGCCCCAGGCAGATAGCAGCATCGCCGCCGATCCGGCAGCGGCAAGAAACACAAGCGTGCGGGCAGGGGGCAACGTCATAGAAATCTCACTACATAAAACCCGCCAACCAGCAGCAAGCAGAATAAGATGAACATAAGGCCCAGGCGCCGCTCGATGAAATCACGGATTGGTGTGCCGTATTTCCACAGCAGGGTCGCAACAAGGAAAAACCGTAAGCTGCGCGCGATGATCGAGGTGATGATGAAGGTGCCCAGCGGCAGCCCCGTCCAGCCCGACATGATCGTGATGACCTTGTAAGGAAATGGCGTCAGCCCGGCGATCAGCACAGGCCAGAAGCCAAGATTATTAAAGCGGGTGTTGAACGCGTCCATGCTGTCGGCTTTGCCGAGGCTCTCGAGGATCGGTGCGCCGATGCTGTCATAGAAGAACGCGCCAATGGCATAGCCGAGCATTCCGCCCAGCACGCTAGAGACCGTTGCAACGCCAGCGATCAGAAACGCGCGGCGCGGCGCGGCCAGAATCATCGGGATCATCATGACATCTGGCGGAATCGGGAAGACGGACGATTCAATGAAGGCTACAAACGCCAGCACCCAAATTGCATAGGGATGCGAGGCCCAGGACATCGTCCAGTCATAGAGTGCGCGGATCATATTTAGCCCCGTTTTGCCGATTTTGGTCATGCAACATGAGCAGATCGCAAGGTCAAGTGGGCTGACAGGTGGATTTCCTCTGGACGCTGCCGCGCAGCTTGGCTAATCGGTGCGCAGGGGCCCGAGTGGCGGAATTGGTAGACGCAGGGGATTCAAAATCCCCCGATGGAAACATCTTGTCGGTTCGAGTCCGACCTCGGGTACCA
>JAWUXZ010000024.1:0-8141 GCA_034111085.1 Dinoroseobacter sp.
GTCTTGGGGGGGCGGCTTTTCTATTTGGTGCTATCTAGCGAAGGGTTTAGCTAGCGATCCCGTCCCAGAACTTTTTGACCTTGGAAAAGAAGCCAGAGGTTTCGGGATGGTTGTCGTCGCTTAGGGCCTCGAACTCACGCAGTAGCTCTTTTTGCTTAGCGGTCAGGTTCACAGGCGTTTCTACGGCGACCTCAATAAACATATCGCCAGACCCGGCCCCACGCAGCGCAGGCATGCCTTTGCTACGCAGACGCATTTGCTTGCCCGACTGGCTGCCCGCTGGAATCTTTACGCGCGAACGGCCACCGTCAATCGTCGGCACTTCGACATCGCCGCCAAGCGCTGCCGAGGACATGCCCACAGGCACGCGGCAATACAGATCATGCCCCTCGCGCTGGAAGATCGGATGCTCTTGAACCTCGACGAAGATATAGAGATCACCTGACGGCCCACCGCGCATTCCGGCCTCGCCTTCGCCAGAAAGGCGGATGCGATTGCCAGTTTCGACGCCCGCAGGAATGTTCACGCCCAACTGACGCTCGGTCTCTTCGCGGCCCGCACCAGCACAAACGCGGCACGGATTCTGGATGATCTGGCCTTGGCCATTACAGGTCGGACAAGTCCGCTCGACAGTAAAGAAGCCCTGCTGCGCGCGCACCTTGCCCATTCCAGTACAGGTCGGGCAAGTCGTCGGCTCAGACCCGCCTTCCGCGCCGGTGCCGCTGCATGTCTTACACGCGACCGAGCTTGGGACTGTGATGGATTTCTGAACGCCAGCGAACGCATCTTCGAGCGAGATCCGCATGTTGTAGCGCAGATCAGACCCACGCGCGGCACGACTGCGCGCACCACCGCGTTGACCGCCACCGCCGAAGCCGCCGAACAGATCTTCGAACACGTCCGAGAACGCACTTGCGAAATCGCCCTGACCTGCAGCACCGCCGCCGCCAAACCCACCGGGACGTCCACCACCGCCTTCGAATGCCGCATGACCGAAGCGATCATAGGCGGCCTTCTTTTCGGAGTCCTTGAGGACGTCATACGCCTCATTGGCTTCTTTGAACTGATCTTCGGCTTTGGGATTGTCGGAGTTGCGGTCCGGGTGCAGCTCTCTCGCTTTGCCGCGAAACGCCTTCTTGATTTCGTCCGCAGACGCGCCTTTTGCCACGTCGAGCACGTCATAATAGTCGCGTTTTGCCATGGGATGCCCCTTCAAACGACGCAGGCCAGCCCGGATTAACCGGACCGGCCCTTAAACGTCAGGCGTGCAGTTAGCCGCGCTTGCGGTCGTCCAGATCCTCAAAGTCGGCGTCGACAATATCGTCGTCCACACCACCGGGTTGGCCTGCGCCATCGGCTGCTTCTTCGCCGGCATCTTCCTGCTGGGACTTATAGATAGCCTCACCCAGTTTCATTGCCGCCTCAGTCAGGTTCTGGATGCCGCCTTTGATCTTGCCAACATCGTCGGTCTCGAGCGCTTCATCGAGCGCGCCCATGGCCAATTCGATCACTTCGACAGTGGAGGGGTCCACCTTGTCGGCGTGCTCTTCCACAGACTTCTTGGTCGAATGCACCAGGCTTTCGGCTTGGTTACGCGTTTCGACCATTTCTTTGCGCTCTTTATCGGCTTCGGCATTTGCCTCAGCATCGCGCACCATTTGGTCGATCTCGTCTTCTGAAAGACCGCCCGAGGCTTGGATCGTGATCGTCTGCTCTTTGCCGGTGCCTTTGTCTCTCGCGCCCACCGACACGATGCCGTTGGCGTCGATGTCGAAGGTCACTTCGATTTGGGGCATGCCGCGTGGAGAAGGCGGGATGTTCTCAAGGTTGAACTGACCGAGCATCTTATTGTCGGACGCCATTTCACGCTCGCCTTGGAACACCCGGATCGTCACTGCGTTCTGGTTGTCCTCGGCGGTCGAGAAGACCTGAGACTTCTTTGTCGGGATCGTAGTGTTGCGGGCGATCAGACGGGTGAAAACACCGCCCAACGTCTCGATTCCCAGCGAAAGCGGGGTCACGTCGAGCAGAACAACGTCCTTAACGTCGCCTTGCAGAACGCCAGCCTGAATGGCTGCACCCATGGCAACAACCTCGTCGGGGTTCACACCCTTATGCGGCTCTTTGCCGAAGAAGTTGGTCACTTCCTCCATCACTTTGGGCATCCGGGTCATACCACCGACCAGAACAACCTCGTCGATATCGCCTTTGGAAAGGCCCGCATCTTTCAACGCAGCCGCACATGGCTTCATCGAGGCTTTGATCAGGTCGCCAACAAGGCTTTCCAGCTTCGCACGGGTCAGCTTCATGACCATGTGCAGCGGCTGGCCGCCTTTGGGGTCCATGGAGATGAACGGCTGGTTGATCTCGGTCTGGCTGGCTGAAGACAATTCGATCTTCGCCTTTTCCGCCGCCTCTTTCAGACGCTGAAGCGCCATCTTGTCTTTTTTCAGATCGACGCCGTTTTGCTTTTTGAACTCGTCCGCGAGGTAGTTCACGATGCGCATGTCGAAGTCTTCACCGCCAAGGAACGTATCACCGTTGGTGGATTTTACTTCGAACAGGCCATCGTCGATCTCGAGGATGGTCACGTCGAATGTACCGCCACCAAGGTCATAGACCGCGATGGTTTTCGTTTCTTTTTTGTCGAGGCCGTAAGCGAGCGCTGCCGCAGTCGGCTCGTTGATGATGCGCAACACTTCCAGACCGGCAATTTTACCAGCGTCCTTAGTGGCCTGACGCTGAGCGTCGTTGAAATACGCAGGCACAGTGATCACGGCTTGCGTCACTTCTTCACCAAGATACGATTCCGCAGTTTCCTTCATCTTTTTCAGAATGAGGGCCGAGACTTGGGCCGGCGAAAACTTGTCGTCGTTCACTTCAACCCACGCGTCACCGTTGCCGCCATTGACGACTTCGTAGGGCAGGTTCTTTTTGTCTTTTGCCAAATGCGCATCGTCATAACGACGACCGATCAGGCGCTTGACCGCGAAAATCGTGTTCTCGGGGTTCGTTACCGCTTGGCGCTTTGCGGGCTGACCGACAAGACGCTCGTCATCGGTGTAACCGACAATAGAGGGAGTCGTCCGCGCGCCTTCGGCGTTTTCAATAACGCGCGGTTGCGCGCCGTCCATGATGGCAACACACGAGTTCGTGGTGCCGAGGTCGATACCAATGACTTTGGCCATGTGCTCTGCTTCCTTTATTCAGGCGATGTGTAGGAACTCGATCCGCGATTGCGGCCTCGTGTCCCGATCCCATGGTCCGGTGCCTTTCCGGGGCCCGTGACCGACTTCGAGGGGTATATAGGGGGGGGTATGGGGCGCTGCAAGCACGAGGCGGGCTTAGAAATGACGGAAAATTCATGGATGTTTCCTATAGGCACCTCCACGCTTGATCTGAACGGCGTTCGCGTGGTGTCAGGCGTGCTCGATCGCACGGCGCAAGAGGGGCTTATTGCTGAGTTGCGCGCGCTGTTGAAGACAGCACCTTTGCACCAGCCGGTGATGCCAAACGGTAAGCCGATGAGCGTTCGCATGACTGCCGCCGGGCGCTTTGGCTGGATCAGTGACCAAAAAGGCTACCGCTATACACAGCGGCATCCGAACGGGTCCGCATGGCCACCCATCCCTAAGCGCGTGATGGATTTGTGGCGCTTGCTGGTGCCGGGCGCGCGCGACCCCGAATGCTGCTTGATCAATTATTATGCACCCGATGCCCGTATGGGTTTGCATCAGGACCGCGACGAGGCAGATTTCACCCAACCTGTGCTGTCAATTTCGCTGGGCGATGACGGCTTGTTTCGTGTGGGCGGGCTTGGCAGGAAGGGCTCAACGCGTTCGGTTTGGCTGAAATCAGGCGATATTGCGGTGCTGGAAGGCGACGCGAGGCTCGCGTTTCACGGCATTGATCGGATAAAGCCGAGCACCTCGACGCTGCTGGATCGGCCCGGACGGATCAATCTGACGCTACGTGTGGTGACTTAATCCGAAAGCGTGCAGCAGCCTGAATAAACCTGCGTGCCCATGCTGCCGGACCCGTCGAGAATAACATCGACCTCAAGCCCGTAGGCGCGATCACTCATCCCGTCACTGCAAATCTGTTCGCGGACCAGAAGGCTGACAAAGCTCAGATCGCCAAAGGCGCGCATGGCGAAACGGTCTTGGCGCATAGGTATGCCGGTCCAATCGCGCGTCATCGAGATTGTGTCTCCGCCAAGCGCTGACCACTGCACATCCTCGCCAATAACACTGATATCCCAGAACGGTTCGGTCCCAAAACAGCTGTAATCGCTTGGTGGGAAGGCTTGGAAAGGCTGGCGCTCTAGAAACCGAAAGGAGGCCCAGCCTGCCTGATCGAAACTGTTGACCAATCCCCAGCGACCGTTTTCGCTGCGCGCTATTACTTCGATCCGCGTGGCATTTGGGGCGAGTGATCCGATGATGTGGGCTGCACTCGACGGCTCGGCTCGGATGTTCAAAACATCGTTGCTGGCCACACCGTTGACGGAAAACAGCGCTGGCAGGTCTTGGGCCGCAGCCATGCTTGTTATCAAAGACAGAACAAAGGCTGCGATATACTTCAAAGTTTAGCTCCCCAGCTGACCGATGCGCGTTTGCGGGTGTAGAATTCGCCCATCAGGCCCAACATCAAGCACCCCAGCGCCACATAGAAAGGATAGAGCGATGAGCTGTTGTGAGGGAAGTAATTAATGAATGTGTAGCCGCGCGCTTGATCGATGGTGTGGAACAGCGGGTTCCAATCGAACATCACGAGCATACTGCTCGGCAGAGTGTTGGCGACAAACATCTTGCCCGACGCAATCATATTTGCACGGCTGTAGATCGTGGACCCAAGTTTGGTGAAACCCGGTGACCACGGCTTGATTGCGAGGAAGACCATGCCGATGGAGACGCCCGTGAACCAGCTCATGAGTATCATGGAGAACGCACCAACCGGATCGTAGATCGTGATTGGAGTGAACAGGACGTGATAGAAGAATAGCACCACAACCATCGACAGCACTTGGATATAGAGCGACGAGAGCGCCGCCGCCGTGATCGCAATAACCGTATTCATCGTGCGGTGTTTCATCATCGGCGAGGCCGGGCCTTCCGATCCGACCACAGCACCCATGGCTTTGGTATGGGTCAGAAACAGGAAGATGCCTGTCATGATATATAGCAGAAAATCGCCCCGGATCGCTGAGCCGCGCATCCCGAGAAACGAGAACATGGCAAAAAACGCGCCCACGAAGATTACGGTTTGCAGGATGTTCATGACTAGACCGACCAACGCGTTGCCGTGGCTCTTGCGCACGTCGCGGACGGTCGAATGGTAGATCAACGCCAGTGTTTTAAAGGCGAGGCCTGAATTTGACGTGGCGTCTTGGGTTGTAAACATGTTGGCCAGCGTCCTCGGCAATCGGGTGAAACAGAACTATACGAACCAAAGGTTGCGCTTCTATTGTGGCAGCATCATAGAAAAATCATGGCATTTTTCCAACAAGACCAATGACGGAGACGGCGCATGGACTTTGAGCAGGTAATCCCAGTGATGCGTCGATTGGCGCTCGAAGGTGGCGAGGCCATCATGAACATCTATAATTCTGACGATTTTGAGGTGCGCTCTAAATCCGATGACAGTCCGGTCACCGCTGCGGACGAAGCGGCGGATGCGATTATTGCGGCGGGTTTGGCCGAAGCGTTTCCAGACACGCTATGTGTCACCGAAGAACAGGCCGGATCACACGCCAAATTCGCCAACGCGTTTTTCATAGTGGACCCGCTGGATGGCACCAAAGAGTTCATAAAGCGGCGCGGCGATTTCACCGTTAATATTGCTTATGTGGTGGACGGAGTTCCGCTGCGCGGCGTGGTTTATGCGCCAGCGCGCGAACGGCTTTTCTATACCGGTGCAAACGGTCAATCGGTCGAAGAAGTTGGCCCATTCGATCTGGATACGCCCTCAGCGACCAAGCAGCTCAACGTCACCAAGCCGGACAACGCTGCCCTTATGGTTGTTGCCTCAATGTCGCACCGCGATGAAGCCACCGATGCCTATATCGGGCGTTACGCGGTCAAGGACATGACCTCGGCCGGATCGTCCCTGAAATTTTGCCTCGTCGCGACAGGCGAGGCCGATTTCTATCCGCGCCTCGGGCGTACGATGGAATGGGACACGGCTGCAGGCGACGCGGTTCTGCGCGGGGCAGGCGGCGCGATGGTTCGTTTCGATGATCATGCGCCTTTCACTTACGGGAAGCCTGGTTATGAAAACCCATTTTTCATCGCCTACGCGCCCGGCGTTGAATTGAAGCCTGCTTCATGAGCGTTCTCGTCGTTATTCCTGCGCGCTACGCCTCTACGCGCTATCCGGGAAAGCCGCTTGTCGTGCTCAAGGGCGCTACGGGCGACGAAAAGACTCTGATCCGGCGCAGTTGGGATGCAGCGATTGGGGCCAAGGGTGTGGACCGTGTTGTCGTGGCGACGGATGATGACCGCATTGCTGCGCATGCCGAGGGCTTTGGTGCAGAGGTGGTCATGACATCGGAGGCCTGCGCCAACGGGACAGAGCGGTGCGCGGATGCGATCACGCGTCTGGGCGTCTCACCTGAGATTGTCGTGAACCTTCAAGGCGACGCGCCACTGACGCCGCATTGGGTGGTCGACAACCGCGTAGACGGGCTTCGTGCTGATCCAAACGCTGATCTGGCGACGCCTGTTTTGCGCTGTGATGGACGCACGCTGGGCGCGCTTTTGGCGGACCGCAAAGCAGGTCGCGTCGGCGGGACGACGGCGGTGTTCGGGGCTGCGCGCGATGCGCTCTATTTCTCGAAAGAGGTGATCCCGTTTACGGGAGCGGCATATGGCGATGACGAAGAAACCCCCGTTTTTCATCATGTTGGTCTTTATGCGTACCGCCCTGACGCGCTTCGTGCTTACGCCGATTGGCCTGTCGGTCCGTTGGAGCGGCTTGAGGGGCTAGAGCAGTTGCGCTTTGTTGAGAATAGCAAACGCGTGCTGTGCGTCGAGGTCGAAGGAAAGGGACGCGCGTTTTGGGAGCTGAACAATCCTGAAGATGTGCCTCGGATTGAAGCAATGCTGTCTGAGATGGGGCAAGCCTAAGAAAATGGGTGTTGGTGGCCGAGCTTTCCTTCGGAATTGATGCGGCTTGGGGTGGATTCGCCTTAAATATTTCTTAAAGAAGATCGATGTTAATTGAAGATATAGGTGTGTTGGCCATTAATCTGCCAAAGTTTGCGCATATCACACGAGAACAGATTGTGTGATTTTCGGTCTCGGGAGGCTCATTTGACCCACCGCAAAGTAACAAAAGCCATTTTTCCAGTCGCTGGCCTTGGCACGCGCTTCTTGCCGGCCACGAAGTCTATTCCCAAAGAAATCATGACCCTCATCGACCGCCCGCTGATTCAGTACGCGATCGATGAAGCACGCGCCGCCGGGATTGAGGAATTCATTTTTGTCACCGCGCGCGGCAAGTCCACTCTTGAGGACTACTTCGACGAGGCCCCCCACCTGGCCGCCGAGCTAGAGCGGAAGGGCAAAACCGAGCTTGCCGAGATCCTCGCCTCCACCAATATGGAAAGCGGCGCGATTGCTTATATTCGCCAAACCCGCGCGCTTGGGTTGGGCCATGCAGTCTGGTGCGCGCGTCGGCTTGTGGGCGACGAGCCTTTTGCCGTGATCCTACCCGATGACGTGATCTCCGCAGATACGCCGTGCTTGAAGCAGATGATTGACGCGTATCAAACGGTTGGCGGCAATATGGTTGCGACCATGACTGTGCCCGACGACAAGACCTCGTCCTACGGCATTCTGGACACAAGCACCGATGGCAAGCGCCTGCTCAAGGTTAAGGGCATGGTCGAAAAGCCCGAAGCCGGGACTGCGCCTTCAAACCTTGCCGTAATCGGTCGCTATATCCTGTCGCCAACTGTCATGAGCGCGCTTGACGGGGCGGCCACGGGTGCCGGCGGTGAGATACAGCTGACCGATGCCATCGCGCAGCAGATCAGCGGCGAGGGCGTTTACGGCTACCGTTTCGACGGTAAGCGCTTTGATTGCGGATCAAAGGCGGGGTATCTTCAAGCAACCGTTGCGTTCGGGCTGGAGCGTGAA
>JAWUXZ010000025.1:0-60144 GCA_034111085.1 Dinoroseobacter sp.
AATGCCCAAACCACCTTTATCGCCCATTTCAACAGCCGAGCATGTCAGACCCGCAGCGCCCATATCTTGGATGGAGATCACAGCACCCGTCTGCATTAACTCAAGCGTTGCCTCCATCAGGCGCTTTTCCGTGAATGGATCGCCGACTTGGACGGTGGGGCGCTTGTCCTCGATCGTGTCGTCAAACTCGGCGCTGGCCATCGTGGCACCGCCGACGCCGTCACGACCGGTCTTCGCGCCAAGATAGACGACAGGGCGCCCAACGCCTGAGGCAGCCGAGTAGAAAATTTTGTCGACATCCGCCAAGCCCGCCGCAAACGCGTTCACCAAGCAATTGCCATTATAAGCCGGATCAAACCGCACTTCACCGCCAACTGTGGGCACGCCGAACGCGTTTCCATAGCCGCCGACGCCTCCGACAACGCCGTGGACCAATTGACGGGTCTTAGGGTGCGAGATCTCGCCAAACGACAGCGCATTCATCGCCGCAATGGGTCGTGCGCCCATTGTAAAGACGTCACGCAGGATGCCGCCAACGCCGGTGGCCGCGCCTTGATAGGGTTCGATATATGAGGGGTGGTTGTGGCTCTCCATCTTGAAAACCACCGCTTGACCGTCGCCAATATCGACCACGCCTGCGTTCTCGCCGGGCCCACAAATGACCTGAGGGCCTTCAGTGGGAAGGGTGCGCAGCCATTTCTTCGAGGACTTATACGAACAATGCTCGTTCCACATCGCTGAGAAGATGCCGAGCTCGGTGAACGAGGGTTCGCGCCCGATGATTTCAAGCACGCTGTCGTACTCGTCAGGCGTCAGGCCATGGGCAGCAATCAGGTCGGGCGTGATGGCAGGTTCGGTCATGTTGGCAAGTCCCCTTCTTGGCGCAGTCTTTAAGCCAGTGGGGGCCAAGGGGGAAGGGCGCGGGCTGCGCAATCTCGCGCCCATATGACCAAAAAAAAGGCCGAGACAAAGCTCGGCCTAAGTACAACAGGGAGGTGTGGAAACGAACACTGCCCGTTTCCACGTCTTAGGACTTAAAGACTGCCGCTTTTTTGATCAAGTGATCAAAAGGCCGCGGACGTGCAATGCCGCTATGCAGCATGCGCATAACGACCCTGCGGCGCGCGTCAGCTTTCGCGGCGACGGCGGCGGTAAGCGATGATTTCTTCGGTCACAAAGTCCTTGAAGGCCTCTATGCGTTTTGAGTGCCGTAACTCTTCAGGATAGGCAAGAAAAACAGGGACATCGCTGCTGCCAAAATCAGGTAAAACGCGCACGAGGTCCGGGAAGTCTTCGGTTAGATAGTCAGGCAAAACGCCAATGCCCAGATCCGAGCGCACTGATTGCAGCACCCCGTAATAGTTGTTCACCGTTAGGGTGCGGGCAATCTCGTAAGACATCAGCTCGCGAATCAATGTGGCACCAGCGCTGACCTGAAAGCTGTCGGTGTTCTGGCAAACAAGGCGGTGGCTGCGCAGATCAACGAGGCTTTCGGGCGTCCCGTTGGTTTCCAGATAACTTTGCGTCGCATAAAGCGCCATCTGCACCGTCATCAGCTTTTTGCGGATCAGGTCAGCTTGGCTGGGTTCTTTCATGCGGATTGCCACATCGGCCTCGCGCATCGGTAGATCAAGAACGCGTTCTTCCAGCATCAGATCGACGTTGAGGTCTGGGTATTTCTCGTAAAGCGCAGATAGGCGCGGCGCGAGCCAGAGTGTTCCAAACCCAAAGGTCGTGGTGACGCGCAGTTGTCCGAAGACTTCTTCCTCGCTGTCACGAATACGCGCGGAGGCCGCCTCAAGCCGTTTGGACATCGACCGGGTTGCATCAAACAACAACTCGCCCTGTTCGGTCAGGATCAGTCCGCGTGCATGGCGGTGAAACAACGTGGTGTTCAGCGATTCTTCCAAAGCGCGGATTTGGCGGCTGACCGCAGATTGGCTTAAATGGAGCGACTCACCCGCGTGAGTGAGACTGCCCGCATCCGCGACCGAGTGAAAAATACGAAGTTTGTCCCAGTCCATGGTCTCAATCTGTCGCCTAATTGTTAAGATTTGATAGTCTGTTACCGCGAACAGGGGGCGTGACGCAATGAAAACACCTTTGTTGAATTGATTTGTTAGGTCAACAGTTATGACCTATATTGGTTCCAAAGCAGTTTTGGGAGGATTTGCTGAATGTCGCGGCAAGATGTGCATCTATCGGATCGGTTCGATCTCACCAAATCCCCGGTTTTACTGACCGGCACCCAAGCGCTGGCGCGGTTAATGCTGTTGCAATCTGCCCGCGACCGCGCCGCAGGGCTGAACACCGCAGGGTATGTAACTGGCTATCGCGGCTCGCCGCTGGGTGCTGTCGATATTCAGATGAAGCGCGCAAAGGCCGAACTGGATGCGGCGCATATCAACTTTCAGGAAGGCCTCAACGAAGATTTGGCCGCGACCGCTTTATGGGGCACCCAGCAAGCTGAGT
Organism: Dinoroseobacter sp.; assembly: GCA_034111085.1. GTDB lineage: Bacteria > Pseudomonadota > Alphaproteobacteria > Rhodobacterales > Rhodobacteraceae > Dinoroseobacter. The sequence continues at coordinate 2,473 of JAWUXZ010000025.1, forward strand.
TGCGCGGCGAGGGGCGCTATGACGGCGTCTTTGGTCTTTGGTATGGCAAGGGACCGGGCGTGGACCGCTCGGGCGATGTGATGCGTCACGCCAATATGGCGGGCACATCGGCTTTCGGTGGCGTGTTGATGGCAATGGGGGACGACCATACGGGCGAGAGCTCGACCGTGTGCCACCAATCCGATTGGGCTTTGGTTGATGCCTACATGCCTGTGCTGTCGCCCGCAGGTGTGCAAGAAATCCTCGATTTCGGCCTCTATGGGTTTGCGCTGTCGCGCTATGCGGGGGTGTGGGCCGGACTGAAGCTTATGAAGGACACTGTTGAGGTGACTTCTGTGGTGGATGGTTCGCGCACGGGGATGGAGTTCGTCACGCCTGAGTTCAATATGCCTGAGGGTGGGCTGAACATCCGCCTGCAAGATCACTGGATCGCCCAAGAAGCCCGGATTACCCAGTATAAGCGCCATGCGGCAGAGGCGTTTGCGCGCGCCAACAAGATCGACAAACGCGTGTGGGGCAAGCCGGGGGCCAAAATCGGGTTTGCGGCGGCGGGCAAGAACTGGCTCGATCTGGTGCATGCGCTGAGTTTGTTGGGGATTGATGCGAACCGTGCCGAAGCTTTGGGCATTACAACCTACAAAATCGCGCAAACCTTCCCGCTGGATATGCTGGGCTTTCGCGAATGGGCAGACGGGCTTGATCTGATTGTCGTGGTTGAAGAAAAGCGCAAGCTGATCGAAGTGCAGGTCAAAGAGGCGATCTTTGACGAGCGCGCCGGGCGACGGGTTTATGGGGAACGCGACGGGCAGGGGCGTGAGTTGTTCCCAGTGCGTATGGCGCTTGATCCGGTAGACATCGCGATGAAGATCGGCGGATTACTGGCCGATGAAGGCCGCAGCACCGACGAGATTGCCGGGCGGCTTGCGAAACTGGCTGAGGCTACGCGCGCAGGTAATGCACCCGATCTGGCGTCACGCTTGCCGTACTTCTGCTCGGGCTGTCCGCATAACTCGTCCACCAAGGTGCCCGAGGGCAGTCGCGCCTATGCCGGGATTGGCTGTCACTTCATGGTCCAATGGATGGACCGCGAAACGACAGGCTTCACCCACATGGGTGGTGAGGGGGCCAATTGGATCGGTGAAGCCCAATACTCGACACGTGATCATATATTCCAGAACATCGGGGACGGAACCTATAACCACTCTGGCGTACAAGCGATCCGGGCTGCTTTGGCGGCAAATGTGAACATCACCTACAAGGTGCTGTTCAACGACGCAGTTGCCATGACCGGGGGGCAGGCCAATGATGGCGGGCTAACCGCAGAACAAATTGCCCACGAGTTGCGGGCGATGGGCGTGCAAACGGTCACTTTGGTCTATGACGAAAAAGAAGTCAGTGATTTCAGCGGCTTCCCTTCCGGCATGCCCCGGCATCCCCGCGCCGAGTTGATGCAAGTGCAAGAGCGCCTTGCCAAGATCAAAGGCGTCTCAGCGATCGTCTATGTCCAGACCTGTGCTGCCGAAAAGCGCCGTCGTCGCAAGCGCGGCCAGTTCCCCGATCCTGACCAGCGCATCTTCATCAACACCGATATCTGCGAAGGCTGCGGCGATTGTGGGGTGCAGTCTAATTGTGTGTCCCTCGTTCCCGTCGAGACGGAGCTTGGCCGCAAACGTGCGATTGACCAGTCCAGCTGCAACAAAGATTTCTCCTGCGTCAAAGGGTTTTGTCCGTCGTTTGTGACTGTCTCCGGCGCAAAAATACGCAAGCAAGCGAGCGTGCAAGTGGACCTCGGGCACCTCCCGGGCCCCTCGCTGCCGATAATCCATGGCACCCATAACCTTGTCATTACCGGGGTTGGTGGCACTGGCGTCGTCACGATTGGCGCGACGCTCGCCATGGCCGCACATCTGGAAGACAAAGGCGTTGGCATGATGGAAATGGCAGGCCTCGCGCAAAAAGGCGGGGCGGTGCAAATTCATCTGCGTCTGGCCGAGCGCCCCGAAGACATCGCCGCGATCCGCGTGTCGATGGCCGAAGCACACGGCATTATCGGCGGTGATCTGGTCGTGTCCGCAGGTGCGAAGACACAAGCGCTGATGGGTAAGGGGCGCACGAAGGCGGTTGTGAACGATCACGAGATCATCACCGGTGCCTTCACGCGCGACACCGAATTCACGCTGCCGAGCGCTGAGATGCGCATCGCGCTTGAGGCCAAGCTAGGGGCTGAAAATACCGCATTTTTTGATGCCAGCGCACTTGCCAAAGCCCTGCTCGGCGATTCGATCTATTCAAACATGATGGTGACTGGTGCCGCTTGGCAGAAGGGGCTTATCCCGCTTGGTCGCAGTGCTATCTTCGAGGCGATTGCCCTGAACGGTGCAGCCCCCGAGCGTAACCAACAGGCGTTCGATATGGGACGCTGGGCGATGCTGAACCCAGAAGCGGTGCGCGACGCACTTGCCCCCAAAGTCACTGACTTGCCGAAAACCACAGCGCAGATCATCGACTTTCGCGCCGATCACCTGACCAAATACGCCAATGCAGACCTCGCCAAACGTTACCGAGGCTTCGTCGACGCCACCGAGGACGAAACACTGCGCGCCGCGGTGGCGCGCGGCTATCACAAGCTGCTGGCCTATAAGGACGAATATGAGGTCGCGCGATTGCTGGGCGAGACCCGCGCGAAGGCTAGCGAAGAATTCGATGGTGATTTGAAGCTGACCTATCACCTCGCACCGCCACTGATCAGTCGCACTGGTCCAGACGGACGGCCCGGAAAAATCGCGTTTGGCCCCAAGCTTGCGGGTGCGTTCCCAATGTTGGCCAAGCTTAAAGGTCTGCGCGGAACCGCATTCGATCCGTTCGGCTACTCGATCGAGCGGCGGATGGAACGCGACCTCATCACCGAATACGAGGCTGATATGACCGAAGCGCTGGGCAAACTCTCAGTTGCAACCAATGATGCTGTCGTCGCGTTGGCCCTGCTGCCGCTGCAAATTCGCGGATTCGGTCCGGTGAAGGAGGCAAACGCAAAAGCCGCCGCCATGCGCCGAACTGAGCTATTGGCCGCGATCCGCGCAGGCGGTGCGCCACTCGCACAGGCCGCAGAATAACTCTTGCTGCAGCGAAGCCCTAGACCGAGCTGCCGCAGACCGCTACTTGGCTTTCAACCGCTTGGCCCCGAGCAGGATCCGACGCCATGGAACATCCCCGTCACATCATTCGTGACATTACTTATGCTGGTTCGGCGAAGTCTCGGGCAGGGCGCGCGTTTATTCGCGTGACCGAGAACGCGACCGGGCGGTTGAGCTTGATTAAACGTGCTTTGGGCTATGAAGATGAGGTCGCCGCAGGCCGTGATTTCTGGGAAGTGATTGCTGATCGGTACGGGCTAACCCTCGATATCGTGGGTGGAAGTCTCGAAAATATCCCCACAACCGGGCCCTGCGTTTTGGTCGCAAACCACCCTTACGGCATTCTTGATGGGCTGATGATGGGCAAGATCCTTGCCGCTCGCCGGGCTGAGTACCGTATTCTTGCTAATCAGGTTTTCCGCCAAGCCACCGATATCGAGAAATTCATTCTGCCCGTCAGCTTTGGCGAGACCAAAGAGGCGACCAAAGCTAACTTAGACACCCGACGCGAGGCTTTGCGGTTTCTCAGCGGCGGCGGCGCGATGGGCGTGTTTCCGGGCGGCACGGTCTCGACGGGCCAGAGGCCGTTTTCCGCGCCGATGGACCCCTTTTGGCGCAGTTTCACCGCCAAAATGATCGTGAAATCTGAGGCGACAGTGGTTCCGGTATTTTTCGAGGGCGCAAATTCGCGTTTGTTCCAGGTCGCCAGCCACATTCATGCGACCTTGCGTGTGGCGCTCTTGATTAACGAATTTCGCGCCCGCACCGACGAACCTGTGCGCGTGGTGATTGGCAAGCCGATCCCGCGTGCTCAAATTGATGTGCATAGCGGTGACGCGCGCGCTTTGATGGACTTTCTGCGGGCCGAGACCTACAAGCTGTCGCCAAAGCCCTTGAAAAACATGGGCTACGGCTCTGAATGTGAAGAGCGTTTCCGGGATCGGAAGGTACGGTAGTGGCAGTTGGTATTTTTGATTCGGGCCTTGGAGGCTTGACCGTGTTTGACGCGGCGACCAAGCGGTTGCCGGACGTGCCCTTCGTCTATTTCGGCGACAACGCACATGCGCCCTACGGGGTGCGAGACGCGCAAGACGTGTTTGAATTAACCGAGAAAGCCGTCCAACATTTGTGGGGCCACGGCTGTAGCTTGGTGGTTCTGGCCTGCAACACCGCCTCGGCCGCTGCGCTGCGCCGGATGCAGGAGGCTGGCGTGCCCGAAGGCAAACGCGTTTTGGGCGTGTTTGTGCCGCTGATCGAGGCCCTGACCGAGCGTGAGTGGGGCGACAACTCGCCGCCGCGCCAAGTTGGGGTGCGCGACGTGGCGCTGTTTGCAACGCCCGCAACCGTGGCCAGCCGCGCGTTTCAGCGCGAATTGGCGTTCCGTGCGATTGGCGTCGATGTGGAAGCCCAAGCGTGTGGTGGCGTTGTGGATGCGATCGAGGAGGGCGATATGATCCTCGCCGAAGCGCTGGTGCGGTCGCATGTGGACGCCTTGAAGCGAAAAATGCCGAAACCGCAAGCCGCGATCCTTGGCTGCACGCATTACCCGTTGATGCAGAAGATCTTTCAGGACGCGCTGGGAGCGGATGTGAAGGTCTATTCTCAGGCTAATTTGGTGGCAGATAGCCTTGCCGATTACCTGTCCCGGCGACCTGAGATGCGCGGCCCGGATGTGGTGCCTGTGATGTTCACGACCGGCGATCCCCAGCGGGTTTCAGACAAGGCCACGCAGTTTTTGCGACGACGGATCGAGTTTGTGGCCGCGTGAAAGGGCAGTTTGCTTCGACACGATACCGACGTAATACCAACGCGTTTCAGACGCTGGTTTTGACCCTGAAAGACCCGTTCCATGACTTATAATATCGCCATTCTGGGCGCTTCTGGCTACACTGGGGCCGAGCTCGTCCGGCTGATCTCGCTCCATCCTTCGATGACCATCAAAGCCTTGTCGGCAAACGCTAAAGCGGGCCAGCCGATGAGTGCGGTGTTTCCGCATCTGCGCCATCTTGAGCTGCCGGATTTGGTGAAGATCGAAGCGCTTGATTTCGCCGGTATCGACTTGGTGTTTTGCGCGCTGCCGCATAAGACTTCCCAGAGCGTTATCAGTCAGTTACCAAGCCATGTTAAAGTTGTTGATCTGTCGGCGGACTTCCGGCTGCGTGATGCGGCGTCCTATGAGACTTGGTATGGCAACCCCCACAGCGCCCTCGACCTGCAAGCCACTGCAATTTATGGATTAACCGAATTCTACCGCGATCAGATCAAGACCGCACGGCTTGTCGCTGGTACCGGATGTAACGCGGCCACAGGACAATATGCTTTGCGGCCTCTGATCCACGACAAAGTGATCCGTACAGATGATATTATTATCGACCTAAAAACAGGGGTTTCCGGGGCTGGACGGTCGCTCAAAGAGAACCTGCTGCATGCTGAATTGTCCGAGGGCACGGTCGCTTATGCTGTGGGCGGCACGCACCGCCATTTGGGCGAGTTCGATCAAGAGTTATCGTTGGTCGCAGGCGAAGATGTGAAGGTGCAGTTCACGCCGCATTTGTTACCTATGAACAGAGGGATACTGGCCACGGTTTATGTAAAAGGTGAGGCGGACGCCGTGCATCAAAGCCTGTCGAACGCCTATATTGACGAGCCGTTCGTGCGCGTTCTGCCCAAAGGCCAGGTGCCCGCAACCCACCATATTCGCGGGTCTAATTTCGTGCATTTGGGCGTTGTCGCAGACCGTATTGCGGGGCGCACGATCGTGGTGGCGGTGCTGGATAACCTTGTCAAAGGCTCGTCCGGGCAAGCCTTGCAGAACGCCAACCTGATGTTATCTCTGGAAGAGACAATGGGGCTTATGCAAGCGCCCCTGTTTCCGTAAGGACCAGATCGATGCGTGGGCTCAAGAAACAACGTAGAATTCAGATTATCGCGCTGGCGACAGTAGCACTCACTATGTCTGCGGTGCTGATCGGCTACGCCATGCGTGATGGGATCAACTTTTTCCGCACACCCACCCAAGTGGCAGAGGCCCCGCCACCACCGGGCGAGGTGTTCCGCATTGGTGGTTTGGTCGCCGATGGCACATTGATCCGTGACCAGTCTGAGACGATCACGTTCGAGGTCACGGACGGAAATGCAGCGGTTCCAGTGGCCTATACAGGCGTGTTGCCGGATCTTTTTGGCGAGGGCGAAGGTGCTGTAGCGCTTGGGTCGTTCAAGGACGGCGTGTTTGTGGCGACCGAAGTGCTTGCGCGCCATGACGAGACCTACATGCCCAAAGAGGTAACCGACGCGCTCAAGGCGCAAGGCTTCTACGTTGATCCCGAGACCGGTGAGAAGGCTCGGATCGACGGCGACGCAACACCAACGAACGGTGCATCCGCAACCTATTAATCATTTTCAGGCAGCCTCCCGGCGACGGAGTTTTGGGGGGCCTGACCTATGGATGTGCACGAAATTGCCAAGCAAATTGTGGCCCGAGAGGGCGGCTATGTGAACGATACCGACGATCCGGGTGGCCCGACGAATTTTGGCGTAACGATCCATACCATGCGTCGTCTTGGCCTCGATTTGACAGGCGACGCCGCGATCACCGCTGAGGATGTGCAGGCGCTTAGCCATGACCAAGCGGTCGAGATTTTTCTGACCCATTATTATCGCGGCCCCGGAATCGCGGGCCTGCCCGAGCCGCTGCAAGCCAGCGTGTTTGATATGTATGTCAACGCAGGCAGCAATGCGGTGCGTATTTTGCAGGCGCTGATCAATGAGATGGGCTTTGATATTGCTGCGGATGGCGAGATCGGTCCGCAAACCCTGCGCGCCGTTCATCAGGCGTATGAAGCGGCCCCCGGCTATCTGGTCGACGCTTATGGGATCGCGCGTCGGAACTACTACTACCGCCTCGCAGATCGTCGCCCGGCCAGCCGCAAATTTGCCCGTGCCCGCAGTGGGGGCAAAGGGGGCTGGATCAAGCGCGCCGAGGAATTTATCGCGGCAAAGTTTCATCTGAGCGACGCAGAACATAATCAGCGGGTGGCAGCATGGGACTGATCGACGGAAGCATGGGGCTGCTGTTTGGCGGCGGGCGCAATGTGATCGCTGAGACGGCGGAGGTATTTCGTGAGAATGCCGAGAAATCCGGCATGCGCAGTGCCTCGGCCCAAGAAGCGGCGTTGCAGTCGTTTGCTGCGGAGTTTGCACGCACGCGGTCGTCACGATTTGACCGTCTGATTGATGGGATTAACCGCCTGCCACGCCCGGCCTTGGCGTTTGGCACGTTAGGGTTGTTCGCCGCCGCGATGACCGATCCGGTCTGGTTTGCCGCAAGGATGCAGGGGATCGCGCTGGTGCCGGAACCGCTGTGGTGGTTGATGGGGGCGATTGTGTCGTTCTATTTTGGGGCAAGGCATCAGGCGAAAGGGCAGGACTTTCAACGCTCTATTGCGGCAAGTGTCGCGCGCACTCCGCAGGTGGTCCAGAACACCGCTGCCCTAGAGGCGCTGACGGCAGGGGCGCAGATTGTGGACGATGGCCCCGCGCAACCAAGAACAGGACCGAACCCGGCGTTAGAGGCGTGGCGCGCGGCCAGCTAAACCTGCGACAATGATACGTATATCATCACGCGGGTTTCAGTGGCGGGGCTGGGGCGGGGCGCTATAATCAGGGTCATGGTAGTAGAACTCGGACACTTCGCCCTCATCTTGGCCTTGTCATTGGCCATCGTTCAAATGGTCGTGCCTATGATCGGCGCGCACAAGGGCTGGGCGTCGTGGATGGCCAGCGCCGACCCGACCGCCACCGGGCAATTCTTGCTGACGGCGTTTTCGTTCGGGGCGCTGACATATGCGTTTGTCGTGTCAGATTTCTCGTTGCAACTGGTTGTGCAGAACTCGCATACCGACAAGCCGATGCTCTATAAGGTGACGGGCGTTTGGGGAAACCACGAGGGTTCGTTGCTGCTGTGGGTGCTGATATTGACGCTTTTCGGCGCGATGGCGAGCTGGTTTGGCGGCAACCTGCCCCCCAGTTTGAAAGCGCGGGTTCTAGCGGTCCAAGCGAGTGTGACGGTGGCGTTCCTCGTCTTTATTTTGCTGACATCTAACCCGTTTACGCGGCTGCTGGTCCCGCCTTTCAATGGTGAGGATCTTAATCCGCTCCTGCAAGACCCCGGTTTGGCGTTCCATCCTCCGTTCCTATACCTCGGCTATGTCGGCCTCTCGATGAGCTTTGCGTTCGCCGTCGCCGCCTTGATCGAAGGTCGCGTTGATGCTGCATGGGGCCGCTGGGTGCGACCTTGGACATTGGCGGCTTGGCTGTTTCTGACCATCGGCATCGCACTTGGCTCTTGGTGGGCCTATTACGAGCTTGGTTGGGGCGGTTTTTGGTTCTGGGATCCGGTCGAGAATGCCAGTTTCATGCCATGGTTGATCGCAACGGCCCTGCTTCATTCAGCCATCGTCGTCGAGAAGCGCGAGGCGCTTAAAGCGTGGACGATCCTGCTTGCCATCCTCGCCTTTGGTTTTTCGCTGATCGGTGCTTTCATCGTGCGCTCAGGCGTGCTGACGTCCGTGCATGCCTTCGCCAACGACCCTGAACGCGGCGTCTACTTGCTTGGCATCACAGGCTTTTTCATGGGCGGCGCATTGTTGCTGTTCTCGTTCCGCGCAGGGGCCTTGGAGGCGAAAGGCGTGTTCTCGACCGTTAGCCGCGAAAGCGCGCTGGTGGCCAATAACATCCTGCTCGCCGTCTCGGCCTTCGTGATTTTCATCGGAACCATGTGGCCGCTCGTCGCCGAATTGTTGTTTGATCGCAAACTTTCAGTTGGCCCGCCGTTCTTCGATATGGCCTTTGCGCCCTTCATGGTTGGGCTCGCTTTGGTGTTGCCGTTCGGCGCGATGTTGGCGTGGAAACGGGGCCGATTTACCCCTCAGATGAAGCCGCTTTGGGGCATAATGGCGCTGTCTTTTGCCTTGGGTGCGCTGCTTTGGGCGGTCCAATCGGGACGCTCGGCGCTTGGACCGGTTGGTCTCGCGCTATCTGTCTGGATCGTGTTGTCATCGGTCCTCGATATCTGGAGCCGCACTGGACGGGGTGAAATCGCCCACCGCTTTGGTCGCTTGACCCGTCTGCCACGCGCCGATTGGGGTAAATCTGTGGGTCATATCGGGTTTGGTTTGACGATCTTCGGGGTCTCCATGCTGATGGCTTACGAGTATGAGGATATCCGCGTCGCCCAGATCGGCGAGCCTTACACGGTGGGTGATTATCAAATCACCCTTGCAGAGGTCCGCGATGTCGAGGGGCCAAATTACCTCGCCACCGTCGCCAAGATCGACGTCATCCAAGGTAGTTATCAAGTGCGCCTGAGGCCCGAAAAGCGCGTCTATCCTGTGGCTGGAATGCCCACGACTGAGGCCGGGATCGACAATGGCATCACTCGTGACGTCTATATCGTGATCGGTGATCAGCAGGCAAACGGCGGTTGGGCGGTGCGCACCTATATCAAGCCTTACGCGAACTGGATTTGGCTGGGCGCGATCATCATGGCGTTTGGCGGCTTGCTGTCATTAACGGACCGCAGGTTCCGTGTTGGAGCTGCTGCGGCCAAGGCGCGCGAGCCAAAAGTAGGGGTGCCTGCCGAATGATCCGCGGGGTTATCTTGGCGCTGGTTATGGCTTTGGCCATGCCAGCCTTCGCGGTGCAACCTGACGAGATGCTGGACGATCCGGTGCTCGAGGCGCGCGCACGCGAGATGTCGGGCGAGCTGCGCTGCCTTGTTTGCCGCAATGAAAGCATCGACGAATCTAACGCGGAACTAGCGAAAGATTTGCGCCTTCTTGTGCGCGAACGCCTCGTGGCTGGGGACACCAACGCGCAAGTCATGTCCTTCATCGTTGACCGCTACGGCGAGTATGTGTTGCTGCGCCCAACAGCAACCGGATCGAGCTTGGTATTATGGCTCGCCGGACCCGGCATGTTGTTGCTAGCACTCGGGATTGGGGCTGGCTACGTGCGCAGCAGGCGCAATGCGCCCGAGCCCGGTGAGGCGCTGTCAGACGACGAAAAAATCCGCCTCGAGGCCTTACTAAAAGATTGATTTGGGGTGCTGACGGCGCGTCTCTCTTTCGCTCGGGGGCGCGTCTGCTAAGGTCTGGCTAAATGACCAAGGACGCCCCATGATTTACGATACAATTCAATTTGATATCACAGATGGCCTCGCCACTGTGCGGATGAATCGCCCCGAGGTTATGAACGCGCTCAATACCCAGATGCGCGCCGAGATTACCGATGCGATGCGCATTGCCGGACGCGAAGCGCGCGTTGCGGTGCTGACCGGTACGGGCCGCGCGTTTTGCTCGGGCCAAGATCTGGGCGACGGGACTGCGGCTAGCCTAGATCTGGAACGCACATTGCGCGACGAATACGTGCCGATGTTGCGCGCCATCATCGATTGCCCGGTGCCGGTCATTGCGGCGGTGAATGGCGCTGCGGCTGGGGCAGGGGCGAACCTTGCGCTGGTAACAGATGTGGTGATTGCGACTGAGAGTGCTGGTTTCATTCAGGCTTTCACCCGGATCGGCCTGATCCCGGATGCCGGTGGGACCTATTTCCTGCCGCGCCAGATGGGTTTTGCCAAAGCAATGGGTGCTGCGCTGTTTGCCGAGAAGATCACCGCGCGACAGGCTGCCGATTGGGGCATGATCTGGGAAGCGGTGCCTGACGATGAGTTTGATGCGGTCTGGCAGGCGCGCGCGAAGCATCTGGCGACTGGGCCGACCGAGACGTTTAAGCATGTGAAAACCGCAATGCGGCAGAGCTTTAACAACGATCTTGAGGCGCAATTGGCGCTTGAGGCGCAGTTGCAAGGCAAGTGCGGTCAAACGCGGGACTTCCAAGAGGGCGTGCTCGCGTTTCTGGAAAAGCGGCCTGCGGAATTTGAAGGCCGCTAACGCGCGTTAACTTCGCCCCAACTTTTCGAACCGAGGCAGCATGGCAGAGAAATCCATCTCTCCCATGCCTTCATCCTCGACAAACTTCTGGTAGAGCGCTGCCGCCTGTGCGCCCATTGGCGTGTCGGCGTCAGCTGCCTCGGCGGCTTGCTGGCTGAGGCGTAGATCCTTCAACATCAAAGCCGCTGCAAAACCCGGCTTGTAGGCATTGTCGGAAGGGCTTTGCGGTCCGATGCCCGGTGCGGGGCAGTAGGCGTTCATCGACCACGAATAGCCCGAAGAGGTACTGACGACGTCGAACATTGCTTGACGGTCGAGGCCAAGTTTATCCGCCAGCGCGAAGGCTTCGCAGGTCGCAATCATCGTCACGCCTAGGATCATGTTGTTGCAGATTTTGGCGGCTTGGCCGTTGCCTGAGGGACCGCAATGAACGTGCTTTTGTCCCATTATCTCAAATAACTCAGCGGCGATCCCTACACCTTCAGCTGGTCCGCCGACCATAAATGTAAGCGTGCCTGCCGTTGCCCCCCCGGTGCCACCAGACACAGGTGCGTCGAGCGGAAAGATATCTGCCGATGACGCTTGATCAGCCACAGCCCGCGCGCTTTCCACATCAACCGTGGAGCAGTCGAGAAACACCGCGCCTTCGCCCATCGCAGGTAGGATTTCGTTCGCCACAGCGCGCAATATCGCGCCATTGGGGAGCATAGTAATGACGACATCCGCACCGCTTGCGGCCTCGGCCCCGGATGCGGCTTGCGACACGCCTTCAACCGCCACGCCGCTGACATCAAACCCCGTCACCGCGTGCCCGGCCTTCGCCAAGTTCGCAGCCATTGGCGCGCCCATATTCCCAAGTCCGATAAAGCCGATTTTCATGTCTAAACCTCCATCTCAAATATTAAAGCGTCGGCCCCCAGCGGACGTAGCATCGCGCTAACCTCGTGGGGTTTGACGGCTGCGGGTGTGGCGTGTTTCCAGACCGGTTTGCGGTCTTTGTCTATGATTGCTGCGCGGATGCCTTCGACGAAATCGCCCTGTTCGGCGGCGCGCCAGACGTAGCGAAACTCCTGTCCTAGGGCCGCGAAAATATCGTCGCGGGTGCGTGCGCGGTGGATCAGCTCGATCGCGCTCGCCATCGGCAAGGGGGCGTTGCGATTCAGGGTCTTGAGCGCGGTCTGAGTGAACGGCGTGTCCGCTCGGTCCAGCAACCGCAAGATATCGCCCAAGGATTCGCCACCGAATAGGTCGTCGATCTCAGCTTGGTGGGCGGCCAACATACTATCTGGTGCGGTTTGCGCGGCGCGGTCGACCGCATCAGGATCGCCGTTCTCGCACAGCTGCGTCACCAGCGAGGGCCAGTCTGCTTGGCGCACGAAGTAGTCCGCAAAGCCCACATGGATCGCATCGCCTGCGTCCATCCGCGTCGCCGTTGTTCCGAGATATTCGCCCAAGCGTCCCGGTGCGCGGGCCAGCAAAAGCGTGCCGCCCACGTCGGGGATCAAGCCGATGGAGACCTCAGGCATGGCGATCTTGCTGGTTTCGCACACAATTCTATGGCTTGCATGGCACCCAACGCCGACACCGCCGCCCATGGTAAAGCCTTGCAGCAGGCTGATCACGGGTTTCGGAAAGGTGAACATCGCGGCGTTCATGCGGTACTCGTCGCGCCAGAATTGGCGTCCGTAAGCGTAGTCGCCTTTGCTGCCTGTCTCGTACATCTCGACGATATCGCCGCCCGCACAAAACGCCCGGTCGCCCGAGGCATCAAGGATCAGCAGTTTGATCGCATCATCATCGGCCCATGCTTTAAGGGCTGCGTGGATATCAAGAATCATCTGATAGGTCAGCGCATTTAACGCCTCGGGGCGGTTCAACGTGATACGGCCCGCACAGCCCTCGCGGCGGATTTGGATGTCAGTCATTTTCTTATCAAGCCCCGCGCCACAATCATCCGCATAATCTCGTTTGTCCCCTCAAGGATTTGGTGCACCCTCAGGTCACGCACAATTTTCTCGATCCCGTAATCGCCCAGATAGCCGTAACCGCCGTGCAGTTGCAGGCAATCATCGGCGATCTTGCTGCCTGCCTCGGTCACGAATTTCTTGGCCATTGCGCAATGGGAACTGGCGTCGGGCGCGCCTTGGTCGAGCTTCCATGCAGCTTGGCGCAGGAACACGCGGGCGGCTTGCAGCTCAATCTCCATATCAGCGAGGCGAAATTGCAGCGCTTGGAACTGGTCAATGGATTTGCCGAAAGCGTGGCGCTCGGCCATGTAGGCCAACGTTTTGTTCAAAGCGTTTTGGGCAGCCCCCAGCGAGCAGGCGGCGATGTTCAGCCGCCCGCCATCAAGGCCTGCCATTGCGTATTTGAAACCTTGGCCCTCTTCGCCCAGCAGGTTCTCGGGTGGCGTTACGCATCCGTCCAACTGAACCTGCCGTGTGGGTTGTGAGCGCCATCCCATCTTGTCCTCGAGTCCCCCGAATGACAGACCCTCCGCGCCGTCTTCGATCAGAAATGCCGAGATGCCGCGCGTGCTGTCATCGCCCGAACGCGCCATTACCAGATAGGCGTCTGAATACCCGCCGCCGGAAATAAATGCTTTGGTGCCCGTTAGATGCCAGGCGTCGTTCATGCGCGTGGCCTTGGTCTTCAACGCTGCTGCATCCGAGCCGGACCCAGGCTCGGTCAGGCAATAACTCAGCACCGTCTTCATGCTCAGTGCGCCGGGTAACACCCGCGCTTTCATCTCGGCTGAGCCCTGCTTGTCGATCATCGCGGCGACCATGTTGTGGATCGATAGGAAGGCTACGACCGACGCGCACGACATTGAGAGTGCTTCGAACACGAGTGTGCCTTCGAGGCGAGACAGGCCTGATCCGCCAGCCTCCTCGCTCACATAAAGTCCGCCGAATCCAAGCTCGGCAATCTGCGGCCAAAGTGCTTTGGGGATATCGCCAGCCGCGTCCCACGCGCGCGCAAAGGGCGCGATATGCTCGCCGCCCCAATCACGTGCCATGTCGAAAATGGCGGTCTGTTCTTCGGTCAGGGCAAAGTCCACTCGCGCCTCCACTCGTAAATTGAACGCTCGTTCACTTGTCGCGCCCCTTTGCGCGCTTGGCAAGGGGATCACAGATCGGCGTGGAACTCATCGATCAAGTGCCGGGTTACATCGCAGAGCGCGTCTGCCCGTGATTTCCCAGTATCGAGCGAGGCTTGCAAAACACCGCGCTGGCGGTCCGATGCAGAGCCTTCGCTGAGCCCGACGCGCAAGGCTTCCAATTCTGCTGCAGATCCTAGGGCAGCCGAGTCCTCAGTGACCATGTCCAGCAACTCGTCCAGCAACCGCTCCATCGGTCTGATCTCAGCCGATCCAAAGTCAATCAAACCCTCCGAGCAACCGTAGCGCAGCGCGCGCCAGCGATTTTCTTCGACCAAGAACCGATCATAGCCACGCCAGCTAAGGTTTTGCGCACGCAGCCGCCATAGCATTCGGGTGATGGCTTGAACCAATGCCGCGAGCGACAACGCGTGTTCCATCCGAGGGGAGACGTCGCAAATCCGCGTCTCAAGTGTTGGGAATTTGTCTGACGGGCGCAGGTCCCACCAGATTTTTGTGGTGTCCTCGATCACACCCAGCTCGATCAGCGTTCCGGTTGTGCGCTCATACTCGCCCCAAGAGTTGAAACGCGGCGGCAAGCCGGTGCGGGGTAGGTTGTCAAACACAGTCATGCGGTACGACCCAAGGCGGGTGTCGACGCCCTGCCAGAACGGCGACGACACCGATAGCGCCAGAAGATGCGGTAAGAAATACCGAAATTGGTTCATCAGATCGATGCGCAAGCCGTTGTCTTCAATGCCGATATGGACGTGCATCCCGCAGATCAGCATCCGCTTGGCCACGCCGCCAAGTGCGCGTTCCAGATCATTGTAGCGCGCTTTATCGGTTTGGTGCTGGTCCTTCCAATCTGAGAACGGATGGCATGACACGGCAATGGGGGCGAGGTTGTGCTCAGCGGCTTTGGCGGCAACGGTGCTGCGCAGGCGGCGTAAATCCTCGCGCGCCTCGGCGACCGTGCGGCAAATTCCGGTGCCGATTTCGACCTGACACGCGAGGAATTCGGGACTGACGTGCCCCTCAAGCGCTTCGGCGCAGTCCTCGATCAGGCCCTCGGGTGCTTTGGCCAGCGCGAGGCTGTCGCGGTCCACGAGGAGGTATTCTTCCTCGATGCCCATGGTGAAGCTTGGGGTTGTTATACTCATTTCGCTAGGAAAACGGGCTAAGGACCGTTTGCCAAGCAAAAACTACACCAACCGCACCTGCATCCCGGTTTTTACCATCGTGTGCAGCTCTTCGATATGTCCGTTAAACAGACCGATGCAGCCGGACGAGCTTTGCCGCCCGATCTTGCGGGTATCATGAGTGCCGTGGATCAAATAGGCGGGCCATGTCAGGTAAAGCGCGTGGGTTCCCAACGGGTTGCCGGGGCCGGGGGGCATGTAGGCGGGTAAGGTCGGATCGCGCTCGCGCATGTTTGCAGTGGGCGTCCAGTCTGGGCCAACGCGCTTGCGGGTGATCTTGGTATAGCCGCGCCGAGTTAAATCCTCGGTCATCGGAACTGACGATGGATACAGGCGGTAGGTTTCGCCATCTGCGTCCCAGAAATGCAGCGCGCGCGAACTGATGTCGGCGAGGATCGCGCCAGTACCAAGGGTCTCGAAGTGATCTTCCCACCTTTGCGAGCGGAAAGTCGAGGTGTTGCGGCGCACGCCTTCACCGCCACGGATTACGGGCTCGGGCACTTCCGCAAGCGCAAGATAGGGGGTGGATAGTGCCGCGGCCCCAGACAGGAGGGCTGCGCGGCGGGTTAGACGGCTCGACATGAAAACACCTCTTCGGTCAGGTTTTCTTGACCCGTAGCAGAGCATTCCGGACCAGGGCAGGGGCCCTCACGACAGAGTTATCGGGTGTGATCTAGTGTGCCGGGCCTTTGCCGATGACGCGCAGTCCAAATGCCACGACGGGCAGTAAGATCACACCTAGGATCAGGCCGAGAACGCCGTCGATGGCCGCTTTCACCATCCAAGTTACAAAGCCCTCGGCGGTTGCCAGCGCGTGCGCGACGCCCTCGGCTATCTCGTCGATGATATGTTCTGGTCCTGCAAATCCAATCTGTGCAAGGCTGTGGATGATGATCGAGCCGCCGACCCACAGCATCGCCGCCGTGCCAACAACCAACAGACCCTTCAAGAACCCCGGCATCCCGCCCACGATTCCGCGTCCTGCGGCGCGCGTCATGCTAAGGCGTCCTTCGGAGGCCATGTGCAAGCCCACATCGTCGGCCTTCACGATCACCGCAACGGACCCGTAGACCATGAAAGTGATCCCGACCGCGACAATGGCGAGGGCGGCAGCTTGCATATAGATGTTCGAGGGCGGCAGAGCGGCGAGCGCGATGGTCATGATCTCTGCGGATAAGATGAAGTCCGTCTTGATCGCGCCTTTGACCTTTTGTTCTTCCAAGTGCCCGGCATTTTTGACTTTTTCGTCCAGTGGAATGTCGGCATGTTCGGGTGGGTTCAGCCAATGGGCGACTTTATGCGCGCCCTCGTAGCACAGATATGCGCCCCCCAGCATGAGCAGCGGCGGGATCGCCCAAGGCGCAAATGTCGATAGCAGCAACGCAGCAGGTAGCAAAATCAGCAGCTTGTTTACAATCGATCCGCGCGCGATTTTCCACACGATCGGCAACTCGCGCGCAGGCGCAAAGCCTTGTATGTATTTTGGAGTCACCGCGGCGTCGTCGATCACGGCCCCTGCGGCTTTCGCCCCGGCTTTGGCGGCTTGGGCCACCACGTCATCGATAGAGGCGGCAGCGACTTTCGCAATCGCGGCCACGTCATCTAGTAGGGCCAGCAGACCACTCATACGCACGCTCCTTGGTGTTGGGCGCACTCTAACTGCGCAGGGCGAAGCCGCAAGAGAGCGCGCGGGGAAAACCTGTCAGCGCAAAGCGCAAACTTGTTAGCACACAGTGCAAGCTTGTTAGCGCAAACTCCGCAAAAGGGACCACGTTTTGCGCTAACATGCTGATCCCTAGGGTTTCTTTGTGCCCGGTATACATCTACGTACCGCGCAATCGAATGTGCTACTTCAGGAGTTGCCGCCATGACCATAACCGTAGGGATCAACGGATTTGGCCGTATTGGGCGCTGCACGCTGGCCCATATTACCGAAGCGGCGCGCAACGATGTTCAGGTGGTCGCAATCAACGCCACCGGCCCGATCGAGACCAACGCGCATTTGCTGAAATACGACAGCATCCACGGGCGCTTTGCCGGCGAGATCCGAATTTCAGGCGATACGATGGATCTTGGACGCGGACCGATGAAGGTGCACTCAACCTATGACCCAACCGAGCTGGATTGGGCGGGGGTTGATGTCGTTCTAGAATGCACGGGCAAGTTCAACGACCGCGATAAAGCCGCTATTCATCTAAGCCATGGCGCGAAGCGTGTGCTGGTGTCTGCGCCTGCCAGCAATGCTGACAAAACCATCGTGTACGGCGTGAACCATCGCAGCCTAACGACCGATGATCATGTTGTCTCGAACGCGTCCTGCACGACGAACTGCCTAGCCCCGCTGGCGAAGGTCTTGCACGAAGGTATCGGGATCGAGCGTGGCATAATGACCACGATACACAGTTACACCGGGGACCAGCCAACGCTGGATCGTCGCCATGATGATCTGTACCGCGCCCGTGCGGCGGCAATGGCGATGATCCCGACTTCGACCGGCGCCGCAAAAGCCATTGGCCAGGTGATCCCCGAGCTTGACGGTCGTCTTGATGGCACCGCCTTGCGCATTCCAACCCCGAACGTAAGCGCAGTTGATCTGACCTTTGAGGCCAGCCGTGATGTCACCCGCGACGAGGTCAATGCCATCGTCCAAGCCGCTGCCAACGGCCATATGGGCGCGGTTCTGTCCTATGATCCCGAGCCGAAAGTCTCGATTGATTTCAACCACACCCAGCAGTCTTGCATCTTTGCTCCCGATCAGACCAAGGTGGTCGGCGGTCGCACGGTGCGCGTGCTGGCGTGGTATGACAACGAGTGGGGCTTCTCGTGTCGCATGGCCGATGTGGCTGGGGCGATGGGGCGGCTGATTTAAGGGGCGCGGGCCGCCTCGATTGAGGGCCGCATGACCAACCAAGTTGCAGTTATTGTAGCGCTTATTATTATGGCTGCTATCGGATGGGATGTGTTTCTGAACGATGCGTTCTGGATCACGACGTGGGGACGGCGTCTAATCTTGATTATTGAGTGGGCTGCTGTCTGGCGCTAGCGCCTCGCGCCTCATCGAAAATTTCATGTGACAGACGTTGACCTGTGCTTCAAAATCCTTGAAGGCACAGACAAGACGCGCCGTTAGCGCTAGCAACACCCCGAACCCCTATTTACGGAGATGTATCATGACCATCAAAGTGGCAATCAACGGATTTGGACGCATTGGGCGCAATGTTTTGCGCGCGCTGATCGAACAGGGCCGCGATGATATCGAGGTGGTTGCGATCAACGATCTCGGTCCGGTCGAGACCAATGCTCATCTGCTGCGCTTCGACAGTGTCCATGGGCGCTTTCCCGGTACCGTGACGACCACCGAGACATCCATTGATGCAGGCCAAGGCCCGATTGCCGTCACAGCGATCCGAAATCCCGCCGATCTGCCTTGGGGTCATGTCGATATCGTCTTCGAATGCACAGGCATCTTCACGTCTCGCGACAAGGCCGCGATCCATCTTGAGAACGGTTCCAGCCGTGTGCTGGTATCTGCGCCCGGTGCAAATGCCGACCAAACCATCGTCTACGGTGTGAACCACGGCGTGCTGAGTGCATCGGATGTGATCGTGTCGAACGCGTCTTGCACGACGAACTGTTTGGCACCTGTGGTCAAAGTGCTCAACGACTCCATCGGGATTTCCAAGGGCTTCATGACCACGATCCACAGCTATACGGGCGATCAGCCGACGCTGGATACGATGCACAGCGACCTCTACCGCGCGCGCGCCGCAGCGCTGAGCATGATCCCAACCTCGACCGGTGCGGCCAAAGCCGTCGGTCTGGTGTTGCCAGAGCTTGCAGGCAAGCTGGACGGTGTAGCGATCCGAGTGCCGACGCCGAACGTGTCGGTGGTCGATCTGACGTTTGAGGCCGCGCGCGAGACCAGCGTGGAAGAGATAAACGCAGCTATCCATGCGGCAGCTGCCTCCGGTCCGCTGAAAGGCGTGCTGGGCGTGACCGACGACAAACTGGTCAGTATGGACTTTAACCACGATCCGCATTCGTCGATCTTTGCCACCGATCAGACCAAAGTGATGGAGGGCACGATGTGCCGTATACTGACGTGGTATGATAACGAGTGGGGCTTCTCGAACCGGATGCTCGATACAGCTGCTGTAATGGGCAAGCATCTGTAATGTTTGCTGCATTATTTGTTTGGAAAAGGGGTGCGAAAGCGCCCCTTTTTCTTTGAAGCCAAGGGGTTGGCTGGGAAAATGCTGCATTGCAGAAATTGCATAGCGGCTTTGAGTATATGTGCGTTGTTATCGCAATCATTCAGGCCCATATCGCTGTCATGGACGCAGACAACAGCGCCCAGATGAACACTTATCCCCAAGCGCCCAAAGTGGTGCTTCAGTCCATACGAAAGCACCGGCTCCATGACACAGATCGTCAACCAACTTTTCGACGCCGCCCAAAAACGAATTGCATACGCGCGCACCGTGGCTGAGATTGAGGCGATGTCGCTTGATGTGGCACTCGACCTTGGTATCTTCCGCGAAGACGCCGCGAAAATTGCCTCAGGTGCCGTTTATGGCACCGACCAAAATGGCAGCAGTTTTCGCTTCCACTAAGCGGATGCACACGAGCGAGGATATTTGTGAAAGCAAAGACCCTCGCTGGTATGCCCGGTTTATGAACTTGCCGAGTACTTGCCGCGAAGTGCTTCATTGACGGGTGGTGTGACGAATTTCGACACATCGCCCCCAAGACGCGCGATCTCTTTGACAAGTTTTGAGGCGATGGCTTGATGCTCAGCCTCGGCCATAAGAAACACCGTCTCGATACTGTCATCGAGCTTTCGGTTCATGCCAACCATTTGAAATTCGTACTCGAAATCGGCTACAGCTCGTAGGCCGCGAATGATGATGCCAGCCCCCACATCGCGAGCGCAATCGATCAGCAAATTCTCGAAGGGGTGAGCTACGATTTCGATGCCAGTCTCAGCCGACAAGCTTGCGCATTCGTTCACGACCATCTCAACCCGTTCTTCAAGCGAGAAGAGGGGGCTTTTGTCGCGGTTGATCGCAACACCGATCACGAGCCTGTCCACCAGCGCACTCGCGTGACGGATAATATCGAGATGTCCCAAAGTGACAGGATCAAATGTCCCGGGATAAAGGCCGACGCGCATGGATTCTAATCCCTTTGTCTGGGGTTTACCTGCGCACGCAACAAAATTTCGCGCGAAAGATCAAGGAGAAAGCCGAAATTTTATGCGGAATATAGCGCAGCGGACAGAGGCTAGTGCCCCATTATCATGCCCTCAAGCGCCTCTTTCTCCATCGCCAGTTGCGACAGACGCGCTTTGACAACGTCGCCAAGCGTGATCAGACCGACCATTTCGCCGTTCTCCATCACGGGCATGTGGCGAAAGCGGCCTTCTGTCATCCGGTGCAAAATGCCATCTGCGTCTTCTTTCATCGAAGCCGTCTCGATCTTCGACGTCATCATGTCATCGACCAGATCTGCTAGACAGGCCGCACCGCGTTTGCCGATTTCGCGCACGATATCGCGTTCCGACAGAACCCCGGACACATGCTTGCCATCGGGCGAGACCACCACAGTGCCGATCCGGCGTTGTGATAGCACTTCAGCCGCTTGGCTGACCCGCGTGCCTGGCTTGACCGTGACGACGCCATCGGTGCCTTTGGATTTTAGGATTTGGTGAACGAGCATGACGGCCTCCGGCGGTGTGCGATTGCATACCCAAGCTGACAAGTCTGGTGGGCTTATGTCAAGCCAAGCCTTCCAACCGCGCCGTTTCTCGTCGGATGCCAGCGCTCAGAATATCCGCGAATTGCCCTAGGCGCCCCCCCACACCGGCCTCGTCGGCATGGCGCAGCAGGTAATAGGCGCGCGACAGAGAAACTTCGCCCGGCAACACCTTCACCAATTCAGGCGCAAAGGGCAGTGCAAAATCATGGACCATCCCGATGCCAGCCCCTTGCTGTAGAAGAGCAAGCTGCACCAAGACCGAATTTGACGAGAGCGATAATCGTTTCACGCCAAGCTCTTGTGCATAATCGAGACCTGCATCGAAGATCATGTCGGCGATGTACCCCACCAGCGGATGTGCGGTCAGATCGCTGCGCGTTGTGATTGCCGGAGCATGCTCGAGATAGCTGCGACTGGCGGCCAAATGCAGGTGATAGTCGGTGATCTTGCGCACCATGACGCGCCCCTGTTTAGGAGGTGTAACGGCAATCGCAATGTCGGCTTCGCGCTTAGACAGGTTAAATATCCGGGGCAGGGCAACGATTTGCAGTTCAAGCCCCGGATGGGTGCGGGCAATCTCGGCGCAGACTTGCGGCAACAAATAGGTGGCGCAACCGTCCGGTGCACCGATGCGGATCTGTCCCTGCAAGCCGTCGCCCGGTCCAGAAAGCCCGGCCAGTCCGGTGGAAATCTCGGTCTCGACCCTTGCGGCATGCTGCATCAGGCGCGCGCCCGCCTCGGTCAAAGCGTAGCCCTGCGCGGATCGCAGGAACAGCGCTGCCCCGATCTCGTCCTCCAATCGGGCTATCCGTCGCCCGACAGTAGCAGGGTCCAGTTTTAGGGCTCGGCCCGCTGCAGAAAGGCTTTCACCTCGCGCGACGGCCAAGAACACTTTGAGGTCATCCCACTGCATCTCACGCCACCCTTTGCATTTGTGCAAAACCTGTTTGCCAAATCACGTCTTTTTTCGCAAAGCAAAATTGCTTAGGGTCGGATAAATTCCTGAGGAGGACGACGAAATGGAACAGTTGTTTCACTATATTGACGGTAAGCGAGTGGCAGGCACGTCTGGGCGGTTTGCCGATGTGATGAACCCTGCTGTGGGCGAAGTGCAGGCGCAGGTTCCGTTGGCCTCGAAGGCCGAACTGGACGCGGCTGTCGCGGCCTCGGCGGCAGCGCAGCCTGCATGGGCAGCAACGAACCCGCAAAAGCGCGCGCGCGTGATGATGGAATTTGTGCGCCTGCTGAACCGCGACATGGACAAACTGGCCGAAGCGCTGAGCCGCGAACATGGCAAAACATTGCCAGATGCCAAAGGCGATGTGCAGCGCGGGCTGGAAGTTGCAGAATTCTGCATTGGTGCGCCGCATCTGCTAAAGGGCGAATTTACAGACAGCGCCGGGCCGGGCATCGACATGTACTCCATGCGCCAAGCCCTTGGGGTTGTTGCGGGAATTACTCCGTTCAACTTCCCGGCAATGATCCCGCTTTGGAAGTTCTGCCCTGCGATTGCGTGCGGAAATGCGTTTATCCTTAAGCCATCTGAGCGCGATCCGTCGGTGCCTTTGATGCTGGCCGAACTGATGACTGAAGCCGGTCTGCCCGCTGGCATTTTGCAGGTCGTCAATGGTGACAAGGAAGCCGTCGACGCGATCCTTGATAACGAGACGGTCCAAGCAATTGGCTTCGTTGGGTCGACCCCAATTGCATCGTATATCTACACACGTGGCTGTGCGAACGGCAAACGTGTGCAGTGCTTTGGTGGTGCGAAAAACCACATGATCATCATGCCCGACGCGGACCTAGATCAGGCGGCTGATGCGTTGATCGGCGCAGGATTTGGCGCAGCAGGCGAACGCTGCATGGCAATTGCCGTGGCAGTTCCCGTCGGCGACGAGACCGCAGATCGGTTGATCGAGAAGCTGATCCCGCGGGTAGAGGCGCTGAAAGTTGGGCCGTATACCTCGGGCAATGACGTTGATTACGGGCCGGTTGTGACCGCGGCTGCAAAGGCAAATATTGAGCGCCTTGTGCAGTCTGGTGTTGATGAGGGGGCCACATTGGCTGTCGATGGACGCGGTTATTCCTTGCAGGGCTACGAGAACGGATATTTCGTTGGCCCGCATCTGTTTGATAACGTCACCAAGGACATGGAGATCTACAAGACCGAGATTTTCGGACCTGTATTGTCCACCGTGCGCGCCAAAACCTATGAGGAAGCGATTGGTCTGGCTATGGACCACGAGTACGGCAACGGCACCGCGATCTTCACGCGTGACGGTGATACGGCGCGTGACTTTGCCAAGCGGATCAATATCGGGATGGTCGGTATCAACGTGCCGATCCCTGTGCCGCTGGCCTACCATACCTTTGGTGGCTGGAAGAAATCTGGGTTCGGCGATTTGAACCAGCACGGAACGGATTCGTTTAAGTTCTATACACGTACGAAAACAGTGACGGCGCGCTGGCCTTCGGGGATCAAAGAGGGCCAGGAGTTCTCATTGCCTGTGATGGATTAAGATACGCTTAGCGCCTTTGCTTGCACAGGCGCTTTCGTACACTCAACCGAAGGCTCACTAACCTGTCAGCGGCCCAAATCTTTACGTAAGGATTTGGGCCCCAAACAAAAAAAGGCCGGGCACTACGCCCGGCCTTTTTCGTAATCTGATGAGTGCCTTACAGCATCTCTTTCACCTTAGCGGCAGTTGCCTCAGCAGTGATCCCGAAATGCGCATACAGCTCATTGGCGGGCGCTGAGCCACCGAAATCATGCATCCCGATAAAGCCGCCTTTATCGCGCTTGCCGCGCTCTCCGTACAGCCAACGGTCCCAACCGAACCGGATTGCGGCCTCGATCGCGACGCGCACCGGACCTGCGGGCAGGACGCGGCGGCGGTAGGCTTCGGGTTGCTCTTCGAACAGCTCCCAGCACGGCATCGACACAACCCGTGTGCCGATCCCTTCGGCTTGCAGCAGATCGCGCGCGGCCATCGCAATCGCGACCTCCGAGCCCGTTGCCATCAAGATCGCCTGGCGTTTTCCATCCGCATCGGCCAGCACATAACCGCCTTGGGCCGTCATGTTCTTGGTCGTGTGCTCGGTGCGCAATGTTGGCAGACCTTGGCGCGAAAGACACAACACGGACGGCGCGTCTTTCGTCTCAAGTGCAATCTGCCAAGCCTCGGCGGTCTCTACGGCGTCGGCTGGGCGGAATACGTTGGTGTTAGGCGTGGCGCGCATCATTGCAAGATGCTCGACCGGCTGGTGCGTTGGGCCGTCTTCACCCAGACCGATAGAATCGTGGGTCATCACATAGACCACCGGCTGTTTCATCAACGCCGAAAGCCGCATCGCGCCGCGCGCATAATCGGTGAAGCACATGAACGTGCCGCCATAGGGGCGCACGCCGCCATGCAGCGCCATGCCGTTCATTGCCGATGCCATGCCGTGCTCGCGGATACCGTAGTGGATGTAGCGCCCCTCGCGGGTCTCCGGGGTGTGCACGCCCATATCCGGAGTTTTGGTGTTGTTCGATCCGGTCAGATCCGCCGAACCGCCAACGGTTTCTGGCAGGATCGGGTTCAGAACGCCCAGCACTTTCTCGGAAGCTGAGCGTGTGGCAATCTTTGGCGCGCCCTCAGACATCTCTTTCTTGAATGCTTTGATGGTTGCCGACAATTTGGAGGGCAACTCGCCTGCCATCACGCGTTCGAACTCTTTTTGCTTGGCACCAGACAGTTTGCCCAAACGCTCTTCCCACGCCGTACGATCAGCACCGCCGCGCGATCCAACGCCTTCCCACCAGCTCTTGATTTCAGAAGGGATGTCGAATGGGCCGTGTGTCCAGCCGTAGGCTTTCCGGGTGTCTGCGATTAGCTCAGGTGCAGTCAATGCGCCGTGGCCTTTGGCGGTATCTTGGGCGCTTGATCCCAGTGCGATATGGGTTTTGCAGGCGATCATTACCGGCTTGGAGGACTTTTTCGCCTGCACAATCGCGCGGTCGATGTCTTCGGGGTCATGGCCGTCGCAAGATAGCACATCCCAACCGCTGGCGGCGAAGCGGGCCTTTTGGTCGGTGCGATCTGCGATCTCGACCTTGCCATCGATGGTGATGCCGTTGTCGTCAAAGAAGACGATTAGGTGTGAAAGTTCCTGCCGTCCGGCCAGTGCCAGCGCCTCTTGGCTGATACCCTCCATCAGGCAGCCGTCGCCCACGATGCAGTATGTATAGTGATCGACGACACTGGCGCCGAACCGCGCGCGCAGCACTTCTTCGGCCAGTGCGAAGCCGACCGCGTTGCCGATGCCTTGGCCGAGCGGGCCAGTTGTTGTCTCGATCCCGCGCGCGTGGCCGTATTCAGGGTGGCCTGCGGTGATTGCACCCAACTGGCGGAAGTTCTTGATCTGCTCCAGCGTCATATCGGGCGAGCCGGTGAGGTGCAGCAGGGAGTAAAGCAGCATGGAGCCATGGCCAGCACTCAGGATGAACCGGTCGCGGTCAGGCCATTCGGGGTTTGTTGCGTCAAACTTCAGGTGCTTGGAATACAGAACCGTCGCCACATCGGCCCTGCCCATCGGCATACCGGAATGGCCCGAATTGGCAGCCGCAACAGCATCGAGCGTCAGGGTGCGGATCGCAGCAGCGCGCATCCAATGATCGGGGTGCGCGGTGCGCAGGGCAGAGATATCCAAGGCGGAAGTCCTTTTAGCGGGGTGCGTTTGGCTGGCTGATACGACGCGCATGTGTACAAGATCAAGCGAAGCTGCCGCGCAATCGTTGCACAGCAGGCTTGCCACGCGCCGATCCGCCGTCATAGCCTCTTGTGTTCAGGCTTAATTGCGAACTTTAGCTACATGGCGCAATATATTGATGCGACGGGCGATTCGGGGATGAACCGCGCCGCTGTGGCGGGAAACTTGCCAGGAAGAGGCCTTTGTTATGAGTGAGCTCGGAGAGCTTGAAAAACGTATCGCGGAGGCGCTTGAGCGCATTCGCACTGGTGTAGAGGGCTTGTCTGCCGCGCCCGCCGAGGATGTTGTGTCTG
This sequence comes from Dinoroseobacter sp., assembly GCA_034111085.1. Classification (GTDB taxonomy): domain Bacteria; phylum Pseudomonadota; class Alphaproteobacteria; order Rhodobacterales; family Rhodobacteraceae; genus Dinoroseobacter. Next base: position 28,660 of record JAWUXZ010000025.1, read on the forward strand.
CGGCTGAGGCCGACGCACTTGCCGAGCAGTTGTCGCTGGTCACGGCCGATCTGGCCGAGGCGACCGATGCGCTGGCGGCTGAGCGCACCAAAATCAGCGGGCAGGCTGCGCAGATCACCGAACAATCCGGTCAGATCGGCGCTTTGAACGCGCAAATCAATGGGCTTCGGTCTGATGCGGCGCGCCACGCGGCCCAAGATGACGAAATGGACGCGGCCCAAGCCGAATTGCGCACGGTGCGCGCTTCGGTCCAAGAATTGCAGACAGCCAACGCCGAATTGCGACGCTCGGCCTTATCTGGCGTCACGAACCCAGAATTGATCAATCGCAGCCTAGCTGCAGATCTAGAAGCTGTTCAGGCGGCACGACTGTCGGAACTGCGCGACCTCGATGCCGTTTTGCGCGTGTTGACCCCTGTGCTGGAGGAGCCTTCCAATGCCTGAAGTTAATATCGCCATCGGAGGTCGTGAATTCTCGGTTGCCTGCCAAGAGGGCGAAGAGGTTTACCTGCAAAGTGCGGGCCAAATCCTTGATAATGAAGCGCAAGTTCTTGCCGACCAACTGGGCAGGATGACCGAAGCGCGGATGCTTTTGATGGCTGGACTGATGCTGGCCGACAAGACCGCCGGGCTGGAAGAAGACTTGCGCCGCACCGAAGCCGCATATGCCGAGCAGGCCCAGGAACTTGAGGCGTTGCAGAACGCACCTGCACCTGAGCCCGAGCAGATTGAGGTTCCAATGATCCCGCCGAGCCTTGTTGAAGGTCTTGGGGAACTGGCTGCACAGGCAGAAGCCGTGGCCGAGCAGGTTGAAGCGCAAGTAGGGGCTGCGGGCTAGGGCCTGCACAGATCCCATTTCGTGACGAACCCATCGCGGATGACATAGATTGAACCAGCATCACCGCGCATCAGCATGACGCGGTCGGTGCTGGTCATGCCCTCGCCCTGACATTCAAAATCAAAAAGCACAGCGTCCATGTCCCGAACGTTCGTCGGGGCGGTCATATCGCAAGTGTTCTCAACCCCGAAAAGTTGGTCGTCGCGGATCGCCAACGCCCCGCCGTCCATACCGATATCAATGCAGTTCCACTTGCCCATACTTGGGCCCGCCGGGCGGTAGATGCCATCAAAACGCGCCTCTGCCTGTGCAAACGTGGCGACAACTGCGCCGCACATCAGGCCCAATATCAAAGATGTTCTGCGCATCCGTGTTTTCCTCGTGACGTTTCGTCCCTCTAGACTTCACCAGCGGGGCGGGCATGGTCAAGCGAACCTTCCTGCTTCCTAACACAAGGCGCACTGCCCGATGAAATCGTTGCTCTTTCTCATCCCCTTGATCCTGATTTTCCTCGTTGTCGGCCTCGTCGCCTACATTCGGCTTGCCCCCAGCGACCCGCGGGCTTGGCATATCGATCCGACCGATCCGAGTTTGCGCGCGGGCGAGGGGCGGTTTTTGCTGCGCGACGGCGCTGATGCGACCAGTCCGGTCTATGGGTCTTCGCCTGAAGCGGTGTTGGTCCGGCTTGCTGAGATCATCCAAGCTACACCGCGCACCCGCATCCTTGCAGGCAGCCCGGCTGAAGGGCGCATGACGTTCCAGACGCGCTCGGCGGTGATGGGGTTTCCTGACTATACCACCGTGGCCACGTTGCCCGAGGGCGAAGGCGGGTCGCGGTTAGTAATCTATGCGCGCCTGCGCTTCGGACAACGCGATTTTTACGTCAACAAGACCCGTGTGGAGGGCTGGCTGGTCGCCTTGGCTGAGGCCGAAGCAGGCTAAGCGCCCTTGACCCACACGACCTGATCGGACATTCCCGCCCTATGGTTCCTATGCAAAAACTCGCTGAGATCACGGCGCGCTTTGAGTATCTCGAAGCGCGGATGTCGAGCGGTGTCGACGGCTCCGAAATTGCGGAGTTGGCTCGTGAATATTCCGAGTTGAGGCCTGTCGTAACGGAAATCCTGATCTACCGGTCGCTGCTTGATGATTTGGCCGAGGCCGAAGCAATGCTGTCGGACCCTGATATGGCAGAACTGGCCAAAGACGAATTGCCGATCCTGAAAGCGCGCATTCCCGAGGTTGAGCAGGGCTTGCGCGTCTCGCTTTTGCCGCGTGATACCGCCGATGCGCGTCCTGCGATTGTCGAGATCAGACCGGGAACTGGCGGCGACGAGGCCTCGCTTTTTGCAGCCGAATTGCTGCGGATGTATCAGCGTCACTCGGAATCTAAAGGCTGGAAATTTGAGATTCTCGAGCAGGCCGAGACCGAGCTTGGCGGCATCAAAGAAGTGATCGCGCGGGTTGCAGGTGATGGGGTGTTCGCGCGGCTGAAATTCGAATCCGGTGTGCACCGCGTCCAGCGCGTGCCTGTTACAGAATCCGGCGGGCGCATTCATACGTCTGCGGCGACAGTTGCTGTGCTGCCCGAGGCCGAAGCGGTTGATCTCGATATCCCCGCCAGCGATCTGCGTCTTGATACGATGCGGGCCAGCGGGGCCGGGGGCCAGCACGTCAACACGACCGATTCTGCTGTGCGGATAACCCATATTCCGACCGGGATCATTGTTGTCAGCTCGGAAAAGTCCCAGCACCGCAACCGCGAGATCGCCATGAACGTCATGCGTGCCCGGCTTTATGATCTGGAACGCCAGAAGATTGCCGACGAACGCGCGGCCGAGCGCAAAGGCCAAGTTGGCAGCGGCGATCGGTCTGAGCGTATTCGCACCTATAATTTCCCTCAGGGGCGGATGACGGATCACCGGATTAATCTGACGCTGTATAAGCTCGACCAAATTATGCAGGGCGATTTGGACGAGGTGATTGATGCGTTGATTTCGGACGATCAGGCGAGCCGTCTGGCCGAGATGGGGGAATGAGCGCAACCTGTGCCGCTCATCTTCTGCCCGCTGCAATTTCTAAACTTCGCGCCGCTGGTGTGGCGGACCCCGCAATTGATGTGCGGAGGCTTCTCGCGTTTGCGATGGATGTCGCGCCGGATCGGTTGCTGTTGCACATGCAAGATGGGTTGGACGACGCCCAAGCGCTGCGATTTGTGGACTTGATCGACGGGCGTGTGCAGCGTCGACCGGTATCTCAACTCATTGGAATGCGTCAATTTTACGGGCGCAATTTCAAGGTCACGCAAGACGTACTTGATCCACGACCCGAGACGGAAATGTTGGTTGAGGCGGCCTTGGCTGAACCGTTCCAGACGGTGCTTGATCTGGGCACGGGCAGTGGTGCGATCTTGTTGACGTTGCTTGCTGAGCGGACGCGTGCGCGCGGGCTTGGCGTCGACATATCTAGGGCTGCATTGGACGTAGCGCGCGACACCCGCGACACGTTCGGGCTGGCTGCGCGCGCCGAGCTGCTGCAGTCTGATTGGCTGGACGGCGTTGGCGGCAGTTTCGATCTGATCACCTGTAATCCGCCCTATATCGATGGTTCCGTCCACGCGCAGTTGGAGCCTGAGCCACGCCTTTGGGAACCTCAGATCGCGTTGACGCCCGGTGCAGATGGCTTGCACGTCTACCGTACACTTGCGCCGCAACTGCTCGTCCATCTCGCGCCTCGTGGGCGGGCGCTATTTGAGGTTGGGGCAGGGCAGGCAAACGAAGTTGCAGGGTTCTGCGCCCAAGCCGGTCTGAGTGATGTTGAAATTGTGCAAGACTTCGACGGGCGCGGTCGCGTGGTCACTGCGCGCAGGCCGATCTAGTGCGTCTTTTTCGCAAACACCGCTACCTGTTGACGGTTTTTGCATTTTTTGCCTTGTAAGGTAGCGAAAGTGGTGCTTACTAACCAAACAAGGTGCGGTTGCGAGGCCTATTTGGGCTGACGCCGATGGATCGAAAGATCGACCTACCTTTCATGCGTTTGGCCCTCTCAGGTGTTAGAACAATACCTTGACTGATCGGATCAGCGGTAAGCCGCAGGTGATCCCTCAACTGCCCTTAAGGCGGAAAATTTGACCTCATGAGATCTTCTAAGTCCCGTAACCGGAACAAACCTAACAACAATCGCCGTCCTTCCGGCAATATCATTAACCGTGTCTTCGACAGCTCGGGGCCTGAGGGCAAAGTGCGCGGCACGCCTCAGCAAATCATCGACAAGTACAATCAACTTGCCCGCGATGCACAGCTTGCAGGCGACAGGGTTGCTGTTGAAAGCTTCCAGCAACATGCCGAGCACTATTCGCGGATACTCAGCGAAGCGATGCGCGAGCAGGCCGAACGCCAGATTCAGATAGATGCACAGCAAGCCCAATCCAATGAAGGCAGGCGCGAGCGGCAAGGCCAAGAAAACCAGAATCGCGATCAAAACCGAGATCAAACTCGAGATCAGAACCGGGACCGCAACCGCGATGAGAACGCTCCTGTAGAGGTTGTGCACGAGGACGTGGTGCAGGAAGTCGTGGCCGCGCCCCAAGAAGCCGTAGCGGTGATTTCCGAGGGCGTAAGCAGCTTGGTGGAAACGCCCGAAGATCGTCCTGCGCGCAAGCCACGTGCCCGGCGCCCGAGGGCCGAGCTTAAGCCCAAGGCTGAAGGCGCGACAGACGGCGAAGGACCCGTGTCCGCACCAGAAGTCGTTGCCCCTTCTACAGCAGAATAGCGCCATAATTTCAAAGCTCTGCTCGTAGGGGCGTTCTGCTCAGTTTACGAATCTTGCCTATGCGCGATCCTTGGATGAATGGCGCTTAAGCTAATCTTCATGTCTTCCCTGAATGATGCAGCAACTGCCGGGCTTTCCTGATTGGGCCGCCCGGTCGTGTGATGTCCGATTGGGGCGGCGTGAGAGTTCGGCACTCCATCTGCTCCCAAACGTTTGCGCTGGGAGCCGAAGATGAAGTTTCTGAACTCGATCCGTGTGGCGGTTAAGCTGCCTGTTATCATAGTGACTCTCAGCCTAATGGCGCTCGTCGTGACAACGGCGCTGAGTTACATGCACGCACGCAATTCACTCGCTGAGGAAGCCGAAATTCGTCTGCTGGCCATTGCTCAGGCGCGGGCAAGCGCGCTGGAAACCCTTGTGATAGGCGTTGAGCGTGACCTTAACATACAAGCCAACAGCCACTTGTTACACGATGCTTTCTTGGGGTTTCGCAACGGCCTTGGCCTGATACCCGGTGATCCAGCTGCACATCTCGTGGAATGGTACCGGACGCGTAATCCCCATGGCCCAGACGCGTATGCGATGCTGGATGTTGCCGGTGATGGCGGTGCATATTCACGCGCGCATGGGACATTTCACCCCTATTTCCGCACCTTGACTGATCACTCGGTTTACCAAGATATCTATCTGATCGATCCTTCCGGGACGGTGATCTACTCGGTGCTAAAGGATCAGCGTTTCGGCCAAACTGTTGATTCAAGCGCGGGTTCCTCGGGCCTGTCGTCCGCATTTTCCAAAGCCTCCGAGACACGTGGTAGCGGTTTGATTACATACGTGGATTTCGCACCTGAACAGAATTCTGACGGCGTATTGTCGAGCTATATTGGCAAGGAAATCCTCGGCTCGACAGGGCAGTTCTTAGGCGTCTTGGTCTTTCGATTGCCAATCACGCCGGTGGACCAAATTTTGCAGGATACTGTGGGGTTTGGACGCGAAGGGTTGGCTGGCGAGGCCTATCTGGTTGCCCCCGATGGGAGCCTGCGAAGTGATTCGCGACTTCTTGGTTCGGGGCGTGCGCTAGAGACGTCCGTCGATGCATCCTTGCTGGACGCAGCGCAGGCAGGCACCGAAGGCGTACGCGAATCGGCGTCTTTGACGGGCACACCGATCTTTGCAGCGCACGCGCCGATGCGGTTTTTTGATCAGGCATGGATCGTCGTTGCCGAGCGCGAGCAAGCCTTACAGCTGGCCTCAGCGCGTAACCTATTGCGAGATATAGTGGCCAATATTGTGTTTCTACTGGCTGCAATCAGCGCGCTTGGGATCATATTCGCGCGCTCGATCAGTATCCCGCTCGTGGCCGTTGGTGGGGCCATGCGCAAGATTGCAGAGCGCAATTTAGCAAGCGGTATTCCATGTTTGCGGCGCGGCGATGAGATCGGAGATATCGCCAAATCCCTCGAGATGCTGCGAGATAAGTTGCGCGGCGCAGCTGAAGTTGAAGCCGAGAACCATTTCAAGAGCGCTGCGTTTCAGGGCAGCTCAGCGGCCTCCATGATCGTCGATTCGGATCGGGTCATTCGCTATATCAATCCGGCTGCTTACCGGCTTCTGGTTGATCACACCGACGCATTCCGCAGTGATTTGCCTTCATTCAACCCCGACGATGTCGTTGGGCATTCCATGGATCTATTTCACGGGCCGCAGTCAAAAGCGGTGCAAAAGCTCGACAGCATCACCGATTTCCCGCTGAGCGTTGACATCAAAGTCGGCGAGGCGCGGTTTGCGCTAATGGTGAACGTGGTACGCGATCTCGATAGCAGTCGGATTGGCTACGTGGTCGAATGGCAAGATGTTACGGTCGAGCGGATGCAAAAAGCTGTCATAGCGGCGATTCACAAGCACCAATGCACCGCAGAATTTTCCACATCCGGCGTGCTTGAGGCATTCAATGCCTGTCTGTCAGATGCCGTTGGCGCAGGTATATTGATTTCGGGTCAAAGCACCTTCGAAACCCTTGTTGTTGCGTGCGATGACACGGATCGAAGCGGGGCCGAGATTTGGGATATGCTGGTTGGCGGCACGCAGACTTACGGTCGTTTCCGTTGCATTGGCGCAGATGGGGCCGAGCGGTGGCTTGAAGGCTCGATCAGTCCAGTTATGGACCGCCAAAACACCGCATTGAAATATTTGCTAATGGCGGCCGATGTCACGGCTTCGCACAAAAGCCTTTTTGCCGCTGACGAGCAGCGTAAAGCGCTAGAGACTGAGCAGGCCCTTGTGGTCGCAGAACTAAGCGTTGGTCTGAAATATCTCAGTGAAGGTAATCTTGCGGCCCGGTTGGAGGTACCGTTTGCGCCGCGATATGACCAACTGCGCTGCAATTTCAATGCCGCCGTTTCCCGCCTGAACCAGACGCTATGCGCGGTCATTGAGAATGCAACCGCAATCCGCGGCGAGGCCCACGAGATCAGTAATGCCGCAGATGATCTGTCCCACAGGACAGAAAAGCAGGCTGGAACGCTTGAGGAAACTGCCGCAGCACTTGACGAATTGACGGCCTCCGTCAAGTCGGCGGCGGAGGGCGCATCGCGCGCAAACATCGTTGTGGTAGATGCGCGCGAAAATGCCGTTAGCAGTGGCGCGGTCGTTAAGGAAGCGGTCTCTGCGATGGGATTGATCGAGACATCATCCGGCAAAATATCCAAGATTATCAACGTGATTGATGATATCGCCTTTCAGACAAACTTGCTGGCCCTGAACGCGGGGGTAGAAGCCGCGCGGGCCGGTGATGCGGGGCGCGGATTTGCTGTGGTTGCCTCAGAAGTGCGAGCGTTAGCGCAAAGGTCTTCAGAGGCCGCCAAAGAGATCGGCGCACTGATTTCGACCAGCAGCAATCATGTCTCCCGAGGGGTTGATCTGGTCGCTCAGGCTGGGCACGCCCTCGAAGAAATCGTCGAGGCGGTCGGCGGAATTGCAGATCATGTGGCGGAGATCTCAGGCTCAGCCCAGCAGCAGTCGGCGGGATTGGCCGAGATTAATGCATCGGTCAACCAACTCGACCAAGTGACCCAGCAAAACGCGGCCATGTTTGAAGAAACAACCGCAGCCAGCCATTCTTTGACCCGAGAGGCGCAAAACCTGACAGATATGGTCGCAAAGTTCAAAACAGAACAGGTCCAGCCGTCGCGACCTGTCTTTGAAGCGATTACAACACCGTACGAAGTGTCGCCTGAGGGTGAGGCAGTGGGTTCTAGCCAAGGACTGGTTCATGTTCGGGACCATGCAGGCGGACGCGACATGGCGCCGGCCGGTTCGACCGCTGTGCAAGACGATAATTCCTGGGATGAATTCTAAATGTTGGGCGCTCGATCTTCCGTGCAAAGAATGGTCGGTGCAGTTGCCGCAAAAGCGCAGCCTCAGGACATTGCGCCATCATCGGGCGCTGGTTTGAAGCAGAGCGTTGTTTACCCCAGCCCCAAGGCCGCAGGCGAGGCCGCTTGGAAAACGATGCGTATTATTCAAGGGGAATATGTCGTGTCGCGTTTCGCAGATGCTTGCCTGACGACCTTGCTCGGATCATGCGTCGCGACGTGCCTTTGGGATCCCGTACTGAAATTGGGGGGCATGAACCACTATCTGTTGCCTGGCGGCGGGGCCAGCGATGCGGGTCAGTTGCGCTATGGGGTGAATGCGATGGAGTTGTTGGTCAACGGGATGCTCAAGCGGGGGGCTCATAAGTCCCAGCTAGTGGCTAAAATCTTCGGTGGCGCTAGCATGCTCAACGTCAAATCTGACATAGGCGCGAGAAATGTGGCCTTCGCCAAACAGTTCCTTGCTGATGAAGGAATAGCGGTTGTTGGGGGCAGTTTGGGCGGCGGGAAGGGGAGGTTGGTCCGATTTTTTCCAGCCGATGGGCGTGCGCAGCAGAAGTTCGTTCGTAGCGAAGACCTGCCGGAGATAGAGCTAATCTCCAAACCAAAGTTTCCGGAGGTTGCGACAACCGGAACACTCCAACTCTTTTAAAACGGTTCAGGGCAGTATTTTACGCCCTAATCGAGAGGTTTACATCGAAAAGCTAGTGCCGCAACCACAGCTGGACGACGCGTTAGGATTTTCGATCACAAACCGCGCGCCGATCAGTTCTTCGGAAAAATCGATCACGGCATTTGCCAAAAAGGGCAGGGACACTGGATCGACGACAACGCGCTGGCCTTGGCCTTCGAGCACGAGGTCTTCGTCAACCGCCGTGTCCAGCTTGATTTCATATTGAAAACCCGAGCAGCCGCCACCTTCGACGGCGACGCGCAAAGCTTGCGGCGCTTGCGCGGTCTCATTTATTTCTGCCAGTCGCTCGAACGCACGGTTGGTGACGCGGGGGGGAAGCGTAAAGTCCATCTGAACCGTTTTCCTTCATGTGTCAGTAAACAGGCTGGGCGGCTTTTCGCCAAGCACTGTCGTTTTCACTCGTATCTTGATATAGGGTGCCGCAAAACAGGCCACAAGAACAGGCAGATCAAATGCAGGCGCGATACGCATCTAATCCAACCCTTAGCAGGGGGCGGCTTTACGCTGAAGAAGAAAGCTCGTTTCGCTCGTGCTTCCAGCGCGACCGCGACCGGATCATCCATGCATCCGCATTTAGGCGGCTAAAGCACAAGACGCAGGTGTTTGTTGAAGACGAGGGCGATGTGTATCGCACCAGGCTAACCCACTCGATTGAGGTTGCTCAAGTTGCGCGGACAGTCTCAGGTGCACTCGACCTCAATACTGACCTCACTGAGGCCGTCGCCCTTGCGCATGATCTGGGTCACACGCCATTTGGTCATACCGGCGAGGATGCGTTGGACGCGCTGATGGCACCCCATGGTGGGTTTGATCATAATGCGCAAGCCGTTAGAATCGTTACGGAATTAGAACGGCACTACGCTGAGTTTGACGGTCTGAATCTAACCTGGGAAACCCTTGAGGGGATCGCCAAGCACAACGGTCCGGTCCACGCGCCGCTTCCACATGCACTTGGCAGCTACTCGCAGCGCCACGATCTGCAGCTGCACACATTTGCCAGCGCCGAGGCGCAGGTTGCAGCACTTGCTGATGACATCGCTTATAACAATCACGACCTACATGACGGGCTGCGGGCGGGATTGTTCCGCGACACAGATATTGCCCATCTGCCACTGGTGCGCGACGCGCTGGCGCAAGTGGACCGTTTGTATCCCACGCTCGACCCGTATCGTCGCCGTCATGAGGCATTGCGCCGCGTATTCGGCGCGATGGTAGCCGATGTCATTGACCGGACGCGAGCGGTGCTGGCCGATGCTGACCCGCAAAGCATTGACGATATTCGCAACTTCGGAACGGCGACTGTGCAGTTCAGCACCTCGATGACGGATGCGATTTCTGAGATAAAGTCGTTCCTTTTCAAAAGCATGTACCGCGCGCCTGATGTTATGGTGAAGCGCGCCGAAGTCACACAGGTGGTCGAGGCGCTTTTTCCGCATTTCCTGTCGCATCCCGGCGAGTTGCCTGCGCGCTGGCAGGCGGATTTGGCCAAAGCCACGGGCCGCACAGGCGTTGCGCGCATCGTTGCCGACTATATTGCTGGGATGACGGACCGTTTCGCTCTGGCGACTTACGTCGATCTAAAGGCACGAACAGGTAGCTAGAGAGCCTGCCGCCTTGAAAGTCCCGCCCGGCCTGATAAAGCCCGAAGCTCCCGCCAAACCGTTGATGAGAGACTTGTGATGAACCTCTTTGCCCAAATGCGCGACCTTGTAATCGCGACCCTGACCCAGATGGTGACTGAAGGGCTTTTGCCGGATGGCTTGAGCTTTGATGCGATCACGGTCGAGCCGCCGCGCGACGCAACACATGGCGATATGGCGACGAATGCGGCGATGGTGCTCGCCAAGCCCTCGGGGCAAAAACCGCGGGTTATCGCGGACGCCTTGGCGGCACGGCTGATGGCCGACGGGCGTGTTGACAGTGCCGATGTGGCCGGGCCGGGGTTCTTGAACCTTCGGTTGGGTTCAAGTGTTTGGCAAGGCGTCGTGGCCCAAGTGTTGGCCGAGGGCGCGGCATATGGGGCCTCGAGCTACGGGCAAGGCCGCTCGGTGAATGTGGAATTTGTCTCGGCCAACCCCACGGGTCCTTTGCATGTCGGCCATGTTCGGGGCGCGGTCTTTGGCGACGCCCTTGCGCGGCTTCTGGCTTTTGCGGGCCACAAAGTGACCAAGGAATACTACATCAATGATGGCGGCGCACAGGTCGATGTGCTCGCGCGGTCGGTGTATTTGCGCTATCTAGAGGCGCACGGGCGGCCCGTCGCATTCGAGGACGGTACCTATCCCGGCGACTATCTGATCCCGGTCGGCGAGGCACTCAAAGACAAAATCGGCGATGGTTGGCTTGATGCGTCCGAGGAGGTCTGGCTGGAGCAAGCGCGCGATTTTGCCACCGACGCGATGATGAAAATGATCCGTACTGATCTCGCGGATCTCGGCGTTGAGATGGATATGTTCTATAGCGAAAAGTCGCTTTACGGGACTGGACGGATTGAGGCGGCGCTTGAAGATCTACACGCCAAGGGCTTGATCTATGAGGGCAAGCTGGACCCGCCCAAGGGCAAGCTGCCCGAGGATTGGGAGGCGCGCGAACAAACGCTGTTCCGTTCCACCTCGCATGGTGATGATGTGGACCGCCCGGTGAAGAAATCCGATGGCAGTTGGACCTATTTCGCGCCTGACATAGCCTATCATTTTGATAAGGTTTCCAGAGGCTTCGACGCGCTTATTGATGTGTTTGGGGCCGATCATGGCGGCTACGTCAAACGGATGAAGGCCGCCGTTAGTGCGTTGTCAGATGGCAAAGTTTCGCTGGATGTGAAGCTAATCCAACTGGTGAAGCTGATGAAGGATGGCCAAGAGTTTAAGATGTCCAAACGCGCGGGCACCTTTGTGACGTTGCGCGATGTGCTCGACATGGTGGGCGCGGATGTGACCCGGTTCGTAATGTTGACCCGCAAAAATGATGCGCCGCTGGAGTTTGATTTCGACAAAGTGCGCGAGCAGTCCAAAGACAACCCGGTATTCTACGTCCAATACGCCCATGCGCGGATTTGTTCGGCCAAACGCAAGGCCACGGAAGCGGGGCTGGATGTGTCCGGCGCGGTGTTGGATGCGGCATCACTTGAGGGGCTGACCGATGCAGGCGAGTTGACCTTGATCCGCCGAATTGCCGACTGGCCGCGTGTGGTCGAAGCCGCTGCCAGATCGAACGAGCCCCATAGAATTGCGTTTTATCTCTATGACTTAGCGTCTGACTTTCATTCACTTTGGAACCGGGGTAACGACCATCCTGACTTGCGACTTGTCCAGGAAACCAAGCCCGATGTGACTGCTAGCAAGCAAGCCTTGGCAGAGGCCTGCAGACAGGTTCTGGCCAATGGTCTTGATCTGTGCGGCGTCACACCACGCGCGGAATTGCGCTAGCGAGCAGCGGCTCGGCGCGCCAAAAGGGATGTAAATCGGTCACGGCGGGTTGTCGATATTCAACCTACTGAGCCCGTTTTTCTTGAGATCAGCGCTAGCATCGGTATGATAATGATATTGTGGGAGGAGCTGCGCGATAGACGCCGCCCGCCACAGCGACATGCGAGCAGGCAGTTGAGCGGCGCGTCAGACGTCGTCACGATGAGGCAGTAAAATGACAGGTATCAATACCGGCGGACTCTATGGCTATAGCGGCAACGCAGGGCAACCTGGCGCAAATCCGATGGGATATGGGGCCGCTCCGCGCCGCGTTGGTGCGCCACCGCAACAGCCGGGCTTTGCGCCGCAAGCCACCGCACCACAGCCGCCCGCCTACCAGCAACCGACATATGAGCAGCCGCAGTACCAGCAGCCGCAGTACCAGCAGCCGCAATACCAACAACCCGCCTACCAACAACCAACGTATGAGCAGCCAAGCTATCAAGCGCAGCCCGACCCATATGCGCCACAAGCCCAAACGGATTACCAAGCCTATGACAATCAGGCCGCGCAGGGGTATTCCGACGCGCCAGATTACGCCGCCTACAGCACGGCACCGGTGCCTGATGACGGGCAGGGCGGCGGCGCGGTCAACTGGATTGGCGCACTATGTTCGCTGGCGCTTGTGCTTGGCCTTGGCGTTTGGGGCTACCAGACCATTCAACGCGATGTCAGCGGCGTGCCCGTGATCCAAGCGTTGCCCGGACCGATGCGTATTCAGCCTGAAAACCCCGGCGGCTCGCAAGCCAGCCATCAAGGCCTTTCGGTCAATTCTGTGCAGGCCCAGGGGCGCACGGGCGATATGCCCGATCAGATTGTGCTTGCCCCGCGCGCGCTTGATCTGTCGGCCGAAGGGATCACGGCAGCCCCGTTACCAGCGCCTAGCTCTAGCCAGAACGGCTCGGCAGCGTCCTTGACCGTACCGCAATCGAACCTCACCGAGGCTGAGCAAACCGCAGCCTACGCCGCCCTTGCCGACCAGATCGCGGCGGGTGTGCCGACGCTAGACGGCTCGTTCGTCACGTCCCCAACGCCTGATGGCGGCAATGTCACTTTAAGCATTTTGCCCGCCTCTGCGCCCGGTTTGGCGCGCTCGCCGCGCCCTGTCGCGCGCCCGGCCCTGTTGCGCACCGCTTCGGTGGCAGCTGCGGTTGCTCCGCAGGCAACGGCCGCGCCCGCAGGTCCGTTTGTGGACGCCGCGAGCATCCCAAGCGGCACGCGTCTGGTGCAATTTGGCGCTTATGATAGCCCTGAGATTGCGCAATCGGAATGGCAGCGCATCTCGGCGCAGTTTAGCGATTTTATGGATGGCAAGCGCCCTGTTGTGCAGCAGGCCTTCTCAGGTGGGCGCGAGTTCCACCGTCTGCGCGTACTCGGCTTTGCCGATGTCAGCGAGGCACGCCGCTTCTGTTCGGTGTTCTTGGCCGAAAACGCTCCGTGCATTCCGGTTGTCGCAAAGTAGCGCTTGTTTGTGCGCGCGCAGTCGGTTGACTTCGACGGGCTTGCGACGGACCTTGCATCCTAGTCTTTGGGGCGCGCATGACCGAAACTGATCTGTTTATTAGTCCGCAACTGCCGGTGGCCGACCGTTTGGCCGCTGAAGCGTTGATCGTGGATGTTGACGGGTTTGAAGGCCCGCTCGATCTGCTTTTGACCCTGTCGCGCACCCAAAAAGTCGATCTGCGCAAGATTTCGGTGCTTGGTTTGGCCGAGCAGTATTTGAAATTTATCGCGGAAGCTCGCGAGCTTCGTATCGAGTTGGCCGCCGATTATTTGGTGATGGCGGCATGGCTCGCCTTCCTTAAATCGCGCCTGCTTCTGCCCCCGGACCCAGAAGACGAGGGGCCATCGGGCGAGGATTTGGCTGCACATTTGGCCTTCCAACTTGAACGGCTGGCCGCCATGCGCGACGTCGCCGCCAAGTTGATGGGCCGTGACCGTATGGGCCGCGATTTTTTCGCGCGCGGTGTGCCCGAAAACTTCGAACGGGTGCGTAGGATCAAGTATGAGGCCAATATCCTCGATCTGATGCAGGCCTATGCGCGGCTGCGCACCAAGGATGAATTCCGCCCCTACGCGCTGGACCGGGAGGCTGTCTATACGATGGAGGCCGCTCTTGAACGGATGCGCGGGCTGATCGGGTTGGCGGGAGATTGGACCACGCTGGAGCGGTATTTGCCCGATGATTGGAGCACAGATCCGCAAAGGCGCCGCTCGGCCACGGCTTCCAATTTCGCCGCCGCACTTGAATTAACCAAAGCGGGCAAGGTGGAAATACGCCAATCCGAACTCTTTGCCCCCATCGAGCTGCGCAAAGCGAACCGCCCCCAATGACCGACAAGACCGATCTTTCCGAGGCAGAGACAACTTCCGCGCCACTGTTCGCCGCACCCCCTATGGCTGAGCAGGAGCGCATGGTGGAGGCAATGCTATTTGCCTCGTCTGACCCGCTGAGCGTTGCCAATATGGCCGCTCGGATGCCTCACGGTTGCGATGCGGCGGAAGCCGTGCAGCACTTGCGCCGTCGCTATACAGGGCGCGGTGTTCAGATCGTGCGCGTGGGCGAGGCTTGGGCGGTTCGCACAGCAAGTGATCTGAGTTTTTTGATGCAATCAGAGGTGGTTGAGACCCGGAAGCTCAGCCGTGCGGCGATCGAGACCCTGGCGATTATCGCCTACCACCAGCCCGTGACCCGCGCCGAGATTGAAGAGATTCGCGGCGTTTCCGTGTCACGCGGCACGTTGGATCAGCTGATAGAGCTCGGCTGGATTCGTTTTGGACGCAGGCGAATGACGCCGGGCAGGCCGGTGACGTTTGTAGCCACGCCCGAATTTCTCGATCATTTTGGGCTGGAAACTGCGCGCGATTTGCCGGGACTTGCGGAACTGCGCGCGGCTGGTCTGCTCGACAACCGTCCACCGCCAGGTTCAGGCAAAGCGTCCGACGATGACGACGACGACGAGGGTGATTCCGACGATCAGCCCGAGTTGTTCGAGGAATAATGCCGCGCCAAGGCCTCGGCGGTTAACGCTGCAGCAAGGATCATCGACACACCCGCAATCGCCCAGAAGCCAACATGGGTGAACAGCGCGCGCCCAATGACGGCCCCGAAGAATACGGCCGCGTAAGTGGCAGCTGTGCTCCATCCAAGAATTGCGGCCCGTTGGGTTTGAGACAATTGCGCGAGGCGGTCCATCGCAAGCGTCAATGTCACGTGCTGGAACACCCCCCAGAGAAAGATCACCGCCAGCAGTGGTCCGAAGGACGGGGCGCTCAGCACCATTGCGACATAGGTCAGGCTAAGAAGGGCGAGTAAAGCCGGAGCCACGCGCGCACGCCCAAAACGATCGGCCAACGGGTCAAGCACGATCGCGGCACCGAACCCAACCCCGTAGACCAATGGGATCAGCCCCGCACTGGCAGTGCTGCGCCCGAGGGTGACGGTGACATGGGTGCCGATCAGCGTCATCGCGGCGTAGAAGCCAAGCATCAAGGCTGAGATGGCCCCGAGGGCGACGGCAAAGCCCTTGAGGCGAAACACCGACAACAGATTGACCGGACGCGCCTTTTCATGAGGTAGCCTTGCGCGTTGTGACAGAACGGCGAGCATGAGCGTGAGCGCCCCAAACACCGCGTATGACATCCGCCATCCGGCAATCTCTGCAATAAAGGCAGCGCCGGCGACGCCGAAAATCAACAGCAGCGTCCAGCCAAACAGCACACGCCCCATGGTTTTGGCGGTTTGACCTTCCGGCGCAATGGCCGCCGCAAGGCCGTAGATTGCGGGCAGGGCGACGCCGCTGGCCAATCCGGCAAGCACATGCGCCCTTTGCAATGCGGGCAGGTCAACGGCGAGAGCGATCCAGACAAACCCAGCAGCCAGCGCCAGAAGGGCAGCCCCCAAGGCTCGGTCTGTGCCGATCCGTCCGATCTGGGGGGCAAACACGAGCGCGCTGAGCAAGGTTGCCAGCCCGTAGCTTTGGTTGGCGCGCAGCACTTCCGTGGGGGCCACGCCCAGATCCGCGCCCACCAACTGAGTCAAGGGCGACAGAAGCATCGCATTGGCCCCCGTGACCGCGACGGCCCCCATCAACAAGGCGACCGAGGCGCGCGGTGGTCCGTTCATACTTTGAAGTGCTTGGACAGCTTTAGGCCTTGGCCTTGGTAATTTGACGCTAGTCCTGCGCCGTAAAGGCCTTCGGGCCGGGCCGACATACGCTCGTAAATCAAGCGACCCACAATCTGGCCGTGCTCCAGCACAAACGGAGCCTCATGGCAGCGCACTTCCAGCACACCGCGCGCGCCCGTGCCACCTGCGGGCCCATGGCCGAAACCGGGGTCGAAAAAGCCTGCGTAATGGACGCGAAATTCACCGACCAGCGCCAGATAGGGGGCCATTTCAGCCGCGTAATCAGGCGGAATATGGACCGCCTCGCGGCTGACAAGGATATAGAACGCGCCTGGATCGAGAATAATGCGCCCGTCGCGACTGCGCACATCCTCCCAAAACTCGGCCGGATCGTAGGCGGCGATGCGGTCGAGATCGATGACGCCAGTATGGGGCTTAGCGCGGTAGCCCAGCAAATTGCCTTCGGCCGGCTTCAGATCGACCGAAAAGCCAAGACCCTCGTCGATATGGGCGGGACCAGAGACGAGGCGAACATCTTCGTGCAGTTTTGTGAGCGCGCCGTCATCCAGCACCGCTTGGCCTGCGCGGAAACGGATCTGGTTCAAACGCTGCCCGGGACGCACAAGCACCGAGAACGAGCGCGGGCAAATCTCGGCAAAAAGTGGGCCCTTGTAGCCCTTGGGAATGCGGTCAAACTCTTCGCCACCATCAGTGATCAGGCGCGTGAGCAGATCCAGTCGCCCGGTCGACGATTTGGCGTTGGCCACCGCAGTCAGCCCCTCGGGCAGATCAAGCGATTCCATCAAGGGCACGAGATAGACGCAGCCCTTTTCCAGCACGGCCCCCCCTTCAAGCGATATGCGGTGCATCTCAAACTCAGCCAGACGGTCCTCGACCCGGTTGCCTGCGCCTGCAAGGAACGAGGCGCGCACACGGTAGGCGACATTGCCCAAGCGCATATCAAGGCTGGCGGGTTGGATTTGATCTTCGGTGATCTCTGGCGTGCCAATCAGTGCACCCGCGGCAATCAGCCGTCGCAGGGAAGCGTCAGGCAGCACGCCGGGCGCGTCGAACACCAGCGGCTCAGGCACGGTCTTGCCGTAACACAATGACAAAACGTGCAAAATTGGTCGGGCTAGCAGGATTCGAACCTGCGGCCTTCCGTCCCCCAGACGGACGCGCTACAAAGCTGCGCCATAGCCCGACGCTGCGCATGAATAGCGGTTTATAAAATAAGGGCAAGCGGGTTTCCGCGTTTTTCTGGACCAAAATACCGAGGCGCGCGCAGAAGTTGACAGGCATTGTGTCAGTCGCGCGCAGCAGTTGGCGAGGCAGCCAAACTGGCCGCGATTTTATTGCGCAAATTTCGCAATTGCCCGATGGGCGCGCGCAGTTTTTCGGCCCTGTTGGTCAATTCAGAAGATGGAATGCGGCGCAGATTGCTTGAGATTGCAGGCAGCGTGCTCAGGAAGCTTGGCGATGCCCCGGGAAGCGGTTTGCGCGACGTGATCTCTTGGGGGGTGCTGTCTCCGGGCTGGCTTGCAAACAGCATCGGCGCTTCATCATCTTCGAGATTGGCAAAGATATTGGTAACTGTGTCGGTGTCTGGAGGGGGCGGAGCCAACTTTGGGACGGCTGGAGCTGCAACCTCAAGCACAGGGCGCAAGGGAACGACTTTAGGCTCCTCGGCAGCGTCAACAGGGGTGAGGGGCGCGTTTTGACTCTCGTTCAACTCGTAGCCAACCTGCACTACATGAAGCACGCCTTGTTCGCGCAGGATCTTTTGCACCCCCCGAATGGTCACGCCGTCTTCGTGCAATAACTTCTTGATACCAGCGAGAAGTTCCATATCCGTGGGGCGGTAGTAGCGCCGACCACCTGCGCGCTTTACGGGCTTCACTTGAGGGAACTTGCTTTCCCAAAACCGCAAGACATGGGTGGGGGTGTCCAGCCATTCGGCAACTTCACTGATGGTGCGGAACGCGTCGGCGGACTTAGACATGCGGTATTGGCCCTAAAATCGGTTTAGGCAGAACGATTCCCGCCGGCCACACGATCTTTCATCAAGTGTGAGGGGCGGAACGTCAACACACGCCGGGGATGGATCGGAACTTCTTCCCCAGTTTTAGGGTTCCTTCCAATGCGTGCCGCCTTATCGCGCACGCTGAATGTCCCAAAACTTGAGATTTTGACACTTTCGCCCTCAACGAGCGCGTCGGACATGTGCTTCAATATACTCTCGACGAGCGCGGAAGATTCGTTTCGGCTGAGCCCCACTTCGCGGAATACCGCTTCGCTGAGATCCATTCGTGTCAAAGTCTTATCGGCCATATTGAAACCCCATTGTTGGTGCGGAAGTATGCAGCGCGGCAATTCAAAGTCAATATCAAGGACTTGAATTCGCCGAATTTCACGCTACCAGCGCAACACCACTGCGCCCCAAGCCAATCCACCACCAATTGCCTCGGTCACGATCAAATCGCCTTGCTTGATTTGCCCGCGCGCCACACCGACCGACAGGGCCAGCGGAATCGAGGCCGCTGATGTGTTGCCGTGATCTTGGACGGTCACGACGACCTTTTCCATCGGCAGGCCCATCTTGGTGGCGGTTGCTTTGATGATACGCAAATTCGCTTGGTGCGGGACGATCCAGTCAACATCTGCTGCCGTCAGGCTAGCTTTTTCCAGCGCCGTCTCAGCGGTCGCGGCAAGCTTTTCGACGGCGTGGCGGAACACCTCTTTGCCCTGCATGCGCAGATGCCCGGTACTTTGGGTGGACACGCCACCATCGACATATAGAATATCTTTGTGGCGTCCGTCTGAGTTCAAATCGACCGACAGAATACCGCGATCCTCGGACGTGCCAGTCCCGTCTTGCGCCTCAAGGATCACCGCGCCCGCGCCATCTCCGAACAAAACGCATGTGCCGCGATCGGTCCAATCCATGATCCGGCTGAAGGTCTCGGCCCCGATCACCATCACGCGCTTGGCTTGTCCCGACACGATCAGCGCGTTGGCATTCGACAGCGCGTAGACAAACCCTGCGCAGACCGCTTGGATGTCGAAGGCAAATCCGCGCGTCATGCCAAGCTCGCATTGCACCATGGTCGCGACAGACGGGAAGGTTAGATCGGCAGTCGATGTGGCCACGACAATCGCGTCTAGATCGTTTGCCTCGATCCCGGCATGTGTGAGGGCGGCGCGCGCGGCACGGGTTGCCAGATCGGAGGTGCCTTGGCCTTCGGCGGCGAAATGGCGGCGTTCAATGCCCGAGCGCGATTTGATCCACTGATCGGTGGTCTCAAGAAACGTCTCAAAATGACTGTTGGGAACAACCCGGTCGGGCAGATAGTGACCCACACCAATGATAACAGTACGTTTATTCATCTTGTGCGTTCGTTTTCTGCTCAGAATTTTCGCTATCCTGACGTCCGATCGCGCCAGATGCAACCCGTGCCGCCAGCCGTTCGGTAAAGCCCGATTCCGCCAAGGTGAAGGCGAGCTTGATGGCGGCGGATACGCCCGTGCCATCCGCAGACCCGTGCGATTTGACCACAGTGCCGTTGAGGCCCAAAAATACGCCTCCATTGACCCGGCGCGGGTCGATCCGTTTGGACAGGCGCTGCATGGACGTATACGCGAGCACGGCGGCAATGCGCGACAAGGGCGTGTATTTGAACGCCTCGCGCAGCAGATCACCGATCAGTTTGGCGGTACCTTCGCCGGTTTTCAGCGCGATATTGCCGGTAAAGCCGTCGGTGACGATCACATCGACGCGGTCGGACGGAATATCGCCGCCCTCAACAAAGCCGACAAAATCATAGTCGTTCATCCCTGCGGCTTGCTCGATCAGGTCATAGGCGGTCTTTAATTCGGCGCGGCCTTTGTGTTCTTCGGTGCCGACATTCAGCAGGCCAATGCGCGGGCGGGGCAAGGCCAGACCGTTGCGTGCGTAAGACGCCCCCATCAAGGCGTAGCGCAGCAGATCATCGGCGTCGGCCTTAATGTCTGCGCCGACATCGAGCATCACATTGAACCCTTGGGAATTGCGCGAGGGCCACAAACACGCAATCGCTGGACGATTTACGCCGGGCAGTTTGCGCAGGCGCATCATCGACAAAAGCATCAACGCGCCGGTGTTGCCGCAACTAACAGCTGCGTGGGCTTCGCCATTCTTGACGGCCTCGACCGTGCTCCACATCGAGGTGTCTTTTCCGTGGCGCAAAATATGGCTGGGTTTGTCGTCCATGCGCACGATACCGCCCGCGTCGCGGACAGTCACGCGCCCGGCAAGACCACGCTTGCGCGCAATCAGACGCGTTAGCTCTGCTTCAGGGCCGTGCAGAAGGAAGCCGATAGCAGGATTTTTGGCGGCAGAATTGGCCAACCCATCCACAACAGCCGAGGGACCACGGTCGCCGCCCATAGCGTCAACCGAGATCACGGTGCGAGGATCCTGCGCAGAGGTGGAGGGGACCAGTTCGCTCATGCCAAGTGACACTTAGCCCGGCGTGGGCTGATACGGCAAGGGGGCCGCTGGCTAATGGCCACCCGCTACCCCATGCGTTTTCATGTCAAAAAGGACTTACGGGCTTATGCCGCGTCTTCGTCCAACTCGACTTCGTCAGCCTGTGCGACCACTTCACGGTCGGCATAATGGCCGCACGAAGCGCAGACATGATGCGGGCGCTTCAGCTCGCCGCAGTTCGAACACTCATTCGGATTATCCGCGACCAGCGCGTCGTGTGAGCGGCGGTTGTTGCGCCTGGAGCGCGAGATTTTATTCTGTGGGACTGCCATCGGAAGGACCTCGGTTTCTTTGCTATGACGGGCACGCGCCCAGGGTGCCCTTAGAGCCGAGACGAAGACGTTTTATAAGGCCGAATGCCGGTACAAAACTTCGAGGCCGAAGGCGTGTGGACGAGGCCGGGAACATACTGCGATTCTGGCGCGGCGCAAGTGGTTTTCCCGCACTTTCAAAGCCGCACTGGAAACGCGGATTATTCATCTTTGCCGTCCAGCTTGTCGCGCAGTCCTGCAAGGCCCGCAAAGGGCTTAAGTGCGTCGTCATCCATCGGGTCCACGCCCTTGGGCGCTGCGCGTATTTCGCCCAGATCCACGCCGTTTGCACGGGGAAATGGAGGAATTGCGAGCGCCAATGCTTCCAGCAGAACCTCGCCCAGATCAATTCTGTCGGGGAGTGGTTCCAGCGTTTCATCATCGACCATCTCAATCTCGGTGCCGTCGTCTAAATTTGGCGGATCGAGCTGGTCGGAATAATGCCTGCGCACATCCTCCTGTATCCGGGTGCTGACGGCCTCAAGTGAGATGCTGCAAGGCTGCACAACCGTTGCGCCCAGTTTGGCCTCCAGCAGCCAATCCTTGCCTGTGATCGGGCTGAGTTTGCCGACAAAGCGCAGTTTGCGCAGCTCGCTAAGGTCCAGCATGGCCGACAGCGCCGCGCAAACCGCAGCGTTTGGCACAATCTCAAAGCGTGTCGGTTTACGTTGGCGCAGATCCGCAAGGCGTAAGATTTGACTGAGGCCAATTGGCATCTCGGTCGGGGCCGTGTCGGTCATCGTTCACTCCAGTCTCGTATAAGGCCCATGTCGGGTCAGGTCGGGTCGGGCAGGGGCCGTTTGGCCACCATGTGTCGCGTTCTTCTTGAACCATCGCGCAAGTTTCGGTATCGCAGGCTAAAGGCCGGAAGCGGCAAGGAAAAGAGGCAGGCGTGTTAATGGCACAGGCAGAACACTCGCAACAGGCTCAATCAGGGTTTTTACGCCCTATGCTTCGTCCCGCGCTGCGCGCCGTCTTGGGGCTTTTTCTAATTATAGGTCTTGCGGCCTGCACGGCCACCTTCCGCAACCACGGCTACGTGCCGACCGAAGCCGAATTGGCCGAAATTTCCATAGGCAGCGACACCAAAGCCACCGTGACCGAGAAAGTCGGCCAGCCCGGTGCCGCAGGCGTTGTTGGCGATGCGGCTTGGTACTACGTGCAAAGCCGCGTTGAGAGCTACGCCTATTCCGCCCCTGAAGTGATCGAGCGACAGGTCGTAGCCATCTCGTTCTCAAGTAATGGGCGCGTGCGCAATGTCGAACGCTTTGGCTTGGCAGATGGCGAAGTGATCGCATTGAACCGCCGTGTGACAGACAGCAATATCGAAGGCGTGTCCTTCCTGCGCCAGCTTCTGGGCAGCTTGGGTCGGATCGATGCGGGGCAGCTTCTGGACTAAAGGCTTAGAGGGCAGGGCGGCTCAAACAGAGCTGCCCTAGATCCGGGCCACAAACTCCGCCCCGAACCGTTCGGTCAGGAACGCGCGTTGCGGAGCAAGCCGCGTTTCGAACTCCTCGTGCACCACGTCCGGCACCTCAAGCGGTGGCGTTTTATGGACCACCGCATCAAGCCCCCAAGGGTCTTGCTTGTCGAGATTGGCAAAGGCTTCCACCTTGCGCATCACCCCTTTGGGGTCATTACCCACATCGCCGTAAGGCAAATACAGCAACCGCCGATCATCGAAATGCGCGTCCCAGCGCGGAATATAATTAAGGTAATCACCGCGATTGTCGAACACCGGATCGCGCGCGACGCGTAGCCATGCGTTGTCGTTCTTTGGGCTAAAATCACGCCGCGTCAGGTTCATGCGCAGTTGTGACATCGCGCGTTTGACCGGATCGCGGATGATGTAGACAAAGCGGGTGTCACGCAGGAATTTGGCGACGAACTCGACACCCTCTTCCGGCAACGTGCAATATTCTGGTGTTACATCAAGCGTTTGCATCCGCATTGGCGCGCGCGCGAAAATCTTTTTGTACCATGTGCCGTTGAAATTGGGCGCTTCGCCGAGGCTGGCGAGGTAGCCGATATACTCTTCGTCCACCTCGTTTTGGTTCTTACGGTGGCGCGCTTCGGCCTTCATCAGCCCTTTGGCGAGGGCCTTGCGGGCCCATTTACGGTTCTCAGGGCAGTACTTGAAATCGAAGAAATGCACTTCTTTGAAGGGCGGCACCCACATGTCGTCGCGCGCGCCCATAACGCGGTAAAACCAACTGGTTGCGGCTTTCTGCGCGCCAATGCACACAAGGTCTGGTTTACGCCCAATCATCTATCTGCCCCTCTTTTCAGGCAGCTTAGCGCATGTCCGGGGGGCAATATAGGGGTCAGCCTTCGGCTTTTTCCGCCAGTTTGAGCCAATCTTCTTCGGCCTTATCAAGGGATGCTTGTCGCTGGCCGAGCGCTGTTGTGGTCTTGGCGAACTTGTCGGGCGCTTTGGTGTATAGCTCAGGGTCGGACAGCAGTTTCGCCAGTTTGGCAACTTCAGCTTCCAGCTTGGCAATCTCGGTTGGCAACGTTTCCAAACGGTGGGTCTCTGTAAAGCTGAGGGCGGATTTTGCCGCCTTGGCTCTAACCGGGGCTGTCTGGCCTTTGGGCTTGAAAGCCTTTCCGGGAACCACAGCCTCCATCTCGCCGCGCTGACGCCGGTAATCGGACCAACCGCCTGGGTAAGCTTGGGCGCGCCCATCGCCTTCCATCGCAATCGTAGTGGTGGCAACGCGGTCAAGAAAGTCACGGTCGTGGCTGACCAGCAGCACGGTGCCCGGGAAATCACTGAGCAATTCTTGCAGCAGATCGAGCGTCTCGATATCCAAATCGTTGGTCGGCTCGTCGAGCACCAAAAGGTTGGAATTGCGCGCCATGATCCGCGCCAGCAGCAGCCGGGCCTTCTCGCCACCTGACAGCGACTTCACAGGCGCTCGGGCTTGGGCGTCAGAGAACAGGAACTCTTTGAGATAGCCGACAACGTGTTTTGGGACGCCGCGCACCATTATCTGATCGGCTTGGCCCGACACGCGCATTTCTGCGTCACCCGTCAGGCTTTCCCAGAGCGTCATGTTGAGATCAAGCGCTGATCTGGTCTGGTCGAACACGGCCACTTCCAGCCCCGTACCTTGGACAATAGTGCCCTCGTCAGGTTGAAGTTCGCCGATTAACATCTTGAGAAGCGTGGTTTTTCCCGCGCCATTGGGGCCAACAAAGGCGATCCGGTCGCCGCGCTGGACGCGCAGATCGAACGGCTTGAGGATCACGCGGTCGCCGAAGCTTTTGGCGATACCTTTTGCCTCGATCACGCGCTTGCCGGACTGTCGACCGTCATCCAAAGCCATAGCCGCCACGCCCTGACGCCGGATCATGTCCGAGCGTTCTTGGCGCAGGTCGCCCAAAGCGCGCACCCGGCCTTGGTTGCGTTTGCGCCGCGCGGAGATACCCTCAACGGCCCAGCGTCCTTCGGCTTTAATTTTGCGGTCGAGTTTGTGGCGTTGGGTGTCTTCTTCGTCCCAAACTTTGTCGCGCCAGCTCTCGAAATCTTGGAATCCTTTTTCGCGGCGCCGCACTGCGCCGCGGTCAATCCACAACGTCGCGCGGGCCAGTGAGTTCAGGAAGGCGCGGTCGTGCGAAATCAGCACGAAAGCGGTGCGCGTGGATTTCAGATGATCTTCCAGCCAGCCAATCGCCTCGATATCGAGGTGGTTTGTCGGCTCGTCCAGCAACATCAACTCTGGGTCTTGGGCCAGCAGACGGGCGAGGGCGGCGCGACGGCGTTCTCCGCCAGACGCGTTTGCCACTTCGGTGTCGAGGTTCAGTTTCAGCCCCTCGGCTGCCATGTCAATCTTATAGGCTTCCGACGGGTCCAGCACTTCGGAAGCGAAATCACCGAGCGTGGTGAAGCCTTCCAGCGTCGGTTCCTGTTCCATGTACCCAACTTGGGTGCCCGGAGCGGCAACGACAGATCCGCGATCCGCCTCCACCAGCCCGGCCATGACTTTCATCAGGGTCGATTTGCCCGAACCGTTGCGGCCCACAAGCGCCACACGGTCACCCGGTTGGACGACGAGGCCCAGTTCGGAGAACACAGGATTACCGCCGAAAGTCAGCGAAATGTCGGAGAGTTGTAATAAAGGAGGTCTGGCCATGGCGCGTGAGCTAGTCCAGCAGCGCGTCGCTGCCAAGGGCAATTATGCGGCTGATGCCCGAAGCAGCCTTGCACGTGCCGCCGGGATCGCCCCGATCTCAAGGCCTGTGAACACATGCAGCGTGTTTAAATCCCTATCGACCACCGCATGATCGCTGACCCAACCGCCCATCACGAGGTAGGTGCGCAACAGGGGCGGCAAGGTCTGCTTCGCGCGCTTCAGGTCAGGTTTGCGCAGGCCAAGACGGGCGGAAAACGGAAAGACTGAAGGCGCTTTGACGCGCGGAAGCCAGCGCTTCGGCGCAAGGTAGCGGTCTTGGAGAAGCGCGAATGCGTCTTCATATCCATCTGCCTCGGTGCCTTGAAATGACGAACACCCAAACAGCATTTCGACTGCATTTTCATCCACATAGCGGGTCATTGCCCCCCATGCGACCCGCAAAATATCGGCGTCCGTCAGGCCGGGTGCGATGCAAAAGCGGCCCATCTCGACCATCTTGCCTTCAAAGGCTTCAAGCGCCGATAGCTCATAAAACTGCGCCGAATAGCTGCGCGTGATTTCGGACCCACCGCTCAGCGGCAACAGCCGGAAGCACGCGACCAAACCGCCAGCGCGCGCGTCCTCGACAATAACGTGGGTGCAGATCGCATCAAAATCGTCTGCATCCAAGCCCTCGGCTCCACCGCGAAACGCCGCAAATCGAAGACGCTGGCAGGCTTGCACATCGGCAATGCTCGACGCCTGACGCGCCACGTACCGTCCTCGCCGCAATCCCAACATTCTGCGTCCTTTATCACAGGGCCGTGCACTGCATCTTGGCAGCGCTGCGAGAAGTCTTACATCTCAGACCAAGCCCTGTCACAGGGGTATGACTGTTCCGAGACAACAAAGAGGTCCCTGCATGGAAAAAGTGGTTAAGTCCGACGACGAATGGCGCGCACAGCTCAGCGATATGGCCTTCAAGGTTGCCCGCAAGCACGGGACCGAGCGGGCATTTTCGCATGATGATTTCCCCAAAGCGGCGGGCATGTTTCGCTGCGTGTGCTGTGATGCGCCTGTGTTCGATGCCGAAACGAAGTTTGATTCGGGCACCGGTTGGCCGTCATTTTATGCGCCCGTCGAAGGCGATATGGTCGGCGAAAGCGTTGATAAATCGTGGTTCACGACCCGCACGGAGGTGCACTGCAATCGCTGCGAGGCCCATCTTGGGCATGTTTTCCCAGACGGGCCGAAACCTACGGGCTTGCGCTATTGCATCAATGGTGTGGCGCTTAAGTTTGAGGCTGACGCAACCTAGCCTTACCAAGGTCGCCCCAATCGCGGGGCGGCCTTTCGTATCTTGTTTAAGCCGCGATCTTGCCTGCGAAAGCCACGAGCCGCGCGACGGATTGTCCAAACGCCTCGTCCGGTAAGGTCATTGCAACCCGCACATGGCCTGCGGCAGATGTGCCAAAACTTTCGCCGGGCATAACGGCTATGTTTTCTTCGTCTAGCAAACGGACCGCGAACTTAGCCCCACTCATCCCCGTCGCGCGAATATCCAGCATCACATACATCGCGCCTTGTGGTGGCGTGGCACGCACAACTTGCTGGCCATCCAGCGCGCGCAGCACAATTTCGCGCCTGCGCTTGAATGGCCCGGCAATCGAGGCCTCAAGCCCGTCTCCTTGCGCCAACGCAAACCGCCCCGCATCCTGAATGAAGCCCGGCACGCCGTAAGTCGTATGGGTCGCGAGATTGGCAAAGTGGCTGATTGCGTGCTCGGGCCCGATCAGCCACCCAAGGCGCGATCCGGTCATTGCGTGGCTTTTCGACAGTGAGCCGACAACCAGCGTTCGTTCGGCCAATCCCGGCAGGGCGCGCGGGCTCAGATGAGTGCCGTCCCAAACTTGGGTGTCATAGACCTCGTCGGAGATCAGCCACAGGCCTGCATCGGTACAAACGCGCGCGATTCCCTCCAGCGTTTTGCGACCGTAGACCACGCCTGTTGGGTTGTTTGGCGTGTTGATCATCAAAGACTTTGCGCCCTTAGCGGCTTCTCGGAGGGTGTTTTCTTGCGGCAGAAACCCATCCTCGCTGCGCGCCATGACCGCTTTCGGCACACCGCCAGCGCTGCGAATCGTGCCGGGATATGTTGTATAGTGGGGGTCGATAAACAGCGCTGTGTCGCCGGGATCGAGTGCGCCCAGATGCGCTGCAAAGAGCGCTGCCTGACCGCCGGGCGTGATCAGGACATTCGCAGGCCCGGTGGAAACGCCCGTGCGCGCCTGCACCCGAGCTGCTACCGCTGCGCGCAATTGCGGTGTCCCGGGAACCGGCGGGTAGCCCGTGTTGCCGTCCAAAGCCGCTGCATACATCGCCTGCAATATCGAGGGATCGGTGCGGATGTCATGCTCGCCGATCGTCAAATTTGCGACAGGCTCTCCCTTCGCTTCGCGGGCGCTGGCGGCATAGAAAACCTCCCACCCATCGCTGCCGCCGCCTGTTATTCCAGTGACGCGACTTGATAGCTGCATCGACATGCCCTCCTCGTTTTACGAACAGGGCCACGGGGCAAATATGATGTCAAATTCCGATTCGTGATAATCTAGGGGCACAAACCAGAATGGATCACGTCCAAGCGGGCAGGGTGGCTTGCAGTTTTTTGGTCAGGCTCTTGCGCACGAGGCTGTAGGACGTGCGTAATCGGTCGAGCAACTCGTCCGCCTCGATATCGCTGTCAAACCGCAATTGGATCCACGAGCGGTGGAAATAGGGGGCCTTTTGCCCGCGTTCCATCTCGATCAAGAACTGTGCCTGCTCGACACTTTCGGTCTTCACCGACACGCCGACATTGGCCACGCCGATACTTGCGAACATCTTGCCGCCGATCTTCCATGCATCATGACCGCCGCCCCAGGGGTCCTCCAGCGTCGCCCCAGCAAACAGCGCGCAGGCTGCATTTACGTCTTCACGTTTCATGGGCGCAGTGTGGCGGGACTTGCCCGGTGACGCAACTTCCTCTAGGCGTATGGCATGACCAAGACATGTCCCATTTGTTGCTGCATTATTCGCTAACCCTTCGCGGTTGGACGCAGTCGTCTGGTTTTCCTTATCCTTGATCCCTGCTAAGCCCGCCGCGCACCTGCGTTTTCTAAAGGCTTGCCCGATGACCGAGATCAAACTGCATAACACCATGACACGCCGCAAAGAGGTGTTTACGCCGCTCGATGCGGACAATTTGCGCCTCTATCTCTGCGGACCGACGGTGTATGACCGCGCCCATATCGGCAACGCACGTCCGGTGATCGTGTTTGATGTGCTGTTTCGCTTGCTAAATCATGTTTATGGAGCGGATTCCGTCACTTACGTGCGGAACTTCACGGATGTTGACGACAAGATCAACGCGCGCGCGGCAGAGTCTGGGCGCAGCATTCGCGAGATCACAGACGAGACGATTGATTGGTATCTGGAGGATATGAAGGCCCTCGGCACGCTGGAGCCTTCGCATATGCCGCGCGCGACCGAGTATATCCCGCAGATGGTCACAATGATCGAAGGCCTGATCGCGGACGGCTTTGCCTATGCCGCCGAGGGGCATGTGTTGTTTTCGGTCGAGAGCTACGAGGCGTATGGCAAGCTGTCAGGACGATCCATTGATGACATGATCGCAGGCGCACGAGTGGAGGTCGCTCCCTACAAGCGCAATCCAATGGATTTTGTGCTTTGGAAGCCGTCGGATGAGGATACGCCGGGTTGGGTCTCGCCATGGGGTCGCGGGCGTCCGGGTTGGCATATCGAATGCTCGGCCATGGCCAAAGCGCTGCTGGGCGATAGCTTCGATATCCACGGGGGCGGCAATGACCTGATGTTTCCGCATCATGAGAACGAGATCGCACAAAGCTGCTGCGCTGATCCCGGTGCCGGATTCGCCCAAGTGTGGTTGCATAACGAGATGTTGCAGGTCGAAGGCAAGAAGATGTCCAAGTCGCTTGGTAACTTCTTCACCGTCCGCGATCTGCTGGATCAAGGCGTGCCCGGCGAGGTGATCCGGTTCGTGTTCCTGAGCACGCATTACCGCAAGCCGATGGACTGGACCGAGAAGAAACGGGCGGAAGCGGAGGCGACGTTGCGAAAATGGCGTGCGCTGACAGAAGGTGTTGAGGTTGGGCGCGTCGTTCCTGAAGTGATTGCCGCTTTATCGGACGATTTGAATACCGCAGGTGCGTTGACCCATCTTCATGCGCTTTCCAAAGACGGTGCTCGAAAGGCTGAATTCTTGGCGTCGGCGCAGTTTCTGGGGTTGCTGACCGCCCAGTTAGGGCAATGGGACGCCGCGATCGACTTGTCATCAATAGCGGACAGGCTGTCCAGTATTCGGAGCAAAGCCATGGAAACAAAAGATTTTAGTGAAGTAGATGCAATGAAAACAACCTTGATTTTGGCGGGTGTCGATGTGCGGATGTCAAAGGAGGGTGTTGAATTGGTCCCCGGCGCAGGATTTGATCAAGCCAAATTGGCAGATTTGCTATGACTGAACGCCTCTTTCTTTATGACACCACCCTGCGCGACGGTCAGCAAACCCAAGGGGTGCAATTCAGCCTCTCGGAAAAACAACGTGTCGCAGCGGTCCTCGACACCCTTGGCCTCGATTATATCGAAGGCGGTTGGCCGGGCGCAAACCCGACCGACAGTGATTTCTTTGACAGTAATCCGACGCTTAGCACCGCTACCTTCACCGCGTTCGGGATGACCAAGCGCGCAGGGCTTTCTGCTGAGAATGACGATGTGCTTGCCGCAGTTCTGAACGCCAATACCCCGGCTGTGTGCCTCGTTGGGAAGACCCATGACTTTCATGTGAAAACTGCACTCGGCATACAAAATTCGGAAAATCTTGATAATATTGATAAATCTATCGCGCACCTCGTCGCCAATGGTCGTGAAGCGCTGTTTGATGCCGAGCACTTCTTTGATGGCTACAAGTCCAAGCCTGCTTACGCGCTCGATTGTTTGCACGCCGCCCTGAGCGCTGGTGCACGCTGGATTGTGCTCTGCGATACCAATGGTGGCACATTGCCCGCTGAGGTTGGCGCAATCACAACCGCCGTGATCGCCTCGGGCATTCCCGGTGCAAAACTTGGCATCCATACCCATGATGATACTGGCAATGCGGTGGCTTGCACTTTGGCTGCGGTCGACGCAGGCGCGCGGCAGATCCAAGGCACGTTGAACGGGCTGGGCGAGCGTTGCGGCAACGCCAACCTGACCACCTTGATCCCTACGCTGCTGCTTAAAGAACCCTATGCCAGCGATTCTGAGATCGGTGTTAACCACGATGCGCTCAAAACGCTGACCCGTGCCAGCCGTATTCTAGACGAAATTCTCAACCGCGTGCCGGTGCGCGCGGCGCCTTATGTCGGGGCCAGTGCGTTTGCCCATAAAGCGGGTCTGCACGCGAGTGCGATTTTGAAAGACCCGACCACATATGAACATATCGCGCCCGAAGCTGTTGGAAACGCACGCATTATTCCGATGTCAAATCAAGCGGGGCAGTCGAACCTGCGTCGACGTTTGGCAGAGGCGGGTCTCGATGTTCCCAAAGGCGATCCACGTCTTGGCGCGATTCTCGACGAGATCAAAGCGCGTGAGGACAAGGGCTATGCGTTCGATAGCGCGCAGGCGAGTTTTGAGTTGATCGCGCGAGATGCGCTCGGCCTCAGCCCGACTTTCTTCGAGATTAAGCGCTACCGCGTCACGGTCGAGCGGCGCAAGAACAAGCAAAACCGTATGGTCAGCCTGTCTGAAGCGGTTGTTGTGGTCAAAATCGGTGATGAGAAAAAGCTGTCAGTCAGCGAGTCGATGGATGAAACGGGCACGGACCGCGGGCCAGTTAACGCGTTGTCGAAAGCGTTGGTCAAAGACCTCGGCCCCTATACCGAGTTGTTGGAGGACATGCGCCTTGTCGATTTCAAAGTGCGTATCACCAATGGTGGCACCGAAGCCGTCACGCGGGTGTTGATCGACAGCGAAGACGGGCAGGGGCGGCGTTGGTCCACGGTCGGCGTCAGTGCCAACATCGTTGATGCCAGTTTTGAAGCACTTGTTGATGCGATCCGCTGGAAGCTGATCCGCGATACTGTGCCTGCCTTATGACGATCCAAGCCTGCGCTGAGTTGGTTGCACGCGGTGATCCTTTGCGGTTTCGCGCGACGATGGCTGCGCCGTTGGCCGCGCGCGAAGCACTCTTGCCGCTCTATGCCTT
>JAWUXZ010000026.1:0-18102 GCA_034111085.1 Dinoroseobacter sp.
ATAGGTGCCCGTCTCGCGCCTGCAACCTATCGCGATTTCGTCGACCAGCGCGTCTGAAAGCCATCTTTCATTGTGAAAAGCTACGCTTTATGCGCCCAAGCTGCGCCGCAAATTGACCCGATCCGCGCCTCAGGCCCCAAACATCAGCTCTGTCGCCTCAACATGTAGATCCGCCGGAACAAAGGGGATAAGCCTTCGCTCGTCTATTGAGCCGAATTGTATGTAGGCTAATCGTAATGCAGAAGCCTCGTTGAAATAACCCAATTTTCCGGAAAGGAACACGCAGCATGATTGCCTACGTCACCGTCGGTGCTGATGACATTGCGCGCGCGAAACGGTTTTATTCGGCGTTCCTGCCAGCCCTTGACTACGGGCTCGAGGAGGGTCTCCAGGGCCTAAGCTACGTGCTGCCCGAACAACCGGGTCAATCTGCGGCTTTGCCGGATTTCTACGTTAAACCAACCTTCGATGGACTCACCGCCTCGGCTGGGAACGGCGCTATGATTGCGTTCGAGGCTCGCAGCCAAAAGCAGGTTCGTGACCTTCATGCGGCAGCCCTTGATGCAGGCGGCTTTGATGAGGGTCCGCCGGGCTTTCGTGACACGTATGGAGCTCGTTTCTACGTTGGCTACCTTCGCGACCCTCAAGGCAACAAGATCGCCCTGTTCTCCAGCGATCCAAGCGAACCCGGACGGGACGGTTAACGCAGGACCATAGCTGCATCACGCGCCGGGGTCGGTCCCCAAAACAAAGCCAACTTTCCTCCGGCGCGCAGCCTAATAGTAAGCGGGGTTCAACGCCCGGCTCACTCCAACTCCACCAACAAATCCTTCGCATCAATCTGGCTCGCAGGGGTCACATGCACGGCCTTCACCACCGCATCGCGATCTGCGTGGATACCTGTCTCCATCTTCATCGCCTCGATGGTCAGCAGCAGGTCGCCCTCTTTGACCTTCGCACCTGCCTGTACGACCACGCTGGCCACCACACCGGGCATGGGTGCGCCGATGTGGTTTGGGTTGCCAAGCTCAGCCTTGGGTCGTTTGATGGCACTTGCGGCGGCTTTGCGGTCGGCCACGCGGATGGTGCGGGGCTGGCCGTTCAGCTCGAAGAAGACCTTGACCTCGCCGTCCTCATTGGCCTGCGCCAGCGCCTGCATTCGCACCACGAGCGTCTTGCCCGGATCAATCTCGGCCTCAATCTCTTCGCCGGGTTTCATCCCGTAAAAGAAGGTGTGCGTGGGCAGGGTGCGGACCGGGCCGTAGGTGCGGTGGCGGGCCATATAGTCTAGGAAAACCTTTGGATACATCAAGTATCCGTTCAGATCTTCGTCATCGACGACCTTGCCTTCCAAAAGCTCCGAGACCTGCGCACGGGTGGCCTCAAGATCGACGGGCGCAAGGTTCATGCCGGGACGCTCGGTCGACGGCTTTTCGCCCTTAAGCACCTTGGCAAGGATCACCTCAGGCCATCCACCGGGGGGCTGGCCTAGGTTGCCTTTCATCATGTCGATCACGCTATCGGGGAAGGCCACGTCGATATCGGGGTCCTCCACTTGGGCGCGCGTCAGGTTTTGGCTGACCATCATCAAGGCCATGTCGCCCACAACCTTCGAGGACGGCGTGACCTTCACGATATCGCCAAACATCTGGTTCACATCGGCGTAGGCCTGCGCGACCTCATGCCAGCGCTCCTCAAGACCGAGGCTGCGCGCTTGTGCTTTAAGGTTGGTGAACTGCCCACCGGGCATCTCGTGTAAATAGACCTCGGACGCGGGGGCCTGTAGCCCGCTCTCAAACGCCGCATAATGGGCGCGTGCACCTTCCCAGTAGTTGCTGATCTCGCGGATCGCGCCGATATCGAGGCCGGTATCGCGGTCTTGGCCTTTCAGGCTTTCCACAACGGTCCCGAGGGTTGCCTGCGAGGTGTTGCCAGACAGTGCGTCCATCGCGCAATCGACCGCGTCGACGCCGGATTCCGCCCCCGCCAAGATCGTCGCACACGCGATGCCTGCGGTGTCGTGGGTGTGGAAGTGGATCGGCAAACCAACCTCCTCCTTCAGCGCTTTGATCAGCACCCGCGCTGCGGCTGGCTTCAGCAAACCCGCCATGTCTTTCAGGCCAAGCACATGGGCGCCTGCGGCCTCTAATTCCTTGGCCATGCCGACGTAGTATTTCAGGTCATACTTGGCCCGCTCCGGGTTCATGATGTCGCCTGTGTAGCAGATCGTGCCCTCACAAACCTTCTCGGCGGCCTGCACTGCATCCATCGCCACGCGCATGTTTTCCACCCAGTTGAGGCTGTCAAACACCCGGAACACATCGACGCCGGTGTCTGCGGCTTGGCGCACGAATTCCTGCACCACATTGTCGGGATAGTTGGTGTAGCCCACGCCGTTGGAGGCGCGCAGCAACATCTGTGTCATCACATTCGGCATTGCGGCGCGCAGGTCGCGCAGACGCTGCCACGGGCATTCCTGCAAGAAGCGGTAGGCGACATCGAACGTGGCCCCGCCCCAGCACTCAACCGAGAACAACTGCGGCAGGTTCGCGGCGTATGTCGGCGCGACACGGATCATATCGAGAGAGCGCATGCGGGTCGCGAGCAAGCTTTGGTGCCCATCACGCATCGTTGTGTCGGTGATCAGCAGCTGAGGTTGCGCTTTCATCCAGTCCGCGAGGCCTTTTGGGCCCTTCTCATCAAGCAGGTTCTTGGTCCCGTAGGCCGGAGTTTCAGCGCGCAGCATGGGCGGCTTGGGATCGCGCAAATCCGCAGGGGGCATGGGGCGCCCCTCGGTCTCGGGATGCCCGTTCACTGAGATATCGGCAATATAGGTCAGGATTTTGGTCGCGCGATCCCGGCGCTTGCGGAACTGAAACAGCTCGGGCGTCTCGTCGATGAATTTGGTGTGGTACTGGTTTGAGGTAAATGTCGGATGCTTCAGCAGGTTCTCGACGAACGCAATGTTGGTGGACACGCCGCGAATACGAAACTCGCGCAGGGCCCGGTCCATGCGCGCAATCGCGGCCTCGGGTGTTTGGGCCCAAGCGGTGACCTTCTCTAGCAGGCTGTCATAGTAGCGCGTAATCACAGCCCCCGAATAGGCCGTGCCGCCATCGAGGCGAATGCCCATGCCCGTCGCGCCGCGGTAAGCCGTGATGCGGCCATAGTCGGGGATGAAGTTGTTCATCGGATCTTCGGTAGTGATCCGGCACTGGATCGCGTGACCGTGCAATTTCACGTCGTATTGGCTGGCCACGCCGGTGGCTTCGGTCAGCGATTTGCCCTCGGCGATCTTGATTTGAGCTTGGACGATATCGATCCCGGTGACTTGCTCGGTCACGGTGTGCTCGACTTGGACGCGAGGGTTCACCTCGATGAAGAAGAATTTGCCCGTGTCCATATCCATCAGGAATTCGACCGTGCCTGCGCATTCATAGCTCACATGGGCGCAGATTTTGCGCCCCAACTCGCAGATTTCTTCACGCTGGGACGGGGACAGGTAGGGCGCAGGCGCGCGCTCCACGACCTTCTGGTTGCGGCGCTGGACCGAGCAGTCGCGCTCGTACAGATGGTAGATATTGCCCTTGCTGTCACCGAGGATTTGGACCTCTACGTGGCGCGCACGCATGATCATCTTTTCCAGATAACCCTCGCCATTGCCGAACGCAGATTCGGCTTCGCGTCGGCCTTCGCGGACCTTCTCAACGACCTCGTCTTCGCTAAATATTGGCCGCATGCCGCGACCGCCGCCGCCCCATGAGGCTTTCAACATCAGCGGATAGCCCACCTTTGCGGCCGCAACCTTCACGGCCTCCATATCGTCGCCCAGCACCTCGGTGGCTGGAATGACGGGAACGCCCGCCTCTATTGCCACGCGCCGGGCCGAGGCCTTGTCGCCGAGCGCGCGCATGGTGGCAGCTTTGGGGCCGATGAATGTGATGCCATTTGCGTCGCAAGCATCTACAAATTCGGGGTTCTCCGACAGCAGGCCATAGCCGGGATGGATCGCATCGGCCCCGCAGGCTTTGGCGACGCGAATGATCTCGTCGATGCTTAGGTAGGCTGCAACCGGGCCAAGACCCTCGCCGATCTTGTAGGCCTCATCCGCCTTGAAGCGGTGCAGGCAGAGTTTGTCCTCTTCGGCATAGACCGCGACAGTCTTTTTGCCGAGCTCATTGGCGGCGCGCATCACGCGGATGGCGATCTCACCACGGTTTGCAATGAGGATTTTGGTAAACTCAGTCATAGATCGAGGCCTTCCGGAGTGAAATGCTGCACAGCAGCGTCTACCGATGCATCACGCGTTTGTCACGGGTTAGGGGCTAGGGCGCATAAGGTCGCCGCGCAGATCGCTCAGGCTATGGGCCCCGAGCATTCCCATGTTGACCACCATGTCATCGCTCAGCAGATGGATCAGGTGGCGCACACCCTGCGGGCCAAGTCCTGCCAGCGCATAATGCCACGCGCGTCCAAGCATGACGAAATCCGCGCCAAGATGCAGCGCGCGCACAATATCTAGCCCGCCTTCAATGCCAGAATCGAAGATCAGCGGATACTCAGCGCCCACGGCTGCGCGTATAGGTGGCAGCGACGAGATTGCACTTGGGCCACCCTCAAACTGGCGCGCCGAATGGTTGGACACCCAAACCGCATCCACGCCCGCATCGCGCATGCGCACCGCATCCTCGGCGCGCTGCACGCCCTTCACGATCAACGGCCCGTCCCATTCTTGGCGCACCGCCTTCACGTCGTCCCAGTTGGGATAGCCGCGAATTGCATGGCCTGCATGGGTTACGCTGGTCTCGCCCTCAGTCTCGGTCGCGTAATCCTCGGCAAGCTTCAGCGAGGGCGCGCCATGACGCAGAGTGCCGAGCGTCCATGTCGGATGGGTCAGCATCGCCCAAAGCACCTGCGGCTTGATCCGAAACGGGACCGTTAAGTTCGCGCGGCGCTGGCGTTCGCGGCGGCTGTCTGCGGGCACATCGACGGTCATCAAGAGGGTGGTAAAACCGCTGTTCTTGGCGCGCCGGATCATGTCACGGCGAAATTCCGGGTTGGCGGGAGGGTAAAGCTGAAACCAGCCCATATCACCGGCGACCGGGCCAACGTCTTCGGGCAAGCGCGTGGCAACAGTGCTTAGACCATACGGGATGCGCGCCTTTTGGGCTTCTGCGGCCAGCAGGCGTTCTGCGTTGGGCCAGATCAGTCCGGACATGCCAATCGGGGCGATGCCGAAGGGGCGGGCATAGGTCGTGCCGAGAAACGTGGTGCTCAGATCCGGTTGGCAATGGCCGTGCAGCACACTGGGCATCAAGACCACATCGTCGAGGCCTTGGCGGTTGGTACGTATCCCCAACTCACGGTCGCCAGTGCCGCTGTCGAGGTATTCGAACACAAAATGCGGCAGGCGACGCTTGGCAGCGCGGCGCAGGTCCGAGATTGCGGGATGGGTTATGTCTAGATCGCTCATGCCGGGGACAAAAGCCGTAATCAAAGGGCTTGGCAACTGTCTTTGACAGGAGTTTTTCTTCCCGCGAACAGATGCAGAACAAGGGTTTTCCTTTCGCATTACCCGCGCTACGCTACGCACCATGAGTAATTTCGACGATTTTGACGCCTTCGAGGCCGCCGCCGCCCCTTCGCTGTCCCAACGCGCGATGGCCAGCCGGGCCGTTCCGTATATGGACGGGTTAAATCCCGAGCAGCGCCGCGCGGTTGAAACCCTCGATGGTCCGGTGCTGATGCTTGCGGGGGCAGGGACGGGCAAAACCAAGGCCCTGACCACCCGGATCGCGCATTTAATTACGACGCACCGGGCACAGCGCAATGAAATCCTCGCCGTGACCTTCACCAACAAAGCCGCGCGCGAGATGAAAACCCGCGTTAGCCGTTTGCTGAACGAGCCTGTTGAGGGGATGCCTTGGCTTGGCACCTTCCACGCGATTGGTGTAAAATTGCTGCGCCGCCACGCCGAGCTGATCTCAGCCGACAGCGACGCAGATAGCGTTATTGAAGATCGCGCGCCTGCCGCACACCTGAAATCCAACTTCACCATCCTCGACACCGACGACCAAGTTCGGCTGCTCAAGCAACTGATCCGGGCCGAGGGCGTTGACGACAAACGCGGGCCTGCGCGCCAGCTCGCCCACGTCATCGATGGATGGAAAAACCGCGCATGGCGCCCCGATCAGGTGCCCGCGTCGGAGGCGAGTGCGTATGACGGCAAGGGTGTGAAGCTTTATGCCCAATACCAAGCGCGCTTAATCACGTTGAATGCCTGCGATTTTGGCGATTTGCTGCTGCATGTTGTCAGCATTTTCCAAAACCACCCCGATATCCTCGCCCAATACCAACGCTGGTTCAAATACATCCTCGTGGACGAATACCAAGACACCAACGTGGCCCAATACCTCTGGCTGCGCCTGCTCGCCCAAGGCCATAAAAACATCTGCTGTGTGGGCGATGACGACCAATCCATCTACGGGTGGCGCGGGGCCGAGGTCGGCAATATTCTGAGATTTGATAAAGACTTCCCCGGTGCCGCGGTGATCCGGCTAGAGCAAAACTACCGCTCAACGCCCCACATCCTCGCGGCAGCGTCCGGGGTGATCGGCGCTAATAAAGGACGGCTCGGCAAGGAGTTGTGGACCGCCAAAGAGGAAGGCGAAAAAGTCCGCCTGATCGGCCATTGGGACGGCGACGAGGAAGCCCGCTGGATCGGCGAAGAGGTCGAGGCGATGCAGACCGGCACGCGCGGCATGGACCCGATTAGCCCCAACAATATGGCCATCCTCGTGCGCGCCTCACATCAGATGCGCGCCTTTGAGGACCGGTTCCTGACCATCGGTTTGCCCTACCGTGTCATTGGTGGCCCGCGCTTCTACGAGCGTCTGGAGATCCGCGACGCGATGGCCTATTTCCGCGTCGCCGTCAGCCCCGAGGATGATCTGGCGTTCGAGCGGATTGTGAACACGCCCAAGCGCGGGATCGGCGACAAGGCCCAACAAAAGATCCGCACCAAAGCCCAAGAGGTGCGCGGCCCGCTGATTGAAGGCGCGCGCGCGCTGTTGGCCGAGAACGGAATGGGCGGCAGAGCCGGGACAGAGCTGCGCAAGCTGGTCGACGGCTTCGCGCGTTGGACGCCGATGATCCGGGCCGAGGAAAACCACCTGGAAGTCGCCCAGATCATCCTCGACGAGTCCGGCTATACCGAGTTCTGGCAGAACGAAAAAACGCCCGAAGCACCCGGACGGCTCGAAAACCTGAAAGAACTGGTCAAAGCGCTGGAGAATTTCGAGAACCTGCAAGGTTTCCTCGAACACGTCTCGCTCGTTATGGACAACGAGAGCGACGGCGACGAACCCAAAGTCTCTATCATGACGTTGCACGCCGCCAAGGGCCTTGAATTTCCCGCCGTGTTCTTGCCGGGCTGGGAGGACGGGCTGTTTCCCTCGCAACGGTCTATGGACGAAAGTGGCCTCAAGGGCCTCGAGGAAGAACGCCGCCTCGCTTATGTCGGCATCACCCGGGCCGAAGAAATCTGTACCATCTCGTTTGTCGGCAACCGCCGCGTGTTCGGCCAATGGCAATCGGCGCTGCCGTCACGCTTCATCGACGAGCTGCCCGAGGAACACGTGGAAGTTCTCACGCCCCCCGGCCTTTATGGCGGCGGTTACGGCGCGGCGGCCCCACCGTCCGAGAGCCGTCTGCACGAGCGCGCGTCGGACGTGGACGTCTACAACTCGCCGGGCTGGAAACGGATGCAAGCCCGCGCCGCAACGCGCCCCGTTAGCCAGCCGCGCGAGACACGAAACATCGTGATCGATCTGGACGCTGTCAGCAGTTTCACGCTGGGCGACCGGGTTTTTCACACCAAGTTCGGCTACGGAGCCGTGGCCGGGATCGAGGGCGACAAGCTAGAGATCGCGTTCGACAAGGCGGGCGTGAAAAAGCTGGTGGCGAAGTTCGTGGTGGCGGCGGACAATGCGGATGACGTGCCGTTTTAAGCCCCGAAGCTTTTCGGACCAAATGCCTCTAACTCATCAAAATCGGATAGATCGTCGCCAACAACAGCGCCGCACAAGTCCAATTGAACGCCCGCAGCCGTGCATGATTGGTCAACACGCGCTTGAGTTGCGTTCCGATCAAAACCCATGTGCTGACCGATGGCAAGTTCACCATCCCAAAGATGCACGCCGCCAAGATTACCGCCAATGCACTGTTTTCATAGGTATATGCCGTGATCGTGGTGATCGCCATGCCGACCGCCTTGGGGTTCACCCACTGAAAAGCCGCCGCCTGTAGGAAAGTCAGCGGCTTCGCATTCTCGGGTGCATCAGCAGGCGGGGCGGCGTTGGCGATTTTCCACGCAAGCCAGATCAGGAACGCCACGGATGCGACTTTCATCACCGTGTAGATCACCGGAAAGGCCTCAAAGACCGGCACCAAAGCAATGCCGATCGCGATGCACATGATCACGAACCCGAGCGCCACGCCAAGCGCATGCGGGATCGTGCGCGCCCAGCCAAAGTTAGCACCCGAGGCCATCAGCATCAGGTTATTGGGCCCCGGCGTGATGGAGCTGGCGAAGGCGTAGGCGATAAGGCCGATGATCATTTCAGACGTCATACGCGCAAGGTTATGCGAAGGCGGGGGCAATGAAATTGCAAAGATACCGGGGCGTGCGAAAAATTCACAACAATTACGCGCTGCACCTTCTTATGCGCTCAAATATTGCGCAGCATCCGCCAGAACCTGCAGACCCAGCACCAAATCATCCTCAACGGTATCTTCGTCAAACGCATGGCTGATCCCGCCGATGGACGGCACAAACAGCATTGCTGTGGGCATTACCGTTGCCACATTTGAGGCATCATGCAGCGCGCCCGAGGGCATTGCCTGCCATTTTCCGGGGGCGCGCGCCTCAGCGGCCCGCTCCAACCCGGCACGCAAAACGGCGTCCATCGCCACAGGCTCGATCCCCATCAGCGGGCCGTATTCCAGCGTCATGGCGCGCGCCGCAGATATCTCGGTCGCCGTTTCGCGGATCACCGCCTCCATTCGCGCCAAGCGGTCTGCATCGCCGTCGCGCCATTGCATTGAGAATGTCACCCGCCCCGGCACGACCGAGGACGCGTTTGGGTGCAAAGCTACTTCGCCTATCGTCCACACGCTTAGGGGTGTCACAACATTGCGCAGCGCTGCACCCAACGCTTCATTGAACGCCGATAGGGCCTGAAACGCGTCTTGGCGCATGTGCATCGGGGTGGTGCCAGCATGGTTTTGGCACCCCTCGAAGGTGATTTTCATATCGCGTATGCCGACTATTTCGCTGACCACACCGATCTTGCCGCCTGTCTCATCGAGGTATGGCCCCTGCTCGATATGCATCTCCAGAAAGCCGGTGAAGCGGTCATGGGGCAGGAAATTCTGTGCCTCCGGAATAAGGCGACGAATATCCGCGAACGTGTTGCCCTGCGCGTCGGTGAATGCGTCTGCCTTGGCCAATGTCAGTTTGCCCGCCCAGATATCGGACCCGGTCAATACGCCAAAGCGGCCTTCCTCGTCCTGAAAGCTTACGCATGAAATTGCTGGCCCGCCTGCCTCGCGCGACGCCCGCGCGATCTCGAGCCCGGCGATAGCTCCGAGCGCGCCGTCGAGCCATCCGCCCTCAGGCTGGGTATCTGTGTGCGAGCCGATCAGAAGGGAAGGGCCGTTCGCAAGGCCAAACAGGTTCCCCGCAGGATCGAATTGTGGGGTCAGGCCCGCATCCGCAATCTGCGCTGCCAGCCACCGCCGTGCCGCAATGTCGGCGACTGAGAAGGCTTGGCGCTGCACGCCTTTGCCGACGCCCGCAGCACCGATACTGCGCAGGGTGTGGAGGTCAGCGAGAAAGCGGTCAGGTTTGATTTGCATAATGATGTGATGGGGCAGAGTGCAAAAGACTGCAAGCAATCGCGCCAAACGCAGTCAGTCTCAGAATGCTCGGGTGCATTGAAGCAATGCGAAAATCGCGCTATTCACAATAAATGACCAAAATAGACACCAAAGACCGCCAGATATTGCGCGCGCTTGAGCAAAGCGGGCGTATTAGCAACC
This sequence comes from Dinoroseobacter sp., assembly GCA_034111085.1. Taxonomy (GTDB): domain Bacteria; phylum Pseudomonadota; class Alphaproteobacteria; order Rhodobacterales; family Rhodobacteraceae; genus Dinoroseobacter. The sequence goes on from JAWUXZ010000026.1 coordinate 10,102, forward strand.
TCGATCTTGCCGAGAAAGTGGCGCTCAGCCCGTCGGCATGCCTGCGCCGCGTGGCAGCGCTTGAGGCTGCGGGTGTTATCACCGGCTACCGTGCGATCCTGAACCCCGCGCAAATGGGCGTCGGCTTCCTTGCCTATATAACAGTCGGCCTGTCCGAGCACACCAAGCGAAGCCAAGAGGCGTTCGAGGCCGCGATTGCGCGCGCGCCGGAAGTTCGTGAATGCCACAATATAACCGGCGCAGTCGAATACCTGCTGCGGGTCGAGGCGCAAAGTCTGGCGGACTACAAGGAATTCCACACCGAGATCCTCGGCGCACTTCCGCAGGTCGCCACGATCCAAACCTATGTTGTGATGGGAAGCCCAAAGGACGAACGCGCCTGATACTTCAAAAAGCGCCTGACATCTCAAAAAGCGTTGACGCAAAAAAAAGCGGCGACACCAGGGAGGAGGAAGGTGCCGCCGCGTATTACAGACCTCTCAGGGAGGAGAAAGAAGTCTGATCTTGGAGCTTCGAGCTGACTGACTAAACGACACTCTGTCTGCGCTGTTGGGATTGAGACAGGGGGATGCAGCGCCGCAACAATCCCTTGCCACGTCAATGCTGCTATGCGGCAATTGCATATCCCTTTCTTTTCATGTCTGTGTCCGCTCTATGGCCCTTCCTGCGCTCTCACATTCTGATTTTCGTCGCTATTTTTTGGGCAGCCTGCTGAATGTGAACGCAGTTTGGATACAAAGGGTCGCCCTCGTGTGGATCGCGTGGGATCTTACAGGCTCGGCGGGATTCGTTGGATTGATCGCGGGCTTGTCGTTAGTGCCCTCGCTTTTGACCGGACCGGTCTTCGGCGTCTGGGTGGACAGGACCGAGATTCTGTCGGCGGCGGCCAAAACTACATCCTCCATGATCGTGCTTTTGGGCCTCATAATAGCGGTGCTGGCCCTCGGCTGGTTGTCACCGCTGGTTCTCGTCATTGCATCGCTGGCCGTTGGCACCGCCACCTCGGCGCATCATCCGGTGCGCATGTCGCTGGCCCCGCGCCTTGTGCCGCCTGAGTTGATGTCGGGCGTGATCGCGCTGACGGCCGTGAATTTCAACGTCGCGCGCCTGATCGCCCCGGTGATTGCAGGCGCGCTGATTGCCAGCGTCGGCGTCCTTGCCACGCTTGCGATCGCGGCTATTCTGCTTGCGCCGATGCTGTTGATCCTGCCGACGCTGTCTCCGCGCGCGCTTCCCAGCAAAACTGGCCCGGCTCCATCGCTCGGCACTGCATTTCGCGAGGGCGTTCGCCATGCGCGCAGCACACCGTTGATCTGGCGCTGCATCCTCGTGATGGCGGTGTATACCTTTGCTGCGCGCGGTGTGCTCGAATTGCTGCCCGTGATTGCCGATGGCGAGTTTGGGCGCGGGGCCACCGGACTTGGCCTGCTGACCGGGGCCGCCGGGGCAGGGGCGCTTGTCTCGGCTAGCTTTCTGGCGCTGTCGGCGGATAGGGCTCCAACCACCACAGATATTCCAACAAGCGTCTACGTGGCCTTGCTCGTCAGCCAAATCCTCGTCGCGCTAATTGCTGTGACGCCAAGCTGGTCGCTGATGTTGGTGCTGATTGCGTGTCTGGGCGCGTCGTCCACCATGGTCGGTGTCAGCTTGCAAACTGTGATCCAGAACCGACTGGTCGACGAGATGCGTGGGCGCGTCATGAGCCTTTGGATCATGACCGGGTTCGGGATGGCTGCACTTGGGGCCTTCGCGATCGGCACCGTTGCGCAGTTCACCAGTATAGGCGCCGCCTCAGCTGGGAGCGGGCTAATCGGCCTGATCCTCGTGTCGGTATTGCTGTTCGCGCCCAAGGGAACTTTTGCAGCGCGCTGACCCTTGCAGCCCGCACCAATACTGCCATGTAGGGTCAAAGATGTAATGGAGATATGCCAATGACCGTGACCCGCGAGACTGTTCTGGAGGCCCTTGGCACCTTGTCTTTGCCCGATGGCCGCACGCTGGTCAGCGCCGATCTGATCCGCGCACTTAATATCTCTGGGGGTAACGTCTCCTTTATCATAGAGGCTGAGACGCCCGAGGCCGCCACCAAGTTGCAAGCTATCCGGGCCACCGCCGAAGCCATTGTCGGCCGCCTGCCGGGTGTGTCCAAATCCCAAGTCATGCTGACGGCGCATGGTCCGGCCGCAAAAGCGCCACCAGCTGCGCCGAGAGGCGAGCCGCCCATCCTGAAAATCGGTGGCCATCCAAAACCGCAAGAGGGCAAGGCTATGCCGAAGGGCGTTGCCCGTATCCTTGCGATCGGGTCGGGTAAGGGGGGCGTGGGCAAATCTACAGTGTCCTCGAACCTCGCCGTGGCGCTGGCCAAGCAGGGTCGCAAGGTCGGACTGCTGGACGCTGATATATACGGCCCAAGTCAGCCGCGCATGATGGGGGTCAACCAACGCCCTGCCTCGCCCGATGGCAAAACCATCATTCCGCTGCACAACTACGGCGTCACGCTGATGAGCATGGGCTTGATGCTAGGCGAGGATCAGGCCGTTGTCTGGCGCGGCCCGATGCTGATGGGCGCGCTGCAACAGATGTTGCGGCAGGTGGAGTGGGGCGAGCTGGACGTGCTGCTTGTCGATCTGCCGCCGGGCACAGGCGATGTGCAACTGACCCTATGCCAGAAATCCGAAGTGACCGGCGCAATCGTGGTCAGCACACCGCAGGACGTGGCGCTGCTGGATGCGCGCAAGGCGCTTAATATGTTCGACACGCTCAAGACGCCCGTGCTGGGCCTGATCGAGAATATGTCGACATATATCTGCCCCAAATGCGGCAACGAGGAACATCTGTTCGGACATGGCGGGGTGGAGGCCGAGGCCAAACGCCTCGATATTCCGTTCCTCGGTGCATTGCCGCTCGATATCTCTGTGCGATTGGCAGGCGATGCAGGCACACCTATTGCGCTCGGTAATAGCCCCGCCGCGCAGGCCTATGCGAAAATGGCGACGCACTTGATTGAAAGCGGGATGGCGTAAAGCTACCTGCGCGCCAAAATTCCGAAAATATGGGACTTCATACCACCCGGCCAGTTTTGGTCGGGTGTTTTTGGTTTTTCAGACCACTCAGCGAGGTGATTCGTCCAATTTGGCGAAAATTACGTGTGGGATTTCGACGATTGGCCTCAATCAAATAAGAACAAAAAAGAAACAAAGTGTTTGAATTGTGCGGAATCTGTGGATAAGTATGGCAAAAGGACGGCAAGAGGGTCTGCGCGGCGGACTCGTTCTGTTCTCCGAGGATCTGGCATATCTGGGGCGGTGCGGCGCGATTTACACAATATGTGCCAAAATACCGTTGAATCTCAGCCTGCAAAACGCCAGTTGCACAAATCAAACATGGCCTTTGTGCCTTAGTTTTCCCACAAAGTGGGTTTACGTCCCATGTAGTGACATGCAATAACAGTTCTACCGAAGCAGCAAAGCGGCAATCAAGATCGCAACCTGAGGCACTTCATACAGGCACTACGCTTCGGACTGGCCTGAGCGCGACGAGCAGACATCCCCCCAGGGGGTGGCGCGCAGGTTTATCCCTAGACGGGACGAGGGCGACGGATCGAGCTATGGCAGCAGCGCGATCCGTCGTTTCCGTTTTCTAGGGACATCACACACAAACACCAAAAATTTCGGGGGACAGGACAGAACATAAGGAGCCGCTTACCGTGGCTGGAATGTTCAGAGGCGTTAGTGTCCATAAGGTGGACAATAAGGGGCGGGTGTCTATCCCAGCTCCATTTCGCTCTGTCTTAATCTCAAATGATCCTGATTACGTGCCCGAGCGCGGCGCAACTGTTACCATCATCTTTGGCAACCAGAAGAAGGCGGAATTGGAGTGTTACTCCGAAAAGGCCCGTATCGAGGTTGATGCCAAGATCGAAATGATGCCGCGCGGCTCTAGACCCCGCCGGATGCTTGAGCGGATGTTTACCACCTTTGCCCATACCGCCAGCGTTGACGAGAACGGCCGCCTTGTGTTGCCCGCAAACGTCCGCAAGCACGCAAAAATCACCGACACAGCGGTCTTCATGGCCTCTGGCGATACCTTCATGATCTTGTCGGAAGAAGAATACGAAGCCCGCGTGGCCGAGCTCGAGAGCTGGCAAGACGAGATCGGCGATGACGTCGATCCGCTTAGCTTTCTCGATGCCTGGTCCACGCCGCCGGGGACGCAACAATAGATGTCGTCCTCTGCGTCCCCCATATCTGACGCCCCGCATATCCCGGTCCTGCTGGGGCCTATTCTTGAGCGCCTGTCCCCGATCCGGGGCACTTGGGTTGATGGCACCTTTGGGGCCGGGGGCTATGCGCGCGGGCTGCTTGATGCAGGCGCCGAAACCCTTATTGGCGTAGACCGCGACCCGGCCGTTTTTGAGATGGCCGAAGACTGGTCCAGCACCTACGGCGACCGTCTGCGCATGGTCCAAGGTGTGTTCTCCGAGCTTGACGCCCATGCAGGTACTCATGTCGACGGTATCGTCCTCGATCTGGGCGTTTCGTCGATGCAGTTGGACCAAGCCGAGCGCGGTTTTTCGTTTATGCGCGACGGACCGCTGGACATGCGGATGGGTCAATCGGGCATGTCGGCGGCTGATCTCGTAAACGGGGCCGATGAAGAAACCATCGCCAACATCTTGTATAATTATGGTGAAGAACGTGCATCGCGCCGGATTGCCCGCGCTATCGGCAAAGCCCGCACGCTAGATCCGATCATGACAACTGCCAGACTAGCCGAAATTGTCGCATCGTGCTTGCCGCGTCCCAAGCCCGGTCAAAGCCATCCGGCGACGCGCAGCTTCCAAGCCATCCGTATCGCCGTTAATGACGAGCTGGGCGAGTTGGTGGCCGGGCTAGAAGCGTCCGAACGTGCCCTCAAAGCCGGGGGCGCATTGGCCGTGGTCAGCTTCCATTCCATCGAAGACCGCATCGTCAAACGCTACCTGACCCAAGCCGCAGCCAAGGGCGGGGGCGCCACTCGCTACGCGCCCGAAGCCCAGATCCAAGCGCCGCGCTTCACCCTCGACTAACAGTTCTCTGCAAATGAGGACGAATTGGCCCAAAACCCGCGCGCCCGCTCGGCCCGGTTGCGCATCGCGCACCGCACCCTTGCGCCCGCTGAGGCAACCGACCGTATGACGCTGGGCCTGCCCGGTGGGCCAGATTTCGCTGCCAAACTGATGGGGGGGGGCCGCTAAGCCGTGCGCATCTTGATCTTCATCGGCTCGTTTCTGGCAGTGCTCGCCATGGCCTATTGGGCCTACCAGCAGAATTTTCAGACCATGCAGGCCCGCGACCGGGTCAGGACCTTGCAGGTCGAAATCGCCAACGCGCGCGAGGCTATAGACATTCAGCGCGCCGAATGGGCCTACCTGAACCGCCCCGAGCGCCTGCGTGATCTGGTCGATCTGAACTTCGATGAGTTGCAGCTTTTGCCGATGACACCGCGCCATTTTGGCACCATCGACGAGGTGCCGTTCCCGCTGCCCGACGCCCCCGTGACCGCCGACATCATCGAGGGGCTGACCAACACCGAAAACGCCGTTGGCCCGCCCATGACCTCTGCGCCTGACATCAACGGGGTGAGTTTCCCATGACCCGCATCCCGCTGCGACCGCTCGCCCGGATCTTGCGCGCACGAGGCACCGGTGAAGACCATAACGCCATCGAGGTTGAGAATACCCGCATTCGCCAAGAGGCCGACCGCGAGGTGCTGCGCCGCCGTTCCGAGCTGCGAATGCGCTTGCTGGGCCTTTGCGCCGTGGCCGCGTTCGCCACAGTTGGTATCCGCATGTGGGCGATTGCCGCCGAGCCGGTGACCGAACCGTTGTCGCGCGCCAGCCAAACCCAAGTTGCCGCCGCGCGCGCCGAGATCGTGGACCGCAACGGGCGCATCATGGCCACGAACCTTGTGACGCAATCGCTTTATGCGCACCCCCAAGAAATGACCGACCCCGAGCGCGCCGCGACCGAGCTAGCGCGCCTGTTTCCCGACCAAAACGCCGAACGGCTGATGCGCCAATTCACCGGCGAGCGTAAGTTCGTGTGGGTTCGCCAGCATGTGTCGCCCGAACAACGCCAAGCGGTCCATGATTTGGGCGAGCCGGGGCTGTATTTCGGGCCGCGCGAGATGCGACTTTATCCAAACGGCGCACTTGCTTCGCACATCCTAGGGGGGACGAAATTCGGCACCGAAGATGTGCATTTCGCTGAAATCGTCGGCACCGCCGGGGTCGAGCGCGCGTTTGATACGTGGCTGCTTGATCCGGAAAATGCTGGCGCGCCGCTTCGGCTGTCGATTGATATGACGATCCAAGCCGCGATGGAAGAAATCCTCGAAGGCGGCAAGATGGTGATGAACGCCAAGGGGGCTGCGGCTGTCTTGATGCACGCACAAACCGGCGAAATCCGCGCCATGGTTTCGCTGCCGGACTTCGATCCCAACGATCGTCCAGCGGCCCCAACCGAAGGCGATCCCTCGGAAAGCCCAATCTTTAACCGGGCGGTTCAGGGGCTCTATGAGCTCGGCTCTACCTTCAAAATATTCACGATCGCACAAGCGCTTGAGCTGGGTCAGATCAACCCCGAGAGCGTCATAAACACCACAAGACCCTTGCGCTGGGGCCGCCAATCGATCGATGATTTCCGCGATTACGGCCCGACCCAATCGGCGACGAACGTGATTGTCAAAAGCTCCAACACCGGCACCGCGCGCATTGCGATGGAAATCGGGGCCGAACGTCAGCGCGCTTTCCTGACAGGCCTCGGGATGCTGACGCCAAGCCCAGTGGAATTGGCCGAGGCCCCGTTCATCAGGCCGCTTTTGCCCGACAACTGGTCCGAACTTAGCACCATGACGATCTCGTATGGCCACGGCGTTTCTATCAGCCCGATCCATCTGGCGGCAGGCTACGCTTCGCTTCTCAACGGTGGCCGCGTCGTCCAACCCACGCTGATCGCAGGCCAAACCCGCGCGCCCGGACCCCGCATCGTGTCCGAAGAAGTCTCGGCCCAAGCGCGCGAAATGCTGCGCCAAGTGGTCGATGGCAATGACCACACCTCTGGCACCGCCTCCATGGGCGGGGTCGAGGGCTACCTGATTGGTGGCAAAACCGGCACCGCCGACAAGCCGCGCCACACCGGCGGGTATTACGAGGACAAGGTTATCTCTACTTTCGCCAGCATTTTTCCCACCGACCGCCCGGAATATGTGCTGATCGTGATGCTGGATGAGCCTGAGATTTTCGCTCAAGGCGAAGATCGCCGCACCGCAGGCTGGACCGCTGTGCCGGTGTCAGCGGAAATGACCCGCCGCATTCTGCCATTGTTAGGGTTGCGCCCCCAAACGCCGATCACGCAGTAAATACGTCCGCTTTGCGTTGCTCCTTGGCGCAGACCTGCGCTACACCCCCCCGTGTGCAGTCCGGGGGACGATCAATGACAGCGCAAGACCAGAAAAGTTGCAGCCTTGCCGAGTTGGGCCTGACCGCCAAGGGCGCTGCGCAAGCGCGCATCAGGGGCCTGACGCTGGACAGCCGTGCGGTATTGCCCGGTACGCTGTTTGCAGCACTTCCGGGCGCGCGGGTCCACGGGGCCGAGTTTATTCAATTTGCCATCCGTATGCAGGCCAGCGCGGTTCTGACCGATGCCGAGGGCGCGCGGATTGCGGCTGCCGAGCTGGCCGATTGGGACGGCGCATTGGTTGTTGCCGAAGACGCCCGCGCCGCCTTGGCCGGGGCCGCCGCCCTTTGGTATGGTGCCCAGCCCGACGTCATGCTGGCCGTCACCGGCACCAATGGCAAAACGTCAGTTGCCAGCTTCACCCGCCAAATCCTGCAACGCCTCGGCCTGAAAGCTGCCAATATCGGCACCACCGGGATCGAGGGCGATTTCCAAGCGAGCTCGGCGCACACCACGCCCGACACGATCACGCTGCATAGATTGCTGTCTGAGATGGCCGAAG
>JAWUXZ010000027.1:0-157436 GCA_034111085.1 Dinoroseobacter sp.
TCAAAGTTACGTTGCACCGAAAACTGCGGGCCTTCACTTACTAGGCGGCGTTCAGCCCTAATAAGAGACCATCAAGGAACGGCCGGCACGACTTGCCGTCATCTGCGCCAAAAAACCTGCCGTCTGCGCGCCAAACTCCGCCAGCCCAAGGCCCATCTCGATTGGGCTGCGTGTATTTCTCACCGCAATGAGGCACATTCTTTGGCATCACACCGAATATCGGTTGAAAAGACCCGGCATATCTGGGATTTTAGCGCGTCGACATACAGCAGGTAGTGCCTGCCGGATGAAACTGCTGCCCTCTGCCCTGCTTACCACGGTTCTGCTTCTTGCAGGCTGCGGCATTGCCTATATCAGCCCTTCCGTGCGTCCTGGTCCGGTAGCCGGGGCGGATGTTGATGTGGTGGCGATCACTGCGAGCAGCATCGCGGCGGCCAACGCGCGGGCCTATCATCCGCAGTCCTTGCCTTCAGCGTTCTATGCCAATGCAGGCACCGGTTCGGCGGGACGCGGCCTTGGTGCCTTGCCGCCCGCAGCCAATGGCCCGCAAACGCGTCCAAGTGCATTGGCTTTGCGCTTGCCCCCTCAGCAAACTGCCCAAGCCTACCAAATCGGTACCGGCGATGTCGTACGCCTAACCACTCCCGAAGACGGAGCGCAGACATTCACCGTGCAAGATGACGGAGCGCTGGCGATCCCGGGTGTCGGCCGGGTGCAGGTTTCAGATCGCAGCCTAGAAGACGCAGAAGCAGCGCTGTTCCAACGCTTTGTAGAGAACCAGCGCGATCCGGGCTTCGCGCTCGACATAACTGAGTTTAACGCGCGGCGTGTGTCCATCGGGGGCGCTGTGGCGCAGCCGTCTGTGATTGCGTTGACGCTCACCCCTCTGACGCTTGAGCAAGCCTTGGCGACAGTCGGTGGCCTAGCCGCCGACGCGGGCGATTTGGCGTCAGTACGCCTCTACCGCAACGGGCAGATTTACCAGATTCCGGCGTCCCAGTTGTTTGGAAACCAAACATTGCCGCAGATCACACTTGCAGCAGGTGATAGCATTTTCGTCGATACGGCTTTCGATCTTGATCAGGCGGAAGCATATTTCGGCGAACAAATCCGTTTGGCAGAAGCCCGGCAATCGGCCCGAGTGCAAGCCTTGCGCGAATTGGAAGCCGAAGTTGGCCTACGCAGGGCGTCTTTGTCCGAGGCGCGCGAAACGTTCCAACAGCGGCTTGAATTGGGCGGCGTGGACCGCGACTATGTATACTTGACCGGCGAGGTCGTGCGGCAATCGCGCTTCCCCCTTCCCTTCGACAGTACCGCAAGCCTTGCTGACGCACTCTACGCCGATGGCGGGTTCGCGACGGAAACGGGCAACCCCGGCCAGATCTACATTCTACGCGGCAACGAAAGCGGCAGCCGCATCACCGCTTGGCAGCTTGATGCGCGCAATGCTGCAATGCTCGTACTCGCCACGCGGATGGAACTGCGCCCGAACGATATAGTCTTCATCGCCGAGCAACCTGTGACGCGCTGGAACCGTGTGGTTCAACAGATCGTGCCATCCTTGATCAATACAACGGTCAATGCTGCCGGTCAGTAAGCGACGACCGGGATCACATCTACCGCTTGCGCGACGCTGGATTGACCGCTTGAGCGCAGCACACCCTTGATCGGGGACACATCAAAATAATCACGCCCATAGCCGACTGTGATGTGATCGGTGCCAACGATTATGCCGTTGGTCGGGTCGTATTCCACCCACCCCATCCGCGCACCGCACCAAGCGCTAACCCAAGCGTGCATTGCGTCCGCGCCTTCCAGGCGGGCTTGTCCTTCAGGCGGTTCGGTTCGCAGAAAACCACTGACATAGCGCGCGGGGATACCCAGACTGCGAAGCCCCGCGATCATGATATGGGCGAAATCCTGACAGACACCATGACGGTGATGGAACGCTTCTTCGAGCGGAGTGTCGACTGTTGTTGCACTGCCGTCAAAGCGCATGTCTCGGTGAAGTGCCATCCCCAATAACTGAACAGCGGCCCAACTAGAGGACGTGCTTGCGGCCTGCGTCCGAGCATAGCGCGTCAGGTCCACTGGCATAGTGATCCGCTCGGACCTGCCGAGGAAATGATGCGGCGAAGCCGGCGAGAGATCGCGCAAACTGGCAATTTGAGCGGCCAACCCGATGATGGTGGGTGAGGTATCTTGCTTGAGTTGCTGCACCAAGCGCTCGACCCGCGCAGCCATGCGGATTTGCATCTGAGCATGGGGCGCGTTGTGCAGCAAAAAACTGCTGTGATTTTCGAAAAAGTCACGCTCATCAAGCTGCTCGGATGGAACGGGATCGCCCTCAAGCGTCCAAGACAGCACCCTCTGCCAAGTGGGTATGTCCAGCGGAACAACACGCACGCGGTGGCGACCAAAGCCCACAGGACCCGAGTAGAAATGTGTCAGGCGCAATCGAATATCGTAGATCATTTGAGGTAATCCGCCGCCAACTGATCGGCCAGCGTCCAGATCTGAGCGCGTATTTTGATCACCGCATTTGACGACATATCAGAGGGCAAATCCTCGGTGATCTGTCGGTGAAGCGCCATAACCATCGACTGGCTGCTCAACCCTGAGTGCGGTGGCGGTGGCAGGGTTGCGATGTGCATCTGCGCCCGCATCACATGATACAAGATCGAGCGGTGGTTGTGCGGATCGAGCGCCAGCAAGTTGCCCACTGACGCTGGGCCAGGCCAAGACGCGTAACGGGCACGATGCGACATCACGCTATCGCCAAGCTCCAGCGCGAGATCAAGCGCGCCTTCCGGTGCCTCAGGCTTCAGCGCCTCAGACAGCACTGTTGTAATAGAAACCGCGCGTTCGATCGACAAACCGATGCTGAGGAAGCGCCATGCGGTCGAGCGGTACATATTTTCGTGCACTAAGCCGGAAAAACCGCTGAGTTTGCGCAGTAGCGTACCAACCTGATAGGGAATTTCGTCTGGTGCTATTGATCTGGCTGATAATTCTTGTGTCGTCCGCGCGAGGTCTTTCAGCGCCAACATGCCATCGACTGAAAATCGATCCCGTGTCTTGGCCGCACAGACCCCAGCCATTTCAACCGGCATCTCGAAGGACCGCGCGAGCGTCATTGGATCAGTTGCATAGGCTTGTAGCAGGCCCCGCTGGATCATCAGGGCCAGCGGATCATCTTCGCGCACCCCGGTGTTGCGCAGGCTGAAATAGGCCCGAAAGCCACGCATCGCGGCCTCGGCACGCTCAATATAGCGCCCAAGCCAAAGAAGGTTGTCAGCCGCGCGGGATGGCAACGCGATATGCTGGGGCCCAGTCGGAGCGGCGGCGGTCAACAAGGTCGGCGCACTCAGCGGCGCGTCATCCTTGGCGTTCATCACCCAGACATCGGCCACCGACCCGCCCGATTGCATTCCAAGCACTGTGGCGTCGCGGTCCGCGCCAATGCGTGCATAGCCACCGGGCATGACCTGCCATCCGTTTTCCGTGCGCGCCACGAACACACGCAAGGTCATCGCGCGCGGCACGAGACCGCCGTTTTCCCATACGGGTGTTGTGGAAAGCCGCACGGTTTCTTGACCGACGAGAGATGCACCGTGTGCCTCTAGATGTGCCTTAAGCGCTTTCGGATCTGTCGGAACCTCGGGCGTCGGGGCATCTTCGTTGAATGCGGTCCGGGCGGTGAAGGCCGAGGCGAACCTAATCCGGTCGCGCTGCGCCAGCACCTGCGCGCGCTCTTCGGGTTGGCCGCACCACCATGTTGCGACATTTGGCAATTCTAGCGGCGCCCCCGTCAAGGCTACGCAAAGCTGCGGCAGAAACGCCATCAGGCTAGGGCTTTCCAAAATCCCTGCGCCGGGCATGTTGATCGTGGATAGGTTGCCGCGCCGAATGGCGTCGAGCATGCCGGGCGTGCCAAGTGCCGAGTCCTCGTTCAACTCAAGCGGATCGCAGAACTCGGCATCTAGGCGGCGCCAGAGCACGCTGATCGGCTTCAAACCCTCGACGGTGCGCACTTTCAAGTGGCCGTCCGATACGGTCAGGTCTTCGCCTTCGACCAGCAAAAATCCCAGGTAGCGGGCAAGATATGCGTGTTCAAAAAAACCATCGTTCATTTGACCGGGGGTCAGCAGGCCAATCGGCTCAGACTTATCCTTGCGCTGTTTTTGCAGATGATCGCGGAAGCCCTGAAAGAACCCTGCCAATCGGCGCGTGTTGGACTGACCATAGAAATTGGGGAAGACACGGCTGGTGGCTACGCGATTTTCCAAGGCAAAGCCCGCCCCAGACGGCGCATCAGTTCGGTCGCCCAGCACCCACCATTGCCCGGATGGACCACGCCCGACCTCGAAAGCCAGAAAGTTCAGGAACGTGCCAGAGGACGGTTTGACCCCCACCATTGGCCGCAGCCAACCGGGATTTTGCGCGACGACGCTTGCAGGCAGATGCCCGTCGCGGATCAGTTCTGCTGGGCCATAGAGGTCGGCCACGATCCTCTCAAGCAACTCCGCCCGCTGGATCAGGCCCGACGCAATGACGTCCCAGTCTTGACCGCGCAACAACACCGGAATTGGGCTAAGCGGCCAGTCCCGTTCATCCGCGCTGTCGGTGCCATATTTGCGGTAAAAAACGCCTGCGTCGCGCAGATACTGATTGCCGCGCCGAAAGCGGTCCGCAACCGCAGTTGGCTGCAGGCTGGCCAGATGGCGGACAAATTCAGACCAGACCGGACGCAGCGCACCCGCTTCATCCCTCAGCTCATCCGCAACCCCCGATTCGGTTTGGTAGCCTCTCAGCACATGCCTAATCGGATCGGTCTGTATTTGAGTTTGAGTTTGAGTTTGAGTTTGGAACGTACCCGCCTTGGTGTCAGACATGCACACCGCGTCGCAGATCAAGGGTCATCGGGGCCTCGGGGTGCGGATGCTCGTCCACTGGTTGGTAGGCGCCGGGCGTATGGCCATGCGCTTCAAACCGCGCCAAGCGCCGCGCTTCGGCCTCGTTGCCATTGACCGGGAAGGTGTCGTAGCTGCGCCCGCCCGGATGAGTGACGTGATAGCGGCATCCGCCCAGCGCACGGCCCGTCCATGTGTCGTAGATGTCAAAAGTCAGTGGCACATCGACCGCCAGATTGGGATGCAGCGATTCCGACGGTTGCCATGCCTTGTAACGCACACCAGCCACGAATTCGCCGGTGGTGCCGGTGGCTTGCAAAGGCACGCGACGTCCGTTTGCCGTAACCGCATAGCGCGAGGGGTCTGCCGCTTTTAGCTTAACCTGCAACCGCTCGACTGAGCTGTCCGTGTAGCGCACTGTACCTCCGATTGCGCCGGTCTCGCCCAGCACATGCCAAGGCTCCAACGCTTGGCGCAGTTCCAGCGTTGCCCCTTCATATGTGACCTCACCGCAGAATGGAAAGCGGAACTCAGACTGGGCAGTGAACCATGCGGGATCAACGTCAAACCCATGCGCACGCAGATCGCGGCAGACCTCAAGAAAGTCTTCCCACAGATAGTGTGGCAACATGAACCGATCATGAAGTTGACGCCCCCAGCGGGTCAAATCGCCCTTGATCGGAGTCTCCCAAAACCGAGCGATCATGGCTCGGATAAGAACTTGCTGGGCGAGGCTCATCCGGGCATTTGGCGGCATCTCGAACCCGCGAAACTCGACAAGACCCAAGCGTCCAGTGGGCCCATCAGGCGAATAAAGCTTGTCGATACATATCTCGGTTCGGTGCGTATTGCCGGTCACATCGATCAGTGCGTTGCGCAGCAAACGGTCGACCAGCCAAGGCGCAGGGGTTTGGCCTTCGCCAGGCATCGGGATCTGGCTAAGCGCAATTTCCAGCTCATATAGACTGTCGAGCCGCGCCTCGTCGATCCGGGGCGCTTGTGAGGTTGGCCCAACAAACACTCCCGAGAACAAGTAGGATAGACTTGGATGCCTATTCCAATGCAGGATCAGACTGCCCAACAAATCAGGTCGCCGCAGGAACGGACTGTCGAGCACGCTCGCGCCACCGACCACCACGTGATTACCGCCGCCAGTTCCCGTATGGCGACCGTCGATCATGAACTTATCCGCGCCAAGGCGACATTCCCGCGCCTCGTCATAGACGGCCTCGGTGATCGCTTTGGTGTCTTCCCAACTGCGCGCAGGATGGATGTTGACCTCAAGCACACCGGGATCAGGCGCAATGCGAATCACGTTGAGGCGGTCATCGCTGGGCGGAGTGTAGCCTTCGATATGGATCGGGCGACCAGCGGTCTTGGCGGCACCCTCAATGGCGGCGACAAGCTCTAGGTAATCCTCGGCACGTTCGACTGGGGGTAAGAAAATACATAGTTTTCCATCGCGCGGCTCGACGCTGAGAGCTGTGCGTACCGGGCCGGGAGCTGTGAAAATCTGCCCATCGCTTTGCGGTGTCGGGCGTTCCGCGGTTGGCACAATCTGGGGTGGGATTTCGCGCCGATCAGGTTTGGCTAACACCTCGGGATCGGGCAATGCACTATCTAGGACCGCAGGGTCGGCAGGATAGGTGTAGGGGTATCCAACCTTCTCTACGAAGGGTAGAGATTCCAGCGGCAGGCGGTAGCCAACGGCGCTATCGCCGGGGACCAAGAACAGGTGCTTGCGCCGCAATTTCCACCGCTCGGACCGCCATTTATAGGGGCGGTAACTGTCATCGGCCTGCCATCTTTGCACGGGAAGCGCGTAGCCTGCGGGCGTGGTTAATCCACGATCAAACACACGCGCAATCCTGTGTCGCGCTTCCGCGTCTGCAAGTTCCGAGTTTCCGGGCGTTACATTTTCGGGCAGGTTTGCTTCGCGCAGCAGCCACTCGCCGGGATCTTCATAGGCGGCAATGACGTTTTTGCGCGGAATATCCAAGCGGTCGGCGATGTCCTTCAAAAGCGCTTTGGCGTCCTTATGAGTGACCGTTTCGGTGCTAATTTCGGGCGCTATTAAGTCGGCAGCGCTCCAGATCGGTTTGCCGTCGCCGCGCCAATACAGCGAAAACGTCCAGCGCGGCAAAGTCTCGCCCGGATACCATTTGCCTTGGCCGTAATGCAGCATTCCGCCGGGCGCAAAACGATCCCGAAGGCGTCGGATCAGCGCGTCTGCCTTAGCGCGCTTGGTCGGGCCAACCGCTTCGGTGTTCCATTCGGGGCTTTCAAAATCATCAATCGACACGAAAGTTGGCTCGCCGCCCATCGTCAATCGCACATCGCCAGCCTCAAGATGGGCATCGACCTTCTGGCCAAGCGCATCAAGTGCCGCCCAGGCGTCATCTGAGAATGGTTTGGTGATCCGGGGGTGCTCGGCAGTGCGGTGCACCTGCATGTCAAAGTCGAATTCGACTTTCGCGTCGCTGGCAAGGCCAGAAATCGGGGCAGCACTGCTGTAATGCGGTGTCGCAGCCAGCGGGATATGGCTTTCGCCCGTGAGCAGACCACTGGTCGGATCAAGGCCGATCCATCCCGCGCCGGGCAGATAAACCTCCGCCCATGCGTGAAGGTCGGTGAAGTCCTGTTCCGTTCCCGAAGGCCCATCGAGCGCTTTCAGGTCCGGCTTTAGCTGGATCAGATAGCCAGACACAAACCGCGCAGCAAAACCCAAACTGCGCAAGATTTGAATCAAAAGCCAGCTACTATCCCTGCAAGAGCCGCTGAGTTTTGTAAGGGTCTCTTCGGCGGTTTGAACGCCTGGCTCCATCCGAATGACGTAGTTGATATCGCTGGCAAGTTGCGCATTCAGCCCGACAAGAAAATCAACAGTCCGGTCGGCTGATGTCGGGATATCGGCGACATAGGCTTCAAGCGCGGGACCCGATTTCTCGGCCCTACGGTACATTTTGAGGTCTGCTCGCAGATCATCAGCGTAGCGGAACGGCCAGCTTTCGGCGGCCTCTTCAATGAAAAAATCGAACGGGTTGTAGACGCTCATATCCGCAACAAGGTCGACCTCGATCTTAAATTCACGCACGGGCTCTGGAAATACGAACCGCGCCATCCAGTTGCCGAATGGATCTTGTTGATGGTTCACAAAATGCGTCTCAGGCGACACCTTGAGGCTATGCGAAATCACCCGCGTCCGCGAATGCGCCGCAGGTCTAAGCCGTATGATCTGAGGTCCAAGTGTGACCGGACGGTCATAACGATAATGTGTCAGATGTGAGATACTGGCGGTAATCGACATAACAGACGTGCCCTTTGTGGTCGCGGATACTGTTCCCGACTACTTTATCCACAAGGTCGATAATAGGGCACGACTGGAACCAAAGCGTGTCCAAATGCGCAACAGACTGTTTTTTGAGCCTGTTCGCGGAGCATTGCCAAACGCCAGGGCGCTATGCCCTCGCCTCATAGTAGCCATACCCATGTGCGCCATAAGTTCCTGACAGACCGTACCGCTTCATGCCTTTTCCATCAATCTGGCTCAGGATTAGGCCATCCACAGCGAGCCCAGCACTTCCCAGTTGCGATAATCCTTCATTGACCTGAGCCGAGCCGGTTTGATCCCATTTGACAACATATAAAATCGCATCCGCATGCCGCCCAATCACCCGCGCGTCGGGGACCGCAAGGACTGGCGGCGTATCAATAACAACGTGATCATATGCCTCGCGCAGGCTCGCAATAAGTTCGCCAAACTGCGCGGATTCGAAGATATCCGCAGCGTTCATTGACGACGGCTCTCCAACTAACACATCGATGCCGAGGCCTGCGTCAGTATGGACAAGCTCTTCGAGAGGTGTCCGGCCGGTTAAAGCTGTCAAGACGCCCGCGCGCCCTTTGACTTCAAAATAGTTGTCAAATACGCGCCGGCGGACATCGCCTTCAACAAGCAAGACACGACGGCCCAATGCTGCAAGATTGCTGGCAAGCGCAATTGATTGGGTTGTCTTACCTTCCGATGGCACCGATGAGGTCAACACGATTACTCTTGGCGGATCGGCCAAATTCGTTGCCAGAAGCGACGTCCGCATGTTCCGAATTGCCTCTCCAAAGGCGGACGAGTCTTTTCGACGAAGCAGTTTTACCAAAGCTTTGCGGCTCCGACGTCGCGCCTTTGGGATCTGACCAAGGACGCTTACGCCAGTCTCAATCTCCAATTGCAGACCGCTTCGATATCCGTTCTGATTTCTCTCACGGACCAGCGTCCAAACGGCACCAATAAGCCCTCCCAAAACAATACAGAGCAGAATGATGAGGCCATGACGCGGTGAGGCGCTCTGACGTGGCGCAACCGCTTTGGATAGGATCCGGCTATCGGGGCGCTGAATACCTTCTTGGACGCTCGTTTCCTTGAAGCGGTTCAAGAAATAGGCATATTGCGCGCGCGTCGCCTCGGCCTCACGCTCTAGCTGTTCCAACCGGATGAGATCTTGCGACTGAGCGGAAATCTGGCTCTCAAGCCGTTGCTGGCCGTCCTCTAGCGAGGCGAGTTGGCGCTGCGCACGTGATTGAGCTGGTGCATTTTCGCCTAGCGCGTCCCGTGCTTGTGAAATCCGGTGGCGTTGCGCCTTTAGCTGTCGTTGCAGATCCAGAAGCGCCTCCGCACTCACGAGATCCGTCTGACCGATGAAGTCTTTGACGGAAGTTTCTGCGGCCTCAAGTTCGGCTTGCAGCTCAGTCAAACTCGTCCCAAGCCATTGCGTTGCCTGTCGTGTTGCATCGAGCTTAACATCCTGCTGATCCTGAATATAGATCTCCGCGAGAGCATCAGAAATTCTGACGGAAAGGTCAGGATCTTCAGTTTCCACAGAGACCTCGAAGACGAGGCTTTGCGGGATGTTTCGGACATCCAGACGATCAAAAAGCGCGTCGACTGCCGTTTGGCGAGCGGCGAGCGGCGTAGTCACACTAATCGAAGTTTCTGGGAGGGGTCTGGTCCAGCCCCACCAAGCCTGCGGGAAAAGCGGCGCGCGCAAATCGTCGCTAAAGTCAGGCACCGTTTCCAGCGAAAGAGCGTCAACCACGCGACCCAATAGGGAATGCGACCGCAAGATTTGCACCTGCGTATTTACATCGGTCGCGTCCCCCGAAAGCCCGGAAAGGACACCTTCAACATCCAGAATTTGGGCAGACCTCGTGTCGAGAACGATCGATGTGGTCGCAACGTAAGTCGGAACCGCTATGCGGAAGGCATACAACGCCCCTAGGCCGGAAACTATGGCGACACTGAGTAGTATTCGAAGTTTCCCGCGCCAAAGCACCGAAAGCAAAGCGCCAAGATCTAGGCGTTCTTCCACCTCGGACCCTGCTTCGTGACGTTGTGATTGCGCCATTTTTCGAGGCTCGAAAGGCGGCGCGGCTAAGGCGAGGTTTGCTGGCAAGCGAGCGCTCCTTTTTTGGACATTTGTTTAGCCACTGTCTGCGCCCGAAATTAAGAAATCATGAGCCTCTGGTTGAAATTTCGTTCATTTTTTATTCACACGCCTCTGTCCTAATTCCAAAGTGCGAACGGGGTGGAAGCTGGGTAATAATGAAGGAGGCATGCATTCAATCTTTGAAAAGCCACGCTCGACCAAGGTTTATTGTGATCTACATTGGCGGCCTTGGGCGTAGCGGATCAACGCTTTTGGCGGAGCTTTTGGCAACCCTCCCGGGATTCGTATCGGTTGGTGAATTGCCCACACTTTGGCGGCATGGATGGCGGGATAATTGGCAATCCTCAGACGGGCATCAATTTTCGACATCACCTGTTTGGAAGGCCCTACTTTTGCGCTTGCAACGAGAGAACAACGGCTTTCGCCCTGAGTTGGCGATGCAGCTTTGTGAAGATATTGCCAAGGACCGTCACATGTTCGCTTGGCGCGCCGGAAAATTCGGTGGCGCTAAGAATGATATGCAATCCGAATATACGGAGCATTTTGCAAAAGTTTATCGCATTCTAGCAGATGAGACCAATGCGCGGGTCATTGTCGATTCCGGTAAGGTCCCCTTTCATGCTTCACTCATGTCTGGCGATCCAGATCTTGACTTTCGATCCATACATTTGGTTCGGGACCCTAGGGCTGTTGCGTTTTCCCGAATGCGAAGAAAGGTTAACAGAAACACTAAATCAACCCTTCCCATATTGATGGTTCGACAAGGGCCCGTGCGGATTGCATTGCGGTGGAACTGGCAGAACATCCTAATGAACAGGTTACAGCTATCTCGAAAATCAGGAATCCGTCTGCACTACGAGGCTTTGGCCAACAATCCGGCGGGTGAAATCGCGCGAGCGTTATCTGAGTTGGATGTTCCATATAGTCAGGATGCGCTCAATGCGTTGCGATCCAGAACTTTCGTCAAGCGGCCTGGCATCGCGTTCTCAGGAAACTCTTCTCGATTCGACCTCGAAGAAACATCAATCAAGCTTGATGATGCCTGGCGGGGCGCGCTTCCATGGTGTTCCTACGCTGTTGTATCCGCGCTGACCTACCCCGTGCGGTGCTGGCTTAACCCTGTTAGGTCACCAAAGTGCAGCACACGCACCAACGCCTGAGAGAAAAATCGGCTACGGTCCTTTGCCATTGGTGCCAGCCTTGTGCGCACCAATGCTGGATAGGTCCGGCGCATCGCTTTTGTTAAGGCATCTGCATCGTCCAAACCAAAGTAGATCGTTTTTGTTCCAGCTTGCTCACGGTGAATCGCAAGGTCAGAAAGGATCATCGGTATCCCATACGCGATCGCCTCCTCTACGGTAGAAGACCTACCCTCAAATCTAGATGGGTTAACTAGACATCCGCTCGATTGCAGTAACGCGAGGAAATCGCGGGGCGGTACGTTCCCAAAACAGCGCAGCTTTCCCGAGGATTGCAGTCGGGATATTCGATCCAACAATGCGTTTGATTGCCGGTCGTTTGACCTCTTTGGAAGCTCTCCCGTCATCACCAGGCATCCTGCCCAATTCTCTTGACAAAGCACCTCGAGAGCGCTGACAGCGACGCTGTGATTTTTATGTGCCCAAAACTGATTGGGTAAGAAGAGGAAGCCCGGCTCCAAGCGATAGCGCTTAAGAACATCAAAGACATCGGCCCGCGAGAGCGGTTCAATCGAGGGCGTAAATGGAACGATATTCACCTTATGCTCAAACTGGCGACCATAATATTTCATGAACATTTGCTCCGCATCAGCGCTTGAAAGCATCAATCTGTCACTCGAACGGATGCAAAGACGGTAAGACACCTCTCGAAGTAGCCGTTGGCGGGTTGAGAAAAACCTAGGCAACGCGCGATGCTGGAGGTCTGGCAGCCATGTGACGACCTTTTGGCTTGATAATTTGCCGAGATAGATAGTTGGAGAGAACACCACAGTCAGACCAAGAGCGCGAAACTTGTCTGAAACTACGGGGATTTGGCCGAGTAATAGTAGCTGCGACAAGCCAGATAGCGTGCGCAATTTCATTAGCTCGGGGCAGGCGACCAGTGCCACACGCTGGTCCTGATCAAAGTCGGTAAATTCGGGTGGCACCTGTTCAGACGCAAACAGAATACTGATTTTGTGATTGTTTGATGAGCTCTTCTGGCTGTCAAGATAGCTGGAAACCAGGTTGAACAGATAGGTTTGCCCTCCCATCCACTTGCTCTCTAAAGGCAGGATAAAACCGACATGGGTCAATTTGAATTTCCTTTCTACACCAAGTTGCGGTGTCTTTAAGATCGGCAGGAAACGGGCGAGCTGGCGACATCTCCAGATCGCAAAGCCGCTTCGTCGCGCCAATAAGCGAGGAGGGATCGCCAACCCTTCGTTCGTGCGAAAAGCACAATCGGGGCATCCGGGCGTCCGGCGGAACAAAGGCCGCGCAGAAGGCCCTGACCGCAGATGCGACGCTGACCCCATGTCCAGACGCAATGTTCACGGGTCGCATTGGCGCATCAAATGCTTTTGTAGACCGCGCGAGGCCAATCAGCGTCCGTGCAACGTCAGTAACGTGGCACCAATCCCTCACCTCTTCGCCGGTGCCCATCAAGCGAACGGTCTCGGAGTTCTCGAAGATCTTTTGGGTGATGTCCCAGAATAGCTGCTTTCGCAGTCCCGGTCCGTAGGCTGAGAATATGCGTGCGGGCAAAACCCTAAGACCACTGGTCTGTGTTTCACATTGTCCGAGGTCTTCAACGATTTTCTTGTGCCATCCATAAGGAGAGGTCGGTTTACAGGGGCTGTCCTCGGCGATCGGGCCCTCGAGCCCAGCTCCATAAACGGCGGCGGAGGACGCCAGCACCACCCGAGCATGCGGCGCATGCCTCCCAAGCCAGTGAAACAGACAGGCGGAACCATCGACCGTTTTCTGGAAATCTTGCCCGGGACCGTCGAATGATTGTCCGACCGATGCGCCCGCTGCAAGATGAATGACGTGGGTTGGCGGCCCTGAGGAAGCCGCAAGTCGGTTTAGGGTGATCGGGGATATACTGCCAGGCAGGGCGACGTCCAAAGCCGTTCTGAACAACGAGTTCGAACTCTCCAGACCGCGACCAATTCCCGAGATATGTAATTGCCTCGGCTGCCTTCGGGCTTCCATGAGAACAGCCCGACCAATAAAGCCTGCGACGCCCGTGATCCACAACCGGTCGGGTCCTGAGCTTGTATCAGCTATGCAGCGCATTCGGTTACCCACACTGCGTTGACCTCATGGCCAGGTGCCTCCAGCGCGTTGCAGCCACTACGTTGAGCTGCCTCCCTCGCTTTTTGCAAAAAGCAGGACATCCAATCCCCAACGATGCTTTTGGACAAGAAGAGGTCTGGCTTCGCATCTACAGGCGATCTGCCGCCTGTTCGCATTGCGAATGAGCAGCGCTTGATTGTCTGGGAGGTATCGCCATTGGGCTCAATTTCTCGATCAAGACCGTCCCTAGCTCGATCTAGGGAAGTTGCCTGTACCCTCCGCAAATTCTCATAGTGAACGGATCGAAGACCGTTCTGACCCTTCCATTGCGAACTGAATTCAGCCCAAGAAGGCTTGGGAAAGGTGGGGTTTGTGAAGCACGGCTCAATGAACCTCGATAGAATACCTCGCAGGCCATCTGTTTGACGTACGGCGCATGGCGCAAATCGCTTTGTCATGGGGTGGGTCCGCGGTTCTTTACAGAAATAGGCATGATGATGAAGCGAAGCCAATTCATCCTGACCATCTCGAAAGACCACGGTAGACATGCTAGTTAGGAAAGTTGGCAGTTGACCTAGCCATATACCGCCTGATTTCGGAAACTCTGTCAGCATGACCGAGACGACGCTGGGCCACCAAGGTGCATCCGTTCCTTGCTTTGGGAAGTTCTCAAACTGAGGACGTCGCATTCTCAGAGGCCTCGCTGAACACATTGGCGTCGCCGAAACCAAGGCACGAACTGTTGGGTTCGCATTGACTTGCGCGAATTTTCGAGCATCGTAAGTGGCAAGCTGAGGATTGCTGTCAGAAGCAGAACTTTGACTGTGTGCTCCAAACCATACCATAGCATTCGGAAGCAAACCGTAAACATAACTAACGAAATCAAAGCGCTGGCATAGCCTCGTCCGTCGAAAAGAAACGATCGAAGGGCGTGGATGGCGCGATTTATGCCCCAAACAACTGCGACCAGTGCCGCGGCAACCCCAAACCCTAGGTAGTTCAAAAACGGCTCAAACAGGTAATATTCCCCTCCAATGAGGTGCGTGTGTGCAGCAGCAATGTCGTAGGCCCGATCCGGGCGGTCCAAACCGAAAATTTGTGGGGGCAACCTTTCAATCAGGTTCAAATAGGTCTGGCCAAGTTGAAGTTGCACGGTGCCGTCTCTTACGGCGTTCAGACCGAAAACGTAGGTGTTAGAC
Source organism: Dinoroseobacter sp. (assembly GCA_034111085.1). Classification (GTDB taxonomy): domain Bacteria; phylum Pseudomonadota; class Alphaproteobacteria; order Rhodobacterales; family Rhodobacteraceae; genus Dinoroseobacter. The sequence continues at coordinate 14,814 of JAWUXZ010000027.1, forward strand.
ACGTTCTCGACCCCACCGGGCCAGCTTATGAAGTCCCGCGACAGATAGGCGAGCAGACCAACAAGCGTGCGAAAATACCCCACCAGTGCAAGCGCGGTGACGGCAGCTAGCACGAAGACCAAACGGACCAGGCCATGCAATCGGTGCGCAAAAAGCAGATAGATCAACAATAGAAGGCCAACGACCTCTATTCGACTTGCCGCCAGAATTTGCCAACTGGCAATCGAAGTGGCCAAAAGCGCAAAGCCAACTGTGCAGACTCGCCTCATGCCTAGGCTAAGATCTTGAGCGCCTTGCACACCGATCAAGGCCATCGCGCTGAGCGCCCCGAAGATCATCACAAGCCCGGAAGCCGCATTGAGGGTATCGTCTCGCTCGCCCTTCAAATCACGGTAGCTGACCTGCCCCAGCTGCAACGTCTCAAATGGAGCGTCGATCAGATTGACAGCAAAGAAACATACCGCCGCGCTCAAAAACAAAACCACAGCAGTGCCGCCAGACAGCGCAACGTTCCGCCGCAAAAGCACCGCACGCGCAGGTAAAGATATCTGTCGCACGGACAGGCAAAGCGCCAGAAAGAGCGTACCAGACGCACCAATTAAGGATGGCACCGTTATGGCTTGGATCGATTGGTGTGCCCGTGATCCTGTCGCAAATGCAGGAAACCCCAGAACGTCGAGGGTCAGTAGCGGCACTAGAACCGGATATGCGGCAAGCAGGACAATCCAAGTGGCTGGGCTGAGGTCATTGGCGCCGCGTGCAAACAACACCAAACCCGCCGAAAATATCATAGCGATCGAGGCATACCGGGCCTCTGCCGGGATAGGCGCGCCCGCCATCCAGAAAAGAGACAGCAAGATTATAAAAGCCAAGATAGCAGCCGACCAACTCAGCCGCGCGATACTGATCCCGAAATCCAGAATACCGGTTTGTGGCGCAGGTACCGACTGCATTAAGTGCCTGCCCCGCTCACTGCTCGGACAAGCGCTTTGTTGTACCAAGGCATATTGGCGCGCCATCTGTCGTCACTGGTGATCCGCGTCATGCTAGCCGACAATCGGTTGGGGTTGCCGGAAAATGCCAGGCCGGGCCTGCGTATGAACTGAGCGGACATAAGCCGATCAAGATCAGGATCCTTAATCGGCAGATCAAGTGCGTCGCGAACTGCGCGCAGAGAATGCGCCGGGGACTTGCAAAAAGCCTCGTAGGATAAAGTAGCAAACTCACCGTGAGCAGAAAGGGTTTGAACCTCGTGCTGGCGCCGCGCCCAACGCAACGCAGTCATGAGTGGCGAGAACCTTCGCATCTGCCTGACCTGCCCTGACCGCCCGATGGTTGGCTTGGTCCGGCTGCGGGCGAATGCAACCGCGCAGGGATCACGTACAAGATGCAGCATACGAAAATCGATGCCCGTCGCCGGCTGCATCATCGCCGCGTGGAATGGCACCTTCCCGGTATCTACGATAACTTTGGCGTTCGTCGCATCCGCTAGTGTTTGGAAGATAACCTCAAACTCAGCCCGGTATGCCAATGCGGCCCCGCTAATACCATCCGGCGCTTTGCGAACCAGCTTGCGGCGGTCCTTGCGTAAATCATCCGCTCGGGTGGCGCGCTCGCGCAAGGTAGTGCCTGGCTCGGAGGCCTCAACGGCTGCGACAACGCGTTGCCAAACCGGATGATCCCAAAACAGGGGCCCATCCCCACAGCGCCAGTTTTCGTCAGCACCACGCCCCCAAATGTGATGTAACTCGCCAACGGCGGTCACCCCGTCGAATGTGTCGAGCACATCGCCCAGCAAGGTAGACCCACTTCGGCCCATCCCTGCGATGAACAGCACGATCGGACGCGGCATCAAAGCAGCCCCGTGAGGGGGTTACAGGTCGATTTCCACGACGCCGTCTGCATCAGCCGCACGCGACTGACACAAAATGATCGAGGTCTGGCGTTGGGCCTTGGACAAGACAAAATCGCGGTGCTCCACCTCTCCGGCGACCAGACCGCATTTGCAAACCCCGCAAATTCCGTCGGCGCATTTCACATCGACGGCGATTCCGTTCGCCGCCAACACGTCCGTCGCGGTGTCTTCCGCACGAACATGCAACTCACGGCCATCTTTCAGGCGAAGCGTGAAGGGGTGATTAACGTAGTCAGGGATTTCGGGGACGGAGAAGTATTCAAGGTGGCGTGCGGCGTCCGGAAAGCCCTGCCGCTCGGCCGCCTCAGTGACGCTTGTCATGTAGCGATCCGGCCCACAGCTATACACATGATGTCCATCCTTGAAGCTTGAAAGGATCAGATCCAGATCAGCACGGGTGTCTTCGGCAGACACATGCAGATGAAATTTGTCGACCCATGGCATCCCTGAAAGATCGTCCAAGAAGCCCGTATTGTCCCTATTTCTAACAGAATAATGGATCGCAAAGTTTGCAGATCGTGCGTGAAGTTCATGCGCCATCGCAATCATTGGCGTGATCCCGATCCCACCCCCCATCAGGAAGCTTTTGGTGGCATCTTTGGTCAGCGGAAAATGATTGATAGGCTTGGAGATAAAAATTCTACGGCCTTCGTTGAAAATTCGATGCATTAACTTTGAGCCACCACGCCCGCCGTCTTCGCGCAGCACCCCGATTTGGTATTTTGAGCGATCTGCCGGGTCCCCGGACATGGAATACTGACGCAAGAACTCAGGCGCGACCACGATGTCGAGATGCGCGCCTGCGCTCCATTCCGGCAAGTCGGTGCCATCCGGGCGGCGAAACTCGTATTTCGTCACATCCGCCGTCATCGCCTCAGCCTTGGTAATCACCACCTGAATGACCGGGCTTTCCACATCGCTTGTGTAGCGGTGAAGATGCGTATCGTCCCCCTTCGCCAATCGGTCCTGATAGGCCTCAGCCGTGATCATCGCCTGATACGCTTCAATCCCGGCTTCGCGGTCCATTGGGTGCGGATACGGATAGGGGTGCGGCGCGAGGTATGCTGGATAGACCGCAAGCGTCTGATCCGCGTATTTCAAACCGAGGTCCTTTTGCAGGCCGCGCGCATTTACCGGATGGCGCGTGGGTGCGTAGCCGCCGTCTTCCTGCACCTCCAGATCCCACCACCATTTCTTAACCGGGTTCAGCCCGCCATTGCCCACCACGTCGTCGAGTTTGGCGAGGATCGGTGCAGCGCTCGGCATGTTCATCGCTGCCCAGCGGAACGGCTTTTCGGCAAACAGCCCCTCAAGATTCCACGGACAGGTCTTCATACACCGCCCGCACATCGCCCCGCCCAGCGTGCCAATCCGGTAGGTTGCGCATTTCTGGCTGTCGCTTTTCCAGATCTCGTAGCCGTTGAACATCAGTTTCGGCCCGGCGGTAATCGCCCCAGACGGGCATTCTCGCGCGCATTTGTTGCACGAGCCGCAGAACTTCTGCATCCCGAAATCAATTGGCTTGTCATGGGCCAGCGGCATGTCGGTCGTCACTGCGCCCGATTTCAAACGTGGGCCAAGGAAAGGGTTAAGGATTACCTCTCCAATGCGGCTCACCTCGCCCAGACCTGACAGCAGCAGCAACGGCGGTTGCAGCACCTCGCCGTCCATCACGGTATGCGCTTTAGCCGAATAGCCCAGGTTGCGAATTTGCTGCGCGATCACGCCACCCAGTAGCGAAAACCGCAGATAGGCGCGCATGGATTGAGCGACGCTGATCCAGTCATCGCCGCTGGCACCCTCCATCGTCTCGTAGCCTTGGTCGATAATCATGCTGATGGCGTGATCATGGGGAGGATCGATAGCATCACCGCGCGCATCATGGGAATACCACGTCCAGTCCGGGCAGCGCGAAATGCCGACCGCATCAACCCCGAGGAAATAGCTGGCAGCCTTGATCGCGTCGGCATGGACCTGGGGCGCACTTGGCACCGGATCGCCAATACCGGGGCCGTTTTGCAGCAGCACGAAAGCACCAAGCATCCGCCGTTGTGCGGCAGAAGGAGCCGCCTTGCGCACGTAATAGCCACCTTTCGCGCCGTCTTGGGTGGCCTTGCCCATATCGCCGAACTGCGCACGCGCGAACATATCGGTGCGCTTTGGAACGCGCGCGACATTAGGCTCGTCAATATAGGTCGTCGGCGTGTCGACACGCTTGAGCGTCTCGAACGGGTGCGGGCCATCTCGGAAGTCGCGCTTGGTAAACGGATCACCGTTCAAGGCGGATTTGGCAAAGCCTACCCCCAACCACCATGCCGGGCCTTTGGTCTTAAACCAAGGCTGATCGGCCAGCGGCACCAAAGGCGCGTCCATGATAAGCGGCATGGAAGTTGTCACGACCGCGACACCGAAACGCGGCCCCAGATAAGGATTAACAAGTTGGCCGTCTTCAACTGTCGCAAGACCGCATGTGACGGTCAGTTGGCTCAGATCGACATCCGAACTGGTCGCGGTATGGGCCTTGGCGTCCCAACCGAGCAGACGGATATAGTTGGCCAGCACGACAGCGGTTTCGGTCGCGCGCAGGCAAGCGCGGTGGTGTTGCGCATCTTCCAGCCATTCGCATCCTACCTCGCCAGGTTTTGGGTCGCGCGGCATCTCATAGAGGAAGGTAATCGCGCGCGTATGGCCGACGATGGTGCTGGGGGGTGCGCTCATCGACTCCTTCAAGTCCGCCATGATCATGTCGATCCCAGCAGCGAGGGTTTTGGTTTGACGCGTGCGCAGCGCCTCGGCGAGACGGTCGATATCGGGGTTCCGGAAGGGCTGTGCGAGCAGGGCAGTCTCGGGCAGTGGTCCGATCCCCACCATCGACGCATCGCTGAAATAGCCAAACGCCTTGAGGTGGTTCGCGCGCTCGGCCAGATCATCGGGGATGGTAGAGCGCGTCTTGTTAATGAGGCCGTCGCGGATCGCATCCATCATCGCCTGATATTCGCCCATCGCATTCACAATGCTTTCAGGCGTGTTTGGGCGTCGGAATTCCAGCTGCTGGGTTGCGGGAACGGTGCTGAGGTCGGGCATGGGTCCGCGCGACAGACGCTCTAACGGATACGGGCCAAGATGAACAGGACGCTTGGCGTCAGAGAAAAAACGCACGCCCATCAGTAGGGCAACCCGACATAATTCTCGGCAAGTGCTGTTTGCGCAGCGGTTGAGTTTTCCAGATACGCAAGTTCCGCCTCCTGCATGTTTTGATCAAACGGGGTTTGCGTCGGGAAGCGGTGCAAGGTCGACGTCATCCACCACGAAAACCGCGAGGCTTTCCAAACACGGGCGAGCGCGTTGGCGGAATACCCCTCCACACCATCGTCGCCGTCACCTTTGTAGAGCGCGATCAATGCTTCCGACAAATAGTGCACATCACTCGCCGCAAGGTTCAGGCCCTTTGCCCCGGTTGGTGGCACGATATGGGCAGCGTCACCGACGAGAAACAGACGGCCCCAGCGCATTGGCTCCGCAATAAAGCTGCGCAACGGCGCGATGCTTTTCTCAATACTGGGACCGGTCACGATCGTCTCGGCAGCCTCAGCAGGTAGGCGCAGACGCAGCTCGTCCCAGAAGGCATCGTCGCTCCACTTTTCCAGCGGATCATCGACGGGGGCTTGGACGTAATAGCGCGACAGGTTCTCGTTGCGCATGGAGCACAGCGCAAAACCGCGTTCGTGGTTGGCATAGATCAACTCGTGGTTCACCGGCGGCGTTTCCGAGAGAATGCCCAGCCAGCCGAACGGGTAGACCTTCTCGTATTCGCGCAGCACCGTGTCGGGAATTGTCTTGCGGCTGACCCCGTGGAAACCATCACATCCCGCCACCCAATCGCAGTCGATACGATGCTCGGTCCCGTCTAGAATATAGGTCACGTAAGGCGCGTCGGCATCAGCCCCGTGGATCTGCGTGCCATCGACATCGTGGATCACCACGCCGTCCAAGTGGGCGCGCGCGGCGTAGAGGTCTTTCGTCACCTCAGTCTGGCCATAGACCATCACCGATTTGCCAATCAAGCCGTCGAAATCAATGCGGAACTGACGCCCGGCCGCAGCCAGAAGGGTTCCTTTATGGACATAGCCCTCGCGGTCCATCCGCTCGCCAACACCTGCTTTGCGTAGCAGATCGCAAAGACCGGTTTCCAGCACGCCCGCGCGGATCCGCGACAGAACATAATCGCGCGATTTACGCTCAAGCACGACCGTATCGATGCCCTGAAGGTGCAAAAGCTGGCTAAGCAACAGACCCGATGGTCCACCGCCGATAATACAAACCTGTGTGCGCATAGTGATCTCCCCGCTAGCCTAGACGATATTGCGCATCTGACCGGCATTTCTGCGCCCATCTTCGGCAAAAACTTGTATATATCGCGCATGAATACACCTTTTGCCCAGATTCCCGTCTTCGATCTGTATGGCGAGGCCAGCGGTCTGCCCGATCTGCTGCATGTCGAGCGGATCGAGGAACGCGCCGCCCCTCTGGATTGGACTATTCGCGTGCACCGGCATCCGGCGCTCGTACAAGTTCTCTGGATCGGAGGGCGTGGTGGAACGGCGCATATTGACGGAGCTGCACGGCGGTTTGGCCCAGATACCTGCATATTTGTCCCGCGTCTGTGCACCCACGGGTTTTTGTTTGACGAGGGCTGTGACGGGATCGTTTTGACCATGCCCGTGGCAACACTTGATGCAGCGCTGCTTGACGGCCAGCCCGCGCGCTTGGCCAGCCCTTGGGTGCTGCCATCAGGTCCGCGTTTTGGGCAGTTGATGGCAATGGTGGCCGACGAACATCGCGGAGCGGCCCCGTACCGCAGGGCCACATTGACGGGGTTGGCAGGGTTGATCGCCCACTGGATTGCAAGACGTGCGGAAGGTGACGGTGCTGCGTCAAAGCCCGGCCCGTATGACCGGATGATCGCACGGTTCCTCAATATGCTAGAAGCCCGGTATCGCGACGAGAAGGAGGTCGCTGCCTATGCCGCAGCTTTGTCCAAGACGCCGTCGCATCTGAACCGCGCCTGTGGATTGGTGTTGGGCAAAACCGCCTCCGCCGTGATCCGAGAGCGCGTTATGCTGGAGGCGCGGCGCGAGCTGGCATACTCCGCGCGCGCGGTTTCTGACATCGCCTATAGCCTTGGCTACGGCGATCCAGCGCATTTCACACGGGTATTTCGCACCGCGACCGGACAAACGCCGAGGGCATTCCGGAAGGCCGTGAACGGATAAAGGCAACCGCTTTGCGATCCCCCTAGCGCTGTGCGGTCTCCCAATCAGGATGCATCCATGGCTGCGCATTTTCACGTGGCAACTTGCGTCCAAGGATATGATCCGCCGCCTTCTCGCCGACCAAAATCGACGGACCGTTTAGGTTGCCATTGGTGATACGCGGGAAGATAGAGCTGTCGGCAACGCGCAACCCCTCCACCCCAATCACGCGGCAATCGGCATCGACCACCGCCATCGGATCATCGGCGCGCCCCATCTTGCAGGTACCACACGGATGATAGGCGCTTTCGGCGTGTTCGCGGATAAAGTCATCGAGCTCATCATCGGTTTGCGCCTGTGCGCCCGGTTGAATCTCGTGCTTGGCATGGGCGGCAAAGGCCGGTTGGGCAAAGATCTCGCGCGTCAGCCGGATGGCTTTGCGGAAGTCGATCCAGTCCTGTTCCTCGCTCATATAGTTAAACCTTATCACCGGATCGCTGGCGGGGTCTGCATCGCGCAAAGTTACGGCCCCGCTTGATGGGCTGCGCATTGGCCCAACATGGGCTTGGAAACCGTGACCTTCCGCCGCGACCTTGCCGTCATAGCGCACAGCGATGGGCAGAAAGTGAAACTGCAAATCAGGATAATCAACGCCCTCACGCGACCGGATGAACCCGCAGCTTTCAAACTGGTTCGACGCACCAAGGCCAGTCTTGGTAAACAGCCACTGCGCCCCGATCATGGCTTTGCCAATCAGGTTCCAGTGCTTGAACAGGCTGACGGGCTGCTTGGCGGCCATCTGGATATAGAGCTCTAGATGGTCTTGCAAGTTTTGCCCGACGCCCGCGCGATCTGCGACAGGCGCGATACCATGTTCTGCCAAATGCGCAGCGGGCCCAATACCCGAAAGCATCAGCAACTTGGGCGAATTTATAGACGAAGCCGCAAGGATCACCTCGGCACTTGCCTCGATCACTTCGGTTCGGCCATTGCGGATAATCTCAACCCCCGTTGCGCGACCGTCCTTAATCACAACGCGCTGAGCGAGGCCTCGGATTAGCGTGCAGTTCTCGCGCTTCAGCGCAGGTCTCAGGTAGGCATTTGCCGTCGACCAACGCACGCCCTTATAGATCGTCGCCTCGAACGGACCGAAGCCCTCCTGCTTCTCGCCGTTATAGTCATTGGTAGTCTCATATCCCGCTTCCTCGCCCGCCTTCGCAAAGGCCTGCACCAGCGGATTGTCCCGAGGGCCGCGCGAGATATGCAGCGGGCCGTCGGTGCCACGCCAGGACGCGTCGCCCTCGCCATGCCACGTTTCCATCCGTTTGAAATAGGGCAGCACGTCGGCGTAAGCCCAACCATCCGCACCGCTTTCGGCCCAGTGATCGTAATCGCGCGCGTGGCCGCGCACATAGACCATGCCGTTGATCGACGAGCTTCCTCCGATGACCTTACCGCGCGGACACGCCAGACGACGCCCCCCCAAATGCGGCTCAGGCTCAGAGCTGTAGCCCCAATCATAGCGCTTCATATTCATCGGATAACTTAGCGCGGCAGGCATCTGGATGAACGGGCCTGCGTCGGTGCCGCCATGCTCGATAACGATCACGGATTTCCCGGCCTCAGCCAAACGGTAGGCAATCGCGCAGCCCGCAGAGCCCGCGCCAACAATGATATATTCTGCTTTCATGATTTAAAACGGAGCCTCCACATCGCCCATCCGCACGTAAACGGATTTAACTTGGGAATAGTGATGGATCGCCTCCTTAGAGTTTTCGCGCCCTACACCGCTGGCCTTCACGCCGCCGAACGGGGCCTCGACCGGCGCGTCATTGTAGGAGTTGATAAAGCATGATCCGGCCTCCAGCAGTCCGATCACACGGTGCGCGCGGGTCAGGTCGGAGGTAAAGACGCCCGCCGACAAGCCAAACTCGGTCGCGTTGGCGCGTGCGATAGCCTCGGCCTCGTCTTTAAAGGTCAGCACAGACATCACTGGGCCGAAAATCTCGTCCTTGGCGATGGTCATCCCGTCTGTGACGTCCGCAAATACGGTGGGTTCCAGATAGAAGCCCTCGCGGTCGATGCGCTTGCCACCTGCAACCAGCGTAGCGCCTTCATCTTGGCCGATCTGAATGTAGCGCTGCACGGTATCAAGCTGGTTCTGGCTGACCAATGGACCAAAATTGGTCGCCTCATCCTGCGGATCACCGATCACAGCGGTTGCGAGGCGTTCGGTCAAACGTTTCAGGAACGCGTCCTTGATCCCTTCGTGCACAAAAACCCGCGTCCCGTTAGAGCAAACCTGCCCAGACGAATAGAAGTTCGCGAGAATCGCGCCACCAACGGCATTTTCCAGATCGGCATCATCGAAAATCAGCAGCGGGGATTTTCCGCCAAGCTCCATCGTGACGTGCTTCATGCCTGCCGCCGCACTTGCGTAGATTTTGCGACCTGTCGGGACGGAGCCGGTGAGGCTAACTTTATCAACGCGCCCGTCAGCCACCAATTGTGCACCGACCGCGCCCGTGCCTTGGATGACATTATATAAACCCGCAGGCAGGCCCGCTTCATGCAGGATTTCGGCGACTTTCAGCGCGCAAAGTGGCGTAGTCTCGGACGGCTTGAAGATCATTGAATTGCCGCAGGCCAGTGCAGGTGCCGCTTTCCAGCACGCAATCTGGGTGGGGTAGTTCCATGCGCCGATGCCGACGCACAAGCCCAGCGCCTCGCGCACAGTATAGACCCAGTCTTGGCCAAGCGGGATATGTTCGCCCGTTAGGCTACCCGCGAGACCGCCGAAGTATTCCAGAGCGTCCGCACCAGAAGTGGCATCGACATACAGCGTTTCCGACAGTGGTTTGCCCGTATCAAAGGTCTCAAGCACCGATAGCGCGTGATTGCGTTCGCGGATGATATCGGCGGCGCGGCGCAGGACGCGGCCGCGCTCAGTGCCCGAGCGCGCGGCCCAGTCTTTTTGCGCGGCGTTCGCGCTGACGATCGCCTGTTCAATGATCGCAGGTGTCGCTTCATACAGATTGGCGATGACCCTGCCTGTGGCAGGGTAGATCACGGGTAGCGGAGTGCCGTTTTTGTCTTCGACATAAGCGCCGTTAATGAAATGGCTGGCGGCGGGTTGTGTGGTCATGGCGTTAATCCTTTGGGGCGCGGGCGCGGGTTTCGACCTCGTTCAGGTCCATGTGGTTGCGCATGTAGCGCTCAGATGCGCGTTGCAGCGGCTGGTAGTCCCACGGGTAGTAATTTCCGTTTCGCAAAGCCTCGTAGACGATCCAGCGGCGGGCTTGGCTTTGGCGCACATCCGCGTCGAATTGTGCAAAATCCCAACGATCGGCGGCCATCGCCCGAAAGCTTGCGAGTGTGTTGGCATGGGCGGGATCGCTGGCGAGATCGGTCAGTTCATGCGGGTCAGCATTCAGGTCGAACAACTGATCGGGGTCGAGCGTGCAAGCAGTGTATTTCCACTGGTCGTGACGCAAACAAATTAGCGGCGCGTAAGACCCCTCGGCGGCATATTCGATTGCGACCGGACTGGTGCGGATGCCACCTTGGCCGAGCGGTGCCAGGCTTTCGCCCGTGGTCCAAGGCGCAATCTCGTCCATGGAAATCTCGGCCAATGCGCAAAGTGTCGGGGTCACGTCGATATTTGACACCGGCGTCTCGACCAAACCCGGCGTCATTCCCGGCGCGCAGATCATCAAGGGCACGCGGGCGGAGCCTTCATAAAAGCTCATCTTGAACCACAAACCGCGCTCACCCAACATGTCGCCGTGGTCTGAGACAAACAGGATAATCGCCTCCTGCTTGCTGGCCTCAAGCGCCTCCATCACCTCGCCGATTTTGTCATCGAGATAGCTGATATTCGCGAAATAGGCGCGACGGGAGGTCTTAATTTGCGCGTCGGTAATGTCGTAGCTGCGCCAGTCGTTCGCATCGAAAATCCGCTTTGAGTGGGGGTCTTGATCCTCGTAGGGGATTGCCGGGACTTCGGGCAGCAAGTGCGCGCAATCCTCGTATAAGTCCCAGTATTTCTGCCGCGCCACGTATGGGTCATGGGGATGCGTAAAGCTGACGGTCAAGCACCACGGGCGTTCGTCCTTGGTGCGGGCCAGATCATAGACCTTGGCCTTCGCGTGATGCGCAACGTCGTCATCGTACTCGAGTTGGTTGGTGATCTCGCCCACACCCGCACCCGTGACGCTGCCCATATTGTGATACCACCACTCGATCCGCTCGCCCGGTTTGCGGTAATCTGGGGTCCAGCCGAAGTCAGCGGGGTAGATGTCGGTCGTCAGACGCTCTTCAAACCCGTGCATCTGGTCGGGACCGACGAAATGCATCTTGCCCGACAAACATGTGTAGTAGCCCGCGCGGCGTAAGTGGTGCGCATAGGTCGGAATGTCGGACACGAACTCAGCGGCATTGTCATAAACGCGGCTGCGCGACGGTAGCAGGCCAGACATAAAGCTAGCACGACCGGGCGCACAAAGCGGCGAGGCGGTGTAGCAGTTGGCAAAGCGGGTCGATCTAGCAGCGAGCTTCTTGAGGTTCGGCGTGTGCAACCAATCGGCGGGCCCGTCCGGAAAAAGCGTCCCGTTCAGTTGGTCCACCATGAAGATCAAGATGTTCGGCTTGGTCATGCGGAGGCCCCGATCAGGGTATCGAGCGTGTGGGTGATGACCGCAACCGCCTCGGCCCCACCCATCGCGTCCTCGCGCAGAGCTTGGCGCAGATAGACCCCGTCGATGAGGGCCGCAATAACATGGGCGTGATGCTCGGACGTTTCGCTAATCGGGCGCAGATGGGCCACAAGATTGCTGTGCAGACGGCGCTGGTAGATTCGCAGGAAACGCTGCGCCTCAGGATCGGTCTGGGCTTGGACGTAGAAGTTCAGCCAAGCCGCGACGCTGTTGGCCTCGAAACACGCCGGATCGAATGAGGCGCGGATAATGCCTTCGACCTTAGCGCGCGGCGTGCTCGCACTTGCCAGCTCATTGCGGACCGCTTCTGAGAAGGCGCGCAGGATTTCACGCATCCCGGCATGAAGAATCTGGTCTTTGCCACCAAAATAGTGATGAGCCAACGCGCTCGACATCCCCGCACGCTTGGCAATCTGGCTTACGGTGACGGCAAGTGAGCCTGTTGCACCCACTTCTGCAATGGTGGCTTTGACGAGCGCTGCGCGCCTGATAGGCTCTTGTCCAAGCTTGGGCATCTGATTTGGTTATCCAGCGTTCAGGGTTTTTAATTGACTCGTCAATCAACATAAAAGGGAGGTCATGTAAATGACTTTGAAGACCACACTCTCCGCGATCGCTTTGATGGCTGTCGCCGGCCAAGCGTCTGCCGCATGCGAAACTGTTACCTTTGCCGATGTGGGCTGGACCGACATCACCGCCACAACCGCTGCTGCCAGCGTTGTCTTGCAGGCACTTGGCTACGAGACCGACACGAAGCTGTTGTCAGTTCCGGTCACCTACTCGTCGATGTCCCAAGGTGATATCGACATATTCCTTGGCAACTGGATGCCAACGATGGAAGGCGACATTGCTGCGTACCGCGAAGCTGGCACCGTCGACAGCGTGCGCGCGAATCTTGAGGGCGCGAAATACACCCTCGCGGTAAATGACGTTGCAGCTGCACTTGGCATTGCTGATTTTGCCGATATCGCCGCAAATGCAGAGGCGCTGGAAAGCAAGATCTACGGCATCGAGCCGGGCAATGACGGCAACCGCCTGATCCAATCGATGATCGATGGCGATGCGTTTGGCCTCAGCGATTTCGAGGTTGCTGAAAGCTCAGAGCAGGGAATGCTGGCCCAGGTCGCGCGCGCCACACGCCGCGACGAGCCGATTGTCTTCCTCGGGTGGGAACCGCACCCCATGAATGCCAATTTCGATATGTCCTACCTGACCGGTGGCGATGATTTCTTCGGCCCCAACCTTGGCGGCGCGACAGTCTTCACCAACACCCGCGCCGATTATGTGGCCGAATGCGAGAATGTCGGCAAACTGCTGATGAACCTCGAGTTCACTTTGGCGATGGAAAACGAGATCATGGCCGCGATCCTCGATGATGCCCAAGATCCAGAAGACGCTGCAACCGCATGGCTGACAGCGAATGCTGATGTGCTTGAAGGCTGGCTGGACGGCGTGACCACGATGGACGGTGGTGATGCGAAGATGGCTGTGATGGGCGTACTTCAGTAAGTTTGCGAACAACGTGGTAATTTGCGGGGGCCGGTCTTAGGATCGGCCCCTAGCAGTTATGGGGGACACATGGACTGGCTGACTGAGACGAAAATCCCGGTGGGGGCGACCGCGCGCGCGTTGTTTGATTGGTTGCAGATTGTTGCGGGGGACTACCTCGATAGCTTTTCAGATGGTCTGGAGGCTGCGATCAACGCAATCCTCTGGGTCCTGCAAACCCCGCATCCGCTGATCATCGCGGCCGTTTTTGTGACGCTGACCTGGGTCTTACAACGCTCGTGGAAGACCTGCGTGTTCATCACGTTAGGGTTCTTGTTCATCCTTAACCAAGGCTATTGGGAGGAAATGACCGAAAGCCTGACCCTGGTGCTGAGCGCTTGTGTGGTCTGTATGGGCGTCGGCGTTCCTATCGGCATCTGGGCCGCACACCGCCCACGCGCCTATGCCTTGATGCGCCCGGTTCTTGACCTGATGCAGACGCTTCCAACTTTCGTCTACTTGATCCCCGCAATCGTATTCTTCGGCATCGGCATGGTGCCAGGCCTGATCGCGACAGTGATCTTCGTGCTGCCAGCGCCGATCCGGCTGACGCATCTTGGCGTAACCTCTACCCCGAAACCGCTTCTGGAAGCCGCTCAGGCGTTCGGCGCAACAGGCACCCAGACGTTGGTGAAGGTAGAGTTACCCTACGCCTTTCCGCAAATCATGGCGGGACTGAACCAGACGATCATGCTGAGCCTGTCGATGGTGGTGATCGCAGCGCTCGTGGGCGCAGACGGTCTTGGGGTACCGGTGGTCCGAGCGCTCAATCAAGTGAACACCGCGCTGGGCTTTGAGAGCGGATTTGTAATCGTGGTCGTGGCAATCATGCTCGACCGTATGCTGCGGGTGGGCCGATCATGAGTGTTGCTGTTAGTTTCGACAACGTCTCCATCGTGTTCGGATCCGAGCCCAAGAGTGCGCTGCCCTACATGGACGAAGGCAAAAGCCGCGCCGAAGTGCAGGAGGCCAGCGATCAAATTCTGGGCGTCCATGATTGCGGGCTTGAGGTCGGCACAGGCGAAATCCTTGTGCTGATGGGGCTGTCGGGGTCCGGAAAATCGACGCTGCTGCGGGCCGTGAACGGGCTGAACCCCGTCGTGCGCGGCGCCGTTCGGGTCAGCGATGGCGACCAGCTTGTTGATGTGACCAACGCCAACGCGAGGACTTTACGCCATATCCGGCAAACGCGGGTTGCAATGGTGTTTCAGCAGTTTGGGCTGCTGCCATGGCGGTCGGTGCGCGAAAATGTCGGCTTGGGCCTTGAGTTGTCGGGCATGGCCAAAGGTATCCGCGACAGCAAAGTGTCTGCGCAACTGGCGCTTGTTGGCCTGACCGATTGGGCTGATCGTGCGGTTTCGGAATTGTCGGGCGGGATGCAGCAGCGCGTCGGACTTGCGCGCGCTTTTGCGACCGATGCCCCGATCTTGCTGATGGACGAGCCGTTCTCAGCGCTCGACCCGCTGATCCGCACCCATTTGCAGGACGAGTTGCTAGAGCTTCAGCGCGCCCTGAAACGCACGATTATCTTCGTCAGCCATGATCTGGACGAGGCGTTTAAGCTCGGCGACCGAATTGCGATCATGGAAGGCGGGCGGATCGTGCAGGTAGGCACGCCGCGTGACATCTATTCCGCCCCCGCCAGCGATTACGTTGCTGAGTTTGTCGCCAACATGAACCCTCTTGGGGTCCTATGCGCCAGCGATGTGATGGGGCCTGTGACCGGAGTGGCCCAGAGCGAAGTTGGCCCAGATGCCATGATCGGGCCGCTGATGAAGGAACTTGGCGGGACGACTTCGGCCGTGGCCGTGGTGCGCGACGGCGAAGTGATTGGAGAGATTACGGCTGATTCGATCCTGCAACGCCTGTCGCAGTAGCTATTTGTCGAAATGCCCGGTCTGGTGCCACCGCCACGCATCGCCGATCATCTGGTCGAGGGTTGACCGCTCAGGCGTCCAGCCAAGCTCGGTCCCAGCGCGGGTGCTGCCAGACACGAGGGCCGTCG
Organism: Dinoroseobacter sp.; assembly: GCA_034111085.1. Lineage (GTDB taxonomy): Bacteria > Pseudomonadota > Alphaproteobacteria > Rhodobacterales > Rhodobacteraceae > Dinoroseobacter. The sequence continues at coordinate 30,249 of JAWUXZ010000027.1, forward strand.
CATCGCCACCGCGGCGGTCCCCAAAGATAAGCGGGACATCCTTATTGGTCGCGCGCTTGGCGGCCTGAATGACCTCGCGCACTGAGAAGCCTGTGCCGGTGCCAAGATTGAACGCGCGGCTTTCGTTGCCCGCGATCAGCCAATCGAGCCCGCTGAGATGGGCGTCAATCAAGTCGCTGACATGCACATAATCGCGGATGCAGGTGCCATCGGGGGTATCATAGTCGGTGCCATAGACCGTCAAAGCGGGGCGTTGGCCGTCGATGGCTTGCAAGATCACGGGGATCAGATGGGTCTCGGGTTGGTGAAATTCGCCAACCTCGCCTTCTGGATCGGCCCCGGCCACATTGAAGTAGCGGAAGATCACTTTGCGAAGGCCGTAAGTGGCTTCAAAATTCTCAAGTATTTGCTCGATCGCCAGCTTTGAGGCGCCATATGCGTTGATCGGCATCTGTTTGCTGTGCTCGTCGAGGACCACGCCGTCCTGATCGCCGTAGGTCGCACAGGTGGACGAGAAAACGAAGTTCTTGCAGCCCGCCGCGACCGTTGCCTCGATCAGGTTCAGCGCGCCGGTGACGTTCTCGCGCCAATATAGACCGGGATCTTTCATCGAATCGCCCACTTGGCTGAGGGCTGCGAAATGCATCACGGCGACTGGCTGATGCTTGGCAAAAACCTCGTCGAGGAGCGCGGGGTCCAGCAGGTTACCATGCTCGAGCGGACCGAACTTAACCGCGTCGCCCCAGCCGGTCGACAAGTTGTCGAAGGTCACAGGCTGGAACCCGCGCGCGGCAAGCGCTTTGCACGCATGAGAGCCGATATAGCCAGCCCCCCCAGTCACCAAGATACGATCCATTTACCTAAAACCCTCTTGTTTATTGCTAGGTGTAAGGTGCGTGCCTGCAACCTGACCTTAACTCCTAGCGCTCAGTCTCTCACCAACCAGAAAAGAGGGGCGCAGACCATGCTCGATTTACAGCGGCTTTTGCCTTTTGCGGGCACCAGAGCGAACGCAGCGCCACCCCTGCCGGATGTGGCGCTTTACGTGATTGGCGATATTCACGGCGAGATCGGGTTGCTGGAGCAGCTTCTGGACCAAATTGATGCCGATATTGCAGGCGCGTCGGTGGCCTCGCCGCATCTGATCTTCGTTGGCGATTATGTGGATCGCGGCGAACACAGCGCGGCGGTCCTAACGCGTCTGTTTGATTTGCAAACCGAATTGGGCGAGCACGCGGTGACCCTAATGGGAAATCATGAGCGTATGATGCTGGATTTTCTCGACGATCCGATCACCCAAGGATCGCGTTGGCTGCGCTATGGAGGGCTGCAAACCTTGGCGAGTTTCGGGATCGGCGGGATCACCGAGACCGCACGCGCAAATGGGCTATGCAATGCCGCCGACGCCTTGCGAAATGCGCTAAATGCAGCACGGCCAGATATGCTGACGTGGCTGCGCGATCTGCCTTTATGGTGGCAAAACGGAACGGTTGCCGTGACCCATGCAGGGGCGAACCCGGTGCGCGCAATGGCCGACCAATCCGAACGGGCGCTGCTATGGGGGCACCCGGATTTTGAACGCGTGCCGCGCCGTGATGGGCTGTGGATCTGTTTCGGGCATAGGATTCACGATAGCGTCGATTTCACCGGTGGGCGCGTTGCCGTTGACACGGGCGGTCAACAATATGGAAGGCTGTCTTGCGCGGTTTTACTGCCCGATGGAACAACACGTGTGTTGGAAGCCACCACATCCCGGTCCCATCGACACTAACCAAATTTCGTCAACTCTTCGCTAATCTCCCCTTTGCTGCCTGCTTTGCTCTGCTGATCCGCCATTGCGCCTTCCGATACTGATTTCGGGACCATGGGGTTGGTATATGGAGGTGGCGTATGGGTGTGTTTTCGCACGTCTCAACAAAACTAGGCAGCGGTATCGTCTCGCTAAGCGGGGTGGCGGACCTAGAAGTGGCAGAGGTGAACGGTCAATGGATGCTCTATTCCGCGTCGCTGACCGACTATAGTCTTGGCGCGTTTCGGATTGGGGCGAACGGTGCACTGACCCAGCACGATGGCCTCGACTATGGGGGTGCAACGGGGACGCTGGGCGTTCAAGGGATTGAGGTATTTGAGGGGCCATCGGGCACAACTCTGATCCCAATGTCGCGCTATGATGACCGTTTGGCGATCCACGAGTTTGACAATGATGGTGGGTTTGACGAGGTCTCCCCGCCTGCAGGATCAATTGCTACGCAGATGGCGCGGATCTCGGCGGCTACCTCTATTGAAATCGACGGCACCAACTTTGCTTATTTCGCGTCCAGCGATTCTAGTGGCTTCAAAGGCTACCAGATGGACAACGACTACGATCTTGCCGAAATCACCCCGCGCAACGACAATGCGAAAGCGCATCTTGGCGACGTCACCGACATGGTTGCCGCAACGGCCTATGGGAAGTGGTTTATGTTTGCGACCTCCGGCATTGATGCGGGCGTATCGAGTTACCGTATGGACAAAAACGGTCAGACCTACAGCAAGCACAACACAGGCCCCGAGGATGGCATCGGAATCAATGCGCCGTCCGCGCTGACGACCGTTTCGGCGGGCAGCGATGTCTTTTTGGTGGTAGCGGGGGCAGGTTCAAACTCCCTGACCGTTTTTCGGATCACTAAGCAAGGTGTGATGCGTGAGAAGGATCACGTCATCGACGATGGCGAGACCCGGTTTGAGAATGTCACCGCACTTGAAGCGGTCGAGGTGAACGGCAGAAGTTTCATCCTCGCCGGGGGCAGCGATGATGGCATTACCTTGTTTGAGCTGACCCCGCGCGGCGGCAAGCTAAAGCTTTGGGGTGTGCTGGAGGACAGCGACGGCGTTTCGCTCAGCGATATCTCCGACATCGAAGCGCTGGTGATCGGCGATGAGATGCATATCTATGTCTCGTCGACCCATGAAAACGGCATCACGCATATGACGGCCACGCTGGGCGATCTGGCCGGACCGACTGTGGGCACAAAGAATGACGAGGTGTTTGAGGGGTCCGAACAAGACGACCTGATAATGGGTATGAACGGCGAAGACACACTGCGCGGCAATGGCGGCGATGATTGGCTGGTCGATGGTCCGGGCATGGATGTGCTGGAAGGCGGGGCCGGCGCGGATGTGTTCTGCTTTGCGATTGATCGCAAGTCGGACACGGTTTTGGACTTTACGCCCGGTGTCGACCGCATTGATCTATCCGAACTCAGCAGGCTCTATTCAATGGATCAGCTGAACTTCAACGAACGAGATTTCGGTGTCGTGATCAATTATGGCAGCGAATATATCCGGGTCTTGTCCAATGACCGCGGTGGAGAGATCACCGTTGATGATTTTCAGGCGAGCGATTTTCTGTTTTCCTAAAGGCGCGCACCGCCCTCAATAATCGCGCTCAAAAAAGACCCCAAGCCCGGTTCTGCCATCCGTATCTGTAGATCCACGCACGGTCACAGACGGGCTGACATCAAGGTTAAGCGTCACGCTGCTGCGGCCATCAGTGCCCAAGGTCACATCGCTGTAGATGTTGTCTGACAAGTATTTCCCAGCGCGCAAAGCGGGGCCTTCGCCGTCGCCACCACCGGTTACATCAAAATCATCAAGGCCAGTACTTTCGCGCAGCCTATCCAAAATTCCGCCGCTTCCATCGCCGGTTAGGGTTACTAACGCAGAAGCAAGCTGCGCTGCTTGCAACGGCGAAAGCTGTCCAAGACCGCGGCCGAACAAGAACTGCGCCAATGCTGCATCTTGGGGCATATCAGGGTCGGAGGTGATGGTAAGCGCTGGCTCGGTCGCGGGTCCATCGACAAGAACGTTTAGGGTCATATCGCGCCCCTCAGCCCGCGCCAGAAGTCTTATCTGGGGGACCAAAGCGCCTTCGAGAACCGCGCTGCCTTCTTCTAGCGTTAGGCGTTGCCCTAGCAAATCAAGGCGACCCCTGATCAGCGAAAACTGACCTTCAGGCCGAATATCGACGGTGGTTCCACGCAATTGAAGGCCTCCGCCAAGCTCGGCATCAAGTCCGCGTCCGCGCACAAAAACCTGATTGGGGGCAGCGAGGCTAACATCCAACGCTAGGGGCGCGCCTGAGGACGCCGCACGTGACGTCTGGATAAACCCCGCTTGGCCGCGCGTTGATCGCACAGCGCTAGACTCGCCCACATGCCTTAATCCGGGCAAACCGCCAGATTGCGCCGCATTGAACGTTGCCAACCGAACCTCTGTGGGACCGAGCGTTAAATCACCCGAAATTCTGCCTCCCGACGTCAGCGGTCCGACAAGCTGAACCTGACCAGAGACGCTGGTTTGCAGCACATCCCCTTGGCGCACCCCAAGATCGCTGAGTGTTATACTGAGCGCTGCTGTATGCGGCGCGGTCAGAGAAACAGGGCCGCGCAACGCAATCTGGCCACCCTGACTGCCAGCAGCGCTCAGCGCGAGGACCGCTTGCGTGCCGCCGAGCGCAACTGTTCCACTACCACCAACAATCGAGATCGGAAGCGCCGGATCAGCAAGGCGCGCATCGCGCAAGGTGACAGTGCCAGAAATAGCATCCAAGGCGAGTGGCCCCCGAAGCGTCAGTTCAGCCGAGGCCTGCCCGGTAAGGGAGCGGGGCGAGAGAAACGGATTGGCAAGCGCCAGTTGTGCCCCGCCCCGCAGGCCAAGATCGACGGTGGTGAAATCTGGACTGATCGTTCCAGACAAACGCAGATCGAGACCGCCGGGACCGGTTGCAACACCCGTGAGGTCAAGCGCGCCCGATGCCGTGCTGCCCAGAGACAGGTCGAGATTGGCACGTCCGGGAAATCCGGGCAAAATACGCGCCAATGTCTCGACCCGCGCGGAAAAGCTAAGTTGGGTGTCGATTTGTGCGAACCGCCCGTTGGCGTCAATGCTGGCATGAGGACTGGCGAGGGTCAGATTGCGCAAAGTAAGGCCGGTCTCATCGCGGCGGGCATCAACCGAGAGTGCGGTTTCACCGACCAAAAGCGCGTCTGCTTGAGCAATATTGACGGCAAGGGACTGGGCCGATGCCCTCAGGATCAAATCAAACGCGCCAGACAACAGGGTTGCCGTGCCCTTTAGCCGACCGACAAGCGCGCCCCCAAGCGGACGTTGCGCCAGCCCTGAGAACCGTCGCAGATCACCCGCATCGACGCTTAGATCCAGGCGCGTATCAATCCCGCCGCTTAGGTTGCTGAGGGTCGCCGTTCCGGCAAGGGCGGCGGTGTCGGTGTCGATCTGAATACCGCTTAGCGAAAGCGGTTCACTTAACGTTCCTGCCACCTGAAATTGTGCGCGCAAAGCGCTGCCAAGTGCATCGGCCAAAGCGGGATCTGCTGGGTTGAGGCCCGTTGCGTCAAGCGTAACAAGGGTATCGAATGTCTCGGCACTTGGGGACAGGGTCCCGTCAATCTCAAGCGTGACTTCGGACATATCGATGGTGTCGGACGTAAACGCCAAGACTGCAATTTCGGCGCGCAACGCATCGCTGGCGCTGCGATCATAGCTCAGACGCGCCGTCGCGTTGCCGAGCGACACTGGCTCGCCAGGGATCGGAAGCCGGGTTGCTGTGCCGTCCGCCGAGCGTATCGCAGCCCTTAGCGCCAAGTGATCCGGCCACCCAGACGCGCCAATCCGGCCGCTTGCGTCAATCTGCAAGGACTTCGCGTCAAGCCGAAGCGTGTTCAGATCAAGCGCACCGCCTGACGCGCGAACAGCGTCAAAGGACAGGCTTAGGTTTGGTCCAAAGAAATCTCGCAGCTCAGGGTCGAACAGGGGCGTCAAATCACCGGAAACGTCGGCAAGAATGTTGCGCGTTTGCGACGTGTCATCAACGGTGGTTTGAAACGATCCGGTCAGGCGGGGCTGATCATCAGTGGCAAGACTTAAGGTCGCGCCGAAGTCGGTGACCGGCGCTTGGCCTTGCAAGGAAAGTGCGACGGACGGAGTGCCGGGCAACCCAAGCAGCGAGGCAAGAACGCCATTGGCGGCTTCCTGCAGGTCAAGATCAATGCCAAGCGCTTTGCTATCGCGGCTATAAGAAATGGACGCCAAGAACGCACCAGCAGGCCCGCTTAGCTTGGTGATATCCAGATCAAACGCACCGGATCCATCTGCAAGCGTCGCACGTCCCTGAAAGCTGAGGTCCAATGCGGGTTGGCCTTCGGCTATGACATTGGGCCCAAGTCGCAACAAGGGACTCGCCACAGTCTCGATAGCAATAGTGACAGGTAGATCGGGCAGCGCAAAAGGTTCTACGGCGACTTCCGCCATCGTATCTGCTTGGGATTGTGGGCGACGCAAGACCTCGATCCGCCGGGCTGTCAGGGCAGATATCTGGATATCGCCACGCAGAACTGCGGCGCGGTTCCAGTCAAGCTCGGCATCCTCAATGATAAGCCAATCGCCCAGCGCGTCCGCTATTGTCAGACGCTCAATCGTGGCGCGCGCGCTGAGCGCACCGGTGAAGCCATCGATCCTCACCTCTCGCCCAGCGCTAGATAACTGCTCTTCTAGAAGACCTGCGAGAAAGCCGACGTCACGCTCTTGCGCGGTCAATGCGAAGGGCCAGAATATGCAAATCAGTGCAAAGCAGAACGCACGCATCAGAATGCCTGCCCGATGCCAAGGTAGAGTTTCGGCCGCGTCTCGCCTCCGCCGGGCAATCCGGCATCAAGGCGAAGCGCTCCGATCGCAGTCTGATACCGCAACCCCATGCCGTAGCCGCTATGCGAAGCGCCATTGCCAAACGGCAGGCTATCGGCCCCAACGAAGGCTTGGTCGTAAAACGCAACCAGCCCGATGGTGTCAGTGACCCTAAGACGTGCCTCGATCGAGCCGCCAAAGAAGCTTCGACCTCCCGTGAATGAGCCGCTCGCCGATGTGCCAAGCGATCCGAAGGGTTGCCCTCGCACCGTGCCAGAGCCTCCAGACGAGAAAAGATAGTCCGACGGGGTTTGCGCAATCGAGCTGCCGAAGACCGCGCCCCATTGCAGGCGCCCGGCAATTACCAGACGCGATCCAAGCGCGCGGTAAGCCCTGAAGTCAGTATAGGCGCGCAACCCGCCGCCAGCATCCATCATGCCGAGATAGGGTCGCAATTCAACTTGTGCGAGCGTCCCATCGGTCGGCGCAAACACATCATCGCGGGTGTCAAAGCCGAGCAGCGCGGGCAAGGACAAAATACGGTAGCTGCTTTTGCCGGGGCGGCGATTGATATCCTCGGCCAAGTATTCAAGTCCGATCTCAGCAGTCAGATCCGACGAGAGTTTGCGCTCAAGCCCAAGATAGACGCTGAAACGATCACTGAGGGCTGAGGGGCCATCGTCGCGCTCCAACGCGCTTCGTGCCACCAGATCAGTGCCGGGCGCGAAGGTTCCAGGCCTGCGAAACGCGCCTGCAATCCTATAATCTAGACCACTCAGAGTGCCGCCAATTTCGTTAATCTCAGCATCAAATCGCAGACGCTCTGCCCCGCCAAACAGGTTCCGGTGCATCCAGAAAGCGCTCAGGCTAAGGCCCTCTTCGCTGGCAATTTCCGCACCAGCACCCAAACGCCGCAAAGGTGCTTCCGTCAGCTGGACAGCAACGTCGAGTGTGTCTGAGCCGAGACTAGGCGTTTGCTCGCGCAGCGACACAGAGGAAAACGCCCCGGTCGCACGCAATCTGTCTGCGGCAGTTTGAATGGCCTGCGGTGAGAAAACCGCGCCCTCCGGCAGGCCTGCGATTTGACGGATGCGCTGGGGGGAGGTGCGGTCGTTACCAGAAATCACGAGGACGCCAAATGACAGCCGCTTGCCCGGGGTAAGATCGATAACGACGTCCAGCTCTGAGCGGCTATGATCGGCAACGATATCCTGACGCGCAACGCGGGCTTGGGCAAAACCAAGTTCACGCCAAGCAACGATTGCCGCGGTTGTCGCATCTTGAATGGAGCCACTGAAGGCGCGCGACCCCGGTGCAAATTCCTCGGGGAGAACAGTGCCGGAGGCCAAAGGCGCAATGCGCGCGGTTCCAAGCAAAAACTGTGGTCCCGGTGCGATTCTGATCTGAATAGACGAGATTTGAGAGGGCGTCGCAAAGGGCGACAGAGACCCGATTGGACGACCATTAATCTCGATTGCGATCTGCCCGCCGTAACGCCCATCGCGGTAGAGCACGTTTAGAAGGCGCGCTAAATCGGCGCGGGCCGCAGCCAACAGATCTTGCGGATCAGTGCCGCCTAGCTGCGCCAAACGCGTCGCTTCTGAGGCGTTCCTGAGGTCATCGGAAAGCGTCTCGGATGCGCTTGGCACATCAAAAGTGACCTGCTGCGCTGTCACGGGCATGGCTGTGCCAAGCGCCAACATGATCCAACCCAATAGGATGAACGCTGTCTGACAGGACCGTAAAAATGTTTGCAAAAGGGGCACAGCGACTCGGGAGTTATCCACAGCAGACTTGTCCATACGCGACATGGCCGGGCGCTGCACTAAAAACTCTAGCCGTGACGATGTGTCGGCGAAAAAATGAACAAATCTAATTGTTAAGACCTCCTTCACCGCGCGTTGGCTAGAACGGGCTGGGGCATCACGAGAGGACTGAACCATGAGCGCGTCTGACAAAGCGCCGATCATTATCAAGCGTAAGAAGATTGTTGTTGAAGCAGGGCATCATGGTGGTGCTTGGAAGGTCGCCTATGCAGATTTTGTGACCGCAATGATGGCGTTTTTTATGCTGATGTGGCTTCTGAACGCGACCACTGAAACGCAGCGCAAGGGTCTTGCGGATTACTTTAGTCCGACCATTCCTGTCAGTCGCATCTCAGGCGGCGGCGATGGTGCGCTCAGTGGCTCAAGCTCCTTTGATCAAGAAAGCTTGGCGCAAAGCGGCACCGGCGGGCTCGATGTACCGGACTCTGCCGACGGCGAAATGGGCTTAATGGCGGATGTTGAAGCAGGACTTACCGCGATGGGCGGCGAAAGCATGGCCAGCGACGGCATCATGCGCCACATAGTGACCCGCGTGACGGATCGGGGGCTGATTGTAGAATTTACAGAGTTGCCCGGACGTGCGCTGTTTGAAGCTGGCACAGCAGTGCCTACCTTGCTGACCCGCCAACTTGCGGCATTGGTGAGTGACGTCTTTGATCTTGCCTCAAACTCGATCGAAATCGGCGCGCACGTTAGCGCGCGTCCGGTTGTCGAGTTGGGCGTGTCACATTGGGATCTATCGACTGCGCGCGCCCATGCCATGCGCAGTTTGCTTGAGGGCGAGGGCATCGATCCGAACCGTGTTGCGCGGGTGATCGGGCACGCAGACCGCACGCCGGCTGTCGCCCCCAACATTGATCCAAGCAACAATCGCGTAGAACTGATTCTACTGCGGGCTGATCTCTAAAACGCCGACAGTTTTATTCGTTAGGGCGATATTAAGACGCCTTGCGCCATGGTGCCTTCAAGTTTGGGAATGACGCATCAGAAAGGCGCATCATGACAATTTCATCCTCCTTGAATGCAGGGGTTGCAGGCCTGAATGGCAATGCCAGCAAGCTTGCAACCATCGCTGATAACATCGCGAACGCCTCGACCTATGGGTACAAGCGCGCCGTCGCAGACTTTCATTCACTGGTTTTGTCAGAAGGCAGCGGCAGCTATTCGGCAGGGGGCGTTCGGGTGACGACGAACCGTCTTATCGATGAACGCGGCCCGCTGGTTACCACAAACAATGCCACCGATCTTGCAGTCAGTGGTGCGGGAATGCTGCCCACGACCATGCTGTCGGCGCTGGACAATCAAACTGCATCATTCCCACTTAGCCTGATGACGACTGGATCGTTTCGACCGAATGCTGAAGGGGTTCTGACCACAGAAACCGGAATGGTTCTGATGGGATGGCCTGCTGAAACGGACGGCTCCGTCGGAACTTATCCACGAGATACCGTTGACGGGTTGGAACCTGTGCGCGTGAACCTCAATCAGTTTGCCGGCGATCCGACAACGAAAATCGAATTGGGCATCAACCTACCCGCGACGGCGACGGAGGCCGGCGAAGCTGGTGATGCACTGGATATGTCTATCGAGTATTTTGGCAACCTAGGAACAAGCCAGAACCTGAATATCTCCTACGAGCCAACGGTTCCAGCGACTGGTGCATCAAATACTTGGACCATGACGATGCGCGATTCTGCGTCGGATGATGCGATTGTAGGCCAATACACGCTGACATTTGCGGATGGTCGCGGCACAGGCGGGACACTCGAATCCGTCAGTGAGATCAGCGGCGGAGATTACGACGACGCGACCGGCATACTTGATCTAACGCTTGCGGGCGGGCCGGTCACGGTCAAGATCGGGGCGCTGTCTGACCCGAATGGATTAACGCAGCTTTCCGACAGCTTCGCGCCCGTTTCCATCATCAAAGATGGCTCGCCAGTGGGCAACTTGTCGGCGGTTGAAGTAGACGCCAATGGCTATATGCACGCCATCTACGATATTGGATTCACAAGAACGATCTACCAGATTCCATTGGTCGATGTCCCTAATCCAAACGGCCTGATCGCGCTGAATAATCAAGCTTATCAGGTCTCGCCTGAAAGCGGGTCGTTCTTTCTATGGGATGCCGGTGCTGGTCCAACAGGGGACGTCGTAGGCTATGCGCGGGAGGAATCTGCGACCGATGTAGCCGGAGAGCTGACCCGACTGATCACGACGCAACGCGCCTATTCGTCCAATGCCAAGGTCATCCAGACCGTGGACGAAATGCTTCAAGAAACTACGAATATGAAGCGATAGGGCGCAGGCAGCTAGACCATGAGCATCAGCGGCACCCTCAACAACGCATTGTCAGGATTGGGCGCGGCCTCGCGCGCGGCGGAAGTTGTGTCCTCCAACATCGCAAATTCGCTGACCGAAGGGTACGGTCGCCGCGAATTGCAGCTTTCGGCTACATCCCTTGCGGGCCAAGGCGGCGGTGTCCGGGTGACGGGCGTCGCACGAATGGCGGATCTAGCGCTAATTTCAGATCGCCGCTCTGCAGATGCAGGGCTTGGCAACGCAGGTGTTTTACAGAGCTTTTATAACGAGATTGAATCGAGCATCGGCTTGCCGGGAAACGATGGCTCACTCAGTTCGCGTATTGATAGGCTCGAGACAGGCCTGATCGAGGCAAGCAGCAGGCCAGATTCGCAGCCTCGCCTTATGGGCGCTATGCGTGCAGCAGAAGGCGTCGCCACCCAGATGCGCGCGATATCGACGGATATCCAACGACTGCGGCAGGAGGCCGACACCTCGATTGCCTCGGCCGTCACCGACCTGAACGAGCGTCTTCAAAAGATCGCTGATCTCAACCACGACATTCGCGTGCAAACTGGTCCTGGGCGGCAAGCTTCGGGGCTTATGGATCAACGCCAGGCAATGATCTACAGCATATCCGAGATGGTTCCGATCCGTGAGGTGCCTCGCGATAATGGTCAGATTGCGCTGATCACATCAGGCGGCGCGATCCTTGTGGATGGCAAGGCTGCAGAGCTTTCATTCTCGCCAGTTGGCGTTGTAACCCCCGATATGACGGTTGCGTCCGGCGCGCTGAGCAAACTCAGCATCAATGGCGAGATAATCGACACCACCAGGGGGCACCACGCAATGATCGGAGGGCGCATCGACGCGCTTTTTCGTGTGCGTGACACCCATGCCGTCGAGGTCCAATCCGCGATTGACGGCGTCGCGCGCGACATGATGGAGCGGTTTGAGGATCCGAGCGTTGATCCAACACGTGCCGTCGGAACCACCGGTCTTTTCACAGATCGTGGTGCGGTGCTCAATACCGCCGATGAAGTCGGGCTTGCCGATCGTATCAGCCTCAATTCCGCAGTCGACCCTAGCGCAGGCGGCGATATCTGGCGGCTACGCGCAGGACTTGGTGCCACTGAGCCCGGCAGTGTTGGCGATGCAACTTTACTGACGCGCATGGTTGATGCGCTGAACGCCGAACGCATTCCACCTTCGGGCGGCTTCATGACCGCGACACGGTCCGCGTCTGGACTGACGGCTGATCTATTGTCGCGCGCAGGTGCGAACCGCCAAGGCGCCGAGTTTGAGTTGTCTTTTGCGGCTTCAAAACAGCAATCACTGCGAGCGGCCGAGTTACAAAACGGTGTGGATTCAGATCATGAGATGCAACAGTTGCTGCTTGTCGAACAGGCATATGCCGCCAACGCCCGCGTCATCCAAGCGGTCGATGATATGCTCGACCAGTTGTTGAGGCTCTGATGTCTTTTAGCTCTATCGGAGATATGGCGCAGAGTTTTCTGATGCGGGGTCACAACACTCGGATCAAGTCCGAGCTTCTGCGCCTGAGCGACACGCTTGCGAGCGGCAAGCACTCCGATGTGTCCACCCAACTTCGTGGGGAATTCACCGATCTGGCCGCGATCGAGCGGTCGATCCGCACCCTTGAGGCGCATCGCACCACGGCGCGGGAAACGACAACGTTGCTGGAAACTGCGCAAATCTCCCTCGGTACAATTCAAGATCTTGCAGCTGAAGCAGCACCCGCGCTGATCTCGGCGAGCAATTCATATCACGCTGCGCTGCTGCGAAGTTCGTCCGGGGATGCCGAACAGAAGTTCAACAGCGTAGTTTCAGCCCTAAGTGTGCAGGTCGCAGATCGTGCGGTTTTCTCAGGGGTGGCGACAGATCGCGCGGCGCTACCCGATGGAACTGTTCTGCTTGACGCGGTGAGGGCCGAACTTGTCGGTGCGACAACGAGGTCAGACATACGAGAAAGGCTGACCACTTGGTTCAACGATCCATCGGGCGGGTTTGCCGCCTCGCAGTATCGTGGATCTGATGATCCCCTGGCACCGATCCCCGTGTCTGACACCGAAAAGGTAAACTTCAAGGTCACAGCATTGGCCCCGGAAATCCGTCAAATGCTGCAGTCTTTTGCAATGGCGGCGCTGGTGACCGAGTTGCCCGCCTTGCAAGATCCTGAAGAAGGTGCGGCGATGATGAAATCGGCTGGTGAATTGATGCTTAGCGCGCAGACCGGCATGTCGATTCTACGGGCCGATATTGGCGCACTTGAAGATTATACCGACAGAGCCAAGGCCCGAAACAGCGCCGCCCTTTCGGGGTTCGAAATTGCGCGCGGCTCCATGTATCAAGCCGACCCTTATCAAGCAGCAACCGAGTTGGAGCTCGCTCAGACGCAACTTGAAGCCGTCTATACACTCACCGCCAGACTTTCCCGCCTCTCACTTTCGGATTATCTCAAATGAAATTACGCCTCCTGACCTGCATCTTCTTGATAATTGGCACTCTCGCTCAAGCCACTTCTGTTCGGCTAAAAGACCTGGTCGAATTTGATGGCGTGCGCGGAAATGATCTTGTCGGGTATGGCTTGGTGGTTGGGCTGAACGGCACAGGCGACGGCATCCGAAACGCGCCTTTCACCGAAGAAATTATGTCCAGCATTCTGGAAAGGCTTGGCGTCAATATCGCCGGTGAACAAATCCGCCCCAAGAATGTTGCCGCCGTTATCGTAACTGCGGTGTTGCCTCCGTTTGCACGGACAGGTGGCCAGATTGATGTGACGGTTTCAGCCATCGGGGATGCGCGCAGTCTGCTTGGGGGCACGCTGATTATGACGCCGCTGAACGCAGCCGACGGGCATATTTATGCAGTCGCTCAGGGCGCTCTGCTGGCAGGCGGAAGCGAGGCCCAAGGCGATGGCGCGCGAGTTGTCCACGGGGTTCCGACCTCAGGCGCGATCCCGTCGGGGGCAAGGGTCGAGCGTGAGGTTGATTTTGAGTTCAACGATCTGGAGGTGCTCCAGCTTGCGCTCCGCACGCCGGATTTCACCACCGCCGCAAAAATCGAAGCAACGATCAATGCGCAATTCCGCAGGCCTGTGGCGCGCATGACGGACGCTGGCACGGTCCAAATTGATGTCGCAGCGACGCAAGCGGCATCTGCCGCACATGCAATCGGGTTGATCGAAAACCTCGTGGTCCAACCTGAAACGCGCGCGCGCGTGGTTGTCGATCAACGCTCAGGCACAATTGTGATGGGAGAAGATGTCCGGTTGAGCCGCGTCGCCGTTTCACAAGGCAACCTGACGCTTCGCATCCAGGAAGCCCCCATGGTGATCCAACCGAACCCGTTCTCGCCCGGAGAAACTTTGTCCGTTCCTCGCACTGCCATAAGTCTTGAAGAAGAGGACGGGCCGCAGCTTGCCGAGATCACCGGTGGGCCAAACTTGTCGGATGTGATCGCAGGGCTGAACGCACTTGGGGTGTCACCACGCGATATGATCGATATCCTGAAAGCAGTGAATGCCGCAGGCGCTCTGCACGCTGAGTTTGTCGTCCAATAGCGGAGCGCTACAGATTTCAGGCAGCCACTGTACGGCCCGCTTAGGACATGGGCGCAACGCGGAAGCTGTCATCCCTTTGCCCTGCTGGTTAGAAAGTGCGCGTGATCGGACAGATCAGGGCACGAAGCCGGCTTCTACCTGATCACTTTGAGCTACATGTAGCTGCGCAGCAGGGCCTCTGACAGAAGGGTCCAACCGTCGGCAACAACGAAGAATGCAAGCTTGAATGGCAGGGCCACTACCGCGGGCGGAACCATCATCATTCCCATCGACATCAACACTGCCGCGACCACGAGATCAATAATCAAGAATGGCAGGAAGATCAGAAAACCGATCTGAAATGCGCGCTCGATCTCGCTGAGAAGAAACGACGGTATCAACAGCGAAAGCGGTGGCTCGGTCGTCGTTGCTAAGTCCAAAAGCCCCGCCTCGACGCGCAGATCCGATAGTCGACCAAGTGTTTCTGCGTTCGTCCGGCCACTCATAAACACGCGAAACGGCTCTAGAGTGCGCTCAAATGCGAGCTCGGGTGCAAGCGTGCCTTCTATGAGTGGATTTATTCCAAGATCCCAAGCCGCTCGGAAGACCGGATCCATTACAAAGTATGTCAAAAACAACGAAAGTGAGACGATGAGCATGTTGGGCGGGGCTTGTTGCAAACCCAGGCCTTGGCGCAAGATGGAAAAAACAGTCACGATGAAGGGAAAGCAGGTCAACATGATCGCTAGCCCGGGCGCTACGCTGAGCACGGTTATCAGCGCAATCAGTTGAATGCTGCGCGCCGTCAGGCTGCCATCATCGCCAAGCGATAGCGTTAGCTCCTGCGCGTGCGCCGAACCGCCGAACGCAAATATTGCGAGAATGGCGAAGCCGGGTATGACGGTCCGAAGAATGCTAGGCACCGTCAAGCCCCGGCACAGAGGTTAAACGCACTGCCAACTGACGTTGACCATTCTCGACAATCTCTTCCAAAGTCCCCCGCGCAATCAGCTTATCGCCAACCAATACATCGACCAAATCCTCGATCCCCTTGTCCAACGGCACAACACTATCGGCGCGCAATTCAAGGAGCGCGCTAATGGTGGGGCGCGCCTTGCCAACAGACACCGTGATTTCCACCGGAAGGTTCGAAAAAAGCGGCGTTCCTTGGCCATCCCGGCTTCCCGTTGTCGGGGCTGATGGCTCGGGTGTTGTGGCGGCGGTATCATCCGACATCGGAAAACTCCTGTGATTGGGACTGGGGTTCGAGTGTCGCAAAGGTTTCTGCGACCAGCTTTTCAATTTGGTTCTGAAGGGACGTGACATCGATCTCATGCGTCTCGTGGCCGAGCACAAATTTGGCCTGTCCTGACATCAAGCTAGGCTCGGGCGTCAGTATCAGAGGTAGCCCATGTTTGGTGCCAATCAGAGGGGTCAGAGTTTCGATATCGCTGGACGCGCAAAGCAATGAGAGCGTTGGCGTGTTCGTCTCATCAGCAAGCGGTGTTAGAACCGCAAGAATATGCTCGGCCAAGGCAAGCGTGGACAGCCGCGGGAAGACCTGCGCAACCATTGCTGAAACCAACGGTTCCAGTGACTTGGTGACCTGCACCCGCGCCTCGTAGAACGTAAACGATAGATCTTGTAAGCTGCGGGCAAGCTCCACACTTATGCGATCGCGCTCGTTAGTTTGCGCACCATTGGAGTCGTCCCATCCTTCCTTGTATCCGGCATCATAGGCCGCAAGCCGGTCAGCTTCAGTCAAACGCGCAGGTGCGTCAGCTTCCGAAACCTGTTGAGGACTTGAATCAAAGTCTTCGAGGATCAGAACGGCCTTCATCGGACACCTTCATTGTCACGCTCATCGATTGTCTCCATCCATCCCCGCAAAACTTCGATTGTTTCCTCGCGACGCTCAGAAATCAGGCCGCGTAACCGTGCAACCGCTTCTGCATCGACGGGAATTGGAGGCGGTGGTGGCGCTGGCACATCAACCGGGAAGTCGAAATCGCCAATAGCCATTTGTGGCGATATTTGAGGGGCGGATGGCATGGCAGAAATCGCATTGGGCGGCGCGCTTTCTGGCAGAGTGTTGGTTTGCCAGCCCGAGCCAGAATCTACGGTGCCTCCCGAAAGCGGCCGGCTATCATCAAGTCGCGCAGCTTGGCCCTGCGAAATCTGAGGGGTACGAAGCATAATTGGTCTGAGCACAAACAAGGCAAGAACCAGCGTCACTAACGTCACGACACCAAGACGAATTAGCGACATTGTATCAAGCGGGCTTACGTCTGCTCCATCTGCTACCAGACCATCCACGCCCGAAAAGTTAGGGCGCTCCAGCGGCAAGGATCTCAAGGTAATGGTGTCGCCGCGCTCGGCGTCAAAGCCGATGGCGGATGAGATCAGGGCTTCCAACGAGGACAGCTCTTCGTCAGATCTTGGGGTCCATACGCCCGATCCATCGTCCGGAGCGCCATCCACAAGCACTGCAACTGATATTTTGGCAACAGAGCCAGGTGCGCGGAGTATTTCTCGTGTTATTTCCGAGACTTCGTAGTTCACGCGCTCTCGCGTTTCAGTGTCGCTGCTTTGCGAGTCGCCGCCGTCCGCGGCCGCGTCCCCATCCGGCAAGTTGCTTGCGATTGTGACCGCGCCGCCAGCACTCCCGCTAGCCGCAGTGCTGCGTTCGGTGGTGTCTGAGCTGATGACGACCCGCTGATCTGGATCAAAGCGCCTTTCCAAGATGGTTTCGGTCTCGGACACGGTCTCGACGTTAACCTCCACCACTGCATTTCCGATCCCGACATGTGCCTCAAGAAGGCGCAGCAAGTTAGAGCGATAGCCCGCCGCACGATCACTGGCGGCGCGGTGACCTGCGGCGTCTTCGCGTGGTTCTACAATTTCACCGCTAGAGCCATTGATGACCGTCACCGCACCCGCCGACAGCCCGGACACAGCAGAGGACACAAGAAAGCGCAGCGCACGTGCTTGGCTTACCGATATTCCGGTTCCGGCAGGTGTGACGTTGATGGATGCTGTTGCGCTTTCATCACGCTGAAAGGGCCGCGAGCTTAGGTTAGAAATATGCACGCGAGCTGACCGAATTCCCGGATTTGTAGCAATCGTGCGCGCCAACTCACCTTCTTTTGCGCGCCAATACGCGGCGTCAAACATTTGCGAAGTGGTTCCGAAACCAGACAGCGAATCTAGAAGCTCATATCCCGCAGTTCCATTGGCTGGCATGCCTTCACTGGCAAGCAGCATGCGAAGGCGATCACGTTGGGCCCTCGGAACGCGAATCGAACCGCCTATAATTTCGTGGACAACTCCGCGCTGATCGAGGGCCGACACCACTTCCCCCGCTGCCGCAGGATCAAGCCCTGAATATAGAAGGGCATAATCGGGTGTGACAGCGCTCCGGCCGATAAAAAGAACGCCCAGAAAGACGCCCAAGGTCGCTGTCATCAGAAGTAGTTGCCGCTGCGCACCGAGGTTTGCCCAAAAAGAAGTTAGCTGATCCACAACGTCATCCAATCTCGAACCGTTCTGGCTCGTTTGTCTTGGGGACATTGGCGTAGCCGTCTTAACAATCGGTTAGCTCTCTTGCTCTAAAACAAACTAGGAACAGAAATAATTACGAGGGCCGATGATGGCCGATGCCACAGCCGAGATTACAGAGCCCGTTGGACGTAGTCGCCGTCCGCTCCTGCTAGGCGTCCTTCTTAGTGTCGTGGCGGGGGGTGCGGTGTTTGCCCTCCTCTATCTTGGCATCCTTCTGCCACCTGCGGGGGACGACGACGCCAAGGCCGACACACATACTAATCCCTTTCAGGCCGCTGAAATTGCCTTTGTTCCGCTCGAAACACTTGTGGTGTCACTGGGGCCGTCTTCTGAGGCCAAACATCTGCTGGTCACACTGCAACTCGAAGTAGCCGCGTCATACGAGCAAGACGTAGCATTCCTGAAGCCGCGCATTGCGGATGTTCTGAACGGCTATCTCCGGGCGCTAGAGCCTCAGACAATCGAAGCGCCCTCTTCAATTGTGCGCTTGCGTGGGCAAATGCTGCGGCGCGTTCAGCTTGTCGTCGGCGATGGTATGGTCCGCGATCTGCTGATCACCGAATTTGTGTTGAATTAGGGGAACCTCATGATGGACCTCGTTGCCGATATTTTACTGGCCATTGGGGCGCTCGGGGCAGCGCTCTATTGTGCGGTTCTCGCGCGCAGACTTAGTCGCTTCACGGATCTCGAAAAGGGCATGGGCGGCGCGATCGCGGTTCTGTCTGTACAGGTCGACGACATGACCAAGGCTTTGGGGCGCGCGCAGGTATCTACTAAAGGCTCGCGCGAGGACCTGAACGCTTTGGTTGAAAGGGCAGAAACCGCATCACGGCACTTGGAAATGATGATGGCCTCGCTGCATGATCTACCGGCGGCGCAGTCAGATCCATCATTAGTGAGGCCCGTCGATCAGGTCCCGAATCCAACAAGCCAAGGTGTAGAGCAGTACGAATCACGCCCACCGAGCTTCATTCGGCCGGCGGCAAAGTCGCGAGCAAACGTTGATCTGGCACCGCAATGGAAACGCCGTCATCTCGGCGTGGCCGCAGAATAATGGCCAAACGCAAGACACGGCCTAACCCACGCAGACTTGGCATTCGCCCGTTGGTTCTCGTGGTTATGATTCTGCTTCTGAGCGGACTGACGCGGTTTGGCATCGTCACAACACAAGCATCCGCTGCGGACGCAGTTTTACCAGACGGTGCTCCGGCCATGGCCAATGTTCAGGCGCAAGATGAGGTATTCTCTGAACTGCTTGCCGATCTCCAAGCCCGCAAGAGGCAATTGGACGCCCGCGAAACCGCCATCGAGAACCGGATGTTGGCGCTTAGGACCGCCGAACAGACAATCACGGAAAATCTAACCGCCTTGGTTGCGATGGAAGATCGCCTTGAGCAGACTTTGTCGATCGCAAGCCAGGCAGCGACCGAAGATTTAAGCCGCCTTGTCGATGTCTATGAGAACATGAAGCCAGGCGATGCAGCGGCCCTTTTCCAGGCAATGCCCCCTGATTTTGCCGCTGGCTTCATATCGCGGATGAGGTCCGACGGCGCGGCGCAGATCATGGCCGGCCTACCGCCCGATTTCGCATACGCGATCAGCGTTATCATCGCTGGGCGCAATTCGGACTTGGTATTGGAATAACTTGCTCACATTTCCTTAAGCCGCGTGATGCAGATTAACAGTTCAGGCGGCCAGACCTCGTTTATCTAGAGATAAGGAAATATACTGTGATCGGAATCATTGGGATTGTTCTAGTTTTCGTGATGGTCATTGGCGGCTATCTTGCGGCGGGTGGAAAGCTAGATATTATTATTAAATCACTCCCGTACGAAATGATGATCATCGGCGGTGCAGCGGCGGGGGCTTTCGTCATCAGCAACGACACTGGGAACCTTAAAGCTACGTTTAAGCATCTTGGTAAGGTCTTCAAAGGACCTATATGGCATGAATCAGATTACCAAGATTTGCTTTGCCTGATGTTTCAGTTAATCCGAATGGCGCGAAGTAATCCAGTTGACCTAGAAGAACATATTGAGGACCCAAGATCTTCGGATGTGTTCAAAGCATACCCAAGAATACTCTTAGATGCCGAAGCCACAGAGTTGATCTGCGATACTTTGCGCAGTGCCTCGATGAACTATGATGACCCCAACCAAGTCGAAGAAGTTCTTAACAAACGGATTGAGGCGCAATTCAAACATGATTTGCACCCGACCCATGCGCTTCAAGTCATGGCTGACGGCCTGCCGGCGCTAGGGATTGTCGCGGCAGTGTTGGGAGTTATCAAAACAATGGGATCGATAGATCAACCTCCTGAAATACTAGGAAAATTAATCGGTGGTGCGCTTGTAGGAACATTCCTCGGCGTATGTTTGGCCTATGGTTTGGTGGGGCCGTTTGCGACAAAGATCAAGGCTGTGGTTGAGGAAGACGCAAACTTCTACAGCCTCATCCGTGAGGTATTGGTGGCGAACTTGTATCAACACTCAATCAACAACTGCATCGAAGTGGGGCGCCAAAACACCCCTCGCCATATGCGCCCCAGCTACGCTGATCTTGAGCAGGCCCTAAAGGCGACGCGGCAGGCTGCCTCTTGAGGTATCTCGCTTTCATCCTATTTTGGTTGCTGGTGACACCAGTAGCCGCTTGGGCAGATGCAGTTCGTATCACCTCGGGCGAACACGCTACGTTCTCGCGCATCGTTATCTATTTTCAGGAATCTGTTACCTGGCGGTTTGGCCGATCTGAAAACGGATATGTATTTGAATACGATGGGCCTTCAATCGCCTTTCAGGCGGAGGAAGTTTTTCGCTTTATTCCGCGCCGACGTGTTCTTGATCTCGAGGTTAACTCTGCCCAAAATAGAATTTCCTTAATAGTTAGCTGCGAGTGTACCGCCGATGCGTTCGAATTGCGAGATGGGCAGATTGTACTAGATTTCAAAGATGGCTCGCCCAATGAATATAGCCGTTTCGAAGCGCCGGTTGGAGCCCCGCGCGTTTCTGTTCAACCGTTAGTGCAGGTAACACTGGACGTCACCGATGCCGAAATACAGCGCGCTATCGCTCGCGTGCCAGTCGCAGAAACGCGGGTCTCTGATTTGGGTGCCGCCTTAACGATTGGTCAAGTTGAAATCCTGCAATCGGCGCTCTTGGAAAATCTTAGCCGAGCAATGTCGCAAGGGTTGGTCGATACGCAACGCCCTAACTTGGATGAAGGGCCTATTGAGCGGGGCCTCCCAAGATCAAACCTCGTAGACGCATCTTTGGTAAGCAACGAGGCCACTCTTCGCCAGACATTAGAAGATCCAATGGTTGGGGTTTCCTTTCGTACGCAAATCGACCTAGACGCAGCCAGACGCACGGAACAGGCCCAAGAATTCGCCGCACATTGCCCCAGCCCGGGACTAATAGATGTCTCGAATTGGGGCGACCCCGACCGTATGATCGAAGGGCTGGCCCAGCGCAGACATGCTCTGGTCTCTCCTGCCTTGCTGCTATCACAAAACGGACCTCTCACTTTGGCCCGCTATTATGTTTGGCTGGGATTTGGTGCGGAAGCGCGAGCAGTCCTCGCTCTAAGCGGGTCAGATGAACCCATAATGACCGACGCAGAAGGTGCTGTTCACATTCTGAGCGGCATCGTCGATGAGTTGCCAAGCTTAGGGGGAGGTGCCTGGAGCGAATGCCAAGGTGCTGCGCAAATGTGGGCGTTTTTGGCAGACACGAGCGTGGGAAGCCCGCTTCCATCTGCAAAAAGAAGTATTATCCGCGCCTTCGAGGGCCTTCCCAATCACCTTAAACACCATCTCGGTCCAATGCTATTTGATCGATTCATAGCAGTCGCGGATAAGGACGCCGCTGAGACCATTCGTAGATCTATGTCCCGGTCGCTCGAAAATCGTTCGCCCCAAATTGAACTTCTTGAAGCCAAGGCGCTTCTGGATTCAGGCGATGTTGATACCGCGCTGCAGCTGTTTTCAGGTCTTGCGAAAGGCTCTGATGCGGTAGCGATTCAGGCGCTTATGTTACTTGCAGAGGCCTCATTGCAAAATGGGACCGAATTGCCAGATTGGGCTGTGGAAGGGTTACGTGCGCAGGCTTCGATATACAAAGGAACGCCCGATGGTGTGCCGATTCGAGATCTTCTGCTCGCTCACTTTGTTGCGGAAGGCCGGATAGCTGAGGTGTTATCATATCTTGAAGAGGTTCCGTTTGAGGCAACGGCCGAAGACCAAGATCGCCTGCTCGCTTTGCTTGAGGCATCAATACCGAGGGCGGATGACACCACCTTTGCCGAGCTCGCGGTGCGTCACCGGGGCTTGATACGAAACACGCAGGCGGCAGAAGCGCTTCGGGCCTATACCTCGAAGCGCTTCGAGGCGCTCGGCTTTCACGCAATTGCCGCGACTTTTGAGATGCTGATAGCGCTCAGTGATGGGGATACGGTTCCGGCCAATTCGCAGGAATCTGAAATCACCGCGCCCATGGAGCCTCCGCTTGCCGGCCACAGTAACCCAGCGGATCAAACTCGACCCACTGACGCCCCAATTGACATCGCCAACTTAAGCCCGGCACAGGATGACCTTCTGTCGAGGCTTAATGCAGCCTCTGCGCTGCCGCCCATAGATCAAACCGTTGTTTCCATCCCTGAGAACCAAGGTTTGTTGGCGGCAGCCCGCGCGCGCCGTGAGTTGGCTAACGATCTCTTGGCGGCTTTCCCCGAAGTAGATTGAAAAATCTGGCCAGAAATTATGCCATCCAATCCCAAAAATTCGTTTGGGTATTGAAAGGAAATGTAAACTCTCTGCGCTTAGCGTCGTCGTATCCCCGCAAGAATTGCGAGAAAACATAGATGCGCCACACCTCCACAAGAATCGTGACCCTTGCCATCCTTGCGGCAAGTCAACTGTCGCCCTTTGCCGTAGTCGATAGCTTTGCTGCGCACCCAGCCTACCAAAGCTGTGACGCTGCCGCCGCTCAAGCCTCCCGACAAACCGGTACACCCGTCGAGGTATTGCGCGCGATAGGCCGCGTCGAATCGGGTCGAACGACAGACGCCGGGTTTCACCCTTGGCCTTGGACGGTGAACGTCGAAGGTCGCGGGCGCTGGTTTGAAAGCAGGCAGGCTGCTCTTAGCTATCTGCAACAACGACAGGCAAACGGCTCGCGCAGCTTCGACGTCGGGTGTTTTCAGATCAACCACCGCTGGCACGGCGAGGCTTTTGCCAATCTGGATGCCATGTTCGAACCCTCGGAAAATGCGCTCTATGCCGCCACGTTCTTGCACAATCTCTACCAAGAATTTGGCGATTGGACCCGCGCGATTGGTGCCTACCATTCCCGGACCGAAGTCCATGCAACGCGCTATGCCGCTTTGGTCGTTGCGCGTCTTGATATGGCGCAGTTGCAAGCCGCTCCACAAATTTTGGTGGCACCTGCCAGATCGCGCAGCCCGGATCGTCTGTCACCGACGTCACGCCCCGCACAGGCAATTTTGACATCCTCCTCCGCTTCGCCTGCAAGTTCGGGATCACTTTTTCCTGAAGGTGATGAGCCGCGTCGCAGCTTCATTGCGTTTGCTCCGGCTGCGAATTGAAGTGACAGAGCGCGTTTCTTTCAAAATGTCGACGGTTCTTCAGCCAACGGTCATGCTGGCCGTTGCCTTGATCGCGGTCATCGTCATGATGATCCTGCCGATGCCCGCATGGGTGCTGGATATTGGACTTGCCGCGTCGTTCGGTCTAGCGATCCTGATCTTTACGGTGACGCTCTTCGTTGAGCGACCGCTCGATTTCTCTGCATTCCCGACGATCTTGCTGGCGTCCTTAATGCTGCGACTTTCGCTCAATGTTTCGTCAACAAAACTCATCGTTGGTGAGGGGCACACAGGAACACATGCGGCAGGCGATGTGATCCAGGGCTTTGCGCTTTTTGTCATGGGTGGCAGTGTCTTCCTCGGGTTGGTGGTCTTCGGTGTCCTTTTGATCGTGAACTTCATGGTGATCACCAAGGGGGCCGCGCGCATGGCTGAGGTCGGGGCCCGGTTCGCACTCGACGGGATGCCGGGCAAACAGTTGGCGATCGACAGCGACATGTCCGCCGGCGCGATTGATCACATCGAGGCAAAAGCCCGCCGCGAGCGCGAGCAGGCTGAAACAACCTTCTTCGGCTCGCTGGATGGTGCGTCGAAATTCGTGAAGGGCGATGCAGTAGCCGGTCTTCTGATCACGCTTCTGAACCTCGTGATGGGGCTCGCGATTGGCACCTTAATGCATGGCATGCCCATCGGGGAAGCCTTTGAAACTTATGCTATTCTGACCGTTGGTGATGGTCTTGTCTCACAAATCCCAGCCGTCATTATTTCCATCGCATCTGCGCTGTTGCTTGCGCGCGGCGGTGCGACTGGCAAAGCTGATTCCGCTTTGACAGACCAATTGGGACGCCACCCAGCAGCCCTCGGCACAGTCGCCATTTTGATGGTTCTGTTTGCTTTGGTCCCCGGCCTGCCCTTTGTTCCATTCGTGATCGGCGCGTTGGTTTTGGGTTGGGCGGCATGGCATATGCACAACAAGGCCGATGCGATTGAGACTGCTGAAGCGCGTTCCGAACCCGAGCCGCCGCCGACAAAATCGCTCGGCGACATCCTTGACCTTGATGATATTCACCTCAGTTTCGCCCCTGACCTGGTCTCCATGGTGCTAGATAAGGGCACCGGCCTCGATGCGCGGATTGAGAATATGCGCAGCCATATCGCCCGAAGTTTTGGGTTGGTTTTGTCGGAAATACGGTTAACCGACGATGCGAGCCTTCTGCGCGGGGGGTACGTGATCCGCATCCAAGGCGTTGAAGCTGGGGCAGGCACACTTAGGCCGGACCAAGTGCTTGCCTTGTTAAATGACGGGGCCGAAGGGCTGCCAATCGGTGAAGACGTGCTAGAGCCCGTTTTCCAAGCCCCCGCCCGCTGGATCGATCAGTACGAACAAGAGACCGCGTCTTTGGCAGGTGCGACCACCGTTTCTGCGACCGAGGTTCTGGCAACACATTTTCTGGAAGTGATCAAAAGCAACTTGGCGCGGCTTCTGACCCTTAAAAGCCTGCGGCGCTTGCTGGACGAGATGTGCAACTTATCGGACCCTGACCGCGCTGCAGGCAACAGGCGTCTTCTGGATGAATTGATGCCCGACAAGGTGCCGGCCGAGCTGTTGTTGTCGGTGTTGCGGCTGCTCTTGGAGGAATCGATTTCGATCCGAAATCTCTCTACAATTCTTGAGGCCATTGCCGATACGCGGCCTCATACGCCTGCGCCGGATCAGATCTGTGAGGCTGTTCGCCAAAGGCTAAGCCTGCAATTGCTAGAGGGTCTCAAGCGGGTCGATGGAACAGTGCCCTTGCTGCAATTGGCCAGCGAGTGGGAAGACACGTTCAACAAATATGCGCTCGGACCCGATCACGGCGGCGATGTCGCTCTTCCGCCTGAGCTGTTCCAACGCCTTACGCAGGGGGCAGCCGACAAGCTGGCCCACCTGTCAGAGGAAGGCGTGTTTCCAGCCGTGATTTCCAGCGCGCGCCGACGCCGCTACCTGCGGACCGTTTTGTCGGCAAAAGGCATCACCGCGCCGGTTCTGTCGTTTGAGGAACTGGGCAGCAGCGCCAAGCCGGCCCTCATGGGCGTGATCCCGGCATGAGCGCGCTTGCTCAACCGCTTCTAGATTGGGCCGCCGAGATGGGTCTGGTGGCCTTCACAGTCTTCCTGCGCATCGGGGCCTGCCTTGCATTATTGCCGGCATTTGGCGAGCAAACCGTACCCGCACGCGTCCGTCTGGGGCTCGCCTTCGCATTTTGCACGCTCGTCCTGCCGCTGGTGGCGCCGTTGCTATTGCCCAAGGTCGCGTCTGACTGGACTTGGGGCTTTGCGGTTGCCGAAATACTGAACGGTCTCGTGCTTGGGTTCGTCTTCAGGCTGCTGGTCATGGCGCTGAACATCGCCGGCA
The DNA here is from genome assembly GCA_034111085.1 of Dinoroseobacter sp. GTDB lineage: Bacteria > Pseudomonadota > Alphaproteobacteria > Rhodobacterales > Rhodobacteraceae > Dinoroseobacter. The sequence goes on from JAWUXZ010000027.1 coordinate 56,176, forward strand.
TGATCGCGGCTTCGGCCACCTCGCTGGCGCAAATCTTTGGCGGCGGCGTTGGCGTCGATCCGCAGCCCGCAATTGGTAACGCGTTGGTAGTTGCGGGCATTGCATTGGCAACTTTGGGCGGGCTGCATGTCAAAGTCGTTGAGGCGATGCTGCTTTCCTATACGATATTGCCTGCTGGCCTTTGGCCGCTTGCCGATGATCTGGCGGAGTGGGCGATGCGAGATGTGGCGCGGGCATTTGCGCTTGGCTTTGCGCTGGCGGCCCCGTTCACGGTTGCGGCCTTCATCTACAATCTAGCGCTCGGGGTCATCAACCGCGCGATGCCGCAGCTCATGGTTGCATTTGTCGGCGCGCCCGCGCTGACCTTGGGCGGTTTAGTTCTAATGGCTCTATCGCTGCCTTTCGTGCTGGAAAGCTGGATGGCCGTGATGGACGCGACGCTTCGGGACCCTTTTGGGGCTGGGCATTAACAATGTCGGACGACGATACCGAAAAGAACCACGAGCCAACGCAAAAGAAGCTCGATGATGCACGCAAGAAGGGCGAATTTGCCAAATCGACCGACCTAAATACGGTCGCGGCCTATGCCGGATTCTTGCTCGGCGCAGTAACCCTTGGCCCGTGGGGGTTTGAGTATGCCGGGCAGCACATGGCGAGCCTTCTGACCAATGCCGACTATCTGTCTAGGGATTTAACCAACGGCGGCGCTGGCGGTCATCTGGCGTCTGTCATCTTGCAGGTTGGCGTTGGAATGACCCCGCTTTTTGCGATCCCGGCGCTGATGGTTCTGACGTCGGTTCTGTGCCAACGCGCGCTGGTCTTCACGCCCTCAAAGCTGATGCCCAAAGCGGAACGCATCTCAATTCTTGGGAATGCGAAGCAGAAATTTGGGCGCGCCGGCCTGTTTGAGTTCGCCAAGAGCTTCACAAAGCTGACGATCTATAGCTTTCTGCTGGGGTATGTCTTCGTCGGCGGTGCGGCCGAGTTGGTGTCTCTGTCCGGACTTGAGGCGCGGGGGATTGTACTGTCACTGTTCGAGCTGACGCGCCTTTTTCTGACAAAGGTCGTCGTGGTAGCGCTTGTGATCGGCATACTCGACTATTCTTTTCAATACGCAGAGCACATTCGCAAAAACCGGATGAGCTTTCAGGAGTTGCAAGATGAAGCGAAAGCCTCAGAAGGCGATCCTCACATGAAGCAACAACGTCGCCAAAAGGGCTACGAAATTGCGATGTCGCAAATGATGAAAGACGTCGACGCTGCCGATGTCGTGCTCGTTAACCCTACCCACTTTGCGGTGGCTCTGAAGTGGGATCGCATGAGAGGGGGCGCGCCAATTTGTGTTGCCAAGGGCGTTGATCATGTCGCGCTCGCCATTCGAGACCGCGCAACGCAGGCTGGTGTGGCCATTCGGCACGATCCACCGACCGCACGCGCGTTGCATGCCAGCCTTCAAATTGGCAACGAGGTTCTGCCTGAGCACTACAAACCGGTCGCCGCCACCATCCGATTTGCAGAAACTCTGCGCAAAATGGGGGCTCGGAGATGAGCCGCTCTCCCACCGTTGCCCAGATCGCACGGCTGCAAAAGCTCGCCGCATTGCAATCAGACGCAACGCGACAGGCCATGTCCCCGCTTCAGCAAGAACGCGCGCGCCTTCTAGGTGATATCGAGAGTGTTCGCGGCACGCTGCGCCAATCTCAGACAGCCAGTGCAGAGCCGTCCCCGCTTGTGGCCCATTCCCTGAGTGCGCCGCGCGACGGGGGGTGGTGTCAAACCCAGTTGGCGGGCCTTCAAATGGCCCTCGCCCGACTGGAGGTCAAACGCATTCCCCTGGCCAAAGCGATGGCTCGGTCGGAGGCGCGTAGATTGGTTTTGGGTCACATGGCAGATGATACGGCCACCGAGAGGCGCAAGACCGCTAGCCGTGCCATCGAAGACAGCGCCAGCCGATTTCTGCGCTAGCCTTAGTTAGCCCACATCTTGCCGCACGATATCCATCACTAAAACATTGGCGACGATATCGGATTCCATAACCTGGTGCGACGCTTGGGTCAGGGCGCGGCGCAACGTATCCATATTCCGAGATGCGGTGAAATTACCGTCGAAACCGCCCGCATTCGCATGTTCAAAAAGTACGGTCAGCAAAGCGTCACGGATCTTAGGCTCTAGACTATAGACCTGCTCTCGCCCGCCGGTGCCAACCTCAAGGCTTAGGGACATAACAACCAACGCCGAAACCCGACCGTCCTTAACAACTGGGATCACGAACTGGTTGTTTAGTTTTACAAAAACCGCAGCCTCGATATCTTCATCGCCATACCCGCCGGACGATGGAGCGTGAGTGTCGGCCGCATGCTCGTCCCCATCAGGCAGGGTTGCTGTCTGCGCACCGGGCGCTGGCCTGAGAAAAAAGCCAGCTATCCCACCAGCAGCAATACCAAAGACAATCAACAACAGGGGAAGGAGTTTTGACATGGGTATACGGCCTAGAAAGGAAGGATGATGTCTGCAATTTGCTGGCCATAACGCGGCTGCTGCATGTCGGTGATTTGGCCGCGTCCGCCGTAGGAAATCCGGGCGGCTGCGATTTTGTCATATGTGATCTCGTTCTGGCGCGAGATGTCGCCCGGGCGCACGAACCCCGTCACGACCAGTTCGCGCAGCTCAAAATTCACACGGACCTCCTGCGTGCCTTGGATCCGCAACACCCCGTTCTGCATCTTTTCAACCACGGTCGCCGCTATCCTGAGGGTCAGCTTTTCGTTGCGCCGGATGGAGCCATCGCCAGCAGACTGGCTCTCGGACGTGGTAGAGACCGCGTTGGCCGAGGTAGCACCCACTGGCAGTCGCGTATCAATCTGCTGTGGCAAGCCCAACAATTGCGGAACCGCCATAGCTTCGGACCCAGACCGAGACCGGTTGCTTTGGTTCGACATTTCTGCGCGGTCATCGATTTCGACCACGACGGTTAGGATGTCGCCTCGGTTGCCCGCGCGCCGTTCGCCCAGTAATGACGCCCGACCACGATCCCATAGGGAGGCTTGCGGCCCAACCGGAAGAAACTCGCCCGTCGCGGGCAATCCTGGATGTGTCATGGCGAAGTACTCGTCGCCCGTGTGGACTTGGTTAAAATCCGGCGCGCGGCCCACGTTTTGCAGGCGGTCACAACTGCTCAGCGCGACCAAGGCCACCAGACAGGTTAGAAGGCTTTTCATCTCGAGGCCCCTCAATTGGAAATTAGCGAATTGGAAACAACGACCAGTGAAGGCCCATGAACGATGGCCATCACCGTGTTGCGAGAGGTCATGTTCATAACCCGAACGCTTTCACCGGCAGCGGCCCGACCCAGCGCGCGGCCCTCGGTGGCGATTTGCAATTGCCCGGCCGCATAGATCATTTGAACTGGCTGATTGCGCATTACCAAGGCCGGGGGGCCGACCTGATCGGGCTGGATTGGGCGACCCGCATACAAGACCTCGCGCGTCTCAAGCCCGATAAGATGCGAAAGATCGCTGAAAGCGCCAACCTGCTGGGTTGCCCGCAGCTCTATATCGCCAACGGACAGGATGGCCTGAGCGCGAATGGTGCGCACGGCAACGGCGCTTTCGGCCCGTACAGATCCGGCCACAACCACGCCAAGAACAATGGCCCAAAAGATAGGTAATATACGCATCATCGCATGTTGCTCGTCGCCGACATCATCTGATCGACGGCTGTTATCACCTTAGAGTTCAACTCGTATCCGCGCTGCGCCTCGATCAACTGGGTAACCTCGCGGACGGAGTCCACAGACGAATTCTCAAGATACCCTTGTCGAAAACTGCCCAAACCGTCCTCTGTTGCAGTCCCCACATTTGACGGGCCCGATGCGCTGGTCTCCAGAAATAGGTTGCCACCGATCGCCTCCAGCCCCTTGGGATTGGTGAACCCGGCCAGCGTGATCTGTCCCAGCAACTCAGGTTCGACCCGGTCGCGGAAATGGGCATAGAATTCGCCGTCGGCATTGATGCTGATCCGGTGACTGTCGTCGGGGATGACGATCTCGGGGACAATCGCATGGCCGTCTGCAGTCACAACAACGCCCTCGGACGAGCGGTTCAGCGATCCGTCACGTGTATAGGCAGACGCGCCCGAAGGCAGTGTGACCTCGATCATCCCGCGCCCCTCGATGGCGAGATCTAGGTCGCCGCCGGTCTCGCTAAGTGATCCTTGCTGCACGTCCATCGACACCGCTGAGGCGCGCACGCCAAGGCCAAGCTGCACGCCCGTAGGTAATTGCGTGCCGTCGGAGGCGGTGATCGCACCGGGGCTGGCCTTCTGCTGATAATGCAGGTCGGCGAATTCGGCGCGCCGCGCGTTGTAGCCCGTGGTGTTCATGTTCGACAGATTGTTTGAGATAACCTCCACCCGCATTTGCTGAGCGTTCATCCCGGTCGCAGCTATGTGTAGAGCGCGCATTGTATGTCTCCGTTCTGGGGTTGGATCAGTTTCGACCGAGAGTTTGGATGACCGACTTGATCCGTTGGTCCTCGCGTTCGATGAAGGATTTGTTGGCCTCGTAGCGGCGCTGCACTTCGATCAAGCGCGCCAACTCAGCGATAGGATTGACGTTTGACGCCTCGAGCATCCCTTGATGCACGGTAGCGTCGTCTGCGGGCACAAGGTCGCCCTCCGCTTTCAGTAAGTTGCCCCCTGCGCGCGCCAAGTCGATTGGATCGGCGGGCATCACGATGCCGATTTGCCCCAGGGGCCGCCCGTTTGCGCTTAGCGTGCCGTCTTCTCCAAGCGTCACATCTACGCCGGGGGGCACGAAGACCGGGGCACCGCCAGCGTCCAGCAACCTGTTGCCGTCGCCGTTCACAAGCAAACCCTCAGCGTCGGGCATGAAATGTCCTGCGCGGCTCAGATAGGTCTCGCCGTCGCGCTCAATCTGAAAGAACCCTTCGCCTTCAATGGCAAAATCGAAACTGCCGCCCGTGACCTCAAGCGTGCCTTGCGACTGCACAATCCGGTGCGCGTCCGCTTGCACCATGGAAACCGACGGCGCGTTCAATCCAGCGCTGCGGACGAATTCCGAAAACACGAGGTCTTCGCGCCGAAATCCGGTCGTGCTCGCATTGGCGATATTGTTGGCAATCACATCCAACTCGCGGCGCAGGCCAATCTGTCGGCTCAGGGAGGTATAGGAGGTGCTGTCCATCCCGCGCGCCCTAGGTCCCGGCAATCAAGGGCAAGATACCCTCGTCGAAAAAGCGCGTTAGCGCATCAGTCATAAAGCCCATTGTGGCCCAGAAAACAGCCAGCATCGCGCCGACTTTGGGTACAAAGGTTAACGTCATTTCCTGCACCGAGGTTAACGCCTGAAACAGGCCGATTGTAACGCCGGTCAGCAAAGCCACGATCAACATCGGGCTAGAGATCGTGACGGCGACCCAAAGGCCCTGGCGTAGCGTGTCAAAGAGAAGGTCTGGGTTCATGAATTACACCGGCATCCTTAAGATTTCCTGATAGGCCTCGACGACCTTGTTTCGGACAGTCACAGCCGTCTCGACTGCCAATTCGGTTTGGGCGAGCGCTTGGACCAGCGCATGCGGATCGGCACCGCCAGACATCGCAGCTTTGGCGAGCGTTTCACCTTCCTGAAGAGTGCTGGCAAAGTCCCGGATCATCGATCCAGCTGTGCCTTCTGCCCCTCCCGGGGTGGCAATGGAGGTGGCTTGGCGTGCGCCTGCATAAAGCGCTGCGGCCGAGCTTGATCGAATATCCATCATAAATCTCCGTCAGTTAGCGACGCAGCAACTCAAGCAGCGAGCGCGTCATCTGTCTGGCATTGTCAAAAGTGCGAAGGTTGGCCTCGTAGCTGCGTTGGGCCTCACGGGCATCGGCCATCTCAATGGTGAGCGACACGTTGGAGCCTTGGTAAAGCCCCTCCGCATTGGCCATCGGATGTGATGGGTCATGGATCATCGGCAACGCAGTTTGATCGAGCCGTTCGGCGCCCAAGCGCACCCCGGGCTTGCCATCAAATCTGGGCAACATCGTCTCGAACGTTGCCATTTTGCGCCGGTATCCAGGCGTGTCGGCATTTGCCACGTTCTGCGAAACGATGTTCAAGCGCCCAGCTTGGGCCGCAAGACCACTGCTGGATATCGCAAGGGCGTTCATAAGGTCACTCATCATGCATCTCCGAAATTAGCGTCCGCGGCCAAGGCTGGTGCGCAGGACATTCATTGTGCTGCGATAGATCGCCAAAGCGGTGTCATGCTGTTGGCGAATTTCAACGTTGCGCAGCATCTCGCGCTCTAGCGAAACATCGTTGCCGTTGGGGGAGGCGCGTGCTTGTGGGTCACTTTGAACCGCCCAGCGAGTGCTAGCCTCGGCACCCAAATGCCCGGCGCGTGTGGCGGTCAAAGGCTCGGCACTCTTATAGGTCTGCGCGAAGGGGCTCAGATCCTGGGTGCGGTAGCCGGGTGTGTCGGCTTGGGCAATATTCTGGGCCGTCAAAGCCTGACGCTGGCCGGCATGAGCCGCCATGGCGTGGGCCATTCGCATAACTTCAATATTTTCAAGCATCGGGGCTTCTCCCTCGATTGGTTCTACTAATGCTTAACCCTGATTCCTTTAGAAAGAGTAAGCCGGGCCATTTGCCCCCAAATTGAGTCGAGGTTTCATGAACGAGCTCCCATTCAATCGCCTTGCCGCGCGCATCAGTGAACTTCAGGCGCATAAACACTCAGGGCAAGTTGCCGCCGTGTCCGCAGGGGTTGTTGTGGTGTCTGGCCTCACGCGCGTTGGTGCTATCGGCGACCGCGTTGCGATCAATCGCGCTGGCCACCCGCCGCTTCTTGCCGAAATCCTCAGGCTGGAAGCCGACCACGTAACGGTGCTGCCGGAAGGGGATCTGGACGGCGTGACGCTGGGCACTCCGGTCGCGTATCTGGGCCATTCCGAGGTGTTTCCGTCTTTCGCGTGGATCGGCCAAGTCATTGATGCGTTTGGACAACCCCTCGATGGAACACCACTAGCCAAAGGCGACCAAGCCTATCCATTGCGCCCCCCAGCGCCCAACGCGATGGCCCGCCGCGGATTGGGCGCGCGCCTTGATACAGGTGTGGCTGCACTTGATACTTTCTTGCCGTTGGTGCGCGGGCAACGCTTGGGTCTTTTCGCAGGTTCCGGCGTCGGAAAGTCCACGCTGCTAGCTGGGCTCGCGCGCAGTGTGAACGCCGATCTGACCGTCATCGCGTTGATCGGTGAGCGGGGCCGCGAGGTCCGCGAATTTGTCGAGAATGTGCTGGGGCTAGAGGGTATGAAGCGCGCCATCGTCGTCGCGGCAACCTCCGATCAACATGCCTTGGTCAAGAGGCGCGCGGCCTGGATGGCCATGACAATCGCCGAGTATTTCCGCGATATCGGTGCACAGGTTGTCTTCTTGGCCGATTCTGTGACCCGTTTCGCAGATGCCCACCGAGAGATTGCGCTACAATCAGGCGAGCCTGCCGGGCTGCGGGGGTATCCACCTTCCACGTCAAAACTCGTGATGGATCTGTGCGAGCGCGCCGGACCCGGCCAAGACGGGCAAGGCGACATCTCGGCCATCTTCAGTGTTTTGGTGGCCGGGTCTGATATGGATGAACCGATTGCGGATTTGATGCGCGGCGTGCTCGACGGCCACATCGTCCTCAGCCGAGAGATCGCCGAGCGCGGGCGCTTCCCTGCCATTGATGTACTGAAATCCGTGTCCAGAAGCCTGCCCGGCGCCGCCAGCGACGAAGAAAACGCTTTGCTACAAGACGCCCGAGGACGCTTGATGCGCTATGAGGACGCAAAGCTAATGGTCCAGGCTGGTCTATATACTAGCGGAAATGACCCGGACCTTGACAAGGCGCTGCAGTCTTTTCCGGGACTGGACAAGTTCCTGCGGGGTGTAGGGGTCGGCGCTGCAAATGAAAGCTTCGGGGCGCTGAGCGTCGCATTGGGTCGCAGGCCTGTGAAGTCACCTGCAATGGGCCTAACCAACCTGCCCGCAGGCACCTAGCCGCATGTCCCAATGCCCTAGAAACTTCTGGTGCCGCTGAGACGCATCTAATATCTATATCTTGGTATACCATCATACACTGGAACCCCAGTAAAATAGCGTCTCAGGCTAATTTTCTTGCTTCACGATGCCTCACAACGCCCCACGGCATACCATATGTTGAGGGGGACTGAGAAGGGGACTGATGTGAGCCTAGCAACGAACCGTCTAAGTGCATCGACCGCAAAAACCGCAACTGTTGGCAAACATGCGGACGGTGGGGGGCTGTGGCTAGTCAAGCGACCAGACGGCGGCGCGCAGTGGGTGTTGAGGGTCACACCACACGGTAGGCGGCGCGAAATGGGCTTGGGTGCATATCCAGATGTTTCGCTGAAAGAGGCGCGCCAAGTCGCTGACCAATGGCGCGCATTGGTGAGGCAGGGTCTGGACCCGATCAAGGAACGCGAACGCCAACGGCGTGGGGCGGCGCGCAACATTCACAAGCTGGCCGATATTGCGCTTGACGCTTTTGAAAGTCGTAAGGTCGAACTGAAAGGCGACGGGACCGCAGGGCGTTGGTTTTCGCCGCTTGAATTGCACATCTTGCCCAAACTAGGCCAAGTGCCTGTGGCTGACATTGACCAAAAAGACATCCGCGACACCTTAGCCCCGATCTGGCACACCAAAGCGGCAACCGCCACCAAAGCCATGAACCGTCTGGGCATTGTGTTGCGACACGCGGCGGCACTCGGCTTGGACGTGGACATGCAGGCGACCGAAAAGGCAAAGGCGCTTTTAGGCAAGCAGCGCCACACCGTTACAAACGTCCCATCTGTGCCCTGGCAGGGTGTACCAAAATTCTATCAATCCCTTGGGGGGAGCATCACCGAACTGGCCCTACGGCTGTTAATCCTAACGGGCGCGCGGTCTGGGCCGCTGCGCAATATCCATGTGGATCAGATCAACGGCGACGTGTGGACCATACCCGCTGAGGGTATGAAAGGCCGCAAGGGTTCGACCACAGATTTCCGCGTCCCTTTGTCGGCAGAGGCCCAGCGCGTGATTTCAGAGGCCAGAAAGTTTGCGCGCGACGGGTTCCTGTTTCCCGGCACAAAGCGAGGCGTGATTTCTGACATGACCATGACTGCCCTGATGGATCGGCGCGGCATGAAAGAGCGCCCTCACGGGTTTCGCACTTCTCTGCGCGTATGGTTGGCAGAGGAAACAAGCGCCCCCCATGATGTCGCAGAAATGTGCATCAGCCATATCGTCGGGTCTAAGACGGTCCAAGCGTACAAGCGGACGGATTTCTTGGAGCAGAGGCGGGTTTTGATGGAGTGTTGGGCGGGAAGAATTACCACTGTATCAACTGATCTGATTGGATTTAATTTCTAATCCGAAATTGAGAGATGACCACAATAATCTCTTATGTAACACGTTTCCATCGGATAGTTTCGATCTGCGCCCTACAGCTAGACCAACCAGAGAAACCCGCTCTCGATGAACAAAGGTCGGGGCTTTGCAATAATCCTTTAGGCGATCTCATTTGAGTGGCTCGGTACCAATCGTAATTGCTTGGATATATGAAGAACGTGCGGATCAAACTCAGATATCGTATTGATTTGCGATCCGCAGTTCCAAATTTAGGTCCGACCGATAGCAGGTATCTCATCAACCTCGCAGCAAAAGTGGTCAAGCCTAAAAATGCTATTGAGCGTGTTAGATTGGCCCTAACATCGTTCTGCTAGACATTGGTCCAAGACTCCTCGGCAGTAAATGGATGCCATTTGCATTGGCGTGGTTGCATGGTTGGGATCTTTGGGGAAGAGATGTATGACCTCTGCGATGCATTGAAAAGATTCGCTGGTGCAGGTCTGTCGGCATGTGCTCGTGGTATTGGAAGTGGCGTCCGACTGTGCAAGCGTGAGCATTCTGAGGCGTGTGTGCATGTTTGGGGGCAATGTTTTCAATTCGCTGGGCATCAGCACAGGTGTTATGGTTGCGGCGGCGCTGTCGGTTCGCCAAATCGGTGAACCCGCCCCTTGATCAGCTGCGAGTGGGGTGGCGAGCGTTAGCGCAAGCACCAGTGTTGCGGAGTAATACTTAATTGCTTTAAACAAGATGCGTCCTTTTTAGAATGCGTTGTAACCGACATTCCCCAAGTGGCCGGTATTCTGGCCCAATTTTTGCGTGAGGTTGCCATTTTGTAAAGGATTTTGTGCCCTGTGCGGGGCTTGAGTGCGCCAAGACGCTCGAATGCGGGAAGATCGGGCCGCAAACTCGCATCATTCCGGTCCAGCGCCGCCATAAAAACGGGACACATATACATCTAGCCATAGGCAGGACCAAATGAGCAACGACGCACAGATTACGGACGAGACAAAACTACCATCAACAGCGGTTGCATATCAGCGGTCGCGGCCAACGTTCAGCACGAGCGAAGAAGGCGTCGTTAAAATCCTGGTTAATGCGGATGATACGCTCACTCGCCTGTTCAACGTGGAAACCAGTGAAGCCGCATCCGGCCTAATGGCATGCGCGCTAAATTCGTTGGGCAGGAGCGGCGAGAGCTTCCGAGACCTGATGGCGGCAATGCAGGCCGAGCTAAAGCCGCGTGACGCAGTCGAAGCCATGTTGATTACGCAGATGGTGACGACGCATGTCGCCATGACATCGCTTTCCCAGAAGATGATGGACACTTCGTCCGGCCATAAGGTTCGCGAGGCCTTTGAGCGCTCTACCACGCGCCTTTGCCGCACCTATCTCGCACAGATGGACGCGCTTAAGAAATACCGGGCCAAGGCCCTGCAAAACGTGCGGGTTGAGCGGGTGCACGTAGAGAGCGGCAGGCAGGCTATTGTGGGCGATGTGAGGCACGGGAGTGGGCTTGAGGGCGAACAGCCACCGAAAGCGCCATAGGCCCCCAATCTAAAGGCTCAAAATCGCTCTCAGATGTAGTGCGTTGGCTGAGTGAACGCAGCGACGTTGCCGCAGTCCTTCAAAGCAATATTGGAACGCATGCCGCTTGCGCGGCGATGTCTGTTGCGTGTCAGCATGGCGGCGAGGCTCTCAGGACCGATGCACAGCGTAAACCACACTGTCACCGGCCAACACGTCGCTTACATTTGATGCCGCACCTGCCAGCACATGGGAACGCTCAGCAACGACAGACCGCTTATTTATGGGGGAGCGGACCAAGAAGCTTGATCGAGGCTTAAAACGGCGCAAACATGCACTGGAAGGCGTTCAACTTGGGGAATGCCAGCCTAAAAGGACTAAAAATGAACCTGAATCGTCTTGCCGCCCCGTCTCTTGGCCTGATTGCCGTCCTTTCGACCGCTCCTGTCTCTGCCCAGGAGATCAACGGGAATTACGATGGATATGCTTGTCAAAACGACTTCCGCAGCCAGCTTGCTTTGGACATAGCATGGCCGGTGATGACCTATTTTGAGAGTTCATGCACAGTTACTAGCAGCGCACCCGGCGTGACCAATGGCTACATTGTCAGCTGCTCTGGCGAAGGAGATGAGTGGACCGGGCAGGTCGTGATAACGCGTACTGCCAACGGCGGCCTTATCCTGAATCAAAACGGTGCCGATGTAACATACAACCGCTGCTAAGGTTGATCGATGCAGGCGCTACCAACGGCCAAAAGTAGAAGCACATGGCGATGCACGGGTGAATATTCGAACTGCGTTGTTATGAGCATGACAACTTTGAGCTTCTCAGCAGGGCAGCATTCCTAGAACGGTACGGCGAAGCCTGACGGGGAACTCACGGTCGTTGCCCCGACGGGTTGCGATGTGGCTTCTTGGACTTCACGGCAAGAACATTTAACGAACAAAAAATATCTGTTAATGTGCCAAGAAGCGCTGCGCGAGATTGTTTGGGACGATGTCGTATTTAGTGGGAGGGGGCAGTTCAAAGTCTCAGCCAAGCGCAAACGGGACCGGAGTGGGGGCCGAAATTTTCACATCCACAAATCAGGGTTTTGGAGCAGAGGGCACTGATAACCCTATAGTTGCCTATTGGTTTCGGAAAAAACCGGGAGAGACAAACATGGGTGGATACGGCTCAGGACAGACAAGCTACAGACATAAAGCCGAAGACTGCCGCTCGCTGGACGTGAACTGCCTACACCGCAAAGGCTGTCTGAAACCCGGCATGCAAGGCAACTGGATCTGGTCCCGCGATGGTGAGGAAGTTGCCAGAATAGGGTACAAGGCAGAGGACGGGCGACTAATCCTAGACTACCGCGTGCGCCAAAATGGCGGCGACTGGGAGCCGATAGCCGAGTTTATCCGCATCACCCGTGCAGATTGCAACTTTGGCAACGCACGCCCCTACTTTAAGTGCCCCGGTGTTGTGAACGGTCGACATTGCGGGCGGCGCGTCAGCAAGCTGTTCTCAGGGGGGCGGTATTTCCTTTGCAGGCATTGCTACAACATCGCCTATGCCAGCCAGTCAGAGCCGCGTCATGACCGAATGTTGCGCCGCGCCAATAAGCTGCGCGCTTCGCTTGGCGGCGAAATGGGAACCGCATACTGGATAGCCCCCAAGCCCAAGGGCATGTGGCAACGGACATACCAGCGCAAACGGTTTGAGATTGAGTGGTGCGAGGACCAAGCGAACCAAGCATTTCTCAGCGAATATCGCCACATTCTCAGCCAAGAGGAACGAGAGGTGTATTTTGGTTGCTAGGCGCGCATGTCCTCAATCGCAGTTCTGATACCCAGACGACATGCAAACGCGGGCAAGGGCTTGAGCTTCGGCGATTTGTTCGCGGGTCATTCGACCAACTATAATATCACGATTATAGCTCCCCAGTTCATTGCCGTTTGCGCTGGCAATATTATACCACAGGTGAGCGAGAACATGGCTCTGAAGCACGCCCTGTCCGTTGGCGTACATGACTCCTAAGGTGTACTGCGCCCTGTCATAGCCCTGCTTAGCGCTCATTCGATACAACTTCGCGGCCTCAGCGTCGTCTTGAAGCACGCCCTGTCCATTGGAGTACATGAACCCCAAGCTGTACTGCGCATTGGCATTTCCCTGCTCAACGCTCAATCGATACAACCGCACGGCCTCAGCGTCGTCTTGCGGCACACCATTTCCGTTGTAGTACATAGTCCCCAAGTTGTACTGCGCATAGGCATCGCCTCCTTCGGCAAGTGGCCGCCAGTTTTCAAGCGCTGTGGCGTAGTCACCTGCGATGGCGGCATCCAAGCCAACGTCAAAGTTTTGAGCGACTAAGGGCGCAGGAAGAGCAGCACAAATTGCGAATACAGCGATGAGGATGAGTCTAATCACGACCGTTCCTCTTTTAAGAATTCGAGCAAATTCTAAAGTGCTACCTGTGATAGTCAACGGTGCCGCAAAGAGACGCTTCAAAGCAAGAAAGGGGGGCTAGAAGCTCGGAAGCGCTCCCAATTATTGAATCAAAACGATAAATTATAAACTTTTGGTGCCGCTGAGAGGACTCGAACCTCCGACCCCATCATTACGAATGATGTGCTCTACCAGCTGAGCTACAGCGGCCCATTTGAAGTGGTGGTCGATTAGCACCGCTTATCAGGCGGTGGAAGCCCTATCTTTCGCCGGCTCGACCTCAGTCACCTCTGCCTCAACCACGGGCTCGACGTCGATGATATCAACCCCCTCCATGATAGGCGCATCGACAACTTCAGCCACGTCGATCGCCTCTGCGTCGCTATGATCCTCTAACTGACCCACGATCATCGGAAGCATCGCGGTCGAGATTGCCAGTTCGGATTTCGGCGGCTCCACCCAGCTAAGCGTGTCGAACGCGCCGCAATTTGTGCAGATCGGGACCCATTCGGAATGGATATTGTGGCATTTGTCACAGCACCACTGCGGCCCACGCGACGCGGTCAACGCACGTGTCAGCCAGCCACGCACAACCTGATCCGGCGCTCCTTCGCCGCGTTCAATCGCCGCCATCAATGCCAGCGACCGAGCGGTCGGCGCTGTCTCAGGCAAATCGCCCAGCACACGTCTGGCTTCGGGGAATTCCTCGGCGGCGAGGTGAAGTTCTGCCATCAACATCCGCGTCTCAGAATGCTCGGGATGAAGTTTTTTCAACGCCGCAAATCGTGTAAGACGTGCTTTCGGTGTCTCATCTGGTTCGATCCCAGCAAAAGCAGCGGCGAGGTCTGGATGCGGATCCGCCTCCCAAGCCTTGGTAATCACTTTGATCGCCTGCTTCGGTTTGCCTGCCTTAATGTACAATTCCGCCGCAAGTGCTGCCGCAGGTACCAAGGTCGGCGCAAGGCGGTTGGCCTCGACGGCCATCGATTCTGCGTCCGTATCCTCGCCCGCCGCCAACGCATCGCGCGCCGCCGCGTATGACAGAACCGAATCGCGCCGTTTATGCACATCACGCGGCAAAGCCCCGTTCCGCAACTTCGCGGCAAGCGTTTTGCGCGCACCGGTCCAATCGTCATTCTCGGCCTGCAAGCGCAGCAACACATCTTGGGTGTCTTCATGCTTTGGCTTCAAAGCGAACGCCTTTTCGGCCAATCGAAGGGCCGTAATCGTATCGCCCGAAGCCAGCTTTTGCTTCATAATCCCCCGCACACCAACGAACCGAGTGCGATCATCTTGCAGAAGGCGTTTATACACTTCCTCAGCCTTCACACGATCGCCTGCCATCTCAGCCGCTTGGGCAGAAATCAGGTTGGTCAGATCAGGGCGGTTCAGGAATTTCTCTGCGCGTTGCGCCTTCACCAGCGCCAGCTTCCCCTCGCCAGAAGCCAACGCCATCAGGCCATCAGCCATCGCCTCAAACCCGCGCCGCTCGCGATTGCGCAGGAAGTAGCGCGAAATTGCCGTCTCGTCCCCGTGAAGGAATTTCAGCACCGCAATCGCGAGGCCCACCAGCTTGAACGTCGCCCAGATCAGCGCCAGCAAAACCAGCGCCGCAATCACAGCCGCAAGCGGAGAGAGTGTGAATTCGGTTGTGCCGATAGCAAGCCGCACAGAGCTGCCCGTCTCCATCAAGGCACCCGCCCCAAGGGTCAGGCCGATCACAACAACGACGAAAAGCAGGATTTTTAGAAGGGACCAGAGCATCACCGCACCTCTATTCGTTGCTAGACGCGGTCAGCGTCATGAGGGTTTCCAGCGCGTCGATCCGCGTTTGCGCTTGCATAGTCCAGCCCGCCATTGCCGCTAGGCCGCCTTCGGGCAGCGTCTGCAACTCTGTCAAAACACCTGCAATATCGCCAGATCGAAGCGCCGCTTCTGCTCGGCTGAGCACTGCATCGGGATCGTCACCCTCACGCGCTTCAAGCGACCGAGCGCCGACTTGTGCGCGCAGGAATGCGCCAATGCGGTCGCCCACGCCCTCGCCCATGGTTTCTTTGACCGACGCGGCCAATCCATCGCGAGCAATATCCGGGAAGCTGCGTTGCAAGGCGGGCAAGCTAGGGATTCCTGTTTCAGCCACAGCCTCCAGCCCGGAGATATCTGCGCCCAATCCGCTAAGGTCGCTCAGGGCTCCTGCGAAAGATGCGCCTGTTTCAGAGGCGGCCACAATCCGAGCGATCGCCGACTGGCGCGCGGCTTGGGTTGCTTGTGCACCTGCGGAGGCTTGCAATTCAGCCGCGCGCGCCTCAGCCGCTTCAATCTCGGCGCGGGCAGCAGCAGCAGCCTCAGTCATCTCGGCTTGCGCAGCCTCGGTCGCCGCGCGTTGGTCTTCAAGAGCGTCACGCATCTGGTTCAACTCAGCCGCCACCGCAGCGCCATCTTCACCGCCGACAACCGCGACGCCATTTTGGGCGAGCTCGGTCAGGCGCGTATCAATGGCCGCAATCAACTCGGACAGACCGGTAATCTCGCCAGACAGCCCGTCAAAGGCGGACTGCTCATCTGCGGAAATTGTGTCTGCTTGCGGTACAGCCGCAGCCTCAAGCGCCTCAATCCGTTCTACAAGCGCCGAATCGGGCCCAACCATCGGGGGTGCCGAGGGTTGCAGAAAATAGACGACAGCACCGCCAAGCACCGCGGCGATAACACCGCCAAGCACCATCGGCACAAAGGTGTTGGTTTTTTCGGGCTCTGGCGGAGTGTTCGCGTCAGCGTCGGTCGCAGCCTCAAACGGCTCCGCCTCAACATGTTCACCAGATGGGGCGTCCTCGCCTACCTCAGACACATGATCCGCGTCAGCTTCAGCAGTGTCTGACGGCGCCTCTTCTAAGATTTCAGCGTCTTCAACCGCGTTCGACACCTCGTCCTGAGGCGCGTCAGTGGCGGCATCATGGGCTTCGGTCGGGTCATCATCGCTGGGCGACGGGGTCTTCTGGGCCAAAGGAACCTCTTGATAATCGGGACAAACGGGGCCGGGCGCAGCCAGAAAAGACACCCATAAGTCAGACTAGCTTGACGCCTCTGGCCCCTCAAGGCGCTTTGCGGCGGCGCGGCGAAAAAACGCTTCTGCCATCGCCGGAGCGGTCGGTTGTGCAGCGATCTCGACATGGCCGTAGGCGTTCAGGTCCAGCACATCCGCAACTGCACCGCTTAGGCAAAACACCTCCGCATTTGTCGCGGACGGGCAGGCATTGGCGAAAAACTTTGCCGTTCTGGGCGAAAATAGCATGACGAAATCTGGCGCGCCTTCGGCCAAGTCACGCGCTATATTCACAGGAAACGGCAAGGCATGTTGGTCATAAACCACACGATCTTCGCAATTCAGGCCTGCGGCCCTTAGCCTCCCGGCGATCTCACCGCGCGCATGCGTACCGCGTAGATGCAGCAAAGCCCCTTGATATCTTTCCGCCAAAAGGGCGTCCACCAAGTGATCCGCAGTGCCGCCCATATCGCGCGCGTCCAGCCCAAGATCCCGTGCCACTTGCGTCGTGCGGGGGCCAACACAATAGGCCGTTAGCCCCGTGATTTCAGCACCGCGCAACGCCAAAGCACCGTTCTCTGAGGTTAGTATCAAGCCTGAGACACCGTCGAGAGACCCGCAGTCTTGCCTCGAAATTTTAATCAACGGAGCAAACACGATCTCCAGTTTCGTCTCTAGGCTGGCCGCAAACCGCTCTGCCTGCGCACGCGGGCGCGTTAGGATCAGGCGAGGCGGGCGGGATTGTGGGGCCATGTTTCAGGTGCTACCTCGGCGTTACCCTTTTACGCAACCACGAGAACACCGTGACCGATCTGTGCATCCTCGGGCTAGAGAGCAGTTGCGACGACACCGCCGCCGCCATTTTGCGCGTGAGGGGTGGAGTGCCCGAAGTGCTGTCGTCAATCGTGCGCGGCCAAGCAGAATTACACGCCAATTTCGGCGGTGTGGTGCCTGAGATCGCGTCGCGGGCGCATGTGGAAATCCTTGATGTCGTCACAAAGGCAGCGCTGGCCGAAGCGGATCTCGCGCTCGGCGATATGGATGCCATCGCCGTCACCTCTGGCCCCGGCCTGATCGGCGGTGTGTTGTCAGGTGTGATGTTCGCAAAGGGCTTGTCGGCGTCCAGCGGCGTCCCGATGATTGGCGTGAACCACCTCGCGGGCCATGCACTGACACCGCGCCTGACTGACCAGATGGCGTTTCCCTACCTAATGCTGCTGGTCTCCGGCGGGCATTGCCAGTTTCTTAAGGTTGAGGGGGCCGAGACATACCAAAGGCTTGGCGGCACTATCGACGACGCCCCCGGCGAGGCGTTTGATAAGGCCGCGCGGCTGCTCGGTTTGTCGCAGCCCGGTGGACCATCGGTGGAAGCCTGCGCCAAGGGCGGCGATCCCAAGCGCTTCAAGTTCCCACGTCCGCTGCTGAACCGCGCTGGGTGCGATCTTAGCTTTTCGGGCCTGAAAACCGCCTTGATGCGCGCTCGCGATGCAGTCGTGGCCGATCAAGGCGGGCTTAGCACTCTGGATCAAGCCGATCTCTGCGCCGGGTTTCAGGCGGCGGTGGTCGATGTGTTGACCGAGAAGTCCCGCCGCGCGATTGATGCCTCTGGCCTAAAGACCTTAACTGGCTTCGCTGTTGCCGGTGGGGTTGCGGCCAACGGACCACTGCGCGCTGCACTCATGGCGCTCGCAGACGAGAAATCCCTGCCCTTTGTCGCGCCCCCATTGCGGTTTTGCACCGACAACGCCGCGATGATCGCATGGGCGGGAGCAGAGCTGTTCACCAAAGGCATCCGCCACGGCATGGACCTGTCCGCACGCCCCCGTTGGCCGCTTGATACTGCACAGGCGCCGATGCTCGGGTCCGGCAAGAAAGGCGCAAAAGCATGAGTATCGCGATTTTGGGCGCAGGTGCATTCGGTAGCGCCTTGGCGATTTCATTGGCCCAAGACGGGCGCGCGGTGACCCTATGGGGGCGCAACCCAGATGCGATGCGCGAGATCGAACAGAGCCGCACAATCCCTCGATTGCCCGACGCGACATTGCCCCCGAGCGTGGCTGTCGTCACCGATCTGGAGCGGATCGACGCCGAAACCCTGCTGCTCGCCGTGCCCATGCAAACTCTGTCGCAGCTTCTGAGGCGCAGCGATTTCCCAGATGCCAAGCACTTGGTCGCTTGCTGCAAGGGTATCGATCTGACCACCGGCCAAGGCCCCACCGCCCTGATCGCGACGCACCGTCCCGATGCCACGGCCGCGATCCTAACTGGGCCAAGCTTCGCCGCCGATATTGCCCAAGGTCTACCAACGGCACTGACGCTGGCTTGTGCCGATGCCGCCACCGGCAAAACCTTGCAACAGACCCTTACCACCACGAACCTGCGCCTTTACCGCAGCGCCGATCCTGTCGGGGCAGAGCTGGGCGGGGCGCTTAAGAACGTCATTGCTATTGCCTGCGGACTGGTAATGGGGGCAGGTTTCGGTGCATCCGCTCGCGCAGCTGCCATCGCGCGCGGCTTTGCCGAGATGCAGCGGTTGGCTCAACATCTTGGGGCTGCCCCTGACACCCTTACTGGCCTGTCGGGGTTTGGCGATCTGGTCCTGACCTGCACCTCGCCGCAATCGCGCAACTTCGCGTTCGGTGCGGCCCTTGGTGCGGGTCACCTCCCCGCGTCCGGCACCACGGTCGAAGGCAAGGCAACAGCAACCGCAGCCCTCGCGCTGGCCCGCAAACACAACATAGACATGCCTATTACCGCGATGGTATCTGCAGTCTGCGCAGGTGACATGAACGTCTCCGACGCCATGCGCCATCTGATGCAACGCGAATTGAAAGCCGAATGACCATGTTAATTGCCCTGACCTGCCGCGACAAAGCCGGTGCCCTGCCCGTGCGCCAAGCTAACCGCGACGCACATCTCGCCTATATTGCCGAGACGGGTGTGGTCGCTCAAGCCGGACCTCTCCTTGATGCAGACGGCGCGATGTGCGGCTCGCTTGTGATCCTTGAGGTCGACGATATGGCGGCAGCGGAGACTTGGGCAGCGAACGATCCTTACGCCAAGGCGGGCCTGTTCGACAGCGTTTCGCTTGATGTCTGGAAGCGCGTGATTGGCTGATGCGCTACTGGCTGTTTAAATCCGAACCCTCAACCTGGTCTTGGGACCAGCAGGTCGCTAATGGCGAAACGGGCGAGGAATGGGACGGCGTGCGCAACTACCAAGCCCGCAACTTCATGCGCGAAATGGCCATCGGGGATCGCGGCTTCTTCTACCATTCACAAAAAGAGAAGGCCGTGGTCGGCATCATCGAGGTGATCGCCAAGGCGCACCCCGACAGCAAAACCGACGACGCGCGGTGGGAGTGCGTGGATATCAAAGCGATCAAGCCGCTAGGCGCGCCTGTGACCCTCGATACAATAAAAGGCTACCCGGCGCTCGCGGATATGATCTTGGTGAAAAACTCTCGCCTATCGGTTCAGCCCGTGACCGAGGCAGAGTTTCTGATTATCTGCGGGCTTGGCGGTCTTTAACCCGACGGTGTGAGGGTCGCAGGCGAGAACAGCACGCCGAATTGTTCGCACCAAATCACCACTGACCCAAACGTCGACAAATCCGTACCCGACGGGATCACGTAGGTCTGATCGCCGACATTTCCCTTAAGCTGCCCAAGCGCCAACCATTCGCCGTCTAGCACCTGACCCGAAGCCGTGGGATCGCTGACAGAACTCATCCAGACCTCAAGATCTGGACCATTGGTCACGCGAAATTCGGTAAAGCGCAGCAAGTGCTCGCCGGTCGCGGTCTCTAGCACGGTGACCATGCCCTCGCCTTGATGCACGCCGTCAGCATCGCGGAACGTGCCGGATGCAACGGCGGTGACCATCAAGCTTTCTGGCAGTGCCTCAGACACTTCTCGGTCAATGAAAAGCGGCGAGGCCAAATACCAGAACGCCGCCCCAGCCACAAAGCCAATGCCGAAGACCGGTAGAACACGTGTGAAAAATCGCATGGCAGAGCCCCCATTTGCATACCGCAGTGTGCAGGAAAGCGCGTAATTGCGCAAATAAAGAAGGGCCGCCAAACAATATGGCGACCCTCCTTTCCCCACGTGCATCCCAACTGCACCACACGTGTTCGATTTAGGGCCTGCCATACTGGTCAGGTCGAGACTTGAATATCGCTCAGCACACAATAAAGCAAACCCCGTGCTCTTAGGGTTTGCCTCAAATTCAACGGATTAAGCGGTTATCCGTAAACGCTCTCTTTGCCGAAATGCTTGGTCAGCATGTAATAGACAACGACACGATACTTGTTGCGCTCGGACTTTCCGTAAGTCTCGAGCACTTTGTCGATGCCCTCCATCAACGCCGGGCTATCGGCCAAACCCAACTTCTTAATCAGGAAGTTCGCCTTCACCGTCTCAAGCTCGCTCGCCTGTGATCCGGCGACAGTAGACGCATCGTCGTTATAAATGGCAGGACCGCAACCGATGGTCACTTTGGTCAGTAGACCCATATCTGCGGTCGTCCCGCATTTGTTCTTCAAATCGTCCGCGTATTTCACAATCAAATCGTCGCGCTTGCCCATGTTCAACTCCCAGTGATGTCGTCAGGGATGATGTCACCTGACATTTGATACCGTATTGCTATGAAACCCGCCCAATCCGAGCCTGACAAGCTTTTCTATCGAAATGTCGCAGATAAGCATGTGCCAAAGGCTATTTGTTGGGAAATCGAACGGCAGCAAAGCGAATATCAAGCAGGGCAGCGCAAATTTGAGCCAAAGCGTCGCCTAACGCTTCAAGTAATCTGCAATCGCCGTAACTGCTTCGGGTGCAGAAAGGACGTCGAGATGCCCAAGCGATGGCAACACCTGATAAGTGCCCGACGCGTTATGTGTACTTAACGTCGGCTCATACTGATCGGCCAAAAACGCTTCGTCTTCCTGCCCGACCAGCAAAAGGAATGTCGGCAGCGCAGCAACGTCGCTGCCATAATCATTGCGCGGTGCGAACCCAGTATTCAGGCGGTAGCTATAAGACGACGTCGCGTATTGCCCATCTTGAGTGGCCAGCACATCCTCGGGCAGATTGAACTCCAGCACCGTTAATCCGTTCAGCGCCGTTATTCCAACCACGTTCAGCATCGACAGCCCAATCAAGCGCCGGGTCAGCGCATGGGCCCAGCCACCTGAGGCTGGCCGTGTCGTTGGCGCATCATACTTTAAGTAGGGGGCCATCAAGACGGCATTCTCAACCAGATCACCGTGATTGCCGCCCGCCAAGCGCACAACCAGCCCGCCCCCAGACGAATGTCCAACAAAAGTAGCCGCCTGAACGCCCGCATGGTCCAGAAGGTCCGCCAGATCATCCTCAAACTGACCGATATACGAGACATCTCCGCGCGGATCAGCCAGCGGCCCGTGGCCCCGCATGTCGGGCACCAAGACGCGTGCGCCAGTTTGCTGCGCGATCCCTTCGGCAAGCTCCATATAAGCCGCGCCATGCCAGCCTGAGCCATGCACAACCACAATCGTATTGGCCGGATCGCCCGAGACCTGCCGGAATCCCAAAGTTGCCCCATCGCGAGCAACGAAGGTCTGAAGTGGGACCTCTGTGGCAGATCCGGTCCCAGCTGTAGCCGGAAAGCGCAGCCCCGCTTCGGAAGATACTTCTCCGCCGGGCCATTGGCTAAGGATCAGGCCCAACGCTATGGCAAAGAAAATACCGACCGAGGTCAGGACAAAAACAAGTATTTTAAACATAGGAAAACCCCAAGACGTTAATCTTGGGGTTTATCCGAATGCTCATATTTACGACACGGCCCTAAGGTCGCATAGGCAAGCTTAGTAGCGATATGCTTCCGGCTTGAACGGGCCTTCGACAGTCACACCAATATAGTCCGCTTGGTCCTGCTTCAGCTCAGTCAGCTTAACGCCGATCTTCGCCAAGTGCAGACGCGCGACCTTTTCGTCGAGGTGCTTGGGCAGAACGTAGACTTCGTTGCCATACTGCTCGCCCTTGGTCCAAAGCTCGATCTGCGCCAACACCTGATTGGTGAAGGATGCCGACATCACAAATGACGGGTGGCCCGTGGCATTGCCGAGGTTCAAAAGACGACCCTGCGACAGAAGGATCATACGGTTGCCGGACGGCATTTCGTACATATCCACCTGATCCTTGATGTTGATCATCTTGGTGTTCTTCAGAGCGGCAACCTGGATCTCGTTGTCGAAGTGGCCGATGTTGCCGACGATCGCCATGTCCTTCATCTCGCGCATGTGCTCGATGCGGATAACGTCTTTGTTGCCGGTGGTGGTGATGAAGATATCAGCCGTGCCGAGGGTATCTTCCAGCAAGGTAACTTCAAAGCCATCCATCGCCGCCTGAAGCGCACAGATCGGATCGATCTCGGTCACTTTCACACGGGCGCCCGCACCGCGCAAAGATGCGGCCGAGCCTTTGCCGACATCGCCGTAACCACACACAACGGCGGTTTTACCAGCCATCATCGTGTCGGTTGCGCGGCGGATACCGTCAACGAGCGATTCCTTACAGCCGTACTTGTTGTCGAACTTCGACTTGGTGACGGAGTCGTTGACGTTGATCGCAGGGAACGGCAGCTGGCCCTTCTTTTGCAGCTCATACAAGCGGTGAACACCAGTTGTGGTCTCTTCGGACACGCCCTTGATCTGGTCGCGCATCTTAGTGAACCAACCGGGTGATGCGGCCATACGCAACTTGATCTGCGCCTTGATCGCTTCTTCTTCTTCCGACTCGGGCACCGGAATAATCTCTTCGCCCGCCTCAGCGCGCGCGCCCAGCAAGATATAGAGCGTCGCATCGCCGCCATCGTCGAGGATCATGTTCGGCCCATCGGTGAACTGGAACGATTTGTCGAGGTAATCCCAATGCTCTTCCAAGGATTGACCCTTGATGGCAAAGACCGGAACGCCCGTGGCCGCAATCGCCGACGCAGCGTGGTCTTGGGTGGAGTAGATGTTGCAGGACGCCCAGCGCACATCGGCACCAAGGGCTGTCAACGTCTCAATCAGGACAGCTGTCTGGATTGTCATGTGCAGCGAGCCAACGATGCGTGCATCTTTCAGCGGCTTGCTCTCGCCAAATTCCGCGCGCAGGGACATCAGACCCGGCATTTCGGTTTCAGCAATATCCAGCTCTTTGCGGCCAAACTCGGCCAAGGAAATGTCTTTTACGATATAGTCGGTCATGACTGTGTGCGGCTTTCAGTTCAGGAATAATTTGCCGCCTCTTATCAAGCGATTTGCGCCGCTGCAATGTTAGCAGTTTTGAGGCAGGCCAATTGTAGCCGGTTGTGACTGTTGACCCGCCCAGCACCCAACTGCACAAAGCCTCTATCACCACCTGGAGAGCCCCATGCCCAAGGCCCCGCCCCGCGCTTGGCAACGTATGTTGTCGGGTCGCCGCCTCGACCTGCTAGACCCAACGCCGATGGATATCGAGATCGAGGATATCGCCCATGGTCTTGCCTTCGTCGCGCGCTGGAATGGGCAAACGCACGGGGATTTTCCATACTCCGTCGCCGAGCATTCGCTGCTGGTCGAGACGCTCTTTTCTCGGATGCAGCCCAAAGCACCTGCAAAATGGCAGCTTGCCGCCTTGCTGCATGACGCGCCGGAATACGTGATTGGCGATATGATCAGCCCGGTGAAAGCCGCGATTGGCCCGGATTACGGAGTGCTCGACGACCGCCTCATGGCCGCGATCCATTTACGGTTTGGCTTGCCTGCGTCGATCCCAAAAACTGTAAAGGTCGCGATTAAGAAGGCAGACAAGGTTTCGGCTTGGATGGAGGCCACGCGTATTGCCGGGTTTGCCGAGGCTGAGGCGACGAAGTTTTTTGGCAAACCGTCCGCCACGGTCATCAAGGGCCTCGACGTGCAACTGCGCACGCCTGTCGATGTGCGCGCCGACTACACCTCACGCCATGCGGAATTGTTAAGGAAGCTTTCATGACCCTCACTGTCCGCCCCGCCGAGGAGGCTGACGCCGCACAAATGGCAACGCTTCTGAACGAGATCATCGCGATTGGCGGCACCACCGCGATCACAACCCCACTCAGCCCCGAGGATATGGCAGATTGGATGAGTGTCGATGCAGATCGGGTCGCTTGGCATGTTGCGATAAACGAGGGCGAAGTGCTTGGCTTCCAATGGATCGCACCGCATGCAGCTTTGCCGCCCGAGGCTGCTGATATCGCCACTTTTGCGAAGGTTGGTCAGGTCAAACGCGGGATCGGTTCGGCGCTTTTCGAGGCCACTCAGAATGCAGCTCGCGCGCTGGGGTATACGTGGATCAACGCCAATATTCGCACCGATAATGCTGGGGGGGTTCGGTACTATGACAGTCGCGGGTTCCGCACCTATCATGTGAACACTGGCGTTAATCTGGGCGAAGGCCTGATCGTGGATAAGATCCTCAAACGGTTCGACCTTTGATCACCAGAGGTTCCGCTGGTTCAACAGCTTACGGTCCCTCTGCTCGGTCCGATCACGCGACACGAACCGGTCCGCCCAGTCGTCAATGGCGCGTTCGTGATTGGCGGCGCGGCGACGCTCGGCTGCGGTGCGAAGGGTATCTGTTATAAGGCTCAGCATTTGCTTTCTCCTGAAGCTGGTTTCTGAAATGAACCTACTGACCTTGATCCGCTTGCGCTAATCAGGAAGACTGCGGACATGTTAGCTGAACTTACAACCTAATGGACTGGCGCACCCTGCCGTCCCTATCTGCCCTGCGCGCGTTCGAGGCGGCGTCTCGGCTCGCCAGCTATTCGGCCGCCGCGCGTGAGTTGAATGTAACCCATGCCGCCATCGCCCAGCATGTCCGCACGGTCGAAGCGCATTACGGCTGCACTATGATGACCCGCGTTGGCCAATCGATGCAGGTCACCGATATTGGCGCGCCACTGGCCAAGACCTTGACCGAGGCGTTCGCGTTGATCGAGGGCGCAAGCGCGCGGCTGACGAAGGCCGAAGCGACCCGCCCACTGCGCCTTTCAACCACGCCATCGATTGCTGAGAATTGGCTAATCCGCCGCATTGGCTCGTTCTGGGCCGCACATCCAGATATCGCGGTCGAGATTGTTCCGTCCTCAGATGTCGTCGATCTGCGCCGCGATAACTTCGATCTGGCGATCCGCTACGGACAAGGGGCGTGGGACGGGATCGACGCACTCTGTATGATGAGCGCGGGACATGTCGTCGTCGCCGCATCCGGCACGCCTGTGTGTTGCCTGCCCGAGCTGCAAACCGCCCATTGGATCACCGGCATTCGTTGGCCGGAATCGAAACAGTGGCTGGAAGCGCAGGGTCTAAACTTGGAAAAGGCGCGGGTCACGTCGCTGGGCACTGACGCGATGGTCAAACAAGCGGTCACGTCCGGCCTCGGCGTCGCTGTTATGCCCGCCCCGGTTGTGCGCGAGGATATCGCAAATGGAACGCTCGTTAAGCTCTATGAGGAGGCGGATACCGCTTGGGCGTATCACCTCGTTACGCACCCTGAGCGTCAGCCGCCGGGACTAAAGCCCTGAAAGCGTGGTTAATGGCGCAGGCGCTGATCTAACGGAAAAAGCAGGTCAGCCCGGACCAGACTGTTGTGACTTGCGCGCGATCTTCCTCGACCAAGTGCCACATGCCGCCGCCAAAGAACTCTTTGCCCAGCGTTGTGTCTTCCAGCGTGATGCCGGCCAAATCCGCCTCAGCTGTTCCCAAAGGGATCGCCCCCGCTGGATAGCCAGCCTTGAACGGCGCCTGCACGACCCAACCCAAGAACCGGTCGTTCTGGAAATTCAGCGTCAGGCCATTGTCCCAATTCGCCGCAAACACCGGGCCCGCGCCGCATTCGCCGTTCACGCCTGCGTCGCGTGGACCTTCGCCTTGCAGGGCGGTCACGGCATCAAGAACGCCTTGTTGCGCGCGCCCAAAATCGATCTGCAAGGGGGATCCGGCAGGGCCAAGCCCCGTCTCGGTCAGTTCAATAGACGGTGTGTCGCGCGAGACCATCGGCGCTGTTGCACATCCAGCCAAAATGACCAGCGCGCCCAACGCCGCGATGCCCTTCAACGAGGGGACCGCTTTGCCAGAATACGCTGCAAAGTCCGGCGGTGCATGTTCAAGCGGCGCGCCGTTTCCGAAACGTTGCGATCGCACAACTCATAGACCCGCTGGATATGTTCCCACCGAACCCGGTCCGCAGACATTGGGTTTTCAGGGGGCGGGGGAAGCTCATCGGGCGAGGCCAGCAGCGCCGCCGTCACATCATTGGCGTCCGCGGGCTTGGACAGGTAATCCGTCGCTCCGATCTTGACCGCAGCCACAGCCGTGGCAATCGCGCCGTAGCCTGTCAGAACCACAACCTTTGCGTCAGGGCGCCGTTCACGCAGCACCTCGACCACATCAAGGCCATTGCCGTCCTCAAGCCGCAGATCAACGACGGCGTAGGCAGGCGGGCGCGCCGTGGCGAGCGCTTTGCCTGCCGCAACGGAATCCGCCGTTTCCACTACAAAGCCACGTTTCTCCATCGCGCGAGCAAGGCGGCGCAGGAATGGTTCGTCGTCATCAACCAATAAAAGCGAGGGATCGTCGCCGATATTGCGCAAAGGTTGGTCGTTCATTGGGATCCCCCGACTAATCGTGTTTCACAGTCTTAGGAGTTTAATTCGAAGTGGTCAAACGTCCCTTAGATTGCGTCGACAAAGCACCCGACGCGCTCGGCAATTTGCTCGGCAGTCGCGTCGCGGCGGAAGAAATCAACAAAGCCGGTCTCGGGAAACACCAGATAGGTGAAGGTCGAATGATCAACGAGGTAGAACTCGTCCTCGGCATCCTGCTTTTTGTAGTAAGTTCGGTAGGCTTGGCTGGCCGCGCGCACCTGCTCGGCACTACCCGTCAGACCGATCATATCGGGGTGCATGACATCGGTGAATTCGGCCAAAACCTCGGGCGTGTCGCGCTCAGGGTCGACGGAGATAAACGCGCTGCCAACGTCAAAGCCCTCTTCACGCAGCAAGTCCACGGCGATGCCGTTGCGGTACGCATCAAGCGGGCAGACATCCGGGCAAAACGTGTAGCCGAAATAGACCAGCGTTGGTTTGGTGATCACATCAGCGTCCGTAACAGTCGCTCCGGTCTCGTCTATCAACTCGAACGGGCCGCCAATACTGGCCGTTCCCGTCGCCACAGCGCCACCGCGGCACTGCGCCAAAGCGTCTTGCGGCCCGCTGAAGAATGCCATGTAGATCGTGCCGCCGATCAATCCGATGCTCAGCGCGATTGCTGTTGCCACATAAAAACGCATGATGCCCTCGTGCTAGAAATCTGAAATGCTATGTCTGTTGCTAAGTAAGAGAGATCACGGCAGGCAAAGAAGTGTGACACTTCGACCGCCGCTACACGAATGAGTGAGACGCAAGTCCATGCCCGACATCGCCCCTTTCCCAAGTTTTGGCCCCGAGCGCAGCGGCTGGGTGCGACTGCGCACGCTGATCTTGTTGCGCTGGATGGCCATTGCCGGACAAATCATCACCATCGGCGTCGCCGTGTGGGTTCTGAAACTGCCCCTCAGTCTGGGGCTTCTGTCTTTAGCTGTCGGCGCGTCCATCATCGCCAACGTCATTGCCATCTTCATCTACCCCGAGAACAAGCGCCTGTCTGAGGGCGAGGCGATGGCGACCCTGCTGTTCGATATCTCGCAACTGGCGTTCCTGCTGTACCTAACTGGCGGGCTGAATAATCCGTTTGCGCTTTTGATCCTTGCGCCGGTGACGATCGCAGCGGCGACATTACGCCTGCGCTCGACCGTGTTCCTCGGCTTGGTGGCGATCCTGCTGACCACACTCGTTGCCATCGTCCATGTGCCCTTGCGGGTGGAACAAGGATACGTGCTGCGCATGCCGGACATCCTTGTCTTTGGGTTCTGGATATCCCTCGTCATCGGGGTGCTGTTTCTCGGGGCCTATGCCTACCGCGTCACGGGCGAGACCCATTCGATGAACGAGGCGTTGCTGGCCACACAAATGGCGTTGTCGCGCGAGCAAAAGTTGACCGATTTGGGCGGTGTTGTGGCCGCTGCCGCTCACGAGCTGGGCACGCCCTTGGCAACGATCAAACTGGTCAGCTCCGAGATGGTTGAGGAACTTGAAGACCCGGTTATGCGCGAAGACGCCATTTTGATTCGCGAACAGGCGGATAGATGTCGCGATATCCTGAGGTCCATGGGCCGCGCGGGCAAAGACGATCTACTTCTGCGCAGCGCGCCCTTGGGTGCGGTGGTGCGCGAGGCCGCTGAACCCCATGCTGAGCGTGGCAAATCCCTGCATTTCGACATCTCACCCGGTTCGGGTGGAGGTGCGCGCCAACCCTCGATTCGCCGTCAGCCCGAAATTATCCATGGGTTACGCAACCTCGTGCAAAATGCGGTCGATTTTTCCGAGGCGAATGTTTGGATTGATGTTCATTGGACGGATAAACAAATTCTCGTGCGGATCATCGACGATGGCGTTGGGTTTCCACAACAAGTGATGGGCCGGATCGGAGATCCTTTCGTCCGCAGACGTAAATCCGGGACCGAGCCGACGAAGCGTCCGGGATATGAAGGGATGGGGCTTGGCCTGTTTATCGCTAAGACCTTGCTGGAACGGACAGGCGCCGAAATGAGCTTCGCCAACGGGTCCGATCCGTTCATGGCGCCCGACGACAGGCCGGTTAGGTCCGGTGCAATTGTCGAGGCAATTTGGCCCTTCGCGCGCTTGGGGCTGACCGATACCAGCACTGGCGGGCTCGGTGAGAACATGCCCATCCAGACCGAGGTTTAGGCAAGGCGCTCTAGCCAAAGGATGTTGGATTTAGACAAGGTTAACCACTCCTTAACTTGTTTTGCGGACAACCGTTTCACCCGGACGCGCAGGGTTCAGGAGATAGTTAATGTTCTACTTTGACCTTCCGACCTTACTGGTGATTGCCGGACTATCCTTCGTAACAGCGTCTTGCGCACTTGGCGGATTGCTTTGGGCGACCGGGCGCACGCAAATCCTCCCCATGCTAGCCCGCAACCCGAAGATGCCCGGTCTGGATGTCGCCGTGCAGGTCTCGGAGCCCGCGCGAGAGTTTGACCGCACCGAACTTACGACGCTCAGGGCAGCTTTGGCGCACACGCCCTCGCTGATCTGGCAACGCGATGCCGATGGAACATTGTGCTGGGCCAATGCCGCCTACATGGCGCTTGTCAAACGACTGGACCCCGATGCGGCACGCGCATGGCCTCTGCCTGATCTGTTCATCGACTTCATGCCGCGCGGACTGCCCGGAACCCCAACCCATCGCCGTGCCTCGCTAGAGATCGAGGATGGTGCTCGGTTGTGGTTTCAGCTGGATGCTAGCGATGCGGGCGCGTCTGCGTTGTGCAGCGCAACACCGATTGATGCGACCATCATAGCCGAAGAAAAAACCCGCCGCTTTATGCAAACCCTAACCCAAACATTTGCGCATATTCGCACAGGCTTGGCGATATTTGACCGGGATCGGCGGCTGACGATGTTCAATCCCGCGCTGATGGACCTAACCGGGCTAGAGGCCGAATGGCTGGCCTCGCGCCCCACACTCAACTCGTTCTTTGACCAGCTGCGCAATCGAAATACTTTGCCCGAACCCAAGGACTATAAATCATGGCGCGATCGCCTCGACTGGATCGAGGAGGAAGCCAACAACGGTCAGTTTGACGAGGTGTGGTCGCTGCCAGATGGACAGGTATTTCGGGTCTGCGCGCGACCTCATCCCGACGGCGGGCTGGCGTTCCTGATCGAAGATATCTCAGACGAAATGGCCCTGACCCGCCGCTTCCGGGCTGAGTTGGAGCTTAGTCAGTCAGTCATCAACGCGATGGACGAAGCCGTCGTCGTGTTCTCGCCCGCAGGAACGCAGTTAATGGCCAACGAGGCCTACACGACCCTTTGGGATGTGGACGAAGCCGGCCCTGACGCACCCATCACGGCCCCCACGATCCTTGACGCCAACAAGCTTTGGCAGACGCGCGCCAAACCGGCACCACTTTGGGGCGAGATCCGCGAATTTGTCAGTGCACTCACTCAGCGCGCTGAATGGTCCGACACCGGACATCTTGTAGATGGCATTGGGCTTGCATGCCGCGTCGTGCCCCTTACAGGCGGCGCAACGCTGGTTTCATTTACCGAAGCCGAGCCAATTGCCGTTTTCGTACCCCGACATCGCACTGAGGCCCGCGCCAACTGACGCTAACCGCTTGTTACCGGGCGCGACTGGGGTAATCTGGTCCCATGTTGCGCCACGCCAAATCTGACCCTTCGCCGCTAATCACTGTGGAAGGAAGCCTCCCCTCGACGGTGGCGACCAAAAGGCTTGCGGCCCAAATCGGCAGCGTCCTGCAGCCCGGCGATACATTGCTGCTAACCGGCCAGCTTGGCACCGGAAAAACCTTCTTTGCTCGGTCCTTGATCCAAAGCAGGCTCGCGGCGCTAGGGCTTTGGGAAGACGTCCCTTCGCCCAGCTTTACCCTCGTGCAGACCTACGAGCTTGGCCCAGATACGCTATGGCATGTGGACCTCTACCGCCTCAGTGGCCCCGGTGATGCGGTTGAGCTTGGCCTCGACGACGCGGTGGACACTGCGATTTGCCTAATCGAATGGCCCGACCGCCTCGGTGATCTGCGCCCAGCTTCTGCAATTGACCTAACGCTAACTGATGCCGGAGATGACCGCCGCACAGTGTCACTCAGCGGGCCAGACACGCCCCAGACACGCCGCATCCTCGATATTGCCCGCGCTACCCTTGAGCTCGAACATGGTTAATCCCCGCCCCGAGATTGCAGCGTTTCTCGAGGACACGCATTGGACCGGCGCAAAAATTACCCTGCTTGCAGGTGACGCGTCGCCGCGCCGTTATTGGCGATTGACCCACGCCCACGAGACAGCCGTCTTAATGGATGCTCCGCCAGTAACGGGCGAGACAACCGAACCCTTCACCACGATAGCGCGGCATCTGCGTGGCTTCGGCTATAGCGCCCCGCGCATTCAAAAGACCGACAGCGCCACTGGTTTGATCTTGATGGAAGACCTTGGCGACACTTTGTTCGCGCGCGACGTCGTCAACGCACCTCAGACCGAGGCCATGCTGTACGATGCCGCCGTTGACCTTTTAGCCGACCTCGCCAAACGCCCAATCCCAGACGAGGTCCCATCATATGATACCGAAACGATGGTCAACCGGGCAGGGCTTGCGAGCAAGTGGTATGCTGGATCAGTCCAAGCCACGGATATCAACGATGCAGTGCAGGCCGCACTCAGACGCATTGAAACCTTCCCCACCGCCCTTGCTTTGCGGGACTTTCACGCTGAGAATCTGTTGTGGTTGCCGGATCGGGACGGCCTAGCACGGGTTGGTTTGCTCGACTTCCAAGACGCCATGCGCGCTCCGGTCGGCTATGATTTGATCTCGCTACTCTACGATGCACGTCGAGACGTCTCCGCCAAGCTGGTTGATCTCGCTATGCTGCGTTTTGCCCAAGCCAGCGACATTCCGCCAGCCGATCTGCGCCAAGCTTGCGCCATTCTCGCGGCACAGCGTTGCCTGCGCATCCTTGGTGTTTTTGCGCGTCTCTCGCTGCATTTCGGCAAGCCTGGGTATGTTGATTTGATTCCCCGGGTCTGGGCGCAGCTTGAGGGGTGTTTGGCGCATCCCTCGCTTTGCGATCTCGCGGCAGCTTGTCGTGCAAATCTACCGCCGCCCAGCAAGAACCACTTAAACGATCTGAGGGCGCGATGCGGCACGATCCCGACGCTGTAATGATCTTCGCAGCGGGGCACGGGACGCGAATGCGGCCTTTGTCGCTGGACCGCCCAAAGGCAATGGTCGAGGTCGCAGGTCGCCCCCTGATCGACCACGCAATTGCGCAAGCCAGACAGGTTACGCCGCGCAAAATCGTGGTTAACACACATGCCCACGCCGCCCTCCTTGACGCGCGTCTACGCGGTCAAAGCGACGTGCAAACCATCCACGAGACTATATTGCTGGAAACCGGCGGCGGTTTGCGCGCTGCATTGCCTGATCTGGGAGGCGGCCCTGTCTTCACCCTCAATTCAGACGCGGTTTGGGCTGGCCCGAGCGCGCTAAATACTCTGAAGTCGCATTGGCGTGCTCCGGATATGGACGCGCTGCTGCTTCTGGTCCCACAAGAACGCACGTTCGGTCATGCGGGCAACGGCAGCTTCACCCTGCAGGCCGACGGACAAATCGCATCTCCCGGCCCGCTGATCTATACTGGCTCACAAATCGTGCAACCAGCCGCCCTTCATGACTGTCCTGACACGACGTTTTCGATCCGTTGGCTCTGGCAGCGCGCGGCCAAACACGGGCGTCTTTATGGTTGCCTTTATGATGGGAAATGGGCCGATGTGGGCTCGCCTGAGGGTGTCGGAATTGCCGAAAATATGGTGGATTATAAGTAATGTTTGCTGATACCCGCTCGCCCCGCGTCTTCGCGCTGCCACCCGGCGCAGACTTCCCTGCCCGCCTGATTGACGGGCTATCGGACAGGTTGCATGAGGCGCCGCCTGATGAATGGGCGCGCGTCGAAATCATCGTCAACACTGAACGCATGGCGCGCAGATTACACGACGTGTTGCGCGCTGGCCCCCCGCGCCTGCTGCCTCGCATTCATGCCGTCACCGATATTGCCGGACGCGGGGCGGCTGATTTCGGCCTCTTTGATCTGCCACACGAACGCCCCGGCCTGCGGCGCCGGCTTGAGCTGGCGCAACTGGTCCAACAGCTATTGCGCGCCGCCCCTGAGCTGGCCCCAGCGTCGTCAGCCTATGCGCTGGCCGACAGTCTTGCGGGTTTGCTGGACGAAATGCATGACGAGAATGTGTCGCCAGACGCGCTACACGAACTCGACGTCAGCGCGCATTCCGAACACTGGGCACGGGCGTTACGGTTCCTCGAAATCGTGCTTGCCTACGGCGAGGTCGATCAAAGCCTGCTCGATCCCGCAGCCCGGATGCGGCTAGGGGTCGAGACCCTGATCGCGCGCTGGAAAGTAGCGCCACCGACGCATCCCGTTCTGCTGGCAGGATCATCCGGGTCACGTGGTACGACCGCGCGGCTGATGGATGCTGTAGCGCTT
The DNA here is from genome assembly GCA_034111085.1 of Dinoroseobacter sp. Lineage (GTDB taxonomy): Bacteria > Pseudomonadota > Alphaproteobacteria > Rhodobacterales > Rhodobacteraceae > Dinoroseobacter. The sequence continues at coordinate 89,755 of JAWUXZ010000027.1, forward strand.
TTGCCTCAAGGTGCTGTGATCCTGCCAGGTTTCGATTTCGATCAGCCCCAAGCGATTTGGGATCGTATGGCCGAGATGGAGAGCAGCGAGGATCACCCGCAAGATAGGCTTGGGCAATTGTTAAGCCTCCTCGATCTGAGATGCGAAAACGTTAAACCGTGGACCTTGGATACCACCCCCGTCCCGCCTCGCAATCGGCTAATGTCATTGGCCCTGCGCCCTGCTCCCGTGACTGATCAGTGGCGCAGTGAAGGCCCCGAGTTGACCGATATTCCCGAGGCCTGCACTGGAATGACCTTGCTGGAAGCAAGCAGTCCGCGCGCCGAGGCAACAGCGATTGCCTTTTGCCTCAGGCGCGCGTTGGCAGAAGGCAAAACAGCCGCGCTCATCACTCCCGACCGAATGTTGACCCGACAAGTTACCGCAGCACTTGATCGCTGGCGGATAGAGCCTGACGATAGCGCGGGGCGTCCTCTTGCGCTGTCGGCGCCTGGGCGATTCTTGCGTCAGGTTGCGGATCTGGCAGGCGCGAAGGTGTCTGCTGAGGACTTGATTGCGCTATTTAAACATCCGCTTGCGTCCAGTGTTGACGGGCGGCGCGGTGATCACTTGCGCCGCTCGCGCCTGTTGGAAATGTGGCTGCGACGGCGCGGGCCCTCCTACCCGACGGGAGCCGAGATCACGGCTTGGGCCAGTTCCAATAAGGGTGACGATACCGGGCTAGAACAATGGTCCGACTGGATCACTTGGATGCTAGAGCGTCTGGCGAAGATCAACGACGGCCCTTTGTCGGAGATGCTTGAGGCTCACATCTCCCTGACCGAATGCATCGCGTCTGGCGCAGTTAACGATCAGGACACCGGCGAGTTGTGGCGCGAAAAAGCAGGCGAGACGGCCTCGAAACTGATCGAAAACATGCGTTCGGAGGCCCCTTACGGTGGGCCCTATACGTCGCGCAGCTATGCAGATCTGCTGACTGCACTTTTACAAGCCGAGCCCGTGCGAGACGCCGTGCGCGCCCATCCGCAAGTGATGATCTGGGGCACGCTTGAGGCGCGCGTGCAAGGTGCAGACATCGTGATCCTTGGCGGGCTAAACGATGGGGTTTGGCCGTCACAACCCACACCGGACCCATGGCTCAACCGGCAAATGCGGCGCGACGTCGGGCTGACGCTGCCTGACCGCCGGATTGGCCTGCAAGCCCATGACTTCCAGCAGGCCATCGCTGCAAAGACCGTCATTATGACACGTGCGCGGCGTGACGCGGACGCCGAAACCGTGCCCTCTCGCTGGATAAACCGACTGACGAACCTGCTGACCGGGCTTGGCGATATCGGAACGTCTGAGCTAGCTTCGATGCGTGCGCGCGGGGATACAATCCTCGCCCAAGCCGATGCGATGGAGGTCGCAAAAACGCTTGTGCCGCCCGCCCCGCGCCCTGAGCCGATCCCGCCGCCTGAGACCCGGCCGCGCGCATTTTCCTTTACAGATGTCGAGAAGCTGCGCCGCGATCCCTATCACATCTATGCGCGCCACATCCTGCGCCTGCGTCCACTGGACGATCTGCGCAAAACGCCCGATGCACGGTTGCGCGGGCAAGTGCTGCACAAAGTGTTTGAGGTTTTCACACGCGCCACATGGAACGGCCTGCCCGATGATCCCTGCGCTGCGTTGATGCAGGCCGCCGATCAAGTGCTGGCAAAAGGCGAAGGCTGGACTGCGGCCGAGCGCCAGTGGCGGGTGCATCTGGACCGGATCGCCGACGGATTTGTCGCGGCCGAGGCCCAGCGCCGCCAGATTGCACAGCCCTTCGCGTTGGAAAAGAAAGGCGAGCGGCCCCTGCCCGGTGACGGACGTCTGCACGGGCGCGCTGACCGTTTCGACATGACGCCAGACGGCCAACTTTTGATCTATGACTACAAAAGCGGTGCGCCGCCCAGCGCCAAAATTATCGACCATTACAACCGCCAGCTTCATTTGGAGGCTGCTGTTGCCGAGGTCGGCGGTTTTACCGATGTGCCCGCAGCGACCGTCGCCGCGATTGCCTATATCGGGCTGCATAAAGACCTGAAGACCACCGAGGTGCGTCGCGAGATCGACCCTGACTTCGTCGATGACAGCTGGGCTGCGTTCCTGACGCTTTATGACGCCTACCTCGTGCCGACCAAAGGATATCTGTCGCGCCGGGCAGTCAAAGACCTCACATGGGGCGGCGATTACGACCACCTCGCGCGCTACGGCGAATGGGATGACAGCACGCCCGGATCGGCGGAGGAAGTCGCATGAGACAGCCCCCTTCAGACGCCACGCTGACACAAATCGCTGCGGCAAATCCCGAAACGTCCACTTGGCTCGCGGCCAATGCAGGATCCGGCAAGACGCGCGTGCTAACCGACCGGGTTGCGCGGCTTTTGCTGCGCGGGGTGCCGCCGCAACGTATCTTATGTTTGACCTACACCCGAGCCGCCGCGACCGAGATGCAGAACCGCCTGTTCAAGCGCCTCGGCGCGTGGGCGATGGCCGAAGACGGTGCGTTGAAAGACGCGCTGGACGAGTTGGGGCTGGAGCCTGGTGAAAACAACGCCGAGGTTCGCGGGGCCGCGCGCACGCTGTTTGCCCGCGCGATTGAGACGCCCGGCGGGCTAAAACTGCAAACCATCCACTCGTTCTGCGCGTCGCTGCTCAGGCGGTTCCCGTTGGAAGCACACGTGTCGCCCAGCTTCATGGAAATGGACGACCGGTCGGCCGATTTGGTTCAAGCAGATCTGCTGGACCAACTCGCCAGCGGGCCCGATCAACCGCGCTTTGACCAAATCGCAGCCCTTCTGGGCGAAGGCGAATTGGCGAGACTGACCAAGCAGGTCATCGGGGCGCGGGCCAATTTTGAGCAACCGCTTGGGCGCGGCGCACTTTGCGCTGAGATGGATATCGATCCCGGGATGACGCTTGATCACTTGATCGACGACACATTCGCGCCCGGCGATGCGGCCTTGCTGCAAGCCATTCGAGACGGTCTTCTCACGCGCGAAAAGACCGATTTGGCCCACGGACAAAGGCTCGAAGGCCTTGATCTTAATGCGCCTTCTCTGGGTTGGATGTCTGTTTTGGAGGGCATGATGCTTTTCGGTGGCACGACTAAAACCGCCGAACCGTTTAGCGCCAAGATCGGCAAATGGCCCACAGCAGCTGGGCGCAAGCTGTTCAGCGACGACCAGATCGACGCGCTTGATGGCCTGATGGCGCGGATTGAAGGCGCGCGGCAAACCCGTGTGGCGCTTGAGGCCGTCGAAAAGTCCGTCGCCTTGCACGCCTTCGCCGACTGGATCCTGCCCGCCTATGCGCAGGCGAAAACCGCGCGCGGATGGCTCGACTTCGACGATCTGATCCTAAAGACGCGCGCGCTATTAACCGACCCAAGTGTGGCGCAATGGGTTCTGTTCCGTCTTGATGGTGGCATCGATCATATCCTCGTGGACGAAGGGCAGGACACCTCGCCCGTCCAGTGGCAGATCATCCGCGATCTGGCGCGCGAATTTGCCAGCGGCGACGGTGCCCGCCCCGATATTCAGCGCACCATCTTCGTTGTGGGCGACCCGAAACAGTCGATCTATTCGTTCCAAGGCGCCGATCCAGCCGGGTTCGAGCAGATGCGCGCTTTCTTTGAGGGCGCGATGCGTGCCGCGTCCGAGCCGTTTCAAACCCAAAGCCTGCTCTATTCGTTCCGCTCTGCCAACGCCGTGCTTCAGGCCGTCGATGCCACCTTCAAAGCCGTTGATCACCAAGGTCTCGGCATGGCCAGCGATCACGTGCCATTCCATAGCGATATGCCCGGTCGTGTTGATCTCTGGCCAGTTGAACTCAAGGCCGAGGCCGAGGCCGACCTGCCCTTTGACAGCCCCGTCGATGCGCTGTCGCGACAAGATCATCGCTTAGTGCTCGCTCGGCGTGTCGTCGACGAGATGGCCGCAATCCTTGAGGCCCGCACGCAGATCACCACGACCGAAGGCGTCACCCGACCCGTCACGGCCGGCGATTTCCTGATCCTTGTGCAAAGTCGCAAGGAAATGTTCCATGAGATCATTCGGGCCTGCAAGGACAAGGGTCTGCCTGTTGCGGGCGCGGACCGTCTGCGCATCGGGGGCGAGTTGGCCGTGCGCGATCTGATGGCGCTTCTGCGCTTTGCCGCCACCCCCGAAGATGATCTGGCGCTGGCAACTGTGCTGCGCTCGCCTCTGTGCAACTGGACGGAAGCGCAGCTGTTCGATTTGGCCCATAAGCGCGACACAAACTTCCTTTGGCGTGCATTACGCGGCCGTAAAGATTCGCCGCCCGCGACGATGGATTTGCTGCAAGATACGCTCAAACAGGGCGATTTCCTGCGCCCCTTTGATCTGATTGACCGCATTCTGACCCGCCATCTGGGGCGCAGGAACCTACTCGCCCGCCTTGGGATGGAGGCCGAAGATGGTGTCGACGCCCTTCTGGCCCAAGCCCTGAGTTACGAGCAGGGCAATGTGCCCTCGCTGACCGGTTTCATAGGCTGGATGGCCCAGGACACGAGCGACTTGAAGCGCGCGCTCGACCAGCAAGGCGACAGAGTTCGGGTGATGACGGTGCATGGGGCCAAGGGTCTTGAGGCGCCGATTGTAATCCTGCCGGACTGCGCCAAACGCAAACCGCCCATGCCCGGCAAGCTGTTAAAACTGCCAGATGGGCCTGTGCTGTGGCGCACAAGCAAACCCGAGGCGACCCCGCGCATGGCCGAGGCGATGGAGACCGCAAGTGCGCGCGATCAAGACGAGCGGATGCGGCTGCTTTATGTGGCGATGACGCGGGCGGAAAACTGGCTGATCATCGCAGCGGCTGGTGATGCGGACAAAGACTGCTGGTATGCTTATGCCAAAGCCGGGCTAGGCGCGCTTGGGGCGGCACCCTTGGTGCGCGCTGAGGGTATAGGTTTGAGGTGGCAAAGCGGTGTCTGGCCCGATGCCTCGACTGAAACACCACAAACATCTTCCCCGCATCAAACCGAGACGCTGCCAGATTGGGCGGGTGAGCATGCTGGCGCACCGCCGCAAGCTGAGGCCTCGCTATCACCGTCCCAGCTCGGTGGCGCAAAGGTCATCGGGCCGGATCCTGAGGGATTGGCCCTTGATGAAGCGCTCGCGCGCGGCACCGCGTTGCATTGGGCGCTCGAGCATTTCCCGAAACACCCGCTGGATCACTGGGACAAGATCGCCGCCGCAGGACCGGACGGCATGGCTAGCGTGATGGACGAGGCGAGAGCCGTGTTGGCAGCGCCTGCCCTTGCATCTGTCTTCGCACAGGACACTTTGGCAGAGGTCTCGGTAACGGCGGAGCTGGCTGAGCTTGGCAATCGCAGAATCTCCGGCCAGATCGACCGCTTGATCATCAGCGCGGCGGAAGTGATCGCGGTTGATTTCAAGTCGAACGCGGCTGTGCCCATCAGCCCAACCGACACACCCGAGGGCCTGCTGCGCCAGATGGGCGCCTATCACGCCGCGCTCACCCAGCTTTACCCGGATCGCAAGGTGACTTGCGCAATTTTATGGACGCGCACCGCAGAATTGATGCCGCTCGACGACGCACAGATACGCGCGGCACTTGTGCGCACCCCCACATCTTGACCCTGAGCGTTACAGAACCTACCTCTCGCTTGAACCACGCATTGCCAAGGAGCACGCACATGGCCACCGTTGCCGTAACCGACGCCACATTCGACGCCGAAGTGAAACAGTCCGACATCCCCGTTGTCGTTGATTTCTGGGCCGAATGGTGCGGTCCGTGCAAACAGATCGGCCCAGCGCTGGAAGAACTTTCCGCCGAATACGATGGCAAAGTGAAGATCGTCAAAGTGAACGTAGACAGCGACATGAACGCAGCAGCAGGTCTAAATGTGCGCGGCATTCCGGCGCTGTTTTTGTTTAAGGACGGTGAAGTTGTGTCCAACAAGACCGGTGCCGCCCCGAAAGCCGCGCTGAAAAGTTGGATCGACGCTGCGCTCTAAGCGCGCCTCACAACTCCAAACCAAGTGCTGCCAGCCGCGCCTTTAGGCGATCCGGGAAATCGGGTCGCCATACGTTCAGCGCCCGCTCTTGGAAGAACCAAAACAGGTAGCGCGCATAATCTGGGGCATCGCTGTCCAAATACGCAAACGCTGCCGCGATCCCATCGCGCGGCACGTTGCCTGCAACATGGTGAAAGTCGATCTGCCCGAACAAGATCGCAGGCTTGTCCAACAAGAATCCGCTGATCACGACGCTTGAGTTTTGGGCTGCCACGTAATCGCACCGCGCAAGCAGCTCGGTCATAGGGGCAGTTGATAGCGTGATCCGAGGTTGGGCGCAAAGTTCCGCAACCGTCTCGCGCTCAGCCTCCGAATAGGTCTCGCTGGGATGAAGCGTTACAATAATCTCACGCGCCTCACGCTCAGCCAAAACCTGCACCATCTCTATCGGCGACATCGACTGGAAACTGCGGTGCGCCAGCAACTTGCCCTGCAACGGCACATACACGAACCCCTCGCCCGGCTTGGCCTCAGGCAATTCCAGCTTCGTGCGCCAGAACCCCCCAAACTGGCCGGCCCGCTGACCATTTACCGCAGTCGGATCAAACGAGGCTTTCGCTACATCGAACTCCCAGCGCTTGGCGGTCTTCTCGATATGCCAAAACGGTTCCAGATAGCTGCGCCGCATCGTCAAACTGCGCCCCGGCATTGGCGCATCTTTATAGAACATCGCCCAACCGGGCCGCGCGACGGAGGCAAGACGCTCGGCCATACCGTTCCCGCGCACTTCCATCTGCCAACCGCTCTGCACAAAGACCGCCCGCAATGCCGCGAGAAACCCGTGTTTGTCGCGCGCCACCTGCCATTGCAGCCAATCGGGCAGATAAAATGTCAGCCGTTTATCTTTACTCATAGGGATCAAGCTACCCGAGCGCTGGCCCACCACAACCTCCCACGGCTTGCCCCGAGGCGGCACGACCTCCATATGTATCCCAACGGTAACGGAGGCCCCATGCCCAACACAGATTTCCCCGGTTGGCACGGCACAACCATCCTTGGTGTGCGCAAAAACGGTCAGGTTGTGATCGCTGGTGATGGACAGGTCAGCCTTGGCCAGACGGTCATCAAAGGTACTGCCAAGAAAGTGCGGCGTTTGTCACCCGGTGGGTTTGACGTGGTGGCCGGGTTTGCCGGCTCGACCGCTGATGCTTTCACCTTGCTCGAGCGGCTTGAGACCAAACTCGAAGCCACCCCCGGTCAACTCGCCCGCGCAGCTGTTGAGCTGGCAAAAGACTGGCGCACCGACAAATATCTGCAAAAGCTGGAGGCGATGTTGATCGTCACCGATGGTACCTCGCTTTACGTGATTACTGGCGCTGGCGATGTGCTTGAGCCCGAGCATTCCGTCGCAGCTATTGGGTCAGGCGGGAATTACGCATTGGCCGCCGCGCGCGCCTTGATGGACACCGATATGGACGCCGAGAGCATTGCGCGCAAAGCCATGGCGATTGCGTCGGATATTTGCGTCTACACCAATGGCAATCTGACAGTGGAGACGATCAAATCATGACGCTCAACCGCGATGATCTGCGTGCGGCCGTCTCCGTTGGAACCATCACGGAGGCCCAGGCCGCGCACATCCTCAGCCTTGCCGATGCCAGACGCGGGGTTCGTGAAAACCTCGCCGGACTGGACGAGCCGTTTGAGTTGTTCAAAGGCTTCAACGAGATCTTCATCGTTGTTGGTCTGACCATCCTCTATGGCGGGTGGGCTGGCGTCACTGGCCTGTCGGTGCTGTTTTCCGAGACCCAAGGCATCAGCGCCGTTCTATTTGCCGCGCTTGGAATGGTCCTCATCGCCCTGCTGGCGCGCTATTTCACACTCGTACGCCGAATGGTCGCTCCGTCGATTGCGCTGTCGATCATGTTCGCGCTGTCGTCAATCCAACTCAGCAGCGGCTTGGGCAATCTTGTCTCAAGCGAAACCCCCACGGTCTGGACCATCACCATCGGCCTCACCGCGATTTGGCTACTGGGCTACTGGCTGCTGTTCCGCGTGCCGTTCACGCTGTTTCTGCTGGCGTTGTCGGTCTTCGGGACTGCCTTCGCCCTAACGTTGGTAGGCGGCGCAAGTCTTTCGGACGCGCGCCAGATGTTCCTGCTCAGTGGCACTGGCTCGTTTTCGATCATTACCATTGGGTTGGGCTTCATCGGCCTTGCCGTAGCTCTTTGGTTCGACATTAGCGATCCGCACCGCGTCACACGCCGGGCGCAAAACGGCTTCTGGCTGCATATCATCGCAGCACCTGCCATCATCAACACCATCGCGCTGTCGCTATTCGAGTCCGAGACGGCTGGCGCACTTCTACTTCTGAGCGCGTTCCTCGCCCTCATGGCCCTGTTCGCCATCATCATCGACCGCCGCTCGTTCCTTGTCGCGGGCATTGGCTATGTCGTCGCAATCGCTTTCACTGTGGTCGAGGGCAACGCGTTCCTGATCATCCTCGCCCTCGGTGCAGGCCTCGTCTTGCTTGGCGCGCAGTGGGAGGTCATTCGCCGAACCCTGATGACCGCCCTCCCCGAATTTCCCGGCAAAAGCCGTCTGCCGCCTTACGTGAAAGCCCCCTCATGACCGATCTGACCCCCCGCGAGATTGTCTCTGAGTTGGACCGTTTCATCATTGGCCAAGCCGATGCAAAGCGCGCGGTTGCCGTTGCGCTGCGCAATCGCTGGCGGCGCAATCAACTTGGCGATGATTTGCGCGACGAGGTCTATCCTAAGAACATCCTCATGATTGGCCCCACAGGCGTTGGCAAAACCGAGATCTCGCGCCGTCTGGCAAAGCTCGCACGCGCACCGTTCCTGAAGGTGGAAGCGACGAAGTTCACCGAAGTTGGCTATGTGGGGCGTGATGTCGACCAAATCATCCGCGATCTGGTGGATGTCGCCATTCTAATGACCCGCGAACATATGCGCGAAGCCGTGAAGGCAAATGCCCACAGTGCCGCCGAGGAACGCGTGATTGATGTGCTGGCGGGCGAAGACGCGCGCGACGCCACCCGCGAGTTGTTTCGCAAAAAGCTGCGCTCGGGCGAGCTGGACGACAAGATGATCGAACTCGAGGTTGCCGACACTTCCAACCCCATGGGCGGGTTTGAAATTCCCGGCCAGCCCGGCGGCGGTATGGGCGGAATGATGAACCTTGGCGATATGCTGGGCAAAGCCCTCGGCCAACGTAAAGTGCGGCGCAAACTCAGCGTTTCGGCCAGCTATGATCTGCTGATTGACGAAGAAGCCGACAAACTGCTCGACCAGGAAACCGTGACACGCGAAGCGCTTTCGGCTGTCGAGGAAAATGGCATCGTCTTCCTCGACGAGATCGACAAAGTCTGTGCGCGCTCGGATGCACGCGGCGCGGACGTTTCGCGCGAAGGTGTGCAGCGCGACTTGCTGCCGCTGATCGAAGGTACGACCGTGTCCACCAAGCATGGTGCGGTAAAGACCGACCACATCCTGTTCATCGCGTCAGGCGCGTTCCACATCGCCAAGCCCAGCGATCTGTTGCCCGAATTGCAAGGCCGCCTGCCAATCCGGGTGGAGTTGCGCGCGCTGACCGAGGGTGATTTTGTGCGTATTTTGACAGAGACTGACAACGCACTAACCCGGCAATACACCGCCCTCATGGGCACCGAGAATGTGGAAGTCACCTTCACCGAAGACGGCATCGCAGCACTCGCCCGCATTGCCGCCGAGGTAAACAGCAACGTCGAGAACATCGGCGCGCGCAGGCTCTATACAGTGATGGAGCGCGTGTTTGAGGAGCTGTCGTTTGAAGCCCCCGACCGAGATGGCGACGCCGTGACGGTCGATGCACAATTCGTCGAAGATAACCTTGGTGCGCTGTCAGCGAATACTGACCTTAGCCGGTATGTGCTGTAAGGCAGGTCTGCCCAAACTCGCGAGAAGTGCTCCATGCTCCGGTCTGTCTTCGTCCTTCTCACGCTCGTGATCCTGTCCGCTTGCGCGCCTCGCGCCAGTATTATGCCGCCCATTGCAGGTGCGCCCGAAGCCCAGAACGAGGCGGTGTTTGTCGCCACCACCCGCGTGTTTGATGGGCTGGATGACACGCTTGCGCGCAGTTCAGACCTCAGCTTTGCACGCTATGATGTGAATGTGCCCGAGGATCGCGAGACCGGCGTCATTTCCTACTCTGGACGGCACGAAGCCCCTGATCCTAATAAGCATTTTCTGGTCAGCGCCATCACGCCCGCCGCAGACAGCCGCAGCTTTGGCCGCCAAATCGCGGCAGAGCTACGTACACGACCTGCCGCCCAGCGCGAAGTCGTTCTCTATGTCCACGGCTATAACAACACCTTCGCGGATGGGCTCTTTCGTATGGCCCAAATGCGCCGCGACCTCGATCTGCCAGGCGTGCCTGTGCATTACGCATGGCCCAGCGCTGGCCATCCTCTGGGATACGCATATGACCGCGACTCGGCCTTGTTTGCCCGCGACGGTCTGGAGGCTTTGCTGACCGAATTGTCCCGATCCGGCGTGCGCGAGATTGTGCTGATTGCACATTCCATGGGCGCACTCGTAACGATGGAGGCGCTGCGGTCGCTTCACCTGCGCGGCGAGCGGTCGGTTTTGTCAAAGATCGGCGGCGTGATCCTGCTATCGCCAGATCTCGACATTGATGTCTTCCGTGCGCAGGCGGCCCGGATCAACCCACTGCCCAACCCGTTCGTGATCTTCACATCACAACGCGACCGCGCGCTTGCAGTTTCGGCCCGGATCACCGGACAAACGGCGCGGTTGGGCAATTTAGGCACGGTCGAGGATGTTGCGGACTTGGCCGTTACCCTCATCGACCTCAGCAATGTCGAGATCGGCGAGGGCGACGCGTTCAACCACTTCACCGTCGCAACCTCGCCCTCGGTCATTCGGCTTCTGAGGCGTGTGGCCGAGGTGAACGCCTCGTTTGAGGAGGACCCTAATGCACGTATTGGATTGCTGCCCGGTACGGTGTTGACGCTGCGCAGTGCGACACAAGTCATTCTTGCGCCGGGTGCCCCATGACAATGCTGCCGTTCCTGCGCGAAAATGCACGGTGGTTGGCGGCGGGCGCATTGTTGTCGTTCCTGTCATCATTCGGACAAACGTTCTTCATCGCGCTTTTCGCAGGCGAGTTGCGCGATGAATTCGCCCTAAGCCTCGGCCAATGGGGCGGCATCTATGCTGTGGGCACCGCAACGTCTGCGGCCATCATGGTGTTTGCAGGCACGCTCGCCGACAAAATCCGTATTCGCACGCTGGGCCTCGTGATAATTTCTGGCCTCGCACTGTCCTGCTTTGCAATGGCATTTAATCCATCAGGCGCAGCACTTGTCCTTGTGATCCTCGCGCTGCGCTTCACCGGACAAGGAATGCTGACCCATCTATCGGTCGTGGCAATGGCGCGCTGGTTCACGGCAAACCGCGGCAAAGCACTCGCCGTCGCAACACTAGGCTTCTCGTTTAGCGAGGCGATCCTGCCGATCCCGGTCGTGTGGCTGAAGAGCTTTGTCGATTGGCATCTGATCTGGATTGGGGCCGGGTTCTTCTGCCTCGCGATGCTGCCCATCGTTTGGGTTTTGCTGCGCCTAGAGCGCTCCCCCAAATCCATCGCCGACGAGAGTGCGGTCCCCGGAATGGACAACCACCACTGGACGCGGCTTCAAGCAATCCGCCAACCGCTTTTTTGGTCTATTTCGCTGGGCGTCATGCTGTTTTCTGCCATCGGGACCAGCTTCTGGTTTCATCAGGTCCACTTCGCCGAGGTGAAAGGCTGGACCCACCTGTCGCTCGTCGCGGTTTTCCCGCTGGGCACAGTCGCGTTTTCGCTGTCCGTGATTGGCTACGGCCTCGCCATTGACCGCTTCGGGGCAGACAAGCTGTTGCCCGTGTATTTACTGCCCCTGACTGTCGCATTCTTGTTACACGCACTGGCACCCGACGTTAGCTGGACTGCCCTCGGCGTGATCTTGATGGGTATCGCGGGTGGTGGTCAGGCAACCTTGCCAGCAGCGTGTTGGGCGCTGTTCTTTGGGACGCGAAACATCGGATCAATCAAGGCTGTGGTGGTCGCAATCATGGTGCTCGGGTCCGCCTTAGGGCCATTCATCACCGGAGCGTTGATTGATTTTGGCATCGGGTTCGAGGCGCAATTAACCGCGTTTGGCGTTCTGTTCGCGGGCGTTTGCGTATTAATCGGCGTCACCGTGAAGCCCGCCAGAACGCGCCTACCGACCACGACGTAAGTAGACGTAATACGCTCCGGTTCCGCCATGGCTTTGGTGCGCGGGCGCGATCTGCAGCACCAATGCACCCAGCGGCGGCATCGAAAGCCATTGCGGAACCTGATGACGCAAGACGCCGTGGCGCGTCGGGATCGGTCCTTCATCGGGCTTATTTTTGCCCTTGCCGGTGATGACTAGGGCAAGGCGCGCGCCATCGCCATGTGCCCGCAAAATAAAGCTCATCAGCCGGGGGTGCGCAGCCGCAAGCGTCATTCCATGCAGGTCAATCCGCGCCTCCGGAACCAGCTTTCCGCGCTTCATCCGAGTATAGTTTTTGCGGTCCATTTGGACAGGTGCATGGTTCAGCCGGTCGACCAAAGCAGGCTGAAGATCGTGGCCATTACGCCCACCACCTGCTTTTGTACCGATTGCAAACTTTGGAATCGTATATTCTGTATGTTTCTTGGGGCTCAAGGCTACGGTCGCCTTAAGTTTCGCCGGAATTTCCACCCGACGCTGGACCGGATGTAAGGGCGAAGTTGCACCCTTCACGCGGTCCCATAACGCCTCGTCCTCGGGCGACAGCCGCTTGCGCTTACGGCTCATCCCGCCTGCCCCGTCACCTTCAACGCCAGCGGTCGCGGCATCAGCACAACCATGCGACCCCCATCCCGAATGCGCCCCGCAATTCGCCCAGCCTCATCCCCGGTGCCAAAGAAAATGTCAGCGCGCTGCGGGCCCTTGATGGCCGAGCCTGTGTCTTGCGCAATCATCAAACGCCGGATCGGGGCAGCGCCTTCTTTCTCGATCCAGACAGGTGCGCCGAGCGGGACATGCGCCGGATCCACCGCAATACTGCGTCCCGGCGTCACCGAGCGGTTCATCGCACCCAAAGGCCCCATTTCCGGCGGCACTTCGTTCACTTCACGGAAGAATATGAACGATGGGTTGTGTTGCAGAAGCCGCTTGCCGTCGCGCGGATTGGAGGCAACCCAACGCGCTATACGTGCCGCTGACACCTGGTGGGCTTCAAACAGCCCACGTCTGATCAGCTCCTGCCCGACAGACCGATATGGATGGCCGTTTTTGGCGGCAAACCCCACGCGGATTACGCCACCGTCTTGCAACTGCAACCGACCGGAGCCTTGGACTTGCAGAAAAAAGGCCTCAACCGGGTCATGGACCCATGCGATCTCTAGCCCACGTCCGGCAAGAGGGCGCTCGTTCTCGATCTGCGCACGTGTCAGCCAAGGGCGTCCACGCGGCATCTCAGGTGGCGCGCGATACAGCGGCGTCTCGAACCCAGCGCGGCGGGTGCGACTGGCAACGATCTCGGGCTCGTAATATCCGGTGAACAGTGCTCTCTCGGTCGGGGCCATCAAGACGGGCAGGAAGTGTGCTTCGAAGAACGCGCGGGCACTCGGTGCATCATCGGCACCGCCGCACACGGTGTCCCAATCAACTGGATCAAGTTGGGCGCAGGTCGTCTGAAAAGCAGCAAGGGCGGGCGCAGGATCATCCCCGCCCCACCCTTCTAGATCGTCAAAACTTAGCAGAACCGGATCTGCAGATACCGTCATTGCACCAGCCACCAAAATTGCGGCCGCCAGCCGGGCCGCACCGTTCATTCGCCTGTGGCGACGAGCGTCCAGTTCGGGGTGGCGGACCCCATGAAGCGCGCGAAGGTCCACGTATCCTTCTGGCGTTTGATCTCGCTAGCGTTACCCTCAATGATCTCGCCTTCGGAATTGCGCACGACAGATGTGATCTCGGCGACAAACTTCACGGAAACCTCGGCTTCTTTCGTGTCCCGGTTATACGTGACGGCTGCGAGGGACGTTTCGCGCAAGCCGACGAATTCCGCATCAATCGACAGGCCTTGCGATTTACGTTGGGCAACGACGTCTTCAAACGTCTCGAGCACATCATCGGACAGGAAATCTTTGATCTCGTCGAGATTGCCTGCCTCAAACCCCATCAGGATCATCTCATAAGCTCCACGCGAGCCGCGCAGAAACTCATTTACGCTGAAACCGGGCTCAGCCATCTTCATAGCGGCAAGATCTTTCGCTTCTTGGGTGCCGTCTTCGACATGATCCACGATATCTTGATCCGGGCCGCCTTCGATCACCTCAAACTCGCGGCGCACGTCATCGCGGGCCTCAGACAGCTTCACCGGTGGCTTCTCGAAGCCTTCGCGGGTGCCGAGCACATTGCGCAGACGCAAGATCAAGAAAACAGCAATACCGGCCAAGACCAGCAGTTGTATCATAGAGTTCATTTCGGTCTCTTCCGCGCTTAGGGGCCTTGGGTTTCGTCTAACACCGCACATATGTAAGGTGGCGACGGGGTCAAGTCCACCAATGCCGTTGCGGTGCAGCATCTAAGATGCACATCGAGAAAGGAAATTTTAAGTTATGTGGCTGTTCTTTGTGTTTGTAGCGGTTCCGTTGATCGAAATCGCTCTGTTTATTTCCGTCGGAGGGGCGATTGGATTGTTTCCAACCCTCGCCATTGTGATCGTCACCGCTTTTGTGGGGACATGGTTAGTGCGCAGCCAAGGCGGCCAAGCGCTGCGGGAATTACAGACCTCGTTCAGCGACCTGCGTGATCCTTCCGAGCCTTTGGCCCACGGTGCGATGATCTTATTTGCGGGTGCTTTGTTGCTAACGCCGGGATTTTTTACCGATGCTGTTGGCTTTGCTCTACTGGTGCCGGGCGTGCGTCAGGCGGCGTTTGCTGCCTTGAAGAGGCGCGTGAATGTCGCCGGATTTCAGGCCGGCCAAGCACAGCGTGACCCGCGTGCGCCTCATGATGCCAGCACTATCGATGGCGACTATTTTGAGATTGATCCAAGCACGCCCGAGCCCGGAAACGGCAACGCCAAACCCTCCGGCTGGACCGAGCATTGAGGACCGTTGCCTGACCTGCTAGGACACCGCCAAATTCTTGCATCAGGACGAGACATATGACCGATACCAACACAAACGGGGCCGCTGCTGCTACTGAGGCCCCAGCTCAACCCCGCCTTCAAGTTATGGGGCAGTTCATCAAGGACATGTCCTTCGAAAACATTGCCGCCCAGAAGGCCGTTCAGAACGCTGAGCAGCCCGACATTCAGGTGCAGGTTAACCTTGATGCCCGCAAGCGCGCCAATACCGAAAACCAGTATGAGGTATCGATCAAACTCAAGATCGAAGCCAAGACCAAGACCGGCGGCGAGACGATCTTCATTATGGAGCTGGATTATGCCGGCATCTTCCTGATCGAGAACGTACCCGAAGATCAGATGCATCCGTTCCTGCTGATCGAATGCCCGCGGATGATCTTCCCGTTCGTGCGCCGCATTGTCTCGGACGTCAGCCGTGACGGAGGCTTCCCACCCCTGAACCTTGAAACAATTGATTTCATTGCGCTTTACCGTCAGGAACTGGCGCGCCGTGCTGCTGCAAAGCCCGTCGCACAGGCCTAGACTTTTAGCTTAGACCAGACAGCATCGTCGCCCAACTTAGCCACAAAGGCAGCATGGGCGGCGGTTTCCTCAGGTGTTAGGCGCGACGCCAACGGGGTAGGACGCGGCTGCGGTCGCCAATCGGCGCTTTGGCCCGATAAGCCTGATCGCGCGCGTGTCGTTCCAGCCAACTCCAGCCCCGGCTGCTGTCCGCCGATAAGTTGCAGATAGACCTCGGCCAAAATCTCGGAATCGAGCAACGCTCCGTGCTTTTCGCGCGCTGAATTATCAACACCGAACCGCCGACACAGTGCGTCCAGCGAAGCAGGCGAGCCGGGAAACTTACGCCGCGCGATATCAAGCGTGTCGATAGCTTGGCTGTTTGGCAGCGTTTGCAAACCCAGTGTTTTCAGTTCGTGATTCAGAAATTTCATGTCGAATGACGCGTTATGGATCACCATTTTGTCGTCACGCACAAAATCTAGGAAAGATTGCGCCACTTTCGCGAACACAGGCTTTTTGCGCAGAAAATCGTCGCCAAGCCCGTGCACCTCAAACGCCGATTGCGGCATGCTGCGTTCTGGATTGATATAGACGTGGTAAATCTCGCCCGTGGGCATGTGGTTAAACAACTCCACTGCGCCAATCTCGACGATCCGGTCGCCGTCGAACGGATCAAAGCCTGTGGTTTCGGTGTCGAGTACAACTTCACGCATCAGGGCTGCCTTTAAGCTGGGTTAGAATACGATCAACTTCGGCCTCGGCGGCTGGAATCGTCAAGGTCTCGATAACGAAATCGGCGCGCGCGCGTTTGTCGGCGTCCGGCATCTGCGCCGCGAGGATGGAGGCGAGTTGATCTTCGGTCATTGTGCCACGCTCAAGCACGCGGGCGCGCTGAATATCCGGCGGGGCAGTGACAGCGATCGTATGGTCGCAAAGCGCATCGGTGCCCGTCTCGAACAACAGCGGAATATCAAGCACCACGAGTGCCGTCATGGCTTTGCGGTGCCGCTCGAGGAAGGCAGCGCGGTTTTCAGCGACAAGCGGGTGAACAATCGCCTCAATCCGCCTTAACGCACTGCGATCTTTGGTGATCTCGTCCTTGAGGACACTGCGATCAACGCCATTACTGGTGGTTGAACCAGCAAACGCGTCCTCCATAAGAGCAATCGCCGCGCCGCCCGGACCGTAAAGCGTGCCCACCGCCGCATCCGCATCCCACACAGGCACGCCGCGCGCGCCAAACATCGCGGCAGTCGTAGATTTGCCCATGCCGATGGACCCGGTGAGGCCAAGAATAATCATGCAGCCAGCACGATATCGCGCAACGCATCCGTGACCTCGGGTCGCTTGCCAAACCAGCGATCAAACCCGGGCACCGCTTGGTGCAACAACATCCCAAGGCCATCGACCGTGGCGCAGCCCTTCTCGCTCGCGGCCTGCAAGAACGGAGTGTTGAGAGGGGTGTAGATAAGATCGGTAGCAAGTGCTGCGTTCGGCAAGCCGTCGAGGGCGAACTCGAAAGGCGGCTGACCCTCCATCCCGAGGGATGTTGTGTTTACGGCAAGTGCTACTTCGTAAAACAGCGCTGCTTCTTGCCCCCAATCGACGACCTTGATCTTCGGTCCAAACTGCCTTGCAAGCCCTTCGGCGCGGTCTTTTGTGCGATTGCTCAGGCGAATTTCAGGGCAGCCTGCATCCAGAAGCGCCACGATAATCGCGCGGCACGCACCACCTGCTCCCAAGACCGCTGCTGGCCCAGTGTCCGCCTGCCAGCTCGGCGCAGTGCTGATCAGGTTTTGTATAAATCCATATCCGTCAGTGTTGTCTGCCTGAAATGTGCCATCTTCCCTGAAGGTTAGCGTATTAGCAGCGCCGATGCGTGCGGCAGCATCAGTCACCTCGTTTGCAAGCGAGAGAGCCGTTTCTTTATGCGGGATCGTGACGTTGATGCCTTTGAAGCCAAGTTTGGGCAAAGTTTTCAGCGCCTCGGGAAGATCGCCAGCGCTGATCTGCATCGGAATGTAATGACCAGCCAAACCATAGTCGCTGAGCCAGTGCCCATGCAGACGTGGTGATTTGGAATGGCCAATCGGATCGCCAATAACACCGGCAAGGGGGATTTGAGCGCTCATCCTTCGATCCATCCGCGTTGGGCGAGGTAGCTCAGCAAAGGCAAAAGCGGCATGCCGAGCACCGTATGATAGGGGCCATCGATTCGGGTGAACAGGCGCGCGCCTTCAGCTTCGATCTGGTAGGCTCCGACGCAGTGGCGAATGTCGGACCAATTGCGGGCCACGTAGGACTGTAGGTAAGCAGGCGACGCGTCGCGCATGGTCAGTTTCGCAATAGAAACTGTGCGCCAGATAGGTTGGCCTTCGTGGTAAAGAACAACGGCAGATATTTGGCTATGGGACTTGCCCGCCAACCGCGTCAGCTGGTCCAGCGCACCGGCCTCAGTTTCAGGCTTTGAGAACACCGTGCCTTCAAACGCCAACACCTGATCGCTGCCAATCACCACAGCATCCGGGTGTTTGCGCGCAATCTTATCGGCTTTCATCTCGGCCAATGTGTCGGCAATGTCGCGAGGGTGCGCTGCTTCTGCCATTAAGGCCGCGGTCACGGTCTGTTCGTCAACGCGGGCAGGCAGCGCCTCAAACGAGACGCCTGCAGAGCGCAGCATCGCCTGCCGGGTGGTTGATTGAGACGCAAGGATCAGTGGCGGAAGCATGGGAAAACCTGTGCATAACGGTAGGACGGGTTGGGTATGACAATCCGCGGTTCGGGCTCTTACAGTTGATCCGCCCCACCGCCTGAGGACAAGAGACGTTTCATGCCAATTTTATCCCCTGTGCGCGAGTTATCCTTTGCGTGTGATAAAGCCGGGTAGCAGACGAGGTTGCGCACAGTCTCAGAAAAAACCTGTTTAGCGTAAATCTTGTAACATCTTGAAGTTAAATTGCTAACTGACTTATTAAACGATGCGCACCGGTTGTCCCCACCTTGGTAGCGTCCAAAATTTTGTGGGGGCGAAATAGCCGGAGCCGAATAATCCCCGTTATCCCCTGCGCTACAACAACATCTACATTTATTTCTTTCTTATTATTAGTAGAGAGAGGGGAGCGCCAAGGAAGGATAAGACCGTGGACATTTACCTGCTTGTGAAGGCTGCCCATGTGATCTCGGTCATCGCCTGGATGGCCGGGTTGTTCTATCTGCCGAGACTGTTTGTCTATCACGCTGAATCTGATGTGGTCGAAGGCAAGACGGCCGAGCTGTTTGAGACTATGGAATATCGGTTGTACCGCTTCATCATGAATCCGGCGATGATTGCGGCTTGGGTCTTTGGGCTTTGGATGGCTTTCACGCCAGGAATTATCGATTGGGGATCCGTGTGGCCCTATACGAAAGCCGCTGGTGTGGTTGCGATGACATTGTTTCATTTCTGGCTTGGTCGCAGACGCAAAAATTTTGTCGCTGGGAATAACACGGTATCAGGGCGCCATTACCGAATGATGAACGAGGTCCCGACCTTGTTGATGGTGGTGATTGTTGTGTCGGTGATCATAAAGCCTTTCTGAGGACTGCGCTTGTCAGATTGACAATTTATGAGTTTCTGGGCTAAGGGGTCACTGCCGGATCGTCCGATCTGCGCTTTTCCCGACTTTTGACAATTGAACCTGATTTGTCCCGCGCCGCTGGAGTGCCTTTGATGCCGTCTGAATTCCTGAGCCTGTCTGAACTGAAATCCCGCAAGCCTGCGGATTTACTTGAGTTGGCAGAAGAGCTTGAGATTGAGAACGCCTCCACCATGCGGAAGGGCGAGATCATGTTCGCTGTGCTCAAAGAGCGCGCGGAAGAAGGCTGGGAAGTGTCCGGTGACGGTGTGCTGGAAGTGAACCAGGATGGGTTCGGTTTCCTGCGCTCGCCAGAGGCAAACTACTTGCCGGGCCCCGATGACATCTACGTCTCGCCAGACATGATCCGCCAGCACTCGCTACGTACAGGCGATACCGTTGACGGCGTGATCGCGGCACCGCTTGAGGGCGAGCGCTATTTTGCGATGACCAAGGTCACGACGGTAAATTTTGAGGACCCTGAGCGCGCGCGCCACAAAATTAACTTTGATAACCTGACGCCGCTTTATCCAGATGAGCGGTTCCAGATGGAGATCGAGGATCCAACGATCCGCGATCGTTCAGCCCGTATTATCGATCTGGTAGCACCTATCGGGAAGGGCCAGCGGTCCTTGATCGTAGCCCCGCCGCGTACCGGTAAGACAGTGCTGCTACAGAACATCGCCAAGAGCATCGAGACGAACCACCCTGAGTGCTATCTGATCGTGCTACTGATCGACGAACGCCCTGAAGAGGTGACGGATATGCAGCGGTCGGTGAAGGGTGAGGTTATATCCTCGACCTTCGACGAGCCGTCGACGCGTCACGTGGCAGTTTCGGAGATGGTGATCGAAAAAGCCAAGCGTCTGGTCGAACATAAGCGAGATGTTGTGATCTTGCTCGATTCGATCACAAGACTTGGTCGTGCATTCAACACTGTGGTGCCATCTTCAGGCAAGGTTTTGACCGGTGGTGTGGACGCAAACGCCCTGCAGCGGCCGAAGCGCTTCTTTGGTGCGGCGCGCAATATTGAAGAAGGTGGCTCGCTTACGATTATTGCAACGGCCCTGATTGATACCGGAAGCCGGATGGATGAAGTGATCTTTGAAGAATTCAAAGGCACGGGTAACTCAGAAATCGTTCTTGACCGGAAGGTTGCCGATAAGCGCGTGTTCCCTGCGATGGATATTCTCAAATCTGGTACGCGCAAAGAAGAGCTGCTGGTCGAAAAGAACGACCTTCAGAAAACCTTCGTGCTGCGCCGTATTCTGAACCCGATGGGGACGACGGATGCGATCGAGTTCTTGATCTCGAAGTTGAAGCAGACCAAGACGAATGCGGAATTCTTCGACTCGATGAACACCTAAAACTCAGACGGGCAGGGCTATGGATACGATCTTTGCGTTGGCGTCGGCCCGCGGGAAAGCTGGCGTTTCTGTGGTTCGCGTTTCCGGCCCAGGTGCGTTTCGGGCAATGGAGCAGCTGACGGGTGTTGCTCCCGCAGCGCCAGATCGCCGTTTGCTTTGGGTCCGAAACGCGAGCGGCGAGCGGCTAGATCAAGCCCTATGTTTGAGCTTTGCCGACGGCGCAAGTTTTACGGGCGAGCCTGTCGTCGAACTGCACTTGCACGGATCATTAGCGATTTTGTCTTCTGTTTTAAGGGAGTTGGGTGCTTTCGAAGGTTTGCGGCTTGCTGATCCCGGTGAGTTCACACGCAGGGCGCTAGAGAATGACCGCCTCGATTTGGCGCAGGTCGAAGGGCTTGGCGATCTGATTGAGGCTGAAACGGAAGCGCAACGCGTCCAAGCGCAGCGCGTGTTTTCCGGCGCACTTGGGGCGAAGGTTGAGGTTTGGCGAAAAGACCTTATCCGGGCCGCCGCCTTGATCGAGGCTGTAATCGACTTTGCCGACGAAGACGTCCCAGAAGACGTTACGCCAGAGGTTGGTGAATTGTTGGTTGGGGTTCGGGAAAGCGTCGCGCTGGAAGTGGCGGGGGCGCATTTGGCCGAACGGATCCGTGACGGCTTTGAGGTGGCGATTATTGGTGCGCCGAACGCTGGGAAGTCCACACTGCTCAACCGGATTGCCGGGCGTGAGGCTGCGCTGACATCTGAGTTTGCGGGCACGACGCGCGATATCGTCGAGGTCCGGATGGATTTGGACGGTCTTCCGGTGACATTTCTAGACACCGCTGGTCTGCGAGAGGCGCAAGACCCCGTGGAAGCAATGGGCGTGCAATTGGCTAAGGATCGCGCTGAGGCAGCCGATCTGCGGGTGTTCTTGCTGGATGAAGGTGGTGTTTTGGCCTCGGTCGAGCCTAGGCCGGAGGATATTGTTGTCGGCGGCAAGGCTGATTTAGGTCACGCACCTGGGATGCTGGTTGTTTCTGGCAAAACAGGCCAAGGTGTTGACACGCTTTTGGGCCAAGTTTCCGCGGTGCTCGGTGCGCGCGCGACCGGGGCAGGGATGGCAATTCGGGAAAGGCACTACGCTGCTATGTCTGGTGCTATTGGTGGCATGGACGGTGCATTGCGCCTTCTCGAAAAACACGGCGGTGTGGAAGAGTTTATCGCCCAAGAGATACGCGGTGCGGTAGTTGATCTTGACTCGGTCATTGGCCGGATAGATGTGGAAGACGTTCTTGATGAAATTTTCTCCAGCTTTTGTCTGGGCAAGTGAGGAGTGTTTCACGTGAAACATCCTGATTTCGACGTGATTGTGATTGGCGGCGGACATGCCGGCTGTGAGGCCGCGCATGCATCGGCCCGGATGGGCGCTCGGACGGCGTTGGTGACCCTGCGCGTTGATACTATTGGCGTGATGTCATGCAACCCGGCGATTGGTGGCTTGGGCAAGGGTCACCTTGTTCGAGAGATTGATGCCTTGGATGGCGTGATGGGTCGCGTGGCAGACGAGGCGGGAATTCAGTTTCGGCTTCTCAACCGGAGGAAAGGCCCCGCTGTTCAAGGGCCGCGAGCACAATCCGACAGACGCATCTATCGAGAGGCAATGTTGCGAGAAGTGCGGGCGCAACCAAACTTAACGATCCTTGAAGGTGAGGTTGCCGATTTCGAGATGAACGGGGACCGCGTTGTTGGCGTTCGTTTGGCGGATGGCAGCGTTCTGGGCGCAAGTGCCGTTATTTTGACAAGCGGAACCTTTCTGCGCGGCATGATCCACATGGGTGATCAAACCGTTCCGGGCGGACGTATTGGTGATAAGCCGTCGATCCGACTCGCTGAACGGATTGATGGGTTTGGGCTGACCATGGGTCGGTTGAAGACAGGCACGCCGCCGCGTTTGGATGGGCGCACGATCAACTGGGACGCGCTAGAGGTTCAACACGGCGATACAGATCCGGTTATGTTTTCGTTTTTGTCGGGTAAGCCGAAACAGCGGCAGGTGTCTTGCGGCGTGACGCATACCAATGAGGCAACGCATGATATTGTTCGTGCCAATCTGCAAAGCTCAGCGATGTATGGAGGCAAGATCGAAGGTGTTGGCCCGAGGTACTGCCCATCCATTGAGGACAAGGTCGTGCGGTTCGCCGAGAAAACGTCCCATCAGATATTCTTGGAACCTGAGAGCTTAAGTGACGACACCGTTTATCCAAACGGCATTTCTACGTCGCTGCCAGTCGCAGTTCAGGAATCTTACGTTCGAAGCATTGTAGGGCTAGAGGCTGTCGATATTCTGCAGCCCGGCTACGCCATTGAATACGATTATGTCGACCCGCGTGCGCTAGACTGGACGCTACAGTTGAAGGCCGTTCCTGGCCTGTATCTTGCTGGTCAGATAAACGGCACGACCGGATATGAAGAGGCTGCCGCGCAGGGGATGGTTGCCGGGCTTAACGCGGCCTCAATGTGCCTGGGCGGGGAGGCCGCATCGTTCTCAAGAACCACATCCTATATCGGCGTGATGATTGATGACCTCGTTACGAGGGGCGTGACCGAGCCGTACCGCATGTTCACGTCACGCGCTGAGTTCAGACTTTCGTTGCGGGCGGATAATGCGGATCAACGGCTTACACCCGGTGGGATCGCTTGGGGGTGTGTGGGAGAAGAGCGCAGCCGTGCCTTTGGTGAAAAACAAGAGGCGCTAAGCAGGGGCCGATCTTTGCTTACCGGCACGCAGATCACTCCAAATGAAGCGCGCGCACATGGCTTAGATGTGAATCAAGACGGCGAACGTCGAAGCGGTTATGATCTATTGGCGTTTTCTGAGATTGATATGGCGGCGCTTGACCCAATTTGGCCTGATCTGAAGGCGCTCCCCGAAGATGTGCGCCAACAGCTCCAGACCGATGGAATGTACGCGCCTTATATTGCGCGACAAGCACGTGAAATTGAGGCGATGGCACGGGACGCGGAAAAGAAGATCCCTGTCACGATATCTTTTGCGGATATTAAGGGGCTTTCTGGGGAGGTGCGCCAGAAGCTTGAGCGCGTTCGCCCTACGACACTGGATCAAGCTGGAAGGATAGAAGGTATGACGCCGGCAGCTTTGACGTTGATACTTGCGCATTTGCGCCGCGCTGATCGTCGGAAGTCCGCATGATGGATGGCCGGAAGCAGTTTCAAGAGGTTTTCAAGCCGAGCGATTTGGAGATGTCGAAGCTTGATGCCCTTGTTGCAACGCTCATCAAGTGGAATCCCCGCATTAACCTCGTTGCCGCGAATAGCCTGACGGATGTTTGGACCCGGCACATTCTTGATTCAGCACAGCTTTTTGAGACCCATTCTGTTGGCACCGCTGTTTGGGTGGACCTCGGCAGTGGCGGTGGTTTCCCCGGATTCGTGATTGCAATTCTTGCGCAGGCGCGCGCGCCAGACCTCAAAGTCAGGCTTGTAGAAAGCGATCAACGCAAAGCGGCGTTTCTAAGAACTGTTTCACGTGAAACAATGACGCCCGTTGAAGTGATTGTGGGGCGGGCTGAGCAGATCGAACCGCAGAGCGCAGATATCGTTTCGGCCCGCGCGCTTGCGCCACTTAACCGTTTGCTGGACTATGCAGAGCGGCATCTGGTTCCAAGTGGCCGCTGCGTGTTCCTGAAAGGCGAAACGCATGAGGAAGAGCTTCGAGGGGCGCTTGCAATATGGCAGTTCACGTATCAGAAAGAACCGAGCCTAAGCCACCCTTCCGGAACCGTTCTGTCTATCGGAGATCTCCGACGTGCCTAAGTCAGTCGAAATGCCGCGTCCCAAGATTATTGCGATAGCAAACCAAAAAGGCGGGGTTGGTAAAACGACGACCGCGATTAACCTTGGCAGCGCACTTGCCGAGCTTGGGAAGCGTGTTCTTGTGGTGGACCTTGATCCCCAAGGAAACGCATCCACCGGCCTTGGTGTTGGGGCAGATGATCGCGACAGCACGACCTACGATATGTTGATCGACAATATGGCGCTGTCTGAGATTGTGCGGAAAACAGATGTCGAAAACCTATCCATCGCGCCCGCCACGACAGATCTTAGCTCAGCCGATATTGAGCTTGTCTCAAATGAAAAGCGCATTTTTCTGCTACATGACGCGCTTCGATCGGATGAAACCGCGGAGCTGGATTTTGACTATATTCTGATCGATTGCCCCCCGTCACTTAACCTACTTACAGTTAACGCGATGGTTGCAGCGCATTCAGTGCTGGTCCCTTTACAAAGTGAGTTCTTCGCGCTGGAAGGCCTGTCCCAACTAATGTTGTCGATCCGCGAGGTCCGCCAGTCGGCCAATAAAAGCCTGCGGATCGAGGGCGTTGTCTTAACAATGTACGACAGCCGCAATAATCTGTCGAAGCAAGTGGAAGATGATGCACGCGAAAACCTTGGTAACTTGGTGTTCGATACGATCATTCCCAGAAACGTACGCGTTAGCGAAGCGCCATCATTTGCGATGCCAGTGCTCAGCTATGACCCAACATCGCGCGGGAGCTTGGCGTATCGAGAGCTTGCCGCAGAAGTTCTGAGGCGCCAAACTATCCCTGAAGAAGAGCCCACGAGCTGAGCGAGGACCATCGAATGTCAGGACCTAAGAAGGAACGCCGTGGACTTGGGCGAGGGCTTACCGCCCTAATGGCAGACGTAAATTTGCCAGATAATGTCGCGGGCGACCAGGGATCTGGTGCGCAGACTGTGGAGCTACCGGTTGAAGCGCTTCTGCCGAACCCCGACCAGCCACGGCGTGATTTCCGCGCAGAGGACCTCGAAAGCTTGGCAGCGTCGATCCGTCAAAAAGGTGTAATTCAACCTCTGATCGTCCGTGCTGTTACAGGGATGGCGCAGAAGTACCAGATTGTAGCCGGAGAGCGACGGTGGCGTGCAGCTCAGATGGCGCAGGTCCACATGGTTCCCGTGGTCGTTCGGGAGCTGACGGATGTGGAAGTTCTTGAAATCGCGATCATCGAAAACATCCAACGTGCTGACCTTAACGCGATTGAAGAAGCGCTCGGATATAAACAGCTGATGGACCGATTCGGCCACACGCAAGAAAAGATGGCCGAAGCGCTCGGGCGCAGTCGTAGCCACATCGCAAATCTTTTGCGCCTTTTGAACCTTCCATCTGACGTGCAGGAGCATTTACGCGAAGGACGGCTATCACCTGGTCATGCGCGCGCCCTAATAACGGCGCCGAATGCCTCGGTTTTGGCCAGCGAAGTTGTTTCCAAGGGCATGTCAGTGCGCGAAACGGAACGCCTCGCGAAAATTTCGACGCTTAGCGGCGGAAAGGCAGCCCCAGCCGAAAGGCATGGTCCCGAGAAAGATGCCGATACCCGCGCGCTCGAGGGGGATCTATCTGCAACGCTTGGCATGAAGGTTGCAATTAACCACAGCGCGACTGGGGAACATGGTGTGGTGACCATTACCTATCGCGATCTGGAGCAGCTGGACGTGTTATGTCAGAGGTTGTCCGGGTTTAGTTAGGAAGGCGCTTAGTCGATCAACAGCTCTCGAAGAATGGCGTTGAGGACCAACCGACCGTTCGCTGTTGTGCTCAAGTTCCCGTTTTCAAACGTCACCAACCCATTTTCGGCCAGCGCATTTATCTTAATCTTGGAAATCTCTTGATCACGCATCGCATCAACCTTCGCCAGTTCCACCCCCGCGCGTAATCGCAAGCCCATCATCAGAACTTCATCGGACCTATCGTGGAGCGTTAATCCTTCACGTGGAAGCTCAGGGGATGTTTCACGTGAAACATCGGCCAACCAAGCCGCCGGCATGCGTTTTTCCTCGGTGGCCCAGACAGCACCCGCTGAAGTCAGCCTTCCATGCGCCCCTGGGCCAACACCCATATAATCGCCACCACGCCAGTAGATCAGGTTATGACGCGATTCCTGACCGACACGCGCATGATTGGACACTTCATATCCCGGCAGGCCTTCAGCTTCGCAAAGCGCCTGCGTCATTTCAAACAGCGTCACTGACCGATCTTCATCGGGCAACCCGAGCAGTCCACCGACCGCATGGCGCGCAGCAAACGCTGTCCCGTCCTCCACAGTCAGTTGATACAGCGATAGGTGGTCTGTCCCGAGTGCCAACGCCCGCCCAAGTTCAGTCTGCCAATCTGCCTCACGTTGGTTTTGCCGCGCATAGATCAGATCAAAGCTCACGCGATCAAAGGTGTTTTGCGCCAGCTCAACCGCCTTCAAAGCATCATCAACCGAATGCAGTCGCCCCAGCGCGCGGAGGTCAGTATCGTCGAGTGCCTGAACGCCAAGTGAGACCCTGTTGACGCCTGCAGCCCGATAGCCACGAAAACGACCAGCCTCTACAGAGGTAGGGTTAGCCTCTAGGGTAATTTCAAGATCGTTCACGCATCGCCATAGTCGCTGAACTTTATCGAGGATCGCCCCAACCAGTGCAGGGTCCATCAGCGAAGGCGTTCCGCCACCGAAATAGACGGTCTCTAGTATGCGGTCGCCTGTTTCCGCGGCTAGGCGGTCAAGGTTCCAAAGAAACCCGCGCGCCCATGCGTCCTGATCAACCTTTGCAGAAACATGGCTGTTGAAGTCACAATATGGGCATTTTGCTTGGCAAAACGGCCAATGAACATAAAGACCAAGGCCGCCTGTACGCAGATCGCCCATCACGCGCCCTTAAAGGCTGTGACCTCAACTTCATAGAGCATCTCTGGCTCCATCAAGTCCGCCAACACCATCGTGGCGGCAGGGCGTATGTTACGAAGCGCGTCGCCGATTGCGGGCGTCGCCGTTTCAACCAACGATCTATCCGCAATATAATGCACAACACGCACAATATGCTGTGGCTCAAAACCTGCTTCCAACAATACCTTGTGGACTGTCGCAAAGCTCTGAGTCACCTGCTCGGCCACACCGTTCGCAATCTTCATCGTGTCATAGTCATAGCCGGTTACGCCGGACATGAAGCACCAGTCGCCCTGAATAACAGCGCGCGAGTAGCTTAGCGCCTCTTCAAATGGCGATCCGGTGGAAAGGGAGCGGCGGCTCATGGCGAGCCCTCCGCGAACACTTTGACCAGACCCTCGAACGCGCGCGCTCGGTGGCTGATGCGGTTCTTTTCCCAGCGATCCATCTCGCCAAAAGTGATGTCGTAGCCATCAGGCTGGAAGATCGGATCATAGCCGTGACCCTGCGCACCGCGCATTGGCCAAACCACACAACCCGGCATCCTGCCTTCGAACACCTCATCATGTCCATCAGGCCAAGCCAAAACGAGCGTGCAACAGAACCGAGCGGTCCGGGGATGTGCTGCACCCAAGGCCTCCAGCTTTTCGTGGGTCACACGCATAGCCATCTCGAAATCGCGTCCGTTCGGCGTTTCCGCCCAATCGGCCGTGAAGACGCCCGGCGCACCGTCCAGCGCATCAATTTCGATCCCGGAATCGTCGGCCAAAGCGGGCAGGCCAGTCGCCTGGGCCGCTGCATGCGCCTTGATCCGCGCGTTCCCAACGAAGGTGGTCTCAGTCTCGTCCGGCTCGGCCAGCCCGAGCGCGCCCGCAGACACTGCCTCCACCCCGAAGGGTGTTAGCAGCGCTGCGATTTCAACGAGTTTTCCCGCATTATGGGTCGCCACCACCAGCTTTTGGTCAGTAAATCGCCGCATTAGCTGACAGCCGCTTTCTGTGCGGCAACCAACTCAGCAACGCCGATGTCAGCGAAATCCATCAATGTATTCAACGCCTCTCGCGAAAATGGCGCGCCCTCGGCTGAGCCTTGAACCTCGATCAGACCACCCGTTCCGGTCATCACGAAGCTTGCATCGGTCCCAGCTTCGCTATCCTCGGCATAATCCAGATCAAGCACGGGCTGCCCGGCATAGATACCACAGCTGACAGCGGCCACATGATCGGTAAGCGGATCGCTGATCACGTCGCCCGCCTTCATCAGCTTATTCACAGCCAAGCGCAGCGCCACCCAAGCGCCGGTGATGGACGCGCAACGTGTCCCGCCATCGGCTTGGATCACGTCGCAATCAATGCTGATCTGCCGCTCGCCAAGCGCCACGCGATCGACGCCCGCACGCAAGGATCGCCCGATCAGACGCTGAATTTCCTGTGTCCGCCCGCTCTGCTTGCCTTGGGCAGCTTCGCGACGCCCACGCGTGTGTGTAGCGCGCGGCAGCATCCCGTATTCCGCTGTCACCCAGCCAAGACCTGAGTTCTTCAGAAACGGAGGAACGCGCTGCTCAAGTGACGCACTGCACAGCACATGCGTCTCGCCCATCTTGATCAGGCAAGAACCCTCGGCGTACCGCATCACGCCAGGTTCGATTGAAATCGAGCGCATTTCGTTTACTTGACGACCAGAGGGGCGCATATGTTCATCCTTTATCTTAAGTTGGGCGCAGATACGCGCGCAGGGGGTCGAAATGCAAGTCTGATTGACGCCCGCGCATGCACCCCGTTAGATCGCAGAACATGGACTTAGACAGGCAAAATGGACGAGAAACTCAGCCTTCCGACTGATATGAACGACCGCTCGCGCGAGGTGTTTCGTCGTGTCGTTGAAAGCTATCTCGAAAGTGGTGATCCGGTGGGCAGTCGTACGCTGACCCGCACAATGACCGAAAAGGTCTCAGCCGCCACTATCCGCAATGTCATGCAGGACCTCGAATATTTGGGGCTGCTCGGCTCGCCGCATGTTTCGGCGGGACGTATTCCAACGCAACTTGGCCTGCGTATGTTTGTCGACGGTCTTCTTGAGATCGGTGATGTTGACGAAGCCGACCGCGAACAGATGGACCAAACTGCGCAGGGCCAAACGGAGGTCTCGACGCTTCTGGATCGCGTTGGCTCGACGCTGTCGGGCATCACGCGAGGGGCCAGCCTCGTTCTGACGCCCAAGCATGAAGCGCCGATTAAGCACCTCGAATTTGTCTCTCTCGACCCCTCGCGCGCCCTTGTAGTGTTGGTTTTTGCGGTTGGTCACGTCGAAACTCGTCTGTTCACGCCACCGCCTGGGCCAACGCCCTCGTCAATGCGCGAAGCGGCCAATTTCCTCAATGCCATCGCCGAGGGTCGCACCCTGTCTGAGCTGAGCGCTGCAACCTCGATGGAGATCAAGCGCCACCGCCAAGAACTCAACAGCCTCGCGACCCAGCTTGTGGAAATGGGGTCCGCTATCTGGGACACGGGTACAGGCACCGAAATTGATGCTCGTTTGATCGTGCGCGGACGCTCCAACTTGCTGGACGAGGGCGCGGACCCCGCAGATCTAGAACGCGTGCGCGAGCTGTTTGATGACCTTGAACGTAAGCGCGATATTGCCGAATTCCTGTCTCTGACCGAACAAGGCGACGGTGTGCGCATTTTTATCGGGTCTGAGAACAAGTTGTTCTCACTTTCGGGTTCCTCTCTGGTTGTCTCTCCCTATATGAACGCTGACCGTAAGATCATTGGTGCCGTCGGGGTCATCGGACCCACCCGTCTAAACTACGGACGGATCGTGCCAATCGTGGATTATACCGCACAGCTGGTTGGACGGCTGCTGACGGATCGAGGCTAGGAAAGAAAGCGTCATGGCGACTCCCAAAGAAGACAATATTTTTGACGAAATCGTGGATGCGGCTGCGGCTGAAGCTGCGCCGCAAGAACCGTTCATCGACATGACACAGCTCGCTGACGAGCCTGTCGAGGACGAGATGCATGCCAGCATCACTGCCATCATCGACGAGCGGGACGAGCTGAAAGACCGCCTGCTGCGCTCGCTCGCGGAAGCTGAGAATATCCGCAAACGCGGTGACCGGGATCGTCGCGAGGCCGAGCAGTTTGGCGGCACGAAGCTGTCGCGCGATATGCTTCCGGTTTACGACAATCTCAAGCGCGCGCTCGATGCGGCGGGCGAAGATGTCAGCGGCGGCGAGAAAGCGGTGCTTGACGGGGTAGAGTTGACCATGCGCGAGCTGCTCAACATCTTCTCCAAGCACGGCATCACTCGGATTGAGCCGCAGGAAGGCGACACGTTCGATCCGCAGCGGCATCAGGCGATGTTTGAAGCGCCGGTGCCAGATGTGCCAAAGGGTGGCATCATACAGGTGATGACGGCGGGCTTCTTGCTGCATGACCGCCTCTTGCGTCCTGCGCAGGTTGGCGTGTCCTCGCAGCCAGCGTCCTAGGGCATTAGGCCCTTCATTTCGTAGATCAGGGCGAGCGCCTCTTTCGGGGTTAGCTCATCCGGTAAAATGCCCTTAAGCCGCGCCTCCACCTCGGACGGCGCGGCTTTTGCTTGCGGGGCGCGCGAAGGCGTTGCGGAAAACAGCGGTAGGTCGTCGATGATTTGCGCCTTGCCCGTCTCAGCCGCCCCGGATTCGAGCTTTGCAAGGATGTCGCGCGCGCGGACTGTCACCGCCTCTGGAAGCCCGGCCAACTTGGCGACCTGCACCCCGTAAGATCTGTCTGCGGCTCCTTTGGTCACTTCATGCAGGAAAATCACGTCGCCGTCCCATTCCTTGACCCGCACAGTGGCGTTATCGACCCGGTCCAGCTTGGCCGACAGTGCGGTAAGCTCATGATAATGCGTGGCAAATAAGGCCCGGCAATCATTGATTTCATGCAAATATTCAAGCACCGCCCACGCAATCGACAGTCCATCATAGGTCGCCGTTCCGCGCCCGATCTCGTCGAGGATCACCAAAGCGCGCGCATCGGCTTGGTTGAGGATCGCTGCGGTCTCGACCATTTCCACCATGAAAGTTGACCGCCCGCGCGCCAGATCATCGGACGCGCCGACGCGGCTGAACACTTGGCTGACCATCCCGATATGCGCGCGCCGTGCAGGCACGAAGCTGCCCATCTGCGCGAGGATCGCGATTAACGCATTCTGGCGTAGAAAGGTCGATTTGCCCGACATATTCGGCCCAGTCAGAAGCCAGATTGCGGCTGGATCACGCGACAGATCGCAATCATTGGCGATAAATGGCGTGCCACTTTTGGATTGTAGCGCGGCTTCGACCACCGGATGTCGCCCGCCTTGGATCGCAAAGGCGCGGCTGGCGTCGATCAGGGGCCGGCTCCAGTCGGCGCGGTGCGCCAGATCGGCAAGGGCGGCGGTGACGTCCAGTTCGGCAAGCGCACGGGCGAGGGTCGCAAGACGCGCGTGTTCTGCCAAAACGGCTTTGCACAATGCCCCAAACATCTCCGTCTCGATCGCCAAGGCGCGCGCTCCGGCATTGAGGATTTTCGTTTCCATCT
Organism: Dinoroseobacter sp.; assembly: GCA_034111085.1. Taxonomy (GTDB): domain Bacteria; phylum Pseudomonadota; class Alphaproteobacteria; order Rhodobacterales; family Rhodobacteraceae; genus Dinoroseobacter. Next base: position 121,791 of record JAWUXZ010000027.1, read on the forward strand.
CGCCCAATGCCACGGTGGTAAACCGCACTGCGTTCGCGGTGGTCTGGCGGTGGATAAACGCCTCGCTAAGCGGCGGGGCGAGCATCTTCTTAGCATGGGCGGCGGATGTCTCGATAAAGTAGCCAAGAACGTTATTATGTTTAATTTTCAACGCACTAATTTCGGCCCGCTTGGCGTAATCGCTCTGCATTCCCGCAATCACGCTGCGCCCTTCGTCCCGCAGGCGTCGGGCCTCATCCAGATCGGGGTTCACGCCCGCTGCAATCGCACCGCCATCGCGTAGATACACAGGCGGCTCGGGCGCAAGCTCTCGGCCCAACAATGCGCTGAGCGTATCAAATCCATCCAGATCGTTCTTCACCGCCTGCAACCCGTCGGGCATGTCCTTCGGAAGCAGCGCCCGGATCGTATTGGCCTCGGTCAGCGCTGTGCGCAAAGCCGCCAAATCACGCGGACCGCCCCGGTCGAGCGCGAGACGCGATAAAGCGCGCTCTAGATCGGGGGTTTTGCGCAAATGGGCACGCAAATCGTCGCGTATGGCTGAGGTGTCGACCAAAAGTGCCACTGCATCTTGGCGCCCTTGAATGGTCTCAAGCTGAGTAGACGGGGCGGACAAGCGCCGTTCCAACAGGCGCGCCCCACCAGCCGTCACGCTGCGGTCGATCACCGACAAAAGCGAGCCTGCGCGGCTGCCGCTTAATGTTCGCGTTAGCTCCAGATTGCGCCGCGTGGCCGCGTCGATCTGGAGAACCCGTTCTGCCATTTCGCGCTGTGGCGCACGTAGTAGCGGCAGTTTGCCCTTCTGCGTCAGGTCCAGATAGGCGACGACTGCGCCCAAAGCGGCCTCTTCCGCGCGGGTAAAATTGCCGAATGCGTCCAGTGTGGCGACCTCAAACAACGTGCACAACCGCGCGCGCCCTTCGGTGCTGTCGAAGCTGGCGCGGGCAAGCTCGGTGACGGAGATACCCATCTCATCGGCCAGATCGTGCAGATCAATCGGTGCGGGATCTGGCAGCAACAATTCGCTGGGGGCGAGGCGCGCTAGGTCAGGCCCAAGGCGCGCGCGCGGGCAAACCATCGAATGAAACGCCCCGGTTGAGATATCGACCCATGCCAGCGCGGCCCCGTCACGGATTTGCGCGTATGCGGCGAGGTAGTTGTGGCTGCGCGCCTCCAGCAGGCTGTCTTCGGTCAAGGTGCCGGGGGTGACGACGCGGGTCACGGCGCGGTGGACGACTGACTTTGCGCCGCGCTTTTTGGCCTCGGCTGGGTTTTCCATCTGCTCGCAGACCGCGACCCGAAACCCTTTGCGGATTAACGTTAACAGATAGCCCTCGGCAGCGTGAACCGGGACGCCGCACATTGGGATATCTTTGCCCTCGTGCTGGCCGCGTTTGGTGAGCGCGATATCCAGAGCCTCGGCCGCGGCGACCGCATCGTCAAAGAACATCTCGTAGAAGTCGCCCATCCGGTAGAACAACAGCGCACCTTCATGCTCTGCCTTGATCTCCAGAAACTGCGCCATCATTGGCGTTACTTTGTTCATTCTGCCCCCCTGGCCTTGCTTTAGCTTAAAACCGGACGCGAAGCGCCGAAAGCCCGTATTCCGTTCTGTCCACAAGCTGTTGTCGTCTGGGGATGAGCGGGCTACACAGAATTCTCGGACATAAAAGGACAGACAGGCGATGGTTGAACGCAACAAAGTTACCGCCGAGGAAGCGCTTGCCTATCATATGGAGCCGCGCCCGGGAAAACTGGATATTAGCGCGTCCACGCGGATGATGACGCAGCGTGATCTTAGCCTCGCCTATTCGCCCGGGGTTGCCGTTCCTGTCGAAGCGATCGCCGCTGATCCTGCCTTGGCGTATGATTATACCACCAAGGGCAACATGGTCGCAGTGATCTCCAACGGGACCGCAATCCTTGGGTTGGGCAATCTTGGCGCGCTTGCCTCCAAGCCTGTGATGGAGGGCAAAGCGGTTCTGTTTAAACGCTTCGCCGACATTAATTCCATCGATATCGAGCTGGACACAGAAGACCCCGACGAGTTCATCAACGCCGTGCGCCTGATGGGCCCGAGCTTCGGCGGCATTAACCTTGAAGACATCAAGGCCCCCGAATGCTTCATCATCGAGCAGCGTCTTAAGGAAGAAATGGACATCCCCGTCTTCCATGACGACCAGCATGGCACGGCGGTGATCTGTGCGGCGGGTTTGATCAACGCTCTGCACATCTCCGGCAAGAAGATCGAGGATGTGCGTATTGTGCTGAACGGCGCTGGTGCGGCCGGGATTGCGTGTCTCGAGCTGCTCAAAGCGATGGGCGCGCAACACAACAATTGTATCATGTGCGATACCAAGGGCGTCATCTACCAAGGTCGCACCGAAGGCATGAACCAGTGGAAATCAGCTCATGCCGCGACGACCGAACTGCGCACGCTTCAGGAGGCTATGAAAGACGCCGATGTCTTCCTTGGTGTGTCGGTCAAGGGCGCGGTCACGCCCGACATGGTCGCCAGCATGGCCCCGAACCCGGTAATTTTCGCTATGGCGAATCCTGACCCTGAAATTACGCCCGAAGACGCCCATGCCGTGCGCGAGGATGCGATCGTTGCCACTGGGCGCAGCGACTACCCGAATCAGGTAAATAACGTGCTTGGGTTTCCGTATCTTTTCCGAGGCGCGCTCGACATCCAGGCCCGCGCGATCAATGACGAGATGAAAATCGCCTGTGCCCATGCGCTTGCCAAGCTGGCCCGCGAGGATGTGCCCGATGAGGTCGCGATGGCCTATGGGCGCAGCCTAACCTTCGGGCGCGACTACATTATTCCCACGCCGTTCGACCCACGTTTGATCCATGTGATCCCGCCAGCCGTCGCGCGTGCAGGTATGGATACGGGTGTTGCACGCAAGCCGATTGTCGATCTGGATGGCTACGAGAAAGACCTCGCTGCGCGAATGGATCCGACCGCGTCGATGCTGCAAGGGCTCTATGCGCGGGCAAAGGGTGCTCAGGCGCGGATGATTTTTGCCGAAGGTGATGACGTGCGGGTGATGCGCGCTGCGGTTGCCTATCAGCGTTCGGGCCTCGGGCAAGCCGTGGTTGTGGGGCGCGAAGAGGATGTTGCCGCGAAGCTGACAGAGGCTGGAATGCCTGAAGCGGCTGCGGAGTTAGAGATCGTTAACGCTAGCAACACTCCACATCTCGAAGCGTATAAATCCTTTCTCTATGATCGTTTGCAACGCAGGGGCCATGACGCGCAGGATATTCACCGTCTTGCCGCGCGGGATCGACACGTGTTCTCAGCCCTGATGTTGGCGCATGGGCATGGAGACGGCCTTGTGACCGGCGCGACCCGGAAATCAGCGCATGTGCTTGGCCTGCTGAACCATGTCTTCGATGCGACGGCAGAAGATGGTGCCGTCGGTGTGACAGCGCTTTTGGCCAAGGGCCGCGTTGTGTTGATTGCAGATACACTGGTGCATGAGTGGCCCAGTGAAGTGGATTTGGCCGATATCGCTACGCGTGCCGCTGGTACTGCGCGGACCCTCGGGCTTGAGCCGCGCGTCGCATTCGTCAGCTTTTCGACCTTCGGATATCCGGTATCTGAGCGGGCCGAGAAGATGCATATGGCACCTGCTGTGCTGGACAAGCGCGGTGTGGATTTCGAATATGATGGCGAGATGACCGTGGATGTGGCGCTGAACCCGACGGTGATGGCGCAGTATCCATTTTGTCGACTGACCGGGCCCGCCAACGTTCTTGTGATGCCCGCGCGCCATTCGGCCAGTATCTCGGTTAAGATGATGCAGGAGTTGGGCGATGCGACGGTGATTGGGCCGATTCTTTCGGGTGTTGGTAAACCGATCCAACTGTGCACTTCGACTTCGACCTCCAACGATGTGCTGAATATGGCGGTGCTTGCCGCCTGTCGGGTCGGCTAGCATGGGGCGCATCGTCTGCATCGGATCGATCAACGCCGACTACATCTACCGCTTGCCGCATTTGCCTGCGCCAGGTGAGACATTGAGCGCCACCAGTATGACACGAATGCTGGGCGGGAAGGGCGCGAACCAATCCATTGCGGCCAGCTTGTCGGGCGCACAGGTTGCCCATGTTGGCGCGATTGGCCCAAGCGATGATTGGCTGATCAAGGCGCTTGCGACGGCGGGGATTGAGACACAGTTTATCAGCAACGTTGATGTGCCCACCGGACATGCAATTATTAACGTTGATGATGCCGGCGAGAACGCGATTGTCTTGTTTCCGAGCGCAAACCACGCGATTCCGACGGGCATGATTGCGGAGGCTCTCGCTGGATATGGTCCCGGTGATACGTGTCTGTTGCAGAACGAAGTGACCGTCAGTGCCGAAGCCGCGCGGCAGGCAAAGGCCAACGGAGTGTCGGTGATATATTCCGCCGCTCCGTTTGAAGCCGCAGCGGTTGAGGCGGTTTTGCCCTATGCCGATCTGCTGGTGATGAACGAAGGCGAGGCGGCTGAATTGGCCCGCGAGCTGGGCAAGTCGCCCGAGCAAATGCCCTGCGATGTGCTGGTAACGAAAGGCGCAGAAGGGGCGATTTATTATGGCGAGACGCTAGAGGTTTGCCCGGCGTTCCAAGTCACGCCCGTCGACACCACTGGCGCAGGTGATTGTTATATTGGGGCTTTTTCGGCACGACGGTCTTCCGGGGCCTCGATCGCTGACGCATTGCGCTGGGCCTCTGCGGCAAGTGCGATCCAAGTTACGAGGCCGGGCACGGCAGATGCGATGCCAAACAAGACCGAGATTGAGGCGTTTCTCGCCGACCGCGCTTAGTGCATGGCGAAAGGCGCATCATCGCCCCAAAGCTCTAGCACTCGCGCATCACGACCACAGGATTCGCGGTAGCGCGCATAAGCGTTTGACTTGGAGGTTGGCCCGAACCGGGTCAGTAGGATCAGGTCGTCTGATTTGTAATAATCTTGATGATAGGCTTCTGCCAGATAGAAGTTTGCGGCCTCCAGCACAGGGGTCACAATGGTTTGCCCGAGTGCGCTTTGGGCGGCGGCCTTCGCAGCGGTTGCCGCAGCAACTTGGTTAGCATTCAATGGAAAGATGGCGGTCGTATAGGTTGGGCCGCGATCACAGAACTGGCCGCCCGCATCTGTCGGATCGACCGATCGAAAGAACAGATTGTAAAGCTGGCGTGCGTCGACTTGGCTGGGATCAAAGGTGATCTCGACCGCCTCCAGATGGCCAGTGCCGCCGCCGACAACTTGGCGGTAAGACGGGTTCGCTACATCGCCACCTGCGAAACCCGACACGGCTTCGATTACGCCACTTACCTGCTCAAAATCGGATTCGACGCACCAGAAACACCCACCTGCAACTAGAATACGATCGGTCGTTTGGGCGTGTGTGCTGCCATAGTGCAGAGCTGAGCCGACGAGCATCGCCAGCGCGAGAAGGGCAGGTTTGATGTGGAACATGGTAAATCGCAGGCGCATGGGGCGGTCCTTTCGGGATGGTTCAATCTTGACGCAAGGGCGGCATAACGCACAACTCACTGACCCGTGATGGTGCGATTTCTCACCCAGAGGTGACGAGATGAAACATTCCGATTGCGGGAATGCGTGGACTGAATAGAGTCTGATGTGGATGCTTGAGGGGGATGATGATGAGGATAGCCATGTGGTCTGGGCCGCGAAATTTGTCGACGGCGATGATGTATAGCTTCGGTGCGCGCGCTGATTTCGCAGTGACCGACGAGCCATTTTATGCGGCATATTTGGCGGCAAGCGGCTCAGATCATCCAATGCGGACAGCGACCTTGGACAGTCAGCCGAACGATTCCGCTGATGTTGCCGCGGCCTGCGCTGGGCCGATCCCCGGAGGTAGAACTCATTGGTATCAAAAGCATATGCCGCATCACATGGACGTCGACTTCCCGCTCGATTGGGCGAACGGCTTCACCCATGTTCATCTCATCCGCCACCCCGCACGGGTGATTGCAAGCTACCGCGCCAAGCGCGCAAACCCTACGATTGACGATCTGGGCTACGCGCAATGCCTCAAATTCTATCAGCGCTTTCCCGGCCCGGTGATTGATTCCACAGATATCCGCGCAGACCCAGAGGGTATGCTGCGAAAGCTCTGCACCGAGATTGGTCTGACGTGGGACACTGCAATGCTGCACTGGCCTGCAGGTGGGCGCACTGAGGACGGTGCTTGGGCGTCGCACTGGTATGGGGCGGTTCATCGCTCGACGGGATTCGCGACCGCCGAGGGCCCGATCCCAAACGAAAACGGCACCCTGCTGGATGCCGCTTTGCCGATGTATCAGGAGATGGCCGCGCGCCGGATCACTTAACCCGCTTATTCCGCGCCGCCAGCAGCTTTAGCCTTAACGCATTCAGCTGGATAAAGCCTGCCGCGTCCTTTTGGTCGTAGGCCCCGGCGTCATCTTCAAATGTCACATGCGCCTCGGAATAGAGCGAGTGATCGGACCAGCGCCCAACCGTCCGGGCCAGACCTTTATAGAGCTTCAACCGCACGGTTCCGGTTACATGGGTTTGGCTCATATCAATTGCGGCCTGCAGCATTTCGCGCTCAGGCGAGTACCAGAAACCGTTATAGATCAGCTCTGCATAGCGCGGCATCAACTCGTCTTTCAAATGCGCTGCGCCGCGATCCAGCGTGATCGACTCGATCCCGCGATGAGCTTCTAGAAGCAGTGTGCCGCCAGGCGTCTCGTAGATGCCGCGCGATTTCATGCCGACGAACCGCCCCTCGACCAGATCGAGGCGACCGCATCCGTGCTTGCCGCCAAGCTCGTTCAGTTTGGTGAGGATCGTGGCGGGCGACATCGCTTCGCCGTTGATAGACACCGCATCGCCCTTCTCAAACCCGATCTCGACATATTCGGGCGTATCGGGCGCGTCTTCAGGGTTAACGGTGCGCTGATAAACGTAGTCGGGCGCTTCGTCGGCCGGATCTTCCAGCACTTTACCTTCGGACGAGGTGTGCAGCAGGTTCGCATCGACGCTGAAAGGCGCCTCACCGCGCTTATCGGTGGCGATTGGGATTTGATGCAGTTCGGCAAATTCTAGCAACTTAGAACGCGAGGACAGATCCCATTCGCGCCAAGGTGCGATGACCTTAATATCGGGGTTTAGGGCATAGGCAGACAGCTCAAACCGGACCTGATCATTGCCCTTGCCGGTCGCACCATGGGCAACGGCATCGGCGCCAGTCATCTCGGCAATCTCAACGAGACGCTTGGAAATCAGGGGCCGCGCGATGGAGGTGCCGAGCAAATAGAGCCCCTCGTAGACCGCGTTGGCGCGAAACATCGGGAAGACGAAATCGCGGACAAATTCTTCGCGGACGTCTTCAATATAGATATTCTCAGGCGGGATACCCAGAAGCTCGGCCTTGGCGCGGGCAGGCTCAAGCTCTTCACCCTGACCGAGATCGGCGGTGAAGGTCACGACCTCGCAGCCGTATTCGGTCTGCAACCACTTGAGAATGATCGAGGTGTCGAGACCACCGGAATAGGCCAAAACTACTTTTTTAGGGGCCGTGAGCATTGCAAATCCTTCCAGAACAACATCGCGCGCGTTACCGGATTTTGGAAAGACACGCAAGGTAAGGCGCGCGGTGTTGCGGTCCGGGGCGTGTTGGCGCAGGCTTGATGAAAGCCGGAATTATATCAGTAATGTCAGCGGTATGACGCTACTTTCGTGCCGCCATTAAGAGAAGCGAGAACGCCTTGTCTGAATTTGCTCTGAACGCCCGCGCCGCGACTGAGGCCATGCGCGCGCTGTTTCCGGCCACGCCGATGCAGCGCAATGCCTTCCTATCGGACCGGTTTAACGCTGAGATTTGGCTGAAGCGTGAGGACCTTTCCCCAGTCCGGTCCTATAAAATTCGTGGTGCCTATAATGCCTTGCGCAAACGGGTCGCAGACGGTCAAACGCGATTTGCTTGCGCTAGTGCAGGCAATCACGCGCAAGGTGTAGCCTATGTTTGCGCGCATTTGGGCGTGCACGGCGTGATTTTCATGCCCGTTACGACCCCGCGACAGAAGATCGACAAAACGCGCGTGTTTGGCGGCGATGCGATCGAAATCCGGCTGGTGGGCGACTATTTCGACGACACGCTGGCGGCTGCTCAGGCGTATTGTGTCGAGATGGGCGCTCATTTTCTGTCGCCTTTTGATGATGATGACGTGATCGAAGGCCAGGCCTCCGTCGGCGTTGAAGTGTTGTCTGATCTGGTCGAGCGGCCTGATTTGGTGATCCTGCCTGTGGGCGGCGGTGGTTTGTCCTCGGGCATGCGTCGGTATTTTGACAGCCAAGCGCCGGAGACCGCGTTCCGCTTGGTCGAGCCCTCGGGCGCCATGTCGCTGGCCGCAGCCCTGCGCGCGGGCGAGCCTGTGACCCTGCCGGAAGTGGACAATTTTGTAGATGGCGCGGCGGTCGCACGGATCGGGGCAAAGAATTTCTCGATCCTGCGCAACACACCCCCGCATTATGTGTTGGCAGCGCCCGAGGACAGGATTTGCGCGACGATGATCGAGATGCTGAATGTCGAAGGCATCGTTCTGGAACCGGCAGGCGCACTGGCGGTGGATGTGCTGGACGATCTGCGCGATCAGATTGAAGGTAAGCGCGTTGTGTGCGTCACTTCCGGCGGGAATTTCGATTTTGAGCGGTTGCCAGAAGTCAAAGAACGCGCGCTGCGCCACACAGGGTTGAAGAAGTACTTTATTCTGCGGATGCCCCAACGCCCCGGCGCGCTGAAGGAGTTTTTGTCGTTTCTCGGTCCTGACGATGACATCGCCCGGTTTGAGTACTTGAAGAAGTCTGCGCGCAACTTCGGATCGGTTCTTCTGGGGATTGAAACCAAAGATGCCGACGCCTTCCCTGCCTTTTTTCAAAAGCTGGAGGCAGCAGGCTTTTCCTATCGTGACATCACCCGCGACCCGGTGTTGGCGGAGTTCTTGATCTAGGCAGGCTGGGCAAACCCTTCGAGAAACGCTTTGCGTGAGGCATCAAACTGCGTCACGATTTTAGCTAGGTTAAGTGTATCTGGTGCCCGCTCAGCCGCGCTGCATGTCGCTCCAAGCGCGCCAAAACCCATGTTTAGCGAAGCTCCTTTCAGGAAGTGCAGGAACTCGGGCAGCGCAGCAGGCTCGGCCCCACATCTTAGCGGATCAATAGCTTCGGCCATTTCGTACAGAAAGATATCAGCAATTTCCAACAAATCCTCCTCACCCACTTCATCTCGAAGCTCGCCAACGCGGGTCCAGTCGATCATATTTGTAGTCCTTCTTGCATCACACGATCTTTAGCGCAGGAGCGTTGCAATTTCGTTAAGCGGTGTATTCACGACTCCTTAAGACATTCCGAACCATGGTGCCGCTGGGGCTGAGGGTTAGTGTAATGAACGTGAATACGACGAAACAAGCAGAGCCACCGGATATGGACTTGGACAGAATATCGCAAACCACTCCGGATGGTGAGCCGCTCGATGCCACCAAGATATTGCGGTCGATTTTGGTGGTCGACGACAGCGCAGCGCAGCGGCGGCTTATGACGACGACGCTCAGGCGGCGCGGCTACCGCGTACAGGAAGCGGCCAGCGGGCAGGAAGCCTTGGCGCTATCGAAAACCTCGCCATTTGATCTAGTGATCAGCGACTGGATGATGCCCGAAATGGACGGTTTGGCTCTGTGCAGGCATCTACGCGACATCCAGACGGATGATTACCTCTATTTCATTCTGCTGACCTCGAAGAACGAGAAGGCAGAAATTGCCACTGGGCTTGATGCTGGGGCAGATGATTTTCTAGTAAAGCCAGTCAATGGGACTGAGCTTGATGCACGGATCAGGGCGGGCGCGCGCGTTGTTGCCTTGCACCGGGCCATCGTCCAGAAAAGCGATATTGCCAACAAGGCGCTTTTGGAATTGCGATCCGTATACAGTGAGATCGAACGGGACTTGCGCCAAGCCAAGGTGCTGCAACAAACACTGTTGCGGACTAAGGATGCCCAGATCGGACCTGCGCATGTGTGCATGATGCTTGAGGCATGTGGCCATGTTGGCGGTGATCTTGTTGGCTTTTTTCCTATCAGCACAGCAGAGCTTGGGGTTTTCGCGCTCGACGTGTCTGGCCATGGCATCAGCGCCGCTTTACTGACAGCGCGCCTCGCTGGCCTGCTGTCTGGCACCACTCCGGGTCAGAACTTGGCGATTGCCGAGGACGCCAATGGCAGGCCAGTTGCGCGTGACCTGGGGCAAGTGATGGGAGATATGAATGCGCTGATGCTGCGCGAGATGGAAACAGATCACTATGCGACCTTGTTTCTTGCCGTGCTGAACATGCGCACGGGCTGGCTGAGCGCCGCACAAGCCGGGCATCCTGCAGGGCTTTTGTTGCGCGAAAAGGGCCGAGTGCAGCGGCTGGGCACCGGAGGGCTGCCCATCGGACTTATTGAGGGGGCCGAGTTTTCAAGCTTCCGCGCGAGGATGCGACCCGGCGATAGACTTCTGCTAACCTCAGACGGGATTACTGAGGCCAGCGGTGAAGGTGGCGTTATGTTCGAAACCGCAGGTCTAGCGAGGTGGGCTCAATCTAATTCAGATCTTGAGACAGCAGAGGTTTTGCCGAAGCTGGTCGAAGACACCCGCCGCTTTTCTGGGCGCGCGCGTTTTGAGGATGATGTGTCTGCGCTTGTGCTGGATTTCCAACGCAAGGGGCGCGGAGCTGATTTAACGCAATCGCCTATGGCGCGTGAATTCCCTGACGAAATGCCGATCACCTTCGTTGTCTAGCAGATCAGCGGCACCTGCCAGCGGCGCCCATATGGCGGTATGGTGCGGCTCGGTCGGCTGGCTGATCCGCAGCGTCGGGCGCGCTAGATAGATGTTGCACAGCTTCTCCGCCCAATAACCGTAGTCCGGCAAATAGGTGAAGCGTCGAAACGCGCCTAGCCTGCGCGCCGGACCAATCGCCCACCCGGTTTCCTCGCGGACTTCACGGTGTAGCGCACGGCCCGGATGCTCGCCCGGATCAATGCCGCCACCGGGCAGTTGCATTTCGGGCGTCGGACGTGATTGGTGGGTCAATAAAACCTCGCCTCCACGCACCAAAAGAACGTACACACCAGGGCGCAAACGGTACCTGATTTCGCGGCGCACAGGCTCGCCAAAGCGTCGGATCATGTTTCCTCCCGGCTCGTGGGCTTGGAGACGGCGCGCGCCACCTCTATATAGCGACGCTAAGCCAAGACTCTGCACACCAAAAGCCCCACACGGAACTTCCATGACAATTGCCACGAAACTCGCCTGGGACGATACCGTCCTGCCATTTCAACTCGACAAGTCTGACGTTCGGGGGCGCGTGGCGCGCCTTGATGGCGTGCTTGATCAAGTGCTCGCACAGCACGACTACCCCCCGGATGTCGAAGCGCTTGTGGCCGAAGCTGCCCTGCTGACCGCGATGATTGGTCAAACGATCAAGCTGCGATGGAAGCTGTCGATCCAAATACGCGGCGATGGCCCGGTGCGTTTGATTGCGACCGATTACTATGGTCCGCAAGCTGAGGGTGCGGCCGGGCGCGTGCGTGCTTACGCTAGCTATGATGCTGACAAATTGGTCGAAGGCGGTAAGCCTTTTGACCTGATAGGAGGCGGGTATTTCGCAATCTTGATCGATCAGGGCAGCGATATGGTGCCTTATCAAGGCATCACACCCATTGCGGGCGGGTCGCTGTCAGCCTGCGCCGAAACATATTTTGCGCAATCCGAGCAGTTACCAACGCGCTTCTCGCTGGCTTTTGGGCGCAATCAAGTGCCGGGCGAGGACGAAAGTTGGCGTGCGGGCGGCGTCATGTTGCAGGTTATGCCGAAAGCCTCGCCCCTTGCTGCGGCCCAAGAAGGCAGCGGCGAAGCGGGTCTTTTGCAATCGGGTGACATCCTCGAGGGTGACGAGGACGAGAATTGGCGCCGTGCCAATATTCTGCTCGACACCGTGGATACGCTTGAACTGGTCGGGCCGAGTGTTTCGCCTACAGACCTGCTTTTGCGGCTGTTCCACGATGAGGAGCCGCGTGTGTTTGATGCCCAGCCTGTGCATTTTGGCTGCACATGCTCGGGCGACCGCGTGCGTCAAAGCCTGTCGATATATTCGGCAAAGGACATCTCAACAATGACCACTGATGAGGGCGTTGTGACGGCGGATTGTCAGTTCTGCGGCGCGCATTACACGTTTGATCCAAAAACCTTGGGGTTTGAGGCGGAAGGGGCGGAGGGTGACGTATCCTGACCTGATCGCGCGGCTTGAGACGGCATTGGCTCAGCCGGGCACGCCGACCTCGGACTTCGATTTGAACCCAGATATCGTGCTGCCGCCCGGCCGTGCCCCGCGCCCAGCGGCGGTGTTAATTGCGATTGAACGCACCGCCAGCGGGGGGCGGGTGCTGTTGACCAAACGCTCGTCCAAGTTAAAGCACCATCCGGGGCAGATCGCGTTTCCAGGCGGCAAGCTGGACCCGGATGACGCGGACCTACAGGCCGCTGCCTTGCGCGAAGCGTGGGAGGAGGTTGGCTTGCCGCCACAGAAGGTTCGGATCATCGGGCAATTGCCCTGTCACGAGACGGTAACAGGCTTCCAAGTGACCCCTTTTGTGGCGGAGCTTCGCGGGCCGTTCATCCCTGTTGCTGAGGCTGGCGAGGTCGAGGATGTGTTCACCGTCCCGCTGGCTCACCTCCTTGATCGTGCCCAATTTACGATCGAAAAACGGCGGTGGCGCGGTGTTTGGCGGCAGTACTATGCTGTGCCTTACGGACCATATTATACGTGGGGGGCGACGGCGCGGATGCTGCGCAATCTGGCGGAAATGGCGGCGTAACGATGCGGATTGATCTCAGCGAAATGGTTGGCACCGAAGTCTTGGCGCTCCTGACGAAGGCGGGGCATCAGGCCTATGTCGTGGGTGGCCCTGTGCGCAACGCGCTGCTGGGCGTCGATGTCAGCGATCTGGATGTTGCAACTGATGCGCGGCCCGAGCGGGTAATGGCGTTGGCAAAGACTGCCGGCTTGAAGGCCGTTCCGACTGGTATTGATCACGGCACAGTCACGGTTGTCATTGCGGGCGTTGGGGTTGAGGTCACGACCTTCCGCCGCGATGTGGCGACCGATGGGCGGCGCGCCGTTGTGGCGTTCTCTGACAATATCGAGGATGACGCGCGGCGGCGTGATTTCACGATGAACGCGCTCTATGCAGATGCGAATGGCGATGTGCTGGACCCGCTTGGTGGGCTGGCTGATTTGCGGGCACGGCGGGTGCGGTTCATTGATGACGCGTCTCAGCGTATTCGCGAAGATTACCTGCGCATCCTGCGGTTTTTCCGGTTCTTTGCATGGTACGGCGATCAGGTTGAAGGGCTAGACCCTGACGGGCTTGCCGCCTGTGCAGAGCTTGCAGATGGCGTTGAGGCGCTGTCGAAAGAACGTATCGGCGCTGAAATGCTGAAATTGCTCGGCGCGCCGGGTCCGGTTCAGGCGGTGGCTGCGATGGCGCAAAGCGGAGTGCTGATGCGGGTGCTTCCCGGGGCCTCAGTCGGGGTTTTGGCGGTTTTGGTGTATCTGGAAGCCGAGCATAACGTCGCGCCGGACCCATTGCGGCGCCTCGCTGCGCTGGGAGGCGTAGAAATCGGAAAGCTGTTTAGACTATCAAAAAAACAAATTATCGGTTTGCATACAATGCGGACCGATCTGGAATCGACGCGTTTAGCGCACCATCTTGGCTATCTATTTGGCTTTGAGCGCGCCCGTGACATCATTTTTCTGCGCGCAGCCGCGTTTGAACAGCCCGTATGTCAAGAAGACCTGGTCAAAGTAGCGCTCGGCGCATCTTCCAAATTCCCCTTACGCGCCGCCGACCTGCCGCATCTGAAAGGGCCAGCGCTGGGCAAAGCCCTCAAGGCGGCTGAGGGCGAATGGATCGCCTCGGAATTTACGCTTCCCAAAGACGCGTTGATCGCCAAATCGCGTTGACAGGGAAATGAATTTGAAGCCTTCTCACCCGCCATGATGTTTGATCCTCTTTACGCCTTTGTCTTTGCGGGCCTGTTCTCGCCCGGCCCCAATGTCATCTTGTTGACCGCCTCAGGGGCGCGCTTCGGCTTTCGCCCGACCTTGCCGCATGTGCTCGGCGTTGCGGTTGGCGTTGGCATCACGTCGGGGTTGACCGCATTCGGTATGGGCGCGCTGTTGCTGGCGATGCCGAACCTAACCTTGGTGCTGAAATTCGTAGCGGCAGGCTGGATCTTGTGGATGGCCTACAAGCTGGCGACTGCGGCGAAAGCGCAATCGCAAACCGCGGGCGACAAACCGTGGACGTTCTTTCAAGCGGTGCTGTTACAGTGGGTGAACCCCAAGGTCTGGGCCATCGCGCTTGCAGCGTCCGTGGGCTACACCGCTGGCTTGCCCCCGGTGCAAGAGGCCGCGCGATTGGCGAGCGCATTTTCGGGCATTAACCTGTTTGTGTGCCTGTTTTGGACCTTCGCTGGATCACTGCTGACGTACCTGCTGACCTCCGACAAAGCATGGAGCGTGTTTAACGGGGTTATGGCCGCATTTCTGGCGGCCTCGGCTATTATGGTCTTTCTCTAGTCAGCGACCTATATGACCGGGGCAAGGAGTTCCCCGATGTTCCGGTTTTTACAAAATCTCGTAGACCCGTATGTGGACTACGCGCCCAATGACCGCCCGCCGACGCGGATGTGGCCGTTTTTCGTGGAGTACGCACAACCCTTCAAGAGATTGTTCGCGGTCGCTGGCGTTTTGTCAGTGGCAACGGCGGTGATCGAGATTGGCTTGATTTACTACATGGGCCGCGTCGTGGACTTGCTGGACACGTCGGAGCCGGCAGAGTTTTTTGCCACTCATGGAACTGAGTTGGTCATTATTGCTTTGTTCATCCTGATCTTGCGGCCCGTGGTGCAAGCGCTGGGCACGGTTTTGCTGAACAACGCGATCTTGCCGAACTTTGGTGCGCTCGTGCGGTGGCGGGCGCATGCACAGGTGTTGCGCCAATCGGTCGGCTGGTTTGAGGGCGACTTTGCAGGCCGCATCGCCAACCGGATTATGCAGACGCCGGGGGCTGCGGGCGACGCGGTGTTTCAGGTGTTCGACGCGCTGTCCTATGCGATTGCCTACCTGATTGGGGCGATTTTGCTGTTGTCGGTCGCGGACCCTCGGCTCGCGCTTCCGATTGCGGTCTGGTTCGCGCTGTATTTGTGGCTGGTGCTGTGGACGGTGAAACGGATTGGGCCAGCAAGCAAGGCCAGCTCGGACGCGCGGTCGATGGTGACGGGGCGTGTTGTCGACGCTTATACCAACATCCATTCGGTTAAAATGTTCGCCCATCACGATCTTGAGTTGTCCTACGCCAAGGAGGGGATTGAGCATACCCGCCGTACGTTTGGCGCAGAAATGCGGCTGTTTTCGATCATGGATATGTGTCTGGTGTTCCTCAACGGGTTCCTGATCGTCGCTGTGGTTGGCTGGGCGATTTGGCTCTGGAGCGTCGACCAATCTAGCGTTGGCGTAGTTGCAGCCGCGATTGCACTGACGCTTCGGCTGAACGCAATGACTGGCTGGATCATGTGGTCGGTCAGCACGTTCTTCCGGGCGCTGGGCGTTGTGTCCGAGGGGATGGAGACGATCAGCGCGCCGATCAAGCTGGTGGACGCACCGGATGCCAAGAGGCTTGAAATGCGTGAAGGTCGGATCACGCTGGACGCCCTGACACATCACTATGGACGTAGCTATGGTGGACTTGAGGGGCTGAGCCTTGATCTAGAGCCGGGTCAAAAGGTTGGTCTTGTTGGGCGCTCCGGCGCTGGCAAATCGACTTTGGTGAAGCTGTTGCTGCGGTTTTATGATGCCGATAAGGGGCGCATTTTAATCGACGAGCAAGACATTGCGCTGGTTACGCAAGACAGTTTGCGCGCCCAGATCGGGATGGTGCAGCAAGACAGTGCATTGCTGCACCGGTCTGTGCGCGACAACATTCTGTACGGACGCCCCGATGCGAGCGAGGCTGAGATGCTGAAGGCGGCCGAGCGCGCGGAGGCCCATGAGTTCATCCTTGATCTGGAAGACCCGCAAGGGCGTACCGGATACGAGGCCCATGTCGGCGAGCGCGGCGTGAAGTTGTCGGGCGGACAGCGCCAACGGGTCACACTGGCGCGGGTGATCCTGAAGAACGCGCCGATCTTGGTGCTAGACGAAGCGACGAGCGCGCTGGATTCCGAAGTTGAGGCCGCGATTCTAGAAACGCTTTATGGTGTGATGGAAGGCAAAACCGTGATCGCGATTGCGCACCGTCTTAGCACGATCGCGCGGATGGACCGGATTTTGGTCTTGGAAGATGGCAAGATTGCTGAAGACGGAACCCACGCGGAATTGCTGGCCATGGGCGGGCTTTATGCCGGGTTCTGGCAGCGTCAATCGGGCGGCTTCATCGGAACTGAGACGACATCGGAGGCAACCTCGTGAACCTAACACAAACCCTCCGCGCTAAATGGTCGAATGCGGCGGACTGGGCCAGTGGGCTGATTGCACCGTTCGCACAAGCCGATGGGCCGCCGCCGCGCGAACTTAGGGCATTCTTTATGTGGGCGCTCAAGGGCTCGGTCCCAGTGTTGTGGATCGCGGCGGGTCTGTCGGCGCTGGCAGGCACGATGGAGGTCATGACCGCGCTGATCCTTGGCCGAGTGATCGACGCGGCGCTCAGTACAGGTCCGGCGCTGTTCTTCTCAGAAAACTGGATCATACTGAGCGGATTCTTAGTGTTTTTCATGCTGCTGCGCCCGATGTCATTGGGCCTAAGCGCTGCGGCGAACGCGATTGTTGTGCAGCCCAACGTGATGCCGCTGGTATTGTCACGCCTGCACCGCTGGACAATGGGTCAAGCCGTCACGTTCTTTGACGACGATTTCGCGGGCCGCATCGCGCAAAAGCAGATGCAGACGGCGCGGGCTATTACCGAAGTGACGTCTGAGCTGATCAACGTGGTCGCCTTTGCGCTGGCCTCCTTGCTGGGATCGGTGCTGCTTTTGACCACCATCAACGGCTGGGTGTCGTTGCTGTTGCTTGGATGGCTGGTTGTCTATTTCAGCGCGATCAGCTGGTTTCTGCCGCGTGTGCGCATGCGCTCGAAGGATCGGGCGGCGTCGCGGGCGATGGTGTCGGGCCAGGTCGTAGACACGATCACTAATATCAAAACGGTTAAGCTCTTTGCACACTCGACCCACGAGGAAAGCGCCGCACTAGGCGCGATGGAGACGTTTCGCAAAACAGCCGTCCGCTTTGGTCGCTTGGCGGCGGTGTTCCGGTTCGTGCTGATGACGCTTGCGGGGATTTTGCCGGTGTTGTTGATCGGCGCGACCCTGTTGTTCTGGCAGGCGGGCACGGCGAGCGCGGGCGATATCGCAGCTGCGGGCGCAATTGCCATTCGGATCGCGCAGATGACGGGGTGGGTCAGCTTCACGTTAATGGCGCTTTATTCGAATGTTGGCGAGGTTGAGGACGGGATGAAAACCCTGACCCCGCCGCATGCGCTAACCGACGCGCCAAGCGCCACCGAGCTTGCTGTGCCAAAAGGCGAGGTGCGCTTTGACGAGGTGACGTTCAAATATGGACGCCAAGCAGGTGGCTTGCAGGGCGTGGACCTGACTGTGAAGCCGGGCGAGAAGCTGGCCCTGATCGGCGCGTCCGGCGCGGGAAAATCGACGCTCGTGTCATTGCTGTTGCGCCTTTACGACCCTGAGAAGGGGCGCGTCTTGATCGACGGGCAAGCGGTCTCGGACGTAACACAGGACAGTCTGCGCCACGAGATCGGGATGGTTACGCAGGAAACGGCGATGTTTAACCGCTCGGCACGCGACAACATTCTGTATGGGCGACCGGGTGCTTCTGATGAACAGATGATCGAAGCGGCTAAAAGTGCCGAAGCGCATGAGTTTATTTTGGAGCTCGAGGACCATAAGGGTCGCACAGGCTATGACGCACATCTGGGCGAGCGCGGTGTCAAGCTGTCAGGCGGGCAACGTCAACGAATTGCGCTTGCGCGAGCGATCTTGAAAGACGCGCCAATCTTGGTACTGGACGAGGCGACGAGTGCGCTTGATAGCGAGGTGGAAGCTTCCATCCAAGACGCGCTCGAGCGGGTGATGGAGGGCAAAACTGTGATCGCGATTGCGCACCGTCTGAGCACGATTGCGCATATGGACCGGATTGTTGTGTTGGCTGATGGCCAGATTGTTGAACAGGGGCGGCATGAGGAATTGCTGGCCGCTGATGGCACCTATGCGCGGTTCTGGAACCGGCAATCGGGTGGATTCTTGGGAATGAAAGAGGCTGCGGTATGAACGTAACGATAGATCGCTTGGGCATGCACGGCGACGGGATCGCGCCGGGACCGGTTTATGTAGCGCGGACGCTGCCGGGTGAAGTGATCGCGGGCGAGATAGAGGGCGACCGTATCGCGGCCCCAAAGATTGTCACGCCGTCCGAGATGCGCGTCAAAGCGCCATGCCCGCATTATGCGCGTTGTGGTGGCTGTGCGTTGCAACATGCACGGAATGATTTTGTAGGCACGTGGAAGCAGAACGTTGTGGTCACGGCCCTAGCCGCACACGGGATCGAGACAGAGTTCCGCCCGCTGATATCCTCGTCGCCACGATCCAGAAGGCGCGCAACGTTTTCCGGGCGGCGTTTGAAAAGCGGCGCGCTGGTGGGGTTCCATACGCGGGCGTCAGATACGCTCGTGCCGATCCCGGACTGCCATTTGCTGCACGACGATTTGCGCGGCGCATTGCCGATGCTGGAAGCGCTGACCGGGATTGTTGGCTCGCGCAAAGGCGAGATCAGTTTTGCAGTGGCGCTTAGCGAAGCGGGTCTGGATGTCGATATGGCCACGACGCGCGAGGTCGACGCAAAGCTGGTCACGGACTTGGCGGAGCTGGCGCGTGAATTCGACTTGGCGAGGCTGTCGCAACGCGGTGATACGATTCTGACGCGCCGTGCGCCGCATGTGCTATTTGACGGGATGCGCGTGGTGCCACCACCCGGCGGATTTTTGCAGGCAACGCCCGAAGGCGAAGCCGCTTTGCGCGCCGCCATCACCGAGGCGGTCGGACCCGCCAAGCAGATCACCGACCTGTTCGCAGGCTCTGGTACATTTGCGCTGCCGCTCGCGCGCACGGCGCAGGTCCATGCTGTTGAGGCCGTTGCTGCGATGACTGAAGCGCTGCATTTGGGCTGGCGCGAGGCCAAGCGCGTCAAGAACTTAACCGTCGAGACCCGCGACCTGTTCCGCCGCCCGCTGCTGGCCGACGAGTTGCGCAAAACCGACGCCGTTGTCATCGACCCGCCGCGCGCAGGGGCTGAGGCGCAGGTGGCCGAACTCGCCAAAGCTCAAGTTGGACGTATTGCGTTCGTCTCGTGTAACCCGGTGACCTTCGCGCGCGATGCAAAAACGCTGCAACAAGCAGGGTATCGCCTGAATTGGGTGCAAGTGGTCGATCAGTTCCGCTGGTCCCCGCATATCGAGCTTGCTGCCAGCCTAACCGCGCCTCATATCGCGGCCTAACAAGCGAATTAGGGGCAGGATCATGCGTGAACAATTGGCCAATTGGCTGGATACGCCGAATGTGCGGAACCTTATCATTGGCGTGATCTTGTTCAACGCGGTCTTGCTGGGCATGGAAACGTCGCCAGCGATCATGTCCGGCGCTGGACCGCTGATCGTAGCGCTCGACCGGATATGCCTTGGCATTTTCGTGGTGGAGCTAGCATTAAAGGTGTTCGCGCTGGGCCCACGCTTTTTCCGCAGCGGCTGGAACATCTTTGATTTTGTTATCATCGGCATCTCGCTGACGCCGGGCGCGCAAGCGTTGTCGGTGCTACGCGCTTTGCGGATCTTGCGTCTGCTGCGCGTGATCTCGGCAGCCCCGCGTCTGCAAAGGGTTGTCGAAGGCTTCATCACTGCGCTTCCCGGCATGGGCAGCGTGTTCTTGCTGATGTCGATTATTTTCTACATCGGCTCGGTCATGGCGACAAAGCTGTTTGGGGCAAGCTTCCCGCAATGGTTCGGCAGCTTGGGCGAGTCCGCCTACTCGCTGTTCCAGATCATGACGCTGGAATCGTGGTCGATGGGGATCGTGCGCCCAGTTATGGAGATCTATCCCTACGCGTGGGCATTCTTTGTGCCGTTCATCATGATGACGACCTTTGCGGTGGTGAACTTGTTGGTGGGCTTGATTGTGAACTCTATGCAGGATGCACACGGCGCCGAGGACGCGGCCAAGACTGATACATACCGCGATGAAGTGCTCGATCGGTTACGCGAGATCGAAAAGCGCGTGGGTGTCACAGAGAAGTCATAGGCGCGGCGCTCGTTTTCTGGCATTGTCTCACAAAACAATAAAACCGACTGAGGCAGTCAAATGCAGTTTACGCGCAGGGTTATGATGGTGGGGCTTGCCGCCTTTACCGCCGCTTGTTCCAAATTCAAAACCTATAGCGGCCCGCAAGTGACGCGGATCGTTGTCATGAAAAGCGAGTTGCAGATGCACTTGCTGCACGGCGACGAGGTGCTAGAGAGCTACGATATAAGCCTCGGCTTTGCGCCTGCTGGCCATAAAGAGGTCGAAGGCGACGGCAAAACGCCTGAGGGGCGCTATTATATCGATCGCCGCAATCCCAATAGTGCGTTCCATTTGTCGCTTGGGATCTCATATCCGAATAATGCCGATCGCGCCCATGCAGCTGCAATGGGCCAAAGCCCCGGCGGCGATATCTTTATCCACGGGCAGAAAAACCTGTCTGATCCGGGAGATGGCAATTGGACGGTTGGATGCATCGCGGTGACGAACCGCGAGATCGAGAAAATTTATGCTATGGTCGGCAAGGGCGTACCCATCGACATCTTCGCCTAGACTTTAGCTTTGAATTTGTGCGCGTCCGAGCGGTGATCCGCTGTTCAGCACCCACCACAAACGGCCGTTTTCTTCCTGGAACCACGCAAAGCCCATATCAACGGCCTCAGGGTCCAGCAGAACCGTGCGCGAACCGGTCTCTTCCATCCACGCGGCAAGCGTCTCAAGCTCAGTCTCGAACGTTTCGGACAGAACTTCGCCTTTGAACTGGCCCAGATAGCCTGCGCTCGTGACCCGCTGCAACGGCGACGAGCCGTCTGATCCAAAGTGCCAAGGGCGGTTCTGGATCGACATGTCGCGCGCATGGGTAGCGGCTGCGGCGGTCAACTCAGCATTCAGCGTAAGACTGGGCGCACCTGCGGCCTGCCTAAGCGCATTTACGCCGTCGAGCATGCGAAACTTCACGCGCGCTTCGTCGCCAATGCGGTAGACGCGCGGCAGGGGTTTGCCATCGGGGCCAAGCGTGGGCGGGGGCGGCGCACATGCGGCAACGCCCAATGCCATGATCCCAAGGCCAAAAGTCCTTCTCAGCATTTTGACGCCTCTCTTGCGGTCTTCTTGGTTTGGGCTGCTGTAACGGGTTTGGGGCCTCGTGTGAAAGCGAAACCTCGCGTTTGGCCGCTGACATTGGTTTGAATTGCGGAAATCCGCTATTTTCTGTATGGAGGGGCGCGAAATCGCAAATAAAGCGGAGCAGATGAATATGAGTGCTTTTTACCCCAAGGCGCTATCCCGACGCGCGCTGCTGGCCAGTGGTGCCGCAGCAATGGGTGCGGGGCTGACTGGCGCGCGCGCCCAAGAAGCCGTTCCCGACGAGACCGAGATAGAGCCGGAAGTCACCACGAGTGTGCGGCGCAATATCTCGAGCTTCCGGTCGCTGGATTGGCGGCCCTATTTTGAGAACACCTCGAACGGCGCGGTGCTTGTCGATACGACCTCGCGCGCGCTGCATTATTGGTCCGAAGATGAGAGCGTCTATAAGCTTTACCCGACATCGGTGCCGCTGACCGAAGACCTGACCCGTTTGGGGCGCACCCGCGTGACCCAGAAAGTGGAAGGTCCAAGCTGGCGTCCAACGCCTGCGATGCGCATACGCAATCCCGAATGGCCGGAGTTTGTAGGGCCGGGTCCAGACAATCCGCTTGGCACACACGCGCTCTATCTCAGCTGGACTTATTACCGCATCCACGGGACGCATGACACGCGCAAGATTGGGCGCCGATCGTCCAACGGATGCATCGGTTTGTTTAACCAGCACATTCAAGAACTCTTTAGTTTGGCGAAGGTTGGCACCCAAGTGTTGCTAATTTAACCACATTGCGACCGTGCCCTTATGCCCCCCTTTTCCGGCCCATTGCATTTGCGATTCTATGCTGGTTTAACGAGCGCACGAGGTACAGTCTTGGGTCTGTAACTAGGTATGGTGTCACCGTATCGTAGAACAGACAATTTCTTGGAGGGAATAGAACATGAAGAAACTCGCTCTCGCAGCCGCTTTCTCGCTCACCGCAACGTCGGTTTTCGCAGGCGGTCTTGACATCCCAGTCATCGAAGCACCGGTCATCGTTGAGGACACATCGTCTTCTTCGCCAATGATCGTTATCCCGCTTCTGTTGCTCGCCATTCTGGCAGCCGCAGCTAACTAAGCGATCTGGAATAACTATCGGAAAAGGCGGTTGTCGTGAGACAGCCGCCTTTTTCTTGTCTGGATGTCTGAAATGAGGCGTCAGATCTAACCGCGCGGCGAAATCCAACCGCGCAGGTTCTCTTCGACGACCTGCGACAGCGCCTCGATATGCGCGTCATCGTCGTTCAGGCACGGAATATAGGTAAACTGTTCGCCGCCTGCATGTTCGAAGCTTTCGCGTATCTCCTCGTTGATCTCTTCTAGCGTCTCGATGCAATCGGCCGAAAATGCGGGCGCAATCACAGCGATCTTCTTTTTGCCCTGCGTGGCAAGATTGGCAACTTCCTTGACGGTATAAGGCTTTAGCCACTCCTCAGGACCAAACCGGCTTTGGAACGTGGTCACAACTTCGGTCTTGGGCCAGCCCAAACGCTCGCGCAGCAGGCGCGTCGTTTTCTGGCACTGGCAATGATAGGGATCACCTTCCAGCAAGTAGCGCTTTGGAACCCCATGATAGCTGGCAACCAGCACATCGGGGCGGTCCTCGATATCAGCGTAGGCGCGTTCCACTGACTGGGCGAGTGCTTCGATATAGCTGGGGTGACTGTAATACGGATCGACGGTGCGCGCGGTCGGCTGCCACTTGATGTCCATCAACGAGCGGAAGAACTGATCGTTTGCCGTGGCCGTGGTTGCGCCTGCATAATGGGGATAAAGCGGAAAGAAGAGGATCTTAGTGCAGCCCTGCGCCACCAGCGCGTCGACCTTCGATTTGATCGACGGATTACCGTAGCGCATGCAGTAGTCAATTACGACATCGTCGCCGAACCGCGCAGTCAGCACATCGCGCATTTTAACCGTCTGCGCTTTGGTGATCGTTGCAAGCGGGCTTTCGCCGTCTTTGTGGTTCCAGATTGATTTATAAGCAGCACCTGAGCTGAATGGGCGCTTGGTCAGGATGATCAGCTGCAAAAGCGGCTGCCACAGCCAGGGCGAATAATCGATGACGCGGCGGTCGCTGAGAAACTCGTTCAGATAGCGGCGCATCGACCAGTAGTCGTAGTTGTCCGGTGTCCCCAGATTGGACAGCAATATGCCAACTTTGCCGAAGGCCACCTTGGGGTGATCGTCGGGGGCGTGGTTTAGGGCCGTGTTGGACATCATGGTCATCAAGTCGCCTTTTCCATTCCCCGAATATCTAGTCGGGGCTCGCGTCGTTAACAGGTTTGTTGGTGGGATCAAACTCAACCACGCCCAGCGCATCGGCAAGTCGGGTCTTGGCCGATCCCGGTCGGAGGGGTTCTTGCTGGGTGTCCGCAGGGGCCCAGCCGGTCAAAAATATCAGATCAAAGCTGGCGCGGTAGGCGGCACCGGCTCCGGGGAAGCGAGTTGCGTACATTTTCACAGTCTCAGACCAAATACGACGCGAGAGCGGTCTTGGATCACGCGCGGCAAGTGCATTTGTTTCGCCCATCGCACGCAGGTCCGCAATTAGCGTGGCCAGATCGCGGTACTCAACAGTCTGCGACGACATATCCGCAACCGGAAGTGCGAGGCCCGAGCGCTGCAAAAGTCCGCCCATTTCGCGTAATTCTGCCATGGGAGCTACGCGCGGGGACAGCCCGCCCCGCACCAGTGTTTCAGCCTCGGCCAAAGCGTGGCGCAGCTCGGTCAGGGTTTGCTCACCAAAGCAGACCGACACAAACAGGCCGTCGGGTTTCAGCGCGCGGCGACATTGGATGATTTGGCCGACCGGATCATCGGCCCAGTGCAGGGCCATGGCGTGGATGATCAGGTCATGCGCCTCGCCTGCCAGATCGAGCGTGTCAGTATCGGCAATGATCTTCGCCTCGGGCAATAGATCGCCCCAAAATTGCGGGTGTCCGGTGACAATCGCTGGCTTGGTAAACGTTCTGTTAACCTCTTGCAGTCTTTCGTGAACCTCACGGCGTGCCTCGGCGTGCAAGAACGCCTCGGTCCCGCTGCGCAAGCCGCGCGCACGATGGGCACTGAGCGCGCGTCGATTGGTCAAAATGGGGCGGGACATGGTTTTTAAGCCTCTTGATATAAGGGAGAGTTAGGTGAGCAAAGCACTTTTGCAAAGGGCCGTCGCACTTGTCTATCCGCCAGAATGTTTGCTGTGTCGGACCACAATGGGCAGCGATTTCGGTCTATGTCCTGACTGCCTGATCGACACACCCTTCCTAACGGGCCCAGTTTGCGACCGCTGCGGCGTTCGAATGCTGGTCGAGGACGGTGATGGCACCGAGATCTGCGATGATTGCGTAGCCTTGCCGCGCCCATGGACCCAAGCCCGTGCGGTGTTCCGTTATACCGGCCAGGCGCGACGTTTGGTCTTAGCGCTGAAACATGGCGACAGGCTTGATCTGGCCCGCGCCGCTGGGCCTTGGATGGCGCGCGTTGCCAAGCCGCTTTGCCACGAGACGACCACCGTTGTGCCAATTCCGCTGCATCCGTGGCGACAGTTCAGGCGCCGCTACAATCAGGCGGCCGAGTTGGCGCGCGCGCTCTCGCGTGAAGCCCGGCTACCTTACGCACCAGATGCTTTGCGGCGCGCGCGCCACACCCCATCGCTGGATCACCGCACCCGCGACGAGCGGATGGATGTGATGGTTGGCGCGATCTCGGCACAAGGTACGTGCCTGAAAGACCGCCATGTCTTGCTGGTGGATGATGTCATGACCAGTGGCGCGACAATGGCTGCGGCGGCAGATGCAGCGTTGGGCGCAGGGGCGCTGCGCGTTGATTGCGTGGTTCTGGCGAGAGTGGAAAAGGACGATCCGGGTCTGTAGCGCTCAGCTCTCGGGCGCGCTGTGTTAGGCGGAACCGAGCCGTTCGCGCAGCTCGCGCAAAACAGGTAGGGCGGCGCGCAAACGCTCTTCCCCTAGATTTTTGCCGACCTCTTCGAGCACAGGCGCAATCGCGGCAATCGCGGCATCGCGCGCATTGCGTCCCGCCGGACTGATCGCCACCAGCTTGCGCCGCGCGTCTTCCCAATCGGGGCGGATATGCACGTGGCCGGCCCATTCCAGTTTACCAAGCGTGTTGGTCATAGCGCCCTTGGTGACATGCAGCGTGCGGGCAAGTTGGGCGGGCGTGCGCTCTTCCCCGATCCGAGCCAGATGGTTGAGCACCGAGAAGTGGCTGATTTCCATCCCCTTGGGCAACGCTTTGGCGAGACGGCTGCGGGCCAATTGCTCTACTGAGAGGATTTCGCTGAAAAAGGCGACCGCAAGAGGGTCATTGGGGGGCATGTCAGTCATAGTGGCGCACCGTAGGGACGTATGCCTGAAAGGGAAGGAAGTTTTTGGCGTGTTTGCGCGACGGCGGACATGTCGAGATCGGCGAAGGAGACGCCGGGCTGCGTGCCCGCGTCTGACAAAACGGTGCCCCAAGGATCGATGGCAAGGCTGTGCCCGTGGGTCTTGCGCACGCGATCGGTTTGGCTGGGATGGGCGCCGGTTTGCGCGGGGGCGAGGACGAAGCACCCTGTCTCGATCGCACGGGCGCGCAGCAGAGCTTCCCAATGGCCCGGTCCGGTGGCTTGGCTGAACGCAGACGGCACGGTTAGAATGTCAGCCCCGGCCAGCGCCAGATCGCGGTAAAGGTGCGGGAAGCGTAGATCATAACAGATGCTCATGCCGATCTTGCCGAAGGGCGTGTCTGCAAGCACCGCGCGATCACCGGGGCGGTAGCCTTTGGATTCGCGGTAGGTCTCGGTCGCGCTGACCTGCACGTCGAACATGTGGATCTTATCGTACCACGCATTGATGTTACCGGAGGCGTCGATCAGGAACGATCTATTGGCGAAACGGCCATCGGCATCCTCGGTTTTTAGCGCCAGCGATCCGATCAAGACCCAAGCGCTATGCTTGTTGGCAAACTCGCGTACCATGGAAAGCGTCGGATCGGCGTCTTGAGTTGTCAGTTGAGTGACCTGCTGCGTCCGGCTGCCCGACAGGCAATTTGTCACCTCAGGCGTTAGGATCAGATCCGCACCGCCTGCGACGGCCTGACTGCAAAGCGCGCGCGTCTGCTCCAGATTGTCGGCAACCACATCACCGCTCGTCATCTGGATCAGACCTGCGCGCATTTGCTCAAGCCGCGCTAAGCAATTTGTCGAGCTTGCCTGCACGCTCCAGCGCCATCAACTCGTCGCATCCGCCGACATGGGTTTTTCCCACGAAGATCTGCGGGACGGTGTGACGCCCGCTTGCACGCGACAGCATTTCTTGGCGCTTGCTGGGGTCGCGGGATATGTCGGTTTCCGTAAATGACACGGATTTTGCTTTCAGGAGGCGCTTGGCCATGCTGCAAAAGCCGCAGGCGGGCGAGGTGTAGATATGGACGGACTGCATGGAGGAGCTTCCTTTAGGGCGGTGTTGGGATCAGCATCTATGCGCTTGGCCGCCAAATGTCAGTAATTTTGCGGAAATACCCGAAAACGTGACGCGTTTCTTGTGCGGCCGGTGCGTATTGGCGTGAGCGAAACTAGACATAATTACCGTGAGATCAGAATGACCCGTTTAGACCAAATCAGACCCGCCGAACCTGTGAACGATTTGCCGTTGCAGGCGATTGCTCTCGGCGCTGGGCTGGGCGGCCAAAGGCTACCGCGTGACGGTGATCGGTTCGCTCGACAAACCTAGCGGGCTCGGGTCGTCGATCACACAAGATGGACACGGTTTCGGTCTAGGCACGATGATTATGACATTGCCTCAAGCCTATAAGGAATTGCGGCCACTTGCGGCTGTTAGGCTTGGACCTGAGACGCAAAAATCCGGCTGCGGTGTTCGCTGAGGTAGATTTGAAGCCAAGGCGTGTAGAGCTTGGGCTCGCGCGCAACCTCGGCACACAGATCGTGGAAATCGACCCATTTATAGGCTTCAACCTCATCGGGGTTTGGTACAATCTTCAGGCTGGCATCGGCGTGGGCGAGGTAGATGTCGACTACCTCATGCTCGGTCAGCCCGTTCCCGACATCGGCACGGTATTCGATGGTATCGCGGTGTTCGGGGAACAGTCCTTTGATGCCCAGCTCGTCATCTAGCCGCCTTACCGCGCAATCGGCGGGCCGCTCGTCCCAGCGCGGATGCGTGCAGCAGGTGTTCGCCCACAGACCGGGCGTATGATATTTCGACAAGGCACGCTGCTGGATCAGAACCTTGTTGCCATCCAACACGAAGACCGAGACCGCCTTGTGCTTGAGACCCCTTTGGTGAACCTCAAGCTTCTCGACGGGCGTAAGCGTTCCGTCAATCCAGGCTGGAACCATCTCGGTCAGGGCATCAGATTGCATATCAGGCATTTAGACCCGCCGTGCTGAGATTAGGCCGCTGAGATGCGCAGGGCTCAAGATTCCGTTCTTCATATGCGCCTCGGTTGCTTTTCTGTGGCAGATCACGTGGCTGCTTCGATCATCACAGTCTATTGCACCAGAGGGCCTTGCGCCAACAAAAGCGATATCACAGATCATTCTGACCACTCCGTTAGAACCAGCTCGCGTCTTAAAGTGGGCCTGTGCGTCTGGCCCCTATCACCTTTACAGCGACGTCTCCGCCAAAGCCCGCGAAAAAAACATCATGCGGGTGTCGATTGAGGCGCTCGCCATTCGTCATGTAAGTGAAAGCCCTTCGCTGATGGGCCTTCGCAACCCTAGACTGACGGAGAGAGATATGTCCCTAACAACCACCCTTCTAATTGGCGCGGGCGTCGCGGCGCTGATCGCTGCCACCCCGCTGGCGCTGCCGCGGACTGTGCATGTGACGCGCAGCGCTGTGATTGATGCCGCCCCTGCCGACATCCTTGCATTGGCTGCCTCAAACACTGGCTATCAGGCGTTTAACCCCTATGCCGAAGCGGATCCGAACCTTTCGATCACGCATTTTGGGCCCAGCACTGGCGTTGGCTCTGGCTTTCGGTTTGAGGGCAAGGACGGCAAGGGCACGCAGACGGTGACGGCCACCACCGATACCAGCGTGACCTACCATATTGATCTTGGCGCACTTGGTCAGCCGACCCAGCGGATTGAGGCGGTTGCCGTCGATGGTGGGACAGAAGTGACCTGGCATCTGGACAGCGATCTCGGCTTCAATCCGATGTTTCGCGTCTTTGGCCTGTTCATGGATGGCATGATGGGCAAAACTTTTGACACTGGGCTCGCGCGTCTTGCGCAAGCCGTCACGTAACGAGGTCGGACACATGCGCTATACATTTTTGCTCTATTCCAACCCTGCCGATATGGCGGATATGACGCCCGAGATGTGGGGGCAGATGCAGGCTGTCTACGGTCAATACATCGGCGCCTTGAAGGACGCTGGCGTCTTCGTTGATACCGATTGGCTGCATCCGGTAGACACGGCAACAACCCTGTCGCTGAAGGGCGGCACGGAGGTTGTTCAAGACGGGCCTTTTGCGGAAACGACAGAGACTTTAGGCGGCTACTTCGTTGTCGATGTCCCCGATCTGGATGCAGCAATGGATTGGGCGCGCAAATGCCCAGCTGCACAAGGCGGCAAGGTGGAAATCCGCGCCTCGGCGATGGGCTCTGTATGAGTGACGCTTCGGTTCGCGCGGCAGGACTTGCGCGAACCTCCTACGGGCGGCTGCTGGCTTTGCTGGCCGCCCGGACCCGAGACATTGCCGGAGCCGAGGACGCATTGGCCGAGGCATTTGCGGCTGCGCTCGTGGCTTGGCCTGAGTTCGGCGTGCCAGATGCGCCCGAGGCTTGGCTGCTAACCACCGCGCGCAACAAACTGACCGACCAGATGCGTCGCGCCGCCCGGATCGATGTGACCGACGCGCTGCCCGAGAAAGCCCCTGAGATGTATAGTGAAACTGCTAGCGAGTTTCCGGACGAGCGGTTGCGGCTGATGCTGGTTTGCGCCCATCCGGCGATAGATCCCAGCCTACATGCGCCTTTGATGATGCAGACAGTGCTAGGAGTGGAAGCAGCTGATATCGCGCGCGTATTCGCGATCTCGCCCAGTGCTTTGGCGCAGCGGTTGGTGCGTGCCAAGCGCAAGATCAAAGACGCTGGCATTCCGTTTGTCCTACCTGAAACCAGTGCGCTTCCGGAACGTCTGACCCCGGTGCTGAATGCGATCTACGCGGCCTTTACCGTCGATTGGATAGATGGCCCGGCGGGCAATGAGGCATTGCGAGAGGAGGCGCTTTACCTAGCGGATGTGCTCGTGCGCCTCGTTCCGCGCTCGGCTGAAGTCCTAGGGCTGGCGGCATTGCTGACCTATTCGCTGGCGCGCGAACCTGCACGGATTGTTGATGGCACCTTTGTAGCGTTGCCAGATCAGCAGGTGGAACTGTGGGATATTGAGTTACGAAATCGGGCCGAAATTCTGCTAAGTCGTGCCAGTGGCTTGCAGCAGATAGGGCGGTTTCAGCTAGAGGCCTCGATCCAAGCAGTCCACATGGCCCGACTTGCAACGGGGCTCACGGATTGGCACGCGGTACGTCAGTTGTTGACGGGTTTAATGCAGATCGCACCTTCGCTCGGGGCTGCGGTTGCACTGGCTGCTGCCGCGCTTGAAGATGTGGGCCCGGAGGCGGCAAGTCGTCAGTTGGACGGTATCGCGGACCGGGCCGAGCGATTTCAGCCGTATTGGGCAACGCGCGCTGCGTGTTTGCACAGGCTCGGCAAGCTAGATGATGCGCTTTCGGCAAATGCCACGGCGGTCCATCTAAGCGATAGCGAGATTTTGCTGATTTGGCTGGAGCGCCGCGCGCAGAGCTGGCGTGGCGCACTGAATTAGCCGTCTCTGCTGAGAAGCCCGTACTTGCGGAGCTTCACGTAAAGCGACTGGCGCGACAGGCCGAGCATTTCAGCCGCAGCGACACGGTTATTGCCGGTTAGTTTGACCGCAGTTTCGATACACATCTTCTCAACGACATCGGTGGTTGCGGCGACGATGTCTTTCAGCGGGGCGGATCCGACGCTGCTCATCACATTTTGCATAGATTTGTCGTCAACACCGACAGGTATTCTGGCTGGGGTGTCGCGCATCATATTCTTGCGGGAGGCATCACGGATCACGCCAGCGCGGTCTGAGATGACCGCCAAATCGGCCCCGTCGCGGTAGTGTGTCTCAAGCTCGCGGTGGGTCTCATAATCTTTTTCGAGCGCTAGCTCTGCATTGGCGAGACGCGTCTGCAATTCGGCAATCGGGCGCATGTCGCGGCCCAGTAGCAAGATCTGGTCTTGCTCGCCGGTGCGGTGCAGGGTGTAGCGGATCGGGAGCTCCCGGTTTGCATTGTCATAGTGATCTATCTCGATGCTATGGGCCGTTTCCACCTCGCCATTGCGAAAGGCTTCCAGTTGGCGTTCGACTTTGTCCACGGAATCTCCGGCCAGAAAATCGCGGATATCCCGCTTTTCCCAATGATCTAGCCGACCAAAACCGGGGTTCAGGGGATTAACAACGAGCGCCTGAACGATCCCGTCAAGGTCGAGAATGATGGCAAGATCAGCGGCAGTTGCCACAATCTGGTTGAACTGCTCAGGCGTAATCCGCGGGGCTGAACTGTTACTCCAGAAACTACACTGCCCGGTCTTCATAACTCACCTTTCGACCACTTTTCGGTTCGTAATATATGCAGGAATCGATGCGGCGTATGGAACTGCTCAGCGTGCATGGTTTCCTGAAGGCGGGCTGTGACACTAGTGACATCGGCGAAGCCAAGCTGATTTTGAGCCCACAACGGCCCCAAATTTCTGGACCGTTCCTAGGGGTGACATCTTAGGCGTAGTTTCGACCGTTTCGGCGAGAATGTCAAAATTATCTGACACTCGCGAACGACCCTTCGCCTTCTTCCTCGTCATCCGCTCACGCGACTTACGCCTATTTTTCGCAAGCCGTTGCTGGAGCGGTGATCTTTGACGCCCCGTGCTTTGGTTCAGCTTTTCTCGAAGACGCAGGCAGCGGGTTGGATCGCGTAGGTTCCCTGCATCTAGGTTCACCCCAACAACTATCTGATGGCTCCAAAAGGCATCGAGCGGCTTCGTTTTACGCTCGACCCCAACCAGTCGGATGCCGACCTTCAACAACTTGTGAGATCGTTAAAAGGCGTTTGAAAACAGAATACTTTGTCACATGCGGTGGCATAGCGCAGGGCTTCCTCCTTGAAATTTGACATCTTCTGGAGCGTATTACATTCCATAACGGAACTAGAATCCGGAGGATTAATACTATGAAAATGAAACTAACCGCCGCCGCCCTGGCCACCTTCGCCATGACCGCTGCCCCTGTGATGGCCGAAGGTGATGCTGCCAAGGGCGAGCGCGGGTTTCGCGTTTGTGCAGCCTGCCACGTGATCGATGATCCAGACGGCAATCGTCTTGCTGGGCGCGGCGCAAAAACTGGCCCGAACCTTTACAACATCATTGGCCGCACGGCTGGTACTTACGAAAATTTCCGCTACCGTGATGCCCTCCCGGCTGCCGGCGAGGCGGGTCTTGTGTGGGACACCGAGAACTTGGCTGAGTACCTCCCGGACCCGCAAGGTTTTTTGCGGACGTTTACCGGTGACGATTCGTTGCGCTCGGCGATGGCGGCTCAGCGTGTGCGTGGCATGGAAGACCTGATGGCCTTCCTGACGTTGCATTCGCCTGACGCGATGATGATGGACGGCGAAGCTGAAGAGGAAGTTGAAGAAGAAGAAGAAGCTGCGTCTAACTAGGCTGCTAATCGTGAAATGATTACAAAGCGCGCCCCTAAACCGGGCGCGCTTTCGCGTTCTATGACGGCTTGATGGAAGCGGTGACGTAATTCACCCTGAGATCTCTGTCCGAGATCGACCATGTGAAGCCCAGCGGGTTGAACTTGAAACCCTTGCGATCCACTGGCGTCAGGCCCGCCTTTTCAAGCAGCGCGAACAACTCGTCCGGTGTGACGAACTTGGACCATTCATGCGTGCCCTTGGGCAGCCAGCGCATGACGTATTCCGCGCCGATAATGCCCATAACGAAGCTCTTAGGGTTCCGGTTCAGGGTTGAGCAGATCATCAAACCACCGGGCTTGAGAAGTTGCTGGCAGGCGGTCAGGTAACCTTGCGGATCGGCGACATGCTCGACGACCTCCATGTTTAGCACAATATCGAACTGCTCGCCCGCCTCGGTCATCGCCTCGGCAGTGGTGTGGCGGTAATCGATCTTCAGGCCGGATTGCTCGGCATGGATTTGCGCAACGGGGATATTCCGCTCGGCAGCATCCGCGCCGACAACATCCGCGCCAAGCCGCGCCATCGGCTCGGCCAGCAAACCACCCCCGCAGCCAATATCGAGCAGGCGCAAACCTGCGAACGGTAGTTTGTCGCTGAGGTCGCGGTCAAACTGGGCTGCGATCTGCTGGGTGATATAGTCCAGACGGCAAGGATTCAGCATATGCAGCGGCTTGAACTTGCCTGTCGGATTCCACCAGTCGGCGGCCATTGCTTCGAACTTCGCAATCTCGGTGGGATCAACGGTGTTGGTTTGGGTGGACTTGGCGGTAGCTTGCATGGACATCTTACCTACAACTTGCAAAAAGATGGGGCGGGTTTAGACCCCTTTGGGTAATATATAGGGCGGCAATGGTAAAAGCGGCGAGTGAAAAGCGCGCGACGGATTATCTCTATCCGCCCGTCGATCCGTTCGATCAGCAAATGCTTGCTGTGGGCGAGGGGCATCGCTTGTATGTCGAGCAATGCGGTAATCCGGCTGGCATCCCTGTTATTGTGTTCCACGGTGGGCCGGGCGGTGGCTGTAGCCCGGCGATGCGGCGCTATTTCGACCCGAGCGTCTACCGAATCATCCTGTTTGATCAGCGCGGCTGTGGACGCTCGCGCCCTCATGCCAGCGTCGAGGATAACACAACGTGGCATCTGGTGCGCGATATCGAGTTGATCCGCGAGACGCTTGGGATCGACCGTTGGGTTGTGTTTGGGGGCAGTTGGGGCGCGACGCTCGGGCTGATCTATGCCGAAGCGCACCCGGACCGTGTGGCCTATCTGGTGCTGCGCGGCGTGTTTCTTATGACCGAGCCGGAGCTTGATTGGTTCTACGGTGGTGGCGCCGGCAAGTTTTGGCCCGAAGTTTGGCGGCGTTTCACAGCGATGGTGCCACATGACGAGCGTGGCGATATTATTGCGGCCTATAACAAGCGGCTGTTTTCCGGTGATGTAATTGAGGAAACGCGGTTTGCGCGTGCTTGGGCCGGCTGGGAAAATGCGCTCGCCTCGATCCAGTCCGAAGGCTTCGTGGGCGAAAGCCCGGCGGAATATGCGCGTGCTTTCGCGCGATTGGAAAACCACTACTTCACCAACCGCGGATTTCTCGAACAAGACGGTCAAATCCTACGTGATGCGGGACGGCTGGCGGATATTCCCGGCACAATCGTGCAGGGGCGCTACGATATGATTTGCCCGCCTGTTTCTGCGTTTGCATTGTCGGAGATCTGGGCGCGGGCGGATTTGCGGATGATAGGGCTGTCGGGACATGCGTTGTCGGAGCCCCGGATCAGTGCGGAATTGGTGCGTGTCATGGACCAGTTCCGAGAGACGCATACCCGCCACGGCATCTAGGTCGCCGTCACCGATTGGACTGACTGCGGCCTAAGCGCGCGATGATATCGGGAAAACTGGCGCGCTCGCCGGGTTAAAGTCTTGGCATGAAAACCGAAGCACGCAAGACAGCATGGCCAAGCCGTTTGATTTGTTCACATTTTTGTAATCACCATAGAAGTTTACAGATTTACTAGAGAGCGATTAATTTCTTCACAAGAAAAGTATTGTGACACAAAGGGTTATTGGCCCGTTCACAACTCATGGTAACTCTTTGGCAAATGTTTTCGACTCAATTTCAGTAGGAGGGGATGAGACGCGATGACCGACCAGACACCTAAAAGCGCGGGCGACCGCACCATTCCAGTGCCGTCCGAGATTGCTGCAACTGCACATGTGAACGCCGAAAAATACGCCGAGATGTATGCAGCGTCCGTTGCTGACCCTGATGCGTTCTGGGCTGAGCAGGGCAAACGCCTTGATTGGATCAAGCCGTTTACCAAGGTTAAAAACACCTCGTTTGCCCACGGCGCCGTGGATATCAAATGGTTTGAGGACGGCACGATGAACGTCTCGGCCAACTGCATCGACCGCCACCTCGCCACGCGCGCGGATCAGACCGCCATTATCTGGGAGCCTGACAGCCCTGACGAAGGCGCCAAGCACATCACCTACAAAGAGCTGCATGTTGAAACCTGTAAGATGGCCAACATCCTCGAAGACATGGGCGTGCGCAAAGGCGACCGCGTCGTGCTGTATATGCCGATGATCCCTGAGGCGGCTTATGCGATGCTGGCATGTGCGCGTATCGGTGCGATCCATTCGATCGTGTTTGCTGGCTTCTCGCCTGACGCCCTGTCTTCTCGCGTGAATGGGGCTGAGGCGAAGGTTGTAATTACGGCGGACTACGCCCCACGCGGTGGCAAGGCGACGCCTTTGAAGGCGAACGCGGATGCGGCGCTCCTGCACACATCTGACAAGGTGAAGATGCTGGTTGTGAAGCGCACCGGCGGCCAAACCACGTGGGTTGAAGGTCGCGATCACGACTATAACGAATTGCGGCTTGAGGCCGACGAGGTCAGCGCGCCTGCGGAAATGAGCGCCGAAGACCCGCTGTTTGTGCTCTATACATCCGGCTCCACCGGGCAGCCTAAGGGCGTTGTTCATACGTCGGGCGGCTATCTGGCCTATGCTGCGATGACCCACCAGATCACCTTCGACTATAAAGATGGCGATGTCTTCTGGTGCACAGCTGATGTCGGTTGGGTCACGGGCCACAGCTATATCGTCTATGGTCCGCTGGCCAATGGCGCGACCACGATCATGTTTGAAGGTGTGCCGACTTACCCCGATGCGGGCCGTTTCTGGGAGGTTTGCGCCAAGCACAAGGGCAACCAGTTCTACACCGCACCGACTGCAATCCGCGCCTTGATGGCGAAGGGTAAC